>JAQGLY010000037.1 GCA_028292625.1 Herbaspirillum sp. | reverse complement strand
CCGGGCGATGTTTACGAGAGGCATTACCATGAGCCCTTCGTCGCCCTGGTGATTTCCGGCCGCAAGGATTTCATCGAGAAGAACCGGGCCGCTGTGCAGAAGTTCATGACCATCATGGAACAGACGCTGGCCAGCCTGCCGAAAAATATCGATCCGGCCGCCAAGGCCATGGTCGAGACCATGCCCGAAATGAAAATGACCGAGGCCGGCGCCAAGGAATTGCTGACGCCTTATGTGCCGAATATGCTGAAGCAGCAGAACGATCCCGTGTTCATCAAAATGATCCAGAATTTTTACGACAGATTGCTGGAGGCAAAGCAATTGAACGCACCGGTCAAGGCTGCCGATTTCTGGGTCAGGCTGTAGTCAAACAGGAGGTCGATTTCATGGAAAATCCCGCTCATCCGCTTGCGCTACCGACCGTCACGGCGAAAGCGGCGAAACCGCCGGTCTGGCGCAGCCGCTGCAAGCGGATGGCGGTCCGGGTGCTGCCTTTCGTTTTGCTGGCGGTGTTGTGGCAGGCGTTAGCGTATACGCAGCCGGCGTATGTGTTCCCATCGCTGGGGATTATTTTTAAAACCATAGCATCGCTGGCGGCCGACGGGTCTTTGCTCAGCGCCAGCGTTTCCACCATCCAATCGGTGCTGATCGGCGCGGTGCTGTCATTGGCGGTCGGCACGTTGATCGGCTTTGCGCTGGCGCGCTATGAAACGGTGACCGGCCCGCTGCTCAATTTCGCACAGACCGTGCCATATGTAGTGTGGGCGCTGATGTCGCTGATCTGGTTCGGGCTGACCCGGTCCTCGGTGGTGTTCACGATCTTCGTGGCTGCATTTCCGATCATTTCGTTCAATGTCGCCGCCGGCCTGAACAATGTCGATCCGTACTTGCTGGGGATGGGGCAGTCGGTGCGTGCCAATCGCTATATGGTGCTGCGGCATATCGTCTTTCCCAGCCTGACGCCGTATCTGGTCAGCGCCAGCCGTTCCATGCTCGGCATGTGCTGGAAGATCAGCGTGCTGGCCGAACTGTTTTCCGGGGGCGCGGGCGGCGGCGGTATCGGTTACAACCTGTTTACCGGCTGGGAATTCAGCCGGCCGAATGAAGTGTTCGCGTGGACCGTTTGGCTGGTGTTCATGATGATGGTATCGGATCGATTATTCATCGTGCCGCTGGAGCTGCTGGCGACCCGCTGGAAGAAAGCATAGGAAATCCTGATGAGCAATATCGAGGTCATGCGTCTGACCAAAGTATTCGACACCGGCGGCGGCCCGCTGACGGTGGTCGACGATGTCAGCTTCAACGTCTCTGAGGGTGAATTCGTTTGCCTGTTGGGACCTTCCGGTTCCGGAAAATCGGTGACGTTGAACTGTATCGCCGGACTGTTGAACGCCACCGGCGGCGAAGTGAAGGTCGACGGGATATCGGTGCGCGAGCGCAAGCCGAATTACGGCTATATTTTTCAGCAGCCCAGATTGCTGCCGTGGCGCACCGTCGAAGAAAACCTGCAGTTCGCATTGCGCGCCGAATCCGGGCGTCCGGCGCCGAACGAAAAGCAGCGCATCCGGGACGTGCTGGAACTGGTCAATCTGTCCGGCTACGAAAAATTTTATATGCATCAGATTTCCGGCGGCATGCAAAACCGCGTGAGCATCGCGCGCGCCTACGTGCGCAATCCGGATCTGCTGCTGATGGACGAGCCGTTCGGCGCGCTCGACGAGATGACCGCGCGCAAACTGCGCGCCGAACTGGTGTCCACCTGGATGCGCGACAAACGCACAGTGGTGTTCGTGACGCACGATATCGTCGAAGCCTGCTATCTGGCGGACCGGATCCTGGTGTATACGCCGAAGCCGACGCGGATTGCGACGGTCATCAACATCGATCTGCCGCGTCCGCGGGTCTACGGCAGCGATGAAATGCATGCGGTCGAGTCGCGCGTGCTGGCCGCGTTCGAACGTTCGATCAGCGAATTTGCCGCGGTGACGGCTTGAGGCTTTGGCGGTTTTCAGGTCCGGCGTTTCCGTCGGCTACAATGCGTTTTTTTGATGCCCGCACGGTTTTTTGGGCGGCAACGCGCCGCTGTTGGGCCGGCGGTATATTTTATATAGCAAATAAACGAACGAATATGGCGCGTATGAAGAAATCAACAATTCAAAAAGCCGATACGCAAGTCATTCTGGAACACTGGCAAGAAGTCGGCCTCGACGACCGTCTCGCCCATCTGATCATGGATTCCTCGCGCGCATTGGTGCGCGCATTGCAGATTCGCCTGATCAAGCACAGCACCTCATTCGGGCATTGGCGGTTTTTGCGCGTGCTGTGGGAAAAAGACGGACTGACGCAGCGTGCGCTGAGCGAACAGGTCGGCGTAATGGAGCCGACGACCTATGCTGCGATCATCGCGATGGAAAAACTCGGTTATATCGAGCGCAAGCAACTGGCTGAAAACAAACGGAATAATTACATCTTTCTGACGCCGGCCGGGCGGGCGCTAAAAAAGAAATTGGTGCCGCTTGCCGAAGAAGTCAACGACGTCGCGGTGCGCGGGATCACAGACGTCGATGTCAAAACGACCCGCAACGTGTTGTTCGCGATGATCGAAAATCTGGCTGCCGACGAGATCGCATCCGAAGGCGCCACGCGGCGCATGCCGTCGACCCGGGAACTGGGCCGGCTGGTCACCGAAAGCGCGCAACTGCAGCAAAAGAAGCGCCGCAAAACGACAGAATAGCGGCCGGCCGCCTTCCAGGCATTATTTTTGCTTAACCTCCCGAGGGTTGAAAATTGGCAATACGTTCCGCTAATCGGAACGTATTCCGATCATTCCTATTGGCCGATGTTGCAGGTGAATGTATTCGTGCGTTTACCTGCATTATCAAACCGCTATCTGTATATAATCCAGCGATAATTTTTAAAACGGAACTTAATTCCTATGTCCATGGTCGCGCTGGCGTTGCGTCGCCCTTACACCTTTATTGTGATGGCGATGCTGATAGTATTGGCGACGCCGCTGGCCCTGTTGCATATGGCCACCGACATTTTTCCGGAAATCAATATCCCGGTCGTCAGCATCATCTGGAACTATAACGGCCTGTCGGCGCAGGAAATGGGGCAGCGCATCTCCGCCACCACCGAGCGCGGCCTGACCACCGTGGTCAGCGACGTCGAACATATCGAATCGCAATCGCTGTCCGGCGTGTCCGTCATCAAGATCTTTTTCCAGCCCAACGCCAATATCCAGACCGCGATGGCGCAAGTGGTCGCTTCGGTGCAATCGCAGGTAAGGCAATTGCCGCCGGGGATTACCCCGCCGCTGGTGATTAAATATTCGGCGTCCAGCATTCCGGTAGTGCAACTGGCGCTGTCGAGCGCGACGCTGCCCGAGCAACGGCTGTTCGACGCGGCGATCAATCTGCTGCGACCGCAGCTCATTACCATTCCCGGCGTGGCGATACCGTTTCCATACGGCGGCAAGATCCGCGTGATCTCGGTCGATGTGGATATGCCCGCATTGCAGGCGCGCGGCCTGTCGCCGGTGGACGTGGTCAACGCGGTCAATACCCAGAATCTGATCCTGCCGTCCGGCACCGCCAAACTCGGCGGCACCGAATACACGGTGAAGATGAACGGCTCGCCGGAAGTCATTTCAGGTTTGAACGATCTACCCGTGCGCACTTCCGGCACGGCCACAACCTATCTGCGCGATGTGGCCTATGTGCGCGACGGCTTCTCGCCGCAAACCAATATCGTGCGGCAAGACGGCAATCGCGGCGTGCTGCTGTCGGTCCTGAAAAACGGCGGCGCGTCGACGCTGGATATCGTCTCCAATTTGCAGGCCCTGCTGCCGCGCGCGGTGCAGACCTTGCCGCCGGACGTCAAGGTGACGCCTTTGTTCGACCAGTCGCTGTTCGTCAAGGCGGCGGTCAAGGGCGTGATCAGCGAAGCCTTGATCGCCGCCGGGCTGACCGCGGCGATGGTGCTGCTGTTTCTGGGCAACTGGCGCAGCACGGTGATCATTGCGCTGACCATTCCATTGTCGATTCTGGCGTCCATCCTGATTTTGTTCGTCCTGGGCGAAACGCTGAATCTGATGACGCTGGGCGGACTGGCGCTGTCGGTCGGTATTCTGGTCGACCAGGCGATCGTGACGATTGAAAATATCGAACGCCATCTGCACCTGGGCACGCCGCTGAACGACGCCATTCTGGTCGGCGCCGGTGAAATCGGCATACCGGCCTTCGTTTCGACACTGTGTATCTGTATCGTGTTCGTGCCGATGTTTTTCCTGTCCGGTGTGGCGCGTTTCCTGTTCGTGCCGATGGCCGAGGCGGTGGTGTTTGCGATGCTGGCCTCGTATTTCCTGTCGCGTTCGCTGGTGCCGACGCTGGTGATGCTGCTCATGGGCGGCGTCGACCAGCATGCGGTGCAAGCGCGGCCCAGCCTGTTGCAACGGGTGTACCGCAATTTCGATCAACAGTTCGAACGCGTGCGCCGCTCCTATACGCTGGCGTTGTCGGCGATGTTGGCCAAGCGCAAGAATTTCGTGTTGATGTTCACGGCGTTCTGCCTGTTGTCGTGCCTGCTGTATCCGTTTCTGGGTCGCGATTTCTTCCCTAGCGTTGACGCCGGCCAAATCCGTCTGCACATGCGCACGCCCACGGGCACCCGCATCGAGGAAACTGCGCGCCAGGCCGATCTGGTTGAAGCGGCGATCCGGCAAATGATTCCGCCGGACGAACTGGACACCATTCTCGACAATCTGGGCTTGCCCAACAGCGGTATCAATCTGTCGTACAGCAACGCCGGCACCATCGGTTCGCTGGACGGCGAAATCCTGATGGCATTGCACGAAGGGCACCGGCCGACGCCGCAACTGGTGCAGATGCTGCGCACCGAATTGCCGAAGCGCTTCCCCGGCATCGAATTCTTTTTCCAGCCGGCCGATATCGTCACGCAGATTCTGAACTTCGGTCTGCCGGCAGCGATCGATGTGCAGTTTAGCGGTGCCGACGTGAACGGCAATGCGCTGCTGGCAGCGGAACTGGTCAAGCAGATTCGCCAGATTCCCGGCGCAGTCGATGCGCACGTGCATCAACGCCTGGAT
>JAQGLY010000004.1 GCA_028292625.1 Herbaspirillum sp. | reverse complement strand
TGTCGATCGAGAACGGCCGCATTGCCGCGATCGCGCCGTCGCCGGCGCCGCCGCCGGGACCGCGCCGCCTGGCATTGCCGGCGCTGAGCAATGCGCACGACCACGGCCGTTTTTTCCGCAGCGCGAGCGTAGGCGGCTTCGACAAGCCGCTGGAAAGCTGGCTGCCGGTGCTCGGCATCATCCCGGGCGCCGATCCTTACCTGAATGCCGCGACCACCTTCGCGCGTTCGGTGCGCCACGGCATCGCCAACCTGATGGTGCATTACACCCGCGTGCAGGGCGGCATGCCCTACGTCGACGAAGCGCGCGCCGTGGCCCGGGCCGCGAAGGACGTCGGCAACCGCATCGGTTTCGCGATCGCGATGCGCGACCGCAACGGCATCGCTTATTGCGACGACGCCACGGTGCTGGCTGCGGTGCGCCCCGAAATCCGCAATGCGGTAGCGGCCCGCCTGAGCGTCAAGCCGGTGGACGCGGCGCAGCAGCTCGCGCTGGTCGACGATGTCGCCCGCATGGTCGACGAAGGTGGCTACGCCGAACACGTAACGGTGCAGTACGGTCCGGCCGGCGTGCAATGGTGCACCACGCCGCTGCTGGAGGCGATCGCGCAAGCATCGGCCGAGCATGACCGCCCCATCCACATGCATTTGCTGGAAACGCGCTACCAGCGGGAATGGGCCGATCGGGCGCACCCGGGCGGCATCGTGAAATTCCTCGACGACATCGGCATGCTGAGCCCCCGGCTGACATTGGCGCATTGCGTTTGGACGCGGCCGGAAGAACTGGCGCTGCTGGCCGAGCGCGGGGTGACGATTGCCGTCAACACCAGCTCCAACCTGTACCTCAAGTCCGGCATCGCGCCGGTGCCGGAGATGCTGCGGCACGGTTGCCGCGTCGCGCTGGGCCTGGATGCCACCGGGGTCGACGAAGACGACGACCCGCTGCGCGAGATGCGTCTGGCCTACCAGCTGCACCGCGGCTGGGGCTTCGATGTGACGATGGACCGTACCCAACTGTGGACCTTCGCCGCGCAGAATGGCCGCCGCAGCGTAAATGGGCCGCCGCCCGGCGTATCCGCCGATGCCGGTCTGGCGGTGGGTGCGCGTGCCGACCTGATACTGCTGAACTGGGACAAGCTCGACGACGACGGCCTGCTGCCGATCGATCCCTTCGATCTGCTATTGGCGCGCGGCAGCGGCATGCATATCGACGAAGTCATCGTCGGCGGCAGGACGGTGGTGGCGCAGGGCCGTGTCCGGGGCGTCGACGAACAGGCATTGCGTACCGAACTGATCGCGCAGATGCGCGCGCGTATCGCCGCGCAGCCATCGGTGGGCGCCTGGCATGCCGCGATGTCCGCGCTGAACGAGGACTTAGCGCCGTTTTACCGCAACAGCGCGTGGAGCGGTTGCTGCTAGGGGGCCGGCATGCTGGCCGGCGCCGAAGACAAAACGCCTAAAAAACCCGGCACGCATGGTGGCGGCTGCCTCCAGCGGCGCTTAAATCGCCGCCCGTCGCCCAGCGACAACCTCAACCGTGATGTGCGACAGTCCTCTGAATTGCCGTAACGCGGCGTGGTAGAAAGCGGGGCCGCGCTGCGGTTCGTCGGTGACCAGGGAAACGATGGCGCCGAAGTGGCCGGGACCTAGACGCCAGACGTGTAAATCAACCAGCTTGTCGCCGGCCGCTTCAACCGCGGCGCGTACTTTGCCGGCCATTTTTTCATTGGAGCTCATGTCCGTCAAAATGCCGCCGGTATCGCGCACCAAGCCGTATGACCAGTTGGCAATGACGAGCGCGCCGACCATGCCCGCCAGCGGATCCATCCACAGCCAGCCGAACACCTTGGCAAGCAGAAGACCGATAATGGCAAGCACCGACACCGCCGCATCGGCAATGACGTGGATGTAGGCTGCGCGCATATTATGGTCGCGGCTGTCCACGCCGTCGTCTTGGTGATCGTGAGCGTGCTCTTCGAAGGCAACGCTATGCTCGCCATCGGATAGCGCAAGCACCGCCTTGAATGCATGCGGCTCCGGAATGTGCGACGTCGATTCGAGGAAAGCCCCTTTCCGGGCGAAGCTGAACGCCTGGCGCGTGCCGTCCGGACGGATCGTCGTTACGATCGCATCCCGCAGGGCCGACGTTATGCCCTCGGTATCCGCCTCGATACGAAAAACCGGCGCGACCCCATCCTCGAAGATCGAGAGCGCCAAGCGGCCGGCAGAGCTTGCAATGTACTGCACCTCTGCATGCTGATCGTGTTCATCGTGTTCGCCGTGGCTGTGCCCATGGCTGTGTCCGTGGTGGCCGTCGCCGCTCAAGAGCCACGCGCTGGCGATATTGACCATCAGACCGACCACGGCAATCGGGATCGCTTCGTTGAAATGGATAGGCACCGGCGACATGAAACGGACCACGGCTTCATAGCCGATCAACAACGCAATCATCGCGAGAATGATCGCGCTGGAAAATCCGGCCAGGTCGCCCAGCTTGCCGGTGCCGAACACGAAACGCGGGTCATCGACGTGTTTGCGCGCGTAGGTATAGGCCATCGCGGCGATCAGCATCGCACCGGCATGCGTTGACATGTGCAGCCCGTCGGCCACCAAAGCCAGCGAACCGAACATGCCGCCGCCGACAATTTCCACCAGCATCATCGCGCTGCAGAGCGCAATCACGGCCCAGGTTTTGCGCTCGTTTCTGTCATGCCCTGCGCCCAGGAAAACATGCGCATGACCGGCCTCAAGCGAGGCGTCGTAAAAATCACTCATCGCAGGCTCACTTGAAATAACTATGCACAACGTCGATCAGCCGATCTCTGGCATCGCCCTGCGCAGCGCCATGGGTCGCGTCGCTGTCGACCAGATGCGTCCTGATGTAGTCTTCGAGCACGACTGCCAATAAGCCGTTCATTGCCCCTCGGCAGCCGGTAATCTGCTGCAAGACATCTCCGCATTCGCTCTCGCCTTCGAGCGCGCGTTCGATGGCGTCGACTTGCCCGCGTATCCGGCGTATCCGATTCAGGAGTTTCTGCTTATCTCGGATGGTATGGCTCATTGCGGGGCTCCAAATTTAATATAGGGGGGTATAGTATATTAAATTTGTAAAGCCGCCGACTAACAGCATCGGCCGGGCCATCAACGGCAAACGGCGCCAGTGGCGCCGTTTTATGTCAAACCGTTTGGAAACCATTGCCGCGATGTCCCGCCGCAATACATGAAAATCAGGCCATCGATTTACCCGCCATATTCAGTTTGGCCGGCACGGGACCACGGCTTGCCAGGGTCTTGGGCGGCGTCCCGGGTATGGCGACTCTGGCCGCTTGCGCGTCAACACCCCCGATATGGAAGATCGATACCGCTTCCTGCAGCTTGCGGGTCTGGTCTTCAAGCGAACCTGCCGCGGCCGCCGCTTCCTCCACCAGCGCCGCATTTTGCTGCGTCACCCTGTCCATCTGGGTAATCGCCTGGTTGACCTGCTCGATGCCGATGCTTTGTTCTTCGGAGGCCGATGCAATTTCACCCATGATATCGGTGACCCGCTTCACAGCCACCACCACTTCGTCCATCGTCGCTCCGGCCCGCTCGACTAGCGCCGATCCGCTGCCGACGCGCGCCACCGAATCGTCGATCAGGCCCTTGATTTCCTTGGCGGCCTGGGCGCTGCGTTGCGCCAGGCTGCGCACTTCGGACGCCACCACCGCAAAGCCGCGGCCCTGTTCACCCGCGCGCGCTGCTTCGACGGCCGCGTTCAGCGCCAGAATATTGGTCTGGAACGCAATGGCATCGATGACGCCGATGATATCGGCCATCTTGCGCGAACTGTCGGTAATGCCTTGCATGGTTTCCACCACCTGCCCCACCACCTCGCCGCCACGCGCGGCGATATCGGAGGCGCTGCGCGCCAATTGGCCGGCCTGCCGCGCGTTGTCGGCATTTTGTTTAACCGTCGAGGTCAGTTCTTCCATGCTGGAGGCGGTCTCTTCCAGCGACGCCGCCTGCTGCTCGGTGCGCGACGACAAATCGAGATTGCCGGCGGCGATTTCACGCGCGCCGGCATCGATGGAGTCGGCGCCCTGGCGGATCTGTGCGATGGTCGAGGACAATTGTTGTTGCATGCGCCGCATCATGTAAAGCATGCTGCTGGTGTCCTTCGCCTTCACGTCGACCAGCAGATCGAGGTCGCCCTCGGCGATCCGCGACGCAATGCCGGCGGCATAAGCCGGCTCGCCGCCCAGACTGCCCGTGACGCTGCGGATCACCCACACGGTCAATGCCATCAACGCTCCGCCGATGATCGCCAGAATCATCGCCATATTGCGCAATTCGGCATGGAAAGCCTGGTCGATGGTATCGATATAGGCGGATGTAAAGTAGGTCCAGCCCCAAGGCTCGAAAGTTTTGGTATAGGAAAGCTTCGGCGCGGGCTTGGTATCGCCCGGATGCGGATACCAGAACACCACATAGGCGCCACCGTCCGCAATAGACTTGCTCCTCTGTTCCTGAATATAAAGGTTACCGGTAGTATCCTTGAAATTCTTCAGGTTCTGCCCCTTGATTTTCGGATTCGGACTCGCCAGCGCGACGAAGTTTTCATCGTACAAGGTGAAATAACCCTCAGGCGTGTAGCGCATCGACGCAACGGCTGCAATCGCCTGCTTTTTCGCTTCCGGCAAGGACAGCTCACCGCTTGCGGCGCGCGCCGCAAAATCCTTGATCACCGTATCGGCGATTTCGACATTGGTTCTGATGGCTTCCCTGCGATCGTGCATCATTGTGCTGCGCGTGTTCCATGCGGACCAGCCGCCAAGCGATAATAGACCCAGCCACATCAATGCCAGGATCAGCCACAGCTTGGTGCTCAAAGTTAATGTCTTCATACTACTTCCCCCCATAGGAACGGCACTTGCACTATTGTTTATTGATTATGTTTCGATACCTATTCGAGACGCCGCTCGCGCAACGCGCTTTTCGGGATGCCCAGGACAATCACCAGTGCGCCGGCGACGCTGATTGCCGCAATCACGTATAAACCGGTGGCGATATTATTCGAATGTGTTTTGAGCCACCCCAGCAGCATCGGCGCCAGCAACGAGCCGAACTGCCCCATGCTGCTGATCAGCGCAATCCCGGCGGCTGCCGTCGCGCTCGTGAAATAGGCCGGAGGAATGGTCCAGAAGGTGCCTGTCCCGCAAAAATAGGAAATGCCGACCAGCCCCAGGCAGGCGATCGATAAAATCCAATTGCTGGCGACGAACGGCAACAGCACGCAGCCCACCGCGCCGACGAAGATGGCGAAAGCGAAATGCCAGCGACGCTCCAGCGTACGGTCGGAATGCCGCGCGTTGATCAGCATCGCCACCGCGCCGATGATGAAAGGGATGGCCGACAGCAGGCCGACGTGCCAGATATCCTCGATGCCGGATTGGTGAATGATCGTCGCGGTCCAGTAGTTGAGTACCGTGCCGATCAGCGGAATCACGGTGTAGCCGACGATCAACAGGTAGACGCGCGGATCCTTCAGCACGCCCAGAAAATTATGCCCCGTCCCATGCGCCTTCATGTTCTCGTCGGCTTGCAGATTGCGCGCGATAATGTCGCGCTCGCCTTGCGTGAGCCACTTGGCGTCCTTGGGACTGTCATCTAGGTAGAAGTAGGCAACGACGGCCGCCAGCACCGCCGGCGCGCCTTCCAGCAGAAACAGCCACTGCCAGTTCCTCCAGCCCCAGGTATCCACCATGTTGTGCAGGATCCAGCCGGAAATCGGGCCGCCGACGATGCCCGACACGGCGATCGCAAGCAGGAAGCGCGACGTGATGCGCGCACGCCGGCCTGAAGGAAACCAGTAGGTCAAATAAAGAATGATGCCTGGATAAAAGCCGGCCTCCGCGGCGCCCAGCAGTATCCGCGCGATGTAAAAATGCGTCGGCGTGGTGATGAAACTCATCGAGCAGGAGATCATCCCCCAAAGAAACATGATGCGCGTGATGGTCTTGCGTGCGCCTATTCTTTGCATGATCATGTTGCTCGGAATTTCCAGCAGAATGTAACCGATGAAGAAAAGGCCCACTCCCAGTCCATACGCGGCATCGCTGAGCCCAAGATCTTTCGACAACGGAATTTTCGCAAAACCGATGTTGACCCGGTCTATATAATTGATCACCCAGCAGATGAACAAAAATGGAATCAGTCTGAGAGTAATCTTGCGATAGATGCTTTCGGTCTCTGCAAGCGAGCGAGCAGGCTGATCCGATGGGACGGGACTCGAAAGTCCCTGGGCTAGCGTTGACATATGCGATCCAGTAAATGGTTAACGGTTATCGATACAGATTTCTTGGCCTGTCTTTGAAGCTTCACACTTTGATGCCGTAAAACGAAAGCATGCACAGCCGTCCGTCCCCGCATGGATGTGGGGTCCATGGGAAACGGACGGGACTGCCTAGAAAGGCTGTGACAAGCTGGGGAAACTCTGATCGCAGCTGGTCAGATCGACGCGCTTTTGCACGATCTGAAAACCGTCGCCGTGCGTACGCAATGTATGCACATACCTGCCGCCGAACACGCGCTGCGGCTTTTCCGGACGATCCTCGAGCATCACGAATTTCGACCGCACCACCAGCAGCGCGCCGTCATCGGAGATGCTTTCCAGCCGTACGTTCGATACCACGCGAACGCACTGCGATTCCGGCTCCTGGCAATGCGTCATCGAATGCTTGAGCCGCTGCACACGGGTTTTCATCGTATGCTTGTCGTCGTAATACAGGGACACATGCGTGGTCCAGGAGGTCTGGCCGCGTTGCGCCGGAACCCAATAGACGGCGTCGTCCGCATACAGATCGCACCATTGGTCGAACAGGCCCTCATCGAGAAGATCCGCTTCGGTTTCAATCAGGCTTCGCAACTCTTCAAAGCGGACGTATGTTGGCTGGGACCCCGCCAGAATCTTCATGTCGTTTTTCATCGTTCTTTCTCCTTTGGACTCACGCGCCCATCAAATCGCGCCATGCATAATGCTGCGCGCGCTGTCCGACTTCGCTCGAACGGGGTCCAAACTGCACGCCCTTGCCTTCGTCGATTTCGTGGCCCAGGCCCTTGGCGACCAGAAACCATTCGGCTCCCTCGGCCTTGAGACCGTCCTGACAACGTTCGAACGCTTCCAGATCGTCGCTCTGAATGAAAGAGGCCGCCGAGTGGGTGATGTTCAAGTACTTGACCAGGTCGGTGGAAATGACGTCGGGCGCGCCGGTCAAACGCACCGGCCAGACTTCGATTTCCGTGTGATCGACCGAAATGGCGCGAATCACGCGGACCGATGTCTGCGCGATGAGGATGTCGACGCTGGGAAACAGCGTCATCGAATGGCGGCGATTTTTGAGGATATCCTTGGTCCGCTCTTCGCCATAGGCGTCGACCATCAGCGCGCGATAGTCGTCCCACACGCCGCCCGACTGCTCCTTGTCGAACAGGGACGCTTCGGAACTATGTCCCTTCAGGAAGCCTCTTACCCCCGTCTGAGCGACCACGGCCTCGCCGTCCGCGGTGAAAAATGCGGCGTCGCCGCCTTCCTTGCCGGCGCGGCGCTTGAATTGCCGTCCGTCCGGTCCGACGGTCGACGCGTGGCAGGCCGCGGGGTGGTACATGTCCGCCTGATTCTCCAGCTGCAGCTTCCAGTTGCCCTTGAAGTGGTAGCGATGGCAGCCAGCGGAAAATTCAATTTTCCCCACCGGGGAGCGGTCGACCAGTTCGTCGATGCCGCAGCGTGCTTCGCCCAGATAATCGGTCAGCGACTCGACCTGTTCGTTGAACGATGCAAAGACGAAGCCCCGATAAGTCTCGACCCGCGGCAACGACACCATTCCGGACTGCGGCTCGTCCAAGACCTTCTCGGGGAAATCGACGCGCATCGGCACGCCGGCCAGCTGGCCGTCCGGCCGGAAAGCCCATCCGTGGTACATGCAGGAAAACAGCTTGGCGTTGCCGCGTTGCCGGGTCAGCACTTTCGCTCCGCGATGCCCGCAGCGGTTGAACAGTACATGCACGCTGTCATCTACATGGCGACTCAACACCACGGGCTGTCCGACCAGTGTCGTGCA
This sequence comes from Herbaspirillum sp., assembly GCA_028292625.1. Taxonomy (GTDB): domain Bacteria; phylum Pseudomonadota; class Gammaproteobacteria; order Burkholderiales; family Burkholderiaceae_D; genus Herbaspirillum. The sequence continues at coordinate 23,302 of JAQGLY010000004.1, read as the reverse complement.
GTAATAGTCGCCGGCATTGGGGATCAGACTTTCATGCCCGACGTACAGCCATACCTTCTTGAAAATCTTCTCTTTTTCAATCTCGAACACTTCCGGATCGATGTACATGTTGCGATGCACACGGTCCTCCCGGACCATGCTGCGCAGTTGCTCGCTTGAATATTTGCTCATGATGACCTTTTCGCAATTGAATACTGCTCAAGTTTGTCGGGCATGTGTCGATTGTTTCGCCATATCCCGTTTGCTATCCGATGCCGAACGCTTTAGTCCCGCGCCCGCACTACCGCCTCGACTTCGACCAGGAATTCCTCTTTGACCAGCCGATCGACGACGAGAAGAGTATTGGGCGGGTAGACATCGGTGGCGAAAAATCGCGGGAAGGCCTCGGCGCGCAGGCGCATGAAATGCTCGATATCCTGCGCATGAACCAGAAAAGTGTTGAACTTCACGATGTCGTCGAAACCGCATCCCACGGCTTTCAGGACGGCTTCAAGATTGGCGAAAATCTGTTTGAACTGCAGATCGAAATTGTGCTTTCCGACAATCGCTCCATCGTTGTCCACCGACAATTGCCCGGCGACGAAAATCAGTTCGCCCGCCTTCACACGCGTCATGTGCGAATACAGACCTTGCGCCGGCGGCGCACCGGCCGGATTGATGTACTCTATTTTTTTACTCATTGCCCCTCTTCCTCTGGATAGGTAACTCAGGACCGGGTGGCCCATACACGAGAGCGGACTCTCGTGGAGTTGGGTAAATCGATCAAATGACGACGTTGTCGAGGCTGCCGACGGGTTCCATCACCACGCTCACGGTGTCGCCTTTTTTCAAATACTTCGGCGGCGAGAACCCGAGCCCGACGCCGGCCGGGGTGCCGGTGGCGATGATGTCGCCCGGTTGCAGGCTGATGGATTGCCCGATGGTGCGGATCAGCGTCGGAATATCGAAAATCAGGTCTTTCAGCAAGGTGGACTGGCGCACCTCGCCGTTGACGTAGCATTCCAGTTTCAACGCGTCGAAATTCTGGATGTCGTCCATTGTCACCAGTGTCGGGCCCATCGGGCAATAGCCGTCGGGGCCTTTGCCCAGCAGCCACTGGCTATGGATTTTCTGCACTTCCCGCGCCGTCACGTCGTTGATCAGCGTGATGCCGAAGACGAACGACCATGGATCGTCGTCGGCCTTGACGCGTCCCGGCTTGCCGATCACGATCGCCAATTCGGCTTCGTAATCGACCGAATCGTACGGGTCGAGCGCCGTATCGATCGCGTCTCCCGGCCCGCTCACCGAGCTCGGCGGCTTCGAGAAAATGATCGGATGCGACGGCACCGCGCCGCGCGATGCGCTTGAATCGAAACCGCTGCTGGAAAACTCCTGCGCATGGTCGTAGTAATTCTTGCCCACGCACCATACGTTGCGGCGTACGTTCGGAATCGGCGCCAGCACCTTCACCTCCGACAGCTTCAGACGGGTCTTGGTCTCGGCGATGCACTTCCGAATCGCCGGTTGCAGCGCATCGTAGCGATCGATCAAGTCATTCATGTCGGCGATGGCGCAAGCATCGCTCAGATCGATAATGTCGTCCGGACCACTGAACACGCCGACGCGGGACGTTCCATTGCGGGAAAAAGTGATTAGTTTCATGGTGATTAAATAAACTCTAAATAAAAGAAATGTGAAACGCTCCGATGCCTGGCCGCTGTTACTGCGTCAAGCGTCCGCGCCCGGTTTCCTCGTCGAACTCGTACAGGCCGTTCAAAAACGTCTTTTGCCGTTCGTACCATTTGCGAACGCGCGGCGCCTGGGGAGTCCGGTCGATCGGCCGGCCGCCCTTGAAAATGTAGTCGAACGAACGCGGACGCTGCAAAATGCGGATGTCCTCGGCCGGATTGCCGGGAACCACCAGCAGATCGGCCAGCCGGCCGGCCTCGATCTTGCCGACCTCATGCCCGTAGCGCGACAACAGCCGCGTCACCGCAAGCGTATTGGCGTGGATCGCCTCGATCGGCGACATGCCCAGCAAATCGACAAACAACTCCATCTCCTTGCCGTGCCATTGCCCGTAAGGCACCGGCGACCAGCCGCTTTCGCTGCCCGCGAGCAACGGCACGCCGGCATCGTAGGCGCGCCGGAGATTCACGGTCGCCGCTTCGACTTCCCGCTTGATCGCGCTGGCGCCGGATGCGCCCGCATTGGCCTGTTTCGCGTCGATCAGATTGACCAGCAGGGTCAGCGTCGGCGTGATGACGCATTTTTTCTCCAGGCAGGCTTCGATGCCGGCATCGTCGATATAGGAGGCATGAAACAGATTGTCGAAACCAGCGCGCGCCGCGTCTAGGGCGGAGTCCCGCGAACGTGCGTGAACGCTGCAGATGCGCCCCAGCCTATGGGTTTCATTGGCGATGAGGCAAAACTCTTCGTAGGTGAAGGCCGACGAACCCAGCGCGTCGGGGGTAATCAGGTTGTCGTTCGAACCCGATACCTTGATCGCATCCACCTCGTCCTTGACCTGGAAGCGAATCGCTTCAACGATATCGTCGCGCGTTTTGATCAGCACCGCGCTTTGGCCCGGCGGGAATTCCATGCCGTTCGGAAACGAATCCTCGAGTCCCTGATGCGTGGTCAGCTGCTTGCCGGAAATCGTGAATCTGGGGCCGTCGAACATGCCGGTATCGATCGCATCGCGCACCGCCTGGCCGATGTTGTAGGACGTCGCGGCATCGAACGCGCTGGTGACGCCGGCCTGCAGCACTTTTTTGGCGTAATACAGCGCCTTGGCGGTACGAAACTCGACCGGCGTGTATAGCGCATTCTCTTCCTCCGAGCGCGATTCGCCGAACGATATGTGCGTATGCGCATCGATCAGCCCCGGCAGGATCGATCTGCCGGGAAGGTCGATCACTTCGTAATCCTGGCCGGTGAAATCGCGCGACAGATTTTCCAGTTTGCCGACCCAGGCAATCCGATCGCCGTCCACCACCACCGCCCCGCGTTCGATCGGCGCATTGAGCGTTCCGTCGATGACGCGGCCTTTTAATATGTAACCCTTCTTTTGCATAAAAATCCTTTTTAATTGCCCCTGAGCGTTCGTCCGAAAAAATCGCGGGCGAGCGCCAGGAACGTGTCGCTACGTTCGAAAGCAACGGAATGGGAGCAATTACGCAGCAAGCTCAGTTCGCCCTGGCTCAATTGCTCGGCCAGAGCGATCGACGTCGACGCGGGGAAGCCCTGGTCCTCGCGCCCGTGCAACAGCAGGACCGGTTGCCGGATACGCGCGATTTCCTCATCGTCGAGCGCGGCCGCGGCGATGAATGCGGCCGGGTCGCCGGCAAACATTCGATCGAAGTAGTCCGCATAGCCCGGTGCGAAAATCACGGGTTCGCGCGCGCTCAGATAGGCTTCATCGATCACGCTTTGGTCGTGAATCAATCTGGACAGCGCGCACACCAGCTCTTCGCGATTGCGCGGGCATTTCCAGGTGCTGCGCGTGGCCGCGGTAGCGTCGAAACGTTTTCCCATGGCGCCGGTGAGCATCAACGCGGCGACCCGGGAATCGCTCGCCGCCAGCCGCAACGCGAGTGAGCCGGACAGCGAATGGGCGATGACGCCGACTTTTTCCAGACCGATCAAGTCGAGCAATGCCCCCGCTTGCCGCAGCCAAAGGTCATAGTCGAAAAACGGCGGCTGCGGCTTGCGGCCGCTTTTGCCGAAACCGACCAGGTCCATCGCCAGCACCTCATAATCGAGGGACAGTGGGCGCATGACCTTGCTCCAGTTACCGATGCTCGACGCTCCCGGCCCGGAACCGTGCAGCATCACCAGCGGCGGTCCGTTTCCCTTTCCCGTCCGATAAAACGTCACGGGAATTCCCTCAAATTCAAAGCGATCCTCGTCCAAAACTTCTCCCAAAATAAGCGCTTAAAGCTGATTGAATGGATTGTAGAGGTAAACAATCCATTCTACAAACAAAAAGTAATTATTTTAGTTATTGTCCATTAGCAGGCGAACAATGAGCGGCAGTGATAAAATTGCGCCCTACGTTAAAAGTTGATTGATTACATGCGAAATTTAGAAGATGGCCGAACCCTCAGCACCCGTGTCTTCGATACGATCCGGATGGATATTCTTAAAGGAAAACTATTGCCGGGCCAGCGCCTGAAGGTATCCGCAATGGCGCAAATGCAGGACGTCAGCGTCAACGTGGTCCGCGAAGCGCTGAACCGGCTGGCGGGCGAAAAGCTCGTCGAATTCGAACCGCAGTTCGGTTTTGCCGTACGCGGACTGTCGGCCGAAGACCTGATCGATCTGGTCGATCAGCGAGCCACGCTCGAAGAGCTGGCGTTGCGCCGCTCGATCGCGCGCAGCACTGTCGAGTGGCAATCCGAGGTGTTGGCGGCGCATCACCGGCTGAGCAAGGAACCGCTTACGACCGACGCCCACCCCGGCATGCTGAACCCGGAATGGATGGCGCGTCACGACGAGTTCAATTTCGTGATGATGCGGGCCTGCGGCAGTCCTCGCCTGTTTGAACTGGTGCGGCAGCTGGCGGACGCCGCGGAGCTCTACCACCGCGCGTTACTGCCGATCGTCGGTCAGGATCGCGGGCTCGATGCCGAACACCAGGAGTTGCTCGACGCGATTCTCGGCGGCGATGCCGATACCGCCGTGGCGGTTCTCAAATCGCATCTGATCATGACCCGCGACGCCATGCTGCCCCTGCTGCAGGACGGTGAATTCGGCCTGCCCGCGCCTAAGCCTCAAAAGACATGGCGCGCGCCGCAACTACCAGGCTTACCGGTGCGGCGTCGCGCCAGCGTTGCCAAAGCTTCGGCGCGAGGCCGCGGCAAAAGCTGACCCGAACGGCGCCCTCCTTTTTCCATCGCCTGCGTCATCCGCGGCAAAGGCCGGCGCCGCCTGCAATCGTTCGAACGCAACCCCGCCCGACCCGGTTCAGGTTCGGTGCGCTTCTTTTCGCTACCCCTTATTGCGGATCGGCGAAATCTTAATTAATAATCGTTAATAAACCGTCAATCCAGGGTTAATGAGCGCCCGGGCACACTATGCCTGCAGCTCTTTCAAAGACGTCGGGCTGCCTTACCCCTTCTTTTTTGGAGATCCTCATGAATGCGAAATCGTTTGCCCTTCCCTTGCTTGCTTTGACATTATCCCTCTCGGCGGTATCCGCCATGGCGGAGCCCAGTATGCGCCTGCTCGGGGACCCCCAACCGGATGCCGCGGCCGACCGCGTCATCGTCATCAAGCCCGACACCAAGTACGTGAACGTGCAAGGCGGCGAAGTCGTTGAATTCAAGGTCGGCGAACGCAGCTTCACCTGGGATTTCGACGGTCCTGTGATGTCCTTTGAATTGAACCGCGTTGTGCCGCAGGATCTGCTGGACCATAAGGTGACAGCCGAAATCGCCCGCAACCCGCTGTACACAGGCGGTTGATCGCGGCAATGCGCCTATATGAGGCCGCGTCGCTTTTACGGCGCAGCCTCCCGCTTTCAGCAGCATCATCGACAGTCCAGAAAATCCGCCAAACCGATAGTTCGTCAATGCGACGACGTAAATGGGATTGAACTCATGTATTCAGTTAATAAACATCCGCGCAGTATCGGCCTCGTTTCCGTACTGGCGGTCCTCGCGCTGTCCGCATGCAATTCCGGCAAATCGGCGCCCCAGGCATCGGTGCCGGAAGTCACGGTAGTCACGGCCCGGCAAACCAGCGTCCCGGTCACGGCGGAACTCCCGGGCCGCACCTCCGCCTATCTGGTTGCGCAGGTGCGCGCCCGTGTCGACGGCATCGTGCAAAAGCGCGTCTATCAGGAAGGCGCCGACGTCAAGGCCAACGAGTTACTGTACCGGATCGATCCCGCGCCGTATCGCGCGGCCCTCGATAGCGCGCAGGCGGCGCTGCAAAAGACACAGGCGACCCTGGCGGTGAACGTCGCGCAGGCCGAGCGTTACCAGGTGCTGGTCAGCGGCAATGCCATCAGCAAACAGACTTACGATAACGCGGTTGCCGCACAGCGCCAGGCGGCCGCCGATGTCGCCTCGGCCAAGGCAGCCGTGCAGGTCGCCACGATCAATCTGGGATACACCGATGTCGTGTCGCCGATCGCCGGCCGCAGCGCCGTTTCACAGGTCACACAGGGCGCCTATGTGCAGGCAAGCGGCGCGACGCTGATGACCACCGTTCAGCAAATCGATCCGATCTATGTCGATCTCACGCAGTCCAGCGTCGCCGGATTGCAGCTGCGCCGCGACGTCAACGGCGGCCTGGTCAAGCCGAACGGCGCGCAACAGCCCAAGGTGACGCTTACGCTGGAGGATGGTTCGACCTACCCCATGCCGGGCGCGCTCCAGTTCAGCGGCGTGACGGTCGATCCAAGCACCGGCTCGGTCACCGTACGCGCGGTGTTCCCAAATCCGAAGCACGTCCTGCTTCCCGGCATGTTCGTGCGCGCCAGCATTGAGCAGGGAGTCAACGACAACGCGTTTCTGGTGCCGATTCCCGCCGTCACCCACAACCCGCAAGGACAGGCGACCGCCCTTATCGTCGGCCCTGACAATAAGGTTGTGCTGCGCGTCATTCAAGCGCAAAGCACGTTCGGAGCAAACTGGGTCGTCACCGGCGGTTTGAAGGAAGGCGAAAAAATCGTCGTGGCCGGCATCCAGAAAGCGCCACCCGGTACCCTGGTGCACGCGGTCGCCGCGCCACCGGCCCAGGCCGATCCGGCCGCATCGCAAACAGCTGCCGCCGCTAATCCCGCAAACCAGACCGCTCCCGCACCGGCACTCTCCGTCGCGGCATCGACAGCTAAATAAGGGCGGACCGCACAATGGCAAAATTCTTCATCGACAGACCGATCTTTGCGATCGTTCTTTCCATCCTGATCATACTGGCGGGCGGCATCTCCATATTCGGACTGCCTATCGAGCAGTTTCCACCCGTGGCGCCGCCCACCATCCAGATCAGCACAACCTATCCAGGCGCTTCGGCGGTCACGGTGCAAAACACCGTGGTGCAGGTGATCGAGCAGCAAATGAGCGGGATCGATAACCTGCTTTACATGTCTTCGACCGCCGACGATACCGGCACCTCGAACACCTCGATGGTCTTCGCCGCCGGAACGGATCCGAACATCGCCCAGGTGCAGGTGCAAAACAAACTGCAGCTGGCCGTACCGTTGCTGCCGGCGCAGGTGCAGCAATCGGGCATCCAGGTCACCAAGTCAACCAACTCGTTCCTGATGGTGATAGGCTTCGTCTCCACCGACAACAGCATGAACAAGTTCGACATCGCGAACTATGTCGTCTCGCATCTTCAGGATCCGCTCAGCCGGATCAACGGCGTCGGCAATATGAACGTGTTCGGAACGCAGTATGCGATGCGGGTCTGGCTGGATCCGACCAAGCTCAACAGCTACTCGCTGGCCCCGCTGGATGTGGTAACGGCCTTGCAAAATCAGAATGTGCAGATCTCCGGCGGCCAGCTCGGCGCCGCGCCGGCCGTACCCGGCCAGCTGTTGAACGCGACGATCACCGAATCGACGCTGCTGCGCACGCCTGAGGATTTCGGCAACATCCTGCTCAAGGTTCTGCCGGACGGTTCGCAGATACGGTTGCGCGATGTCGCGCGGATCAACCTCGGCCCGGAAAATTTTAATGTCGACAACAAATACAACGGCCAGCCGGCTTCCGGCATCGGTATCCAGCTCGCCCCCGGCGGCAACGCATTGAAGACCGCCGATGCGATACGGGCGCGCGTCCAGCAGTTGGCGCCGTATTTCCCGCATGGGCTGAAGGTGGTCTATCCGAACGATGTCACCCCTTTCGTCAAGATTTCAATCGAGGAAGTGATCAAGACCTTGTTGGAAGGCATCGTGCTGGTGTTCCTGGTGATGTACCTGTTCCTGCAGAATGTCCGCGCCACGCTGATTCCATCGATCGCGGTGCCGGTGGTCCTGCTGGGAACCTTCGGCATCATGTCGGCGCTCGGCTTCACCATCAATACCCTGTCGATGTTCGGCCTGGTGCTGGCGATCGGCCTGCTGGTCGACGATGCCATCGTGGTGGTGGAAAACGTCGAACGCGTGATGCATGAAGACGGTCTGGGACCGCTGGAAGCAACGCGCAAGGCGATGGGACAGATCAGCGGCGCCCTCATCGGGGTGGCGCTGGTGCTGTGCGCGGTATTCGTGCCGGTGGCGTTCTCCAGCGGCACGGTCGGCGGCATTTACCGCCAGTTCTCACTGACCATCGTGGCATCGATGCTGCTGTCGGTATTCGTCGCGCTGACGCTCACGCCCGCATTGTGCGTAACCATTCTGAAGCGGCCGGAGCCCGGCCATCACGAAAAGAAAGGCTTCTTCGGATGGTTCAATCGGACCTTCGACAAGGGGCGCGACAAGTATGTGACGGGGGTGGGTCATGTCATCGCCCGCTCCGGACGCTGGCTGATCATCTACGCGATGGTGATCGCCTGCGTGGTCCTGCTGTTCATGCACCTGCCCACCTCGTTCCTGCCGAACGAAGATCAGGGTTACATGTTCGTCCAGGTGCAGACGCCGACCGGCACGACGCAGGAACGCACAGGCGTGGCGCTCGATGCAGTCAACCATTATCTGCTGAAAGATGAAGCGGCCGCGGTCGATGCCACGATGATCGTGAACGGCTATAACAATACGGGACGCGGCCAGAACCAGGGTCAGTTGTTCGTCCGGCTCAAGGACTGGAGCCAGCGCACCAAGCCAGAACTGAGCGTTCAGGCGCTGAGCGATCGCATCCGCCTCCATTTCGCCTCCGACAAGGATGCGGTCATTACCCCCATCAGTCCGCCGCCGATCCAGGGCCTGGGCAGCGCATCCGGTTTCGACTTCGAACTTGAGGACAGAGGCGGTCTCGGCCATGAAGCCCTGGCCAAAGCCCGGGACCAGCTGCTCGCGCTGGCGAAAAAAGACCCGCGTCTGTCGCAGGTGCGCGAAAACGGACAGATGGACCAGCCGACCTTCAAGGTTAATATCGACCGCGAGAAAGCCGCCGCCCTCGGCGTCAGCGCAAGCGACATCGATCAGACCTTCTCGGTTTCGTGGGGATCGCGCTACGTCAACAATTTTCTCGATACGGACAATCGCATCAAGAAAGTGTACTTGCAAGCCGATGCGCCGTATCGCATGACTCCGGACAACCTGAACCAGCTGTTTGTCCGCAACGCCAGCGGAACCATGGTGCCGTTTTCCTCTTTCGCCTCCTATCAATGGACCTATGGGCCGCCGCAGCTGCAACGCTACAACGGCATCGAGGCGATGGAGATCCAGGGCCAGCCGGCGCCGGGTCAGAGCACCGGACAGGCCATGCTGGCGATGCAAGACCTGATGAACCAACTGCCGGCGGGTCTCGGCTACGAATGGACCGGCACCTCATTGCAACAGCAGCAGTCGAGCTCGCAAGCGCCGTTGCTGTACGGCTTGTCGATTCTGGTGGTGTTTCTGTCGCTTGCCGCTTTGTATGAAAGCTGGACGATTCCGATCTCGGTCATCATGGTGGTGCCGATCGGCATCCTGGGTTCGCTCGCCGCAACCACATTGCTCGGCTTGTCCAACGACGTGTACTTCCAGGTCGGCCTGCTCACCACCATCGGTCTTTCGGCGAAGAATGCGATCCTGATCGTCGAATTCGCCCGTGAACTCCAGATCGAAGGCCGTACCGCGCTGCAGGCGGCGATAGAGGCGGCGAAAATGCGGATGAGGCCGATCGTCATGACGTCGATGGCCTTCGTGCTGGGCGTGCTGCCGCTTGCGCTGGCCCATGGCGCCGGTTCGGCCAGCCAGAACGCTATCGGCACCGGCGTGATAGGCGGGACCTTGGCCGCCACTTTCCTCGCGACATTCCTGATCCCGATGTTTTACGTAGTGGTCATCAACAAGCTCAGCAAGCGAGCGCCTGCGCCGACCGCCCCCCCTGCGGCCGCAGCCCTCCCCGGCATTGAAAGGCATTAAGATGAAACTATACAAATGCGCCGCCGGTGCGGTGCTCGCTACCCTCGCCGCCGGCTGCTCGCTCCAGCCCGTGTACCAGCGTCCGACAGCGCCGGTGTCCGCCGCTTATCCCACCGGCGAGTCATATAAGGCCGCGGGCGGGGATAAGGCCAAGCCGCCCGCCACCGATGTCGGCTGGCGCAATGTCCTGCCCGATCCGCGCCTGCAGCGGCTGGTGGAGCTTGCGCTGCAAAACAACCTCGATTTGCGCGTGGCCATGCTCAATGTCGACAAAGTCCAGGCGCAATACCGAATCCAGCGCGCAGCCTTGTATCCGCAGGTCAGCGGCGATGCCAACCTGACCGATTCGCGCACGCCGGCAAGCGTGTCGACCAGCAATAAAGTCGTCACCGCCCATGATTATTCGGCGGGTCCGTCCCTGTCGTGGGAAATCGATTTCTTCGGCCGCCTGCGCAGTTTGTCGGATGCGGCGCTGCAGCAATACTTTTCGAGTGCATATGCGCGTCAGGCTGCGGAGATTCTGCTGGTATCCCAAGTGGCCGATCAGTACCTGACCACCCTGGCCATCGATGAGCAGCTGGAGGTGACGCGAAACACGATGACGGCGACGCAGACCGCATACAAATTGATGAAACTGCAATTCGACACCGGCACCGCCTCCGAGCTGGATCTGAGCCTGGCGCAGACCATCTCCGAGCAAGCCCAGGCCAATTATGCCGCCCAGATCCGCTTGCGCGCGCAAGCCGAGAATGCGCTGGTCCTGCTGGTCGGCCAACCGTTGCCGTCCGACCTGCCGCCGTCGGTCAAACTGGGCGAGCAGCCCATCCTCGCCGACATCCCTGCCGGGTTGCCGTCCGACTTGCTGACGCGCCGTCCGGACGTTTTGCAGGCCGAGGCGCTGCTGCAGTCGGAAAACGCCAATATCGGCGCCGCGCGCGCGGCGTTTTTCCCGCGCATCTCATTGACCGGCGCGCTCGGCACGGAAAGCGCCACGCTGGGAGGCTTGTTCGCAGCCGGGTCCGCCGCATGGTCCTTCGCACCGTCGATCAGCATACCCATCTTCTCCGCCGGCGCCAATCAGGCCAATCTGGATGTCGCCAAGCTGATGAAGGATATCGGCATCGCGCAGTACCAGAAGACGGTGCAGGTCGCTTTCCGCGAAGTAGCCGACGGACTGGCGGCGCGCGGCACTTATGATAATCAGTTGGCGGCGCAACAACGCTACACCGATGCCGAGCAGCGCCGGCTGGATCTGGAAAACATGCTGTATAAGAATGGCATCGACAGCTATGTGAATGTGCTCACCGCGGAGACCGACCTGTACAACGCCCAGCTGATGCTGATCACGACGCGCCTGAACCGGCTGACCGGCCTGGTCGATCTGTACCGGGCGCTCGGCGGCGGCTGGATCCAGCGCACCGGCGACAAGCCGCGCGAGGCCGACACCCGGCTCATCGATACCGCAGCGGCAGATCATTGAACCATGCCGGCCATCGGAAATTGGAGAAAACCGTCGCAATACGACCAAAACAGCCGTATTGCGAATGTACAATGTCCGAAGGCGGCGACGTTCCGGCATGCGTGCGGGACGGATTTCAAAAATAACGGGATCTCGGATGCAATGTCCGAGATGTTCCGAACTTTACAAACGATTAAGCGGGATACTGTATGAAACTGTTGATCGTCGAAGACAATGAACGTGTCGCCAGCTTCCTGAAGAAGGGATTGAGTGAGTCCGGGCACACCGTGGACCATGTCGACAACGGACGCGAAGGCATGTTCCTCGCGGCGAGCGAAACCTACGACGCGATCATCATGGATCGCATGCTGCCGGGCGGAATCGACGGCATAGCGATCGTCGAGGCCTTGCGCGCGAGCGGAAACAAAATTCCCATCATGATTCTCAGCGCTCTGTCCGGCGTCGACGACCGCATTCGGGGCCTCAAGAGCGGCGGCGACGACTATCTGGTCAAACCGTTTGCGTTCGGCGAGTTGCTGGCCCGGCTCGACGCCCTGATGCGGCGTGCACAGGACGTGCGTGCCGAGACCACCCTGACCATCGACAACCTGTCGATGGATCTGCTGTCCCACAAGGTCACGCGCGCGGGCCGGGCGATCTCGCTTCAGCCCCGCGAATTCAAGCTGCTGGAATATCTGATGCGGCATGCAAATCAGGTCGTCACGCGCACCATGCTGTTCGAAAACGTGTGGGAATATCATTTCGATCCGCAAACCAACATCATCGACGTCCACGTCAGCAAACTGCGCCAGAAGATCGATGCCGGCGCCGAACGGCAACTGCTGCACACCATCCGCAACGCCGGCTACAAGTTGTCGGCCGATGCTTAGGCTCTTGCGTTTTTCGGCGCTCACGATAGCGCTCAGTTATGTCGCGGTAAGCCTGGTCGTGCTCGCCGCCTTTGCCACGCCGCTCTGGTATGCCTGGCGCGAGACGGTCGAAGAAAGCAGAGGCAAAGCACTGGAGGCCGAGAGCTTCAGGCTGGTCAATATTTTCAACACCGAGGGACCGGACAAGCTGGCGTCGGCCATCGATCTGCAGGTCGGAACGGAAGCGGCCGGAGCGGAAAACCTCATTCTCTTCACCGATGCATCCATGGTCCGGCTGGCCGGCAATCTGTGGGTCTGGCCGCGCCAAGTTCCGCATGCCCACGGCAGCTATCACCTATCGATCGACGTCAACGGCACCCCGACGCGCGCGCGACTGCAGTACACGATGCTGCCCGGCGGCTACCACCTGTTGGTCGCCAGCGACATCACGAAATACCGGACGCTGGAAAAATTCTTCATTTACGGACTGATCACCGCTGCCGGCGCCGTTTTGCTGCTCGGCATCGTAGGCGGCCTGCTGATACGCCGCACGCTGCTGGTCAAGGTCCATGACATCAACCGGGCGGCTTTGGCCATCATGCAGGGGAATTTTTCGCACCGCCTGCCGGCCTACAGCGGCGAAAGCGAACTCAATACGCTGGTTGAAACGCAAAACCGGATGCTGGATCAAATCGAGCATCTGATCGTCGGCATACAAAACGTATCGAACGCCATTGCGCATGACCTGCGCACGCCGCTGGCGGAACTGCGTTCCCGCCTCGAAGAATTGACGGTCACCCGGCCCGGCCCGGAACAGACGTTTGTTGAAATCGATGGCGCAATAGCGGACGTGGATCGTGTGATCGGCATCTTCAATGCATTGCTGCGCCTGGCGGAGATAGACGCCGGCACGCGCCGCGCCGGCTTCGTTGCGGTCGATGCCACCGGCATAGTGAGCGAAGTCATCGAATTTTATCAACCCATGGCGGAACTGCAGGGGCGTACGCTTTCTTTCACCTCGCCTGGGCCGCTGGAGCTGGGCTGCGATCCCCTGCTGCTCGCGCAGGCGATCTCAAACCTTATCGACAACGCGCTTAAATATGCGCAGAAAAACGGAACCGTCAAGGTTGAGGCCCGCGGACAGCCGGATGGGACCATCGAGATCGCGGTGTCCGACGACGGACCGGGCATTCCCGACGAAGAGAAAGAGAAAGTTCTGGAACGCTTCTATCGCGGCGACATGAGCCGCGGGACGCCGGGTGTGGGATTGGGTCTCAGTCTGGTGGTCGCCGTTGCACGGCTGCATGGCGGCGAACTCAAGTTGAGCGACAATCGTCCGGGGCTGACGGCGACGCTGGTTCTTTTGTCTTCGGCAAACTCCTCCGCGGACCCGGGCGCCGCGCGCCTGTCGGCTTCGTAAAGCCTGCATTTCCAAAGCCCTCTTTTTTATCCGGTTTCCGCATTAGAATGCAGATCACCGCATTCATTTGCTTTCGAATACAAAAGGAGCCGCGCGATGACTTGGTCAGCCAAACAATATGTCACCTTTGAGGAAGAACGTACGCGTCCCGTGCGCGACCTGCTGGCGGCCGTGCCGACCACGCAAGCGCGGTCCGTCGTCGATATAGGCTGCGGTCCCGCCAACTCGACGGAATTGCTGGCGGCGCGTTTTCCAGAGGCTGTGGTAAGCGGACTGGACAGCTCCGCCGATATGCTGGCTGCGGCGCGCAAACGGCTGCCGCATATTCGATTCGAGCAGGTCGACATCGAGGCCTGGAACGACCCCGGACAATACGATGTCGTTCTGGCCAACGCGGTGCTTCAATGGGTGCCGGATCACCGCGCGTTGTTGCCGAAGCTTATCGCCAAACTCGCGCCGAACGGCAGTCTGGCCGTTCAGATGCCGGACAACCTCGATGAGCCCGCGCATCGGCTGATGCGCGAAACGGCTGCCGGCGGTCCGTGGGCCGGCAAGCTGACCGCAGCGGCGCAAGCGCGGACGACAAGGCATGATGCGGACTGGTACTACCGGGAGTTGCGCCCGCTCTGCGCCAGGCTCGATGTGTGGCGGACGACTTATTATCACCCACTCGCCGGCGGCGCCGATGCCGTGGTGGAATGGTTCAAGGGCAGCGGCTTGCGGCCGTTCCTGGATCCTCTCGATGACGGCGAACGAACGGCCTATCTGAATCGCTATCGGACAGAGGTCGGCAATGCCTATCCCGCGCTCGCCGACGGCACTGTGCTGTTACCGTTTCCAAGGCTGTTCATCGTGGCGACGCGCTGATAAACATGAAGGCAGCCCGTTCGGACATGTCCATAAGATTTGACCGAATTGGCCAACCACTTGGCAAAATCAACAGGGACATTCTTCGGCTCATGGGCAATACTGGACGCCGTGGTGGACTGCGATAGCCCACCAGGCGCCAGGCGAAACATCGAACCGAGACATCCATCGAAACATCTTCCCTGTTGTATGAACTGATTTCGTCAAATGCTATACTTCTCGCCAGGAGAATCCGTGGCCGCCACTTTTTTCGATACCCACGACTACGTTAAACGCCTGGAATGTTCAGGCATTCCCACGGGTCAGGCTGAAGCTCACGCGGAAGCCTTGACAGAAGCCATGAACAACGAGCTCGTAAGAAAATCGACTCTGAACGAATTCAGAGCCGAAGTGAAAGCGGACATGGCTAAGCTCCGGTCGGAAGCGAAATCGAATCTGAATGAATTCAGAGTCGAAGTAAAAGCGGACATGGATAAGCTCCGGTCGGAAACAAGAGCGGATTTGAACGCGTTCAGAACCGAAGTCGGTTTAAAGTTCGCCGAAATCAAAGGCAACTTCGATCTGCTGAAGTGGATGGTCGGATTCACGCTGGCCGGCATGGTCAGCATTATGTTCAAGATTTTTCGTTAACGGAATCGCCGATTAAAAAAATAAAAGCCCCGTCGGGATTGTTGCACGGCCGAAACACGATTTACTTCGCCGGAAAATACAGGTCGAACCGGATATCCCCATCTCCGGAACAGGAAACATCGGCGCTCCCCCCATGCAGGATCATGATGGCCTTGACGATCGCCAATCCCAGGCCGTTCGACTCGGTAAATGCGCTGCGCGACCGATCGCCGCGGTAAAAGCGATCGAACATGCGCTCCATCTTTTGCCGCGGAATGGACTCGCCGCGATTGGCGACGCTGACCGTCGCTCCCTGCGCATCAACCGCCGCGCTCAACCGTATCGTCGTGCCCGGGTTGCCGTAGCGCACCGCATTGACCACCAGGTTACTGACCGCGCGCCGCCACATATCGATATTGGCGTCGCAAATGGAACCTCCGGCGGCAACCTCGAAATGCATCCCGCGCTCATCGGCCATGCCTTCGAAATAGTCCGCGATTTTTTGCAATTCCGCGTCCAGCGCCACCGGCCCGCGATCCACCCTCAGCCCCGCATGATCGGCATGCGCAAGGAACAGGATGTTTTCGATAATCCTGCTCAGCCGCGTCAATTCCTCCAGATTGGATTCCAACAATTGTTCGTATTCCTCGGGCTGCCGGGTCTGGCCGAGAGCGACCTGCGTCTGACCCATCAAGACATTCACCGGGGTGCGGATTTCATGCGCCAGATCGGCGGAAAACTGCGACAAATTTTCGTAACCGTTTTCCAGTCTGTCCAGCATCGCGTTGAAGGCTTGCGCCAGATGTCTTAATTCCGGCGGCGCGCCGTTCTCGCCGAGGCGCACGGTTAAATTCACCGGCGTGATTTCGGCGCTGCGCCTGACCATCGCCGCCAGCGGCAGCAGCCCTCTTCTCAGAACCACGAAGCCGAGCAGGCTGGTGAACAAGGCCGCCAATACGCTAGCTGCAATCACCCGCCACCGATAGGCCGACAACATGCGCGCTTCCTGCGTCATGACATAGGCCGCTATGATCTCGATGGTGTCGCCGCCGTTGTCGCCCACTTGCGCCAGCACCGATATCCAGCGCACGCGTACGCCGTCCTTGCGCTCGCCATCGTGCAATGCGCCCAAGCCCAGCGGCGCGCCGACCGGGATCGGCGTCATCGACGGCTCCTTCAGATTGGCCGGATTCATCAGGATGAAAGGCGGCTCCCCCTTGCGCCGGAAAATCCGTACGTCCTGTTCATTGCCCATCATGCTTTCGAACAGCGCGGGCTTCTCTTCCATCTGTTTCACGTTGTGCAAATCGTGCACCAGTGCGCGGAAGCGTTCGACGCGGGCGATCAGCGTGTAATCGGCGCGAATTTCCAGCGACTGCTTCAACGACGCATACAGGTAAATGCCGAGAACGGTTACCACCGCGCAGGCGATCAGCGCAAACAGCAATGTCACGCGTGCGGTCAGCGACCATGATCTCCGGAATTTCATGGATTCTCGGAGAACATATAGCCGATGCTGCGTACGGTATGAATCAATTTTTTCTCGAACGGCGCATCGATTTTGGCGCGCAGCCGCTTGACGGCGACATCGACCACATTGGTGTCGCTATCGAAGTTCATATCCCACACCTCGGAGGCGATCACCGAACGCGACAAGGGCTCGCCCTGGCGTTTGATCAGCAAATGCAACAGCATGAATTCCTTATTGGTCAGCACAATGTTAACGCCCTGGCGCATCACCTTGTGCCGCAGATGATCGAGTTGCAGATCGGCCACCTGCAGCGTTTCGGTATCGCGCGCCACGCCCCTGCGCAACAGCGTGCGAATGCGCAGCACCAGCTCGGTGAACGAAAACGGTTTGACCAGATAATCGTCGGCGCCGAGTTGCAGGCCGCGGATGCGGTCGTCGACATGATCGCGCGCCGTCAGAAAGATCACCGGCAGATCGCGCTTGTTGCGCAGCGCGCTCATCACTTGCCAGCCGTCGCGGCCCGGCAGCATCACGTCCAGCACCACCAGATCGTAATTCTGCTCCAGCGCCATATGCAGGCCGTCGGTGCCGTTGCGCGCCAGATCGACCGCATAACCGGACTCGCGCAAACCTTTTTTGAGGTAATCGCCGGTTTTAAGGTCGTCTTCGATGACTAGGATGGCCATGCGAGGCTCCGAAAGCTTGATTGGACGCATTCTAACAAGCCGCGCGTGGGCATTTGATGACAATTTCGTCATCAGATTGCCATTCGAAAGACACGGCAGTCGTCTAAGATGGGTCCCATCGATAGGTGCATCCCGACACTGCCGGCCGCGCCTCCATCCATCCGTTCAGCCAGGAGCTTTTATGTTGATCAAAATCAAGCCGGATCAGATCGACATCCCGACCTCCTCCGAGATCACGCCGAAAGAAGTTTTTTTGTCGCGCAGGCGTTTCATGAATCAACTGGCCGTCGGCGCGGTCGCCGGCGGTGCGCTGTTGAATGCCGGCATGGCTTTCGCGCAGACGCCGGCAGGACGCAAGCTGGCGGCCGCGCGCAACGGCCTCTATGTCGCGCCGGACAAGCCGACCGCCTTCAAGGATGCCACCGCCTACAACAACTTCTACGAGTTCGGCACCGGCAAATCGGACCCGGCGCAGAATGCCGGCACGCTGCATACCAGCCCGTGGACGGTCAGTATCGAAGGCGAAGTCAAGCGGCCCGTCACGATGGATCTGGAACGCCTGCTGAAACTGGCGCCGCTGGAAGAGCGGATTTATCGGCTGCGCTGCGTCGAGGGCTGGTCGATGGTCATTCCCTGGGTCGGTTATTCGCTGTCGGCCCTGATCAAACAGGTCGAACCCACCGGCAATGCAAAATACATCGAATTTGTCACGCTGGCGGACAAAAGGCAGATGCCCGGCCTGAGCAGCAATGTATTGCAGTGGCCGTACACCGAAGGCTTGCGCATGGACGAGGCGAATCATCCGCTGACCTTGTTGACGCTGGGCATGTACGGCGAAGTTCTGCCGAATCAGAACGGCGCTCCGGTGCGTATCGTGGTGCCATGGAAATACGGCTTCAAATCGGCTAAATCCATCGTCAAGATCCGTTTCCTGAAAGAGCAGCCGCCGACTTCCTGGAATCTGTATGCGGCCAATGAGTACGGGTTCTATTCCAACGTCAACCCGAATGTCGATCATCCGCGCTGGTCGCAGGCCACCGAGCGGCGTATCGGCGAAGACGGCTTTTTCGCAAAAAAACGCAAGACGCTGCTGTTCAATGGCTACAACGAGGCCGCGCCGCTGTACGCCGGGATGGATTTGAAGAAATTCTTTTGAATGCGGGCTGGGAGAGACCGATGATCAACAGCAAAATGAGTTCTACTTGATCCGCTGCTTTTCCAGCTTGCGCGCCAACGTGCGCCGGTGCATTCCCAGCCGCCGCGCGGTCTCTGAAATATTGAAATCGGTCTCCACCAGCACTTCGTGTATCCGTTCCCATTCCAGCGTCTTGATCGAGGTCGAACGATTGCTCAATTCGACCTCGGCGCTGCCGGCGACGTGGCCGAACGCCGCTACAATATCGTCGGTATTGGAAGGCTTGGCAAGGTATTGGCAGGCGCCCAGCTTGATGGCTTCGACCGCCGTGGCAATGCTGGCGAAACCTGTCAGTACCACGATCAGCATGGCGGGATCGTGCTCGTGCAGCATCTTCACGCAGGCGAGTCCGGACGTATGGCCGTGCAATTTGAGGTCAACCACCGCATAGCCCGGCGAATGCTGTTGCAGCAAGGCCGCGGCTTGGTCCGGATTGGCCGCCAGCAACGCGGTGTAGCCGCGCCGCTCGAACGAGCGGCCCAGCGTGCGCGCAAACGCGGCATCGTCTTCGATGATCAGCAGTAGACGGTCAGTCGGCATCTTGCTTGTCCTTGTGTTCCTGTTCCTGTTCCTGTTCCTGTTCCTGTTCCGGCTCTTCCAGACTGATCGCCGCCAGCGGCAGCGTCAGCCGCACCTCCGCCCCGCCCTGTTCGCGATTGCGCGCACTGACGGTTCCGCCCAGCTTGCGCGCGACATTGACGACGAAAAACAGCCCCAGTCCGCCGCCGGGCCGCCCTTTGCTGGATTGATACGGCTTGCCTATATGGCGCAGTATCGCGGACGCGAAACCCGGCCCCATGTCGGTGACCGTCAGCATCAGCGTGTCGGCGTCGCAGGCCGCTTCGAGCTTGAGCCAGAGCGGCGAGGCTTCCAGCGCGTTGTCGAGCACGTTGTTGATCATCTGTTTCAGCGCGGAGTCGAATACTACCGGAATGTCCTGTTCGATCCGATTGGCGTACTCGAAGGCAATCACCGGCCGCGACGCGCGCCAATCGGCGGCCAGGTCGTTCAAAAAGGTATTGATGGTGGTTTTTACCGACGATTCGCCGCGCGCCTCGCCGGCCGACAACAGGATGCCGCTGACGATGGTCTTGCAGCGTTGCAACTGGATTTGCATCTCGTCGATTTCATCCCGCAATTCTTCATTCTCGCTGAATTCCGGCATGCGCCGCCAGTCGCCCAGGATCACAGACAGCGTCGCCAGCGGCGTACCGAGTTCATGCGCGGCGCCCGACGCCAGCAGGCCCATCCGCACGATGTGCTCTTCTTCCGCCGCATGCTGGCGCAGGTCGGCAAGCTGGGCGTCGCCGGCGCGCAAATTGCGGCTGATGCGCTTGATCAAAATCACCAGCAGCGCGGCGTTGAGCGCAAAACAGATCAGCATGCCGTCGACATACAAGCTGGACAAGCCGTTGCCTTCGTCGGGCGGGAACGTCAGCGGCTCGGAAAACAGGGCCAGACCGGCCAGACAGGCGCCGGTGACGGCCACGATGGTCCAGGTGGTCCAGGCTTCCAGCAGCACCGCGCTCAGGATGACCTGCAGCAGATAGAGAAACGCAAACGGATTGGTGGTGCCGCCGCTCAGATACAGCTGCGCGGTCAGCGTGGCGACATCGACCAGCAGCGCCAGGAACAGTTCGTTGTTGGTGACTATCGGCCGTTCATGCCAGCGCAACAGGCTGGCCAGGTTGAAGGCGATCAGACATGCGAGCACCATCAGCATCTGCGGCAGCGGCAAATGGATGTCGAAACCGAGCATCACCACAGTGATGGTGGTGATTTGTCCAACCACGGCGATCCAGCGCAGCTCGATGAGCTGCATCATGTTCTTGTGGCCGGTATTGCTTTCCAGTGCGGCGGTGTCCGCTCCGCGTTCTTGCTCACGCTTTCGGCCGCCCGCTTTCTGGCCTGCGGCAATTACCAGGTTTTCAGTTTTCTCCACCATCTGTGCTTTTCCGGTCGACACGGCCCTTATCGGCGTCTGCTTCGATTTCCATTCGCGCGCGCTGCGATTTCCGCTCTTCGCGCACGACGTGGAAGCAGGCGCCGGCCACCATTAAAGCTAAAGCATACCAAGTGAAAGCATAAACCAAGTGATTATTGTGAAAAGCGATCACCGTCAGGCCGCCGATGGGACGATCGGCCGCGCTGCCGGGGCCCTCGACGGCGCCGCCGTTGGGCAGGCCCGAATCGGCCTGGGCGTCAATGAAATAGGGCGCAACCTGGCCGGCCGGCAGATTGCGCGCCGCGGCGATGGCCTGCACATCGCGCGAATACCAGCGATTGCCCGCCGCATCGTTATGCCGCAAAAAGGCGCCGCCCGGCTCGCTGATGCGTAACAGTCCGGTGACCGTCGCCGCGCCGGGTGCGGCGGCGCCTTGCGCGTTGCCGGCTTCCTCGTCGCGGGAATAAACGAAACCGCGATTGATCAATACGATGCTGCCGTCCGCATTGCGCAACGGCGTAATCAGCCAGAATCCGCTGCCCAGCTCGGTAGACGCCTGAACCCGGGTGGTCAACGGGTAAAGATAGGTGC
Organism: Herbaspirillum sp.; assembly: GCA_028292625.1. Lineage (GTDB taxonomy): Bacteria > Pseudomonadota > Gammaproteobacteria > Burkholderiales > Burkholderiaceae_D > Herbaspirillum. The sequence goes on along the minus strand of JAQGLY010000004.1, from coordinate 2,187 downwards.
CGGTCGCGCGCACATGCCGGTATTCGTCCGCGCTGGCGTTGATCCGCGGCCAGGCGTCGCGGCCCGGCGCCGCGACGGCCGGCGCATGCACCCTTTGATTGACGTGCGCGATCAGATCAAGCTTCCATTGCAATCTTTGCAATTGCCAGGTGCCCAGCGCCAGAAAGCCGGCGCAAACCAATGCCGCGCAGATGCCAAGAAACAATCGCGCCGCCGGCGAACGCCGCGTGGGCGGCGCAGGCTCCTCTAACGTCCCGGCCGCGCCGCGCCGCGACATGTTTGTGCCGCTCACCGTGGCTTGCGGCGCATGGTTCATGGCATGTTGTGCATATTGTTCAACTCATGGATCTCCTGCGTTTCATTCGATCCATGCATCTCATGCGCGCCCGGTGCGGACGGATGCATCATGCCCGGCATCATGTTGTGGTTCAGGTGATACATCACCCACAGCGAGCCGCTGAACATGATGACGACCAGCATCACGGTAAAGATCAACGCCAGCATCGACCAGCCGCCTTCGGATTTGGTGTTCATATGCAGGAAGTACACCATATGCACTACCACCTGCACCGCGGCAATGCCCAGCAACACCAGGCCCATGGTGCCGGAATCGGCGATGCCCTTGCCCATCACCAGCCAGAACGGTATCGCGGTCAGAATGACCGCCAGCACGAAGCCGGTAGCGTAAGTCTTGAGGCTGCCGTGATCGGCGTGCAGCGAGTCGTCGTGACCGCCATGGACATGCGGGAATTCGTGCGGCGGATGTTCTTGATGCTGCGCGCTCATGGCAACACTCCCATCAGATAGACAAAGGTGAAGACACCGATCCAGACCACGTCCAGAAAGTGCCAGAACATCGACAGGCACATCAGCCGGCGACGGTTTTCAGGCGTCAGACCGTGCCGACCAAGCTGGGACATCAGCGTGATCAGCCAGACGATGCCGAAACTCACGTGCAGGCCGTGCGTGGCCACCAATGCGAAGAATGAAGTCAAGAAGCCGCTGCGCTGCGGCCCGGCGCCTTCATGGATCAGATGGACGAATTCGGAAAGCTCGAAGCCGATAAAGCAGGCGCCGAGCAGTCCGGTCACGGCCAGCCACATCAGCGTGCTGCGCAGCCGTTGGCGTTGGCTCTCCAGCATCGCAAAACCGTAGGTGATCGACGACACCAGCAGCAAGGCGGTATTGAGCGCCACCAGCGGCAATTCGAACAGGTCGGCGCCGGTCGGGCCTCCGGCGTAATTGCGGCCCAGCACGGCATACGTGGCGAACAGACAGGCGAACACCAGGCAGTCGCTCATCAGGTACAGCCAGAATCCCAGCATGGTGCCGTTTTCCGGATGATGCTCGCGCACGTAAAAACGCGCGCTGGAATCGGAGCCGGCGGCTCCGACGGAAGAAGTGGCGATCTCAGACATGGCTACCCAGCAAACGTGTGCGCTCACCTTCGACCAGGACGACTTCGTCGGCCGGTATGTGGTAATCGCGGTTGTAATTGAAAGTGTGAACGATGACGGCAACCAGCATCGAGACGAAGGCCAGCGCGGCCGGCAGCCACATTTGCCAGATCAGCGCGAAACCGCAGCCCGCGGCCAGCGCGGCGATGATAAAGCCGGCGCCGGTGTTCTTCGGCATGTGGATCGCATTGAAGCCTTCCTGCGGCCGCACGTAGCCCTGGCTCTTCATATCGGCCCAGGCATCGTTGTCGTACACCCGCGGCGTGAACGCGAAGTTGTAAGCCGGCGGCGGCGACGAAGTCGACCATTCCAGCGTACGGCCGTTCCATGGATCGCCGGTGGTGTCGCGCAAGGATTCGCGGCGACGGATGCTGACCACCAATTGCACGATCATCGACACGATGCCGAGCAAAATCAACCCGGCGCCCACCGCCGCGATGACGAACCAGATTTGCAGCGACGGATCTTCGAAATGGCTGAGGCGCCGCGTCACGCCCATCAGGCCCAGCACATACAGCGGCATGAAGGCGATGTAAAAGCCGATGGTCCAGAACCAGAACGCGCACTTGCCCCAGAATTCGTCGAGCTTGAAGCCGAAGGCCTTCGGGAACCAGTAATTGATGCCGGCGAACATGCCGAACAGCACGCCGCCGATGATCACGTTATGAAAATGCGCGATCAGGAACACGCTGTTGTGCAGCATGAAGTCCGCGGGTGGAACGGCCAGCAG
>JAQGLY010000002.1 GCA_028292625.1 Herbaspirillum sp. | reverse complement strand
CGCGGCCCAGTCGCGCGACGAGCCGGTGCCGTACTCTTCGCCGCCGAAGATCATGGTCGGCACGCCGTCGTCGATGTAACGCATCGCCGCATCGTAGATCGCCATTTCTTCGCCGCTAGGCTGGTGAATCGTGATGCCGCCTTCGACGCGCATGCCGTCCTTGGTCAGCGGGATCATCAGATTCTTGATGCGGACGTTGGCGAAGGTGCCGCGCATCATGATTTCATGATTGCCGCGACGCGAACCGTAGGAGTTGAAGTCGGTCTTCAGCACACCCTTGGCCGCCAGCCATTTGCCGGCGGGGCTGGATTCCTTGATCGCACCGGCCGGCGAGATATGGTCGGTGGTGATCGAGTCGCCGAAGACGCCCAACGCACGCGCACCGGTAATGCCGGTGGCGGCCGCTTTCGGCGTGATGGTGAAGTCGTCGAAGAACGGCGGTTCGGCGATGTAGGTCGATGTCGGCCAGTCGTAGACTTCGCCGGTGGCGACGCCGGAGATGTTTTCCCACAGCTTGCCGGGCGCGCCCTTGACGTCCGCGTAGTTCTGCTTGAACACCTTGGCGTTCATCGCGAATTTCATCAGCTTGCCGATTTCCTGCGAGCTCGGCCAGATGTCGCCGAGATAGATGTCCTTGCCGCCTTTGCCCTTGCCGACCGGTTCGGTCATCAGATCGACCATCATGTTGCCGGCGATGGCGTACGCGACGACCAGCGGAGGCGAAGCCAGGAAGTTGGAGCGGATGTTCGGATGGATGCGCGCTTCGAAGTTGCGGTTGCCGGACAGCACGGCGGAGGCCACGATGTCATGCTCGACGATCGCTTCGTTCATGGCCGGGGTGATGTCGCCGGCATTGCCGATGCACGTGGTGCAGCCGTAGGCGGTCAGGCCGAAGCCCAGTTTTTCCAGGTACGGCATCAGGCCGGCAGCGGTCAGGTACTCGGTGACCACGCGCGATCCGGGCGCCAGCGAAGTCTTGATGGTGGTCGACACTTTGAGGCCGGCTTCCACCGCTTTTTTCGCCAGCAGGCCGGCGGCCAGCATCACGCTTGGATTGGAGGTGTTGGTGCAGGAGGTGATCGCGGCGATCAGCACGTCGCCGTTTTTCATCTTCACGCCGTCTTTATTGACGTAAGTGGCGGTCAGATCTTCGATCTTCTTGTTAAAACCGTTTTCGCCGACAGGCTTGGCGAACAGTTCGGCGAAGTTGTTTTTGACGTTGCCGATTTCGATACGGTCCTGCGGACGTTTCGGGCCGGCCAGCGATGGCGAGACGGTGCCCAGATCCAGCGAGACGACGCTGGAGTAATCGATGTCGCCGGCTTTCGGCACGCCATACAGGCCCTGCGCCTTGAAGTAGCTTTCGAAGGCGTCGATTTCGGCTTTGGTGCGGCCGGTGCCGCGGAAGTAATCGATGGTGGCGTCGTCGACCGGGAAGAAGCCCATGGTGGCGCCGTATTCAGGGGCCATGTTGCCGATGGTGGCGCGGTCGGTCAGCGACAGCGATTCGGTGCCTTCGCCGAAGAATTCAACGAATTTTCCGACCACTTTGGTCTGACGCAGCAGTTCGGTAATGCGCAGCACCAGATCGGTGGCGGTGACGCCTTCGCGCAGTTGGCCGGTCAGATTCACGCCGACCACATCCGGCGTCAGGAAATAGACTGGCTGGCCCAGCATGCCGGCTTCGGCTTCAATGCCGCCGACGCCCCAGGCCACCACGCCGATGCCGTTGATCATGGTGGTATGCGAATCGGTGCCGACCAGAGAGTCGGGATAGTAGACGTTGTCGCGTTTGTGCACGCCGCGCGCCAGATATTCCAGATTGACCTGGTGGACGATGCCGAAACCGGGAGGCACGACGCCGAATGTGTCGAACGCCTGCATACCCCATTTCATGAACTGGTAACGTTCGTTGTTGCGCTGGAATTCCAGTTTCATGTTCAGATCCAGCGCTTTTTTCTCGCGGAAATGATCGACTTGAATAGAGTGGTCGACTACCAGATCGACCGGCACCAGCGGTTCGATGTTCTTTGGATTCTTGCCCATGCGCTTGGCCACGCCGCGCATCGCGGCCAGATCGGCCAGCAGCGGCACGCAGGTGAAGTCCTGCAGCACGACGCGTGCGACGACGAACGGAATTTCTTCGGTGCGCGGACCGTTGGGAGCCCATGCCGCCAATTCGCGCACATGATCTTCAGTGACTTTTTTGCCATCGCAATTGCGCAGCACGGATTCCAGCACGATGCGGATCGACACGGGCAGGCGGGAGATCTTGAGGCCAAGCTTTTTTTCCAGCGCGGGCAGCGAATAAAACTTGCCCTTTTTGCTATCGGAAATCTTGAATTCCTTCAGCGAGTTGAGTGTGTTGCGGGACATGGCGTCTTCTCCTTAGATACGAATTTATCGAGACAGATATGAATATGGGAAATAGCTTGTTTAGTGAAATACGTGCGGAAATTCTTTAGCCTTTCGGACTTGCGCTTGCATCGGCAACCAGTTTGCATTCATTGGCGAGTTGCTGGCCTTTTTTCGAATCCAGCAGCATGCTCTTGGCGGGAATGCCGATCCAGACCAGGCCGGCCAGATGGTTTTCAAAACGGTTGGCGCCGGTGGTGGTGGCGACGCGGCGCAGACGATAAATTTGATTTTTCCAGCGGATTGCAACGAATTTTTCATCGCCTTCGTTTTTGTAGGCGGTGATCTTGTCGCCCAATTCGCAATTGAATTGGTAAATCTTGGTGCCGGCGATTTCGGGCTCGCTGCTTTCGTCGTCATTGTCTTCGGACAAGGCGATTTTCTTGCCGGAGCCGGTGCTGGTTTGGGGCGCCGCTTTCGGATGGACTTCCTTTTTCTTTTTGACGACTTTTTTGACGGTTTTCTTGGCCACTGGTTTGGCGGCTGGTTTGGCGTCGGCCGCGGTTTGCGCGAAAGTCGAGGACACTGGGGCGATCAGCAGCAGGCTGGCGACGGCGATTGCGGTAAAAGTTTTTTTCATGTGGTTTCCTGAAACAGTGGTGTGTATCGAATGTGTTTAAATAAACCGGGCCGCGCCCGCAGGGAGTGTAACGCCGCCGTGTCGCGCGCGTTGCAGAATTGTCCAGTAATAACGGTAGCTGGCGCGATCGTGCAATCGGCCTTTGTGTTGAATCGGTCCCCATGCCGCGGCTTGCGCCTTTTCCAAAATCTGCGACGCGTCTTCGATCGCATCGCCGGCCGGCGTCATCGCCTGCACGATGGCGGCGATCTGAATCGGGTGAATGCTCCACATGCGGGTATAGCCGAATTGCGTGGCCGCGCGCCGCGCATCGGCGCCTGCCGCCGCGGGATCGCCGATATCGGTGGTGACATTGTGCGACGGCACTTTGCCATGCGCGTGGCAGGCCGCCGCGATGTCGAGTTTGGCGCGCGCCAGCAGCGGGTGGTCGAACTGGGCGGGCGAATGCATCGCCTCGTCGCCGATGGCGCCGTAATGCGAGGAAACGAAATCCATGATGCCGAAGGACAGCGATTCGACTTGCGCCAATGCGGCGATGTCGTAGACGTCATGCAACGCGCCATGGGTTTCGATCAGGACGTGCAGAGGCGGAGCAGGGCGGGGCTCGGAAGCGGCCGCCGACGCCCGTTCGATCGCCGACAGCGCGGCGGCCACATCGGCCAGGCTTTCCGCTTTCGGCAGCATCAGATACGCGGGGCGCGACCGGCCGCAGATGATCGCGACGTCCCGTTCGAAGAAGGGACTGCCGAACGGATGAACGCGGGCGCCTATGCGCTGATGCAGATTGTCCGGGCCGGCGACCAGCGCGGCCACCAGTTCCGCATGCGCGGCTTCATTGCCGGCGCCGGCGCCGTCCTCGCAATCGAGCGTGATATCGAATATCGGCCCCAGCTGCTGTTGCAGGGCAATCGACTTGCGCATCAATTTTTCCGAACCGGCGTAGTGGTCGCAAACCGGTAGCGACGCCGGTTGCCGTTTGCCTGGGAACAAAACCTGGGAAGGATGCATGCCGCTTATATTCGAGATGGATTCGGAGATAAATTCGGAAAAAATTCGACACGAACCGGAAATCATTTCATAAATAGTCTGCAGTACGAGCCTGCGGTGCGGCCGGACCATTTATGAAATGCGTTCTAGATCTGGCGCCAGGTGCGACGGGCGGGCGGCGATGTTGCGCGGGCCGCCCGTCGTCCGGTGGGCGGGGTTTAACCTACCAGATGTTTGACGCCGTCGCGCTCTTCCTGCAATTCCTTGAGCGTGATGTTGATGCGCTCTTGCGAGAATGCATCGATTTCCAGACCTTGCACGATTTTGTATTCGCCGTTCTCGGTCGTGACAGGGAAGCCGAACATGGTGCCTTCAGGAATGCCGTAGGAGCCGTCGGAAGCAATGCCCATTGTGGTCCACTTGCCGTTGGTGCCCAGCACCCAGTCGCGCACGTGATCGATGGCGGCGTTGGCGGCCGAAGCTGCCGATGACAGGCCGCGCGCTTCGATGATCGCCGCGCCGCGCTTGCCGACTGTCGGCAGGAAGACATCCTTGTTCCAGTTGTGGTCGTTGATCGCGTCCTTGACCGATTTGCCGTCGGCGACCGCATAGCGGTAGTCGGCGTACATGGTAGGCGAGTGATTGCCCCAGACGAACATTTTTTCGATCGATGCCACCGGCTTGCCCAGTTTGGCGGCCACTTGCGCCACGGCGCGGTTGTGATCCAGACGCAGCATCGCGGTGAAGTTCTTGGACGGCAGGTTCGGCGCCGACTTCATCGCGATGTAGGCATTGGTGTTGGCCGGATTGCCGACCACCAGTACCTTGACTTTGCGCGAAGCGACCGCATCCAGCGCCTTGCCTTGCACGGTGAAGATCTGCGCATTGGCTTCCAGCAGATCCTTGCGCTCCATGCCTGGGCCGCGCGGACGGGCGCCGACCAGCAGCGCGATGTCGACATCCTTGAATGCGGTCATCGGATCGCTGTGCGCGCTGACGCCGGCCAGCAGCGGGAAAGCGCAATCGTCGATTTCCATGATGACGCCCTTGAGCGCCTTTTGTGCTTTTTCGTCCGGAATTTCCAGCAATTGCAGAATCACTGGTTGATCTTTGCCCAGCAGGTCGCCGTTGGCGATACGGAACAGAAGGGAGTAACCGATTTGACCTGCGGCGCCAGTGACGGCAACGCGCATTGGTGTTTTAGCCATGCTGAATCTCCAAAGGGGTGATGAAAACTTGCCCGATGCTTGCTATTGGGTGTCATTGACCGCCTCTGAGCGGCAACGAGCGGCATTGAGTTGGTAATGAGTCGACAGCTACTTGCCAATAAGTTACAGTCGTCAATCAAATCGCCAATGAATGCCATCATAACGCCGAACCGGGCTTTGCAGCAGCGACAACAAAAATTGTCGTTCCGGCCAATAAACAATCTATGGCTGACCATCTCGCGGCCATCGGAAATTTGCATGTGCGGCCGCCCGGAATACCCATGATAGCGCATCGAAATATGCCCGCGAGTGTAGGCCCGCCCGGTTAGGCTGTCAATCAATATCATATATCTTATATAAGACAGCTTTTATGACGCTTTTAGCTGGACGGGAGGGGGTGTTTTGTGGTGAAATCCCGCCCTATGAGCATGTCGCCGACCGATTCCGATAATAACGATGCGCCTGTGGGAGCGGAGATTTCCGTGAGCGCCGCGCCGACCTTCAGTCCGCTGTATCAGCAAATCAAGGCGCTGATCACGCGGCGGCTGGAGTTGGGCGAGTGGAAGCCGGGCGAACTGATTCCCAGCGAAGTCGAACTCGGCGTCATGTTTAAGGTCAGCCAGGGCACGGTGCGCAAGGCGATCGACGAACTGGCCGCCGAAAATCTGGTGGTGCGCCGGCAGGGCAAGGGGACTTTCGTCGCCACCCATCATGAAACCCATTCGCAGTTCCGCTTTCTGCGCCTGGTGCCCGACGGCGATGCCGCGCAACGCGCCGATAATCGCCTGATCGACCTCAAGCGCATCCGCGCATCGGCGGAAGTGGCGCGCCAGCTGGACCTGAAAGCGGGCGACGCGGTGATCTATATCAAGCGTGTAAAATCCTTCAACAATGTGCCGACGATCGTGGAAGAGATCTGGTTGCCGGGCATGATCTTCAAGGCATTGACGGCCGAGCGGCTGGCCGAATACAAAGGCCCTTTATACGGTTTGTTCGAAACGGAATTCGGCGCGCGCATGATCCGCGCCAGCGAACGCATCCGCGCCGTGCTCGCCGATGCGGAAATGGCCGAGTTGCTGAAAGTGGCGGAGGCCAGCCCGTTGCTATGTGTCGATCGCTTGTCTTACACCTACGGCGATAGGCCGGTCGAAGCGCGTCGCGGCCATTATCTGACCGAGCACTACCATTACCAAAGCGAGCTGAATTGAAACCGAATATGAGCGTGGCAATCCCGGTATGCCCGAACGCTTGTGCGGCGCATCATCCTGGGCGGTCAGCGCACGGATATTTTCAATCGGAAGCCGGATATTGATTGGTGGTCAATCTAAATCGGCGAAAATTGCGAGTCGTACCAAATTGTTTCAAATCTGAGGAGAGCCTTGTTATGTCTGAAGCTGCCAAGCCGCATCAACGGCCGCAATATCGCAACATCAACATCAGCAATATTGCAGGTTACCGCTTGCCGCTGGCAGGTATCGTGTCGATATTGCATCGCATCAGCGGCTTGTTGATGTTCCTGTTGCTGCCGTTCATCTTATACCTGCTGGATCAAAGTTTGCTGTCGGAAAGCTCGTACGAGAGTTTCCGCAATTTTGCTTCCAACTGGTTCGTCAAGCTGGTCATTCTGGCATTGAGCTGGGCTTATCTGCATCATTTCTGCGCGGGTCTGCGCCATCTGGTGATGGATTTGCATATCGGCCTGGATAAGGACAGTTCCCGCAAATCGGCGGCCACCGTGCTGGTGATCAGCCTGGCGCTGGCCGCGCTGGTCGCATTGAAATTGTTCGGAGTATTTTAAATGGCAAACAACAACATCGGACCGAAGCGCCTGGTGGTCGGCGCCCATTACGGAATGCGCGACTGGCTGGCGCAACGCATGACCGCCATCGTGATGGCGACGTACACGATCATTCTGCTGGTCTGCTTTCTGACCGCCAACGATTTCAGTTATCAGGGCTGGGCCGGCCTGTTCGCGCATCAGTGGTTCAAGATCGTGACCTTCGCGGCGCTGGCGTCGCTGTTCTATCACGCCTGGGTCGGCGTACGCGACATCTGGATGGATTACGTCAAACCGGTCGCGTTGCGTCTGGTATTGCAAATTGCCACTATTTTGTGGCTGGTTGGTTGTGCCGGTTGGGCGGCGCAGATTTTGTGGAGAATGTAAATCGTGGCAGCTATTAAATCCACAATTCCTACTCGCCGCTTCGATGCGGTGATCGTCGGCGCCGGCGGATCCGGTATGCGCGCGTCGTTGCAACTGGCGGAAGCCGGGCTGAACGTCGCGGTCTTGTCGAAGGTCTTTCCCACCCGTTCGCATACCGTCGCGGCGCAGGGCGGCATTGGCGCCTCGCTGGGCAATATGTCGGAAGACAACTGGTACTGGCACATGTTCGATACCGTCAAGGGCTCCGATTATCTCGGCGACCAGGACGCGATCGAATTCATGTGCCGCGAAGCCAGCAAGGCGGTCTACGAGCTGGAGCATTTCGGCATGCCGTTCGACCGGAATGCGGACGGCACCATTTACCAGCGTCCGTTCGGCGGCCACTCCGCCAATTTCGGCGAGAAGCCGGTCGCGCGCGCCTGCGCCGCGGCCGACCGCACCGGCCACGCATTGCTGCACACGCTGTATCAGCGCAATGTGCGCGCCAAGACCCATTTCTTCGTCGAATGGATGGCGATCGATCTGATTCGTGACGCCGAAGGCGATATTCTCGGTGTCGTGGCGCTGGAAATGGAAACCGGCGAAGTGATGATGCTGGAAGCCAAAACCACCGTGCTGGCCACCGGCGGCGCGGGCCGTATCTGGGCCGCGTCGACCAATGCCTTCATCAACACCGGCGACGGCATGGGCATGGCGGCGCGTGCGGGCCTGCCGCTGGAAGACATGGAATTCTGGCAGTTTCACCCGACCGGCGTGGCCGGCGCGGGTGTGCTGATTACCGAAGGCGTGCGCGGCGAGGGCGGGATTCTCATCAACGCCAACGGCGAGCGTTTCATGGAGCGTTATGCGCCGACGCTGAAGGATCTGGCGCCGCGCGATTTCGTGTCGCGTTCGATGGACCAGGAAATCAAGGAAGGTCGCGGCTGCGGTCCGAACAAGGATCACGTGATGCTGGATCTGCGTCACATCGGCGCCGAGACCATCATGAAGCGTCTGCCGTCGATTCTCGAAATCGGCCACAAGTTCGCCAACGTCGATGCGCTCAAGGAGCCTATCCCGGTGGTCCCGACCATCCATTATCAAATGGGCGGCATTCCGACCAATGTGCATGGTCAGGTCGTGGCGCCGAAAGACGGCAATCCGAACACGGTGGTCAATGGCCTGTATGCCATCGGCGAATGCGCTTGCGTATCGGTGCACGGCGCCAATCGCCTCGGCACCAATTCGCTGCTGGATCTGTTGGTATTCGGCCGCGCGGCCGGCAATCACATTGTCGACAGCAAGCTCAAGGATCGCAGCAACAAGCCGCTGCCGGCCGGCGCCACCGACATCGCCATGGGGCGCCTGTCGCGGCTGGAAGCCAGCACCGGTTCCGAGCGCGTGCAGGACGTCGCCAACGACATTCGCAAAACTATGCAACACTATTGCGGCGTGTTCCGTACCGACGAATTGCTGGGACAGGGCTACAAGGAAATCATGGTCCTCGACGAGCGTCGCAAGCATGTTTCGTTCAAGGACAAATCCAAGGTGTTCAACACCGCGCGTGTCGAAGCGCTGGAACTGGACAATCTGATCGAAACCGCGAAGGCGACCATCACCGCCGCCGCCGCCCGCAAGGAATCCCGCGGCGCTCACGCGCATCGGGATTTCGAGAAGCGCGACGACGTCAACTGGCTCAAGCATTCGCTGTGGTATTCCGAGGGCAATCGCCTCGACTTCAAGCCGGTCAATCTGAAGCCGCTGACAGTCGAGACGTTTGTGCCTAAAGCACGTACTTTCTGATAAGGCCGGGACATGACACGCACAGTTAAATTTCAAATCTATCGCTACGATCCGGACAAGGATGCGAAGCCATACATGCAGGACCTGACCGTCGAGCTGCAGCCGACCGACAAGATGCTGCTGGACGCGCTGCAACGGATCAAGGCCGACGTCGACGATTCGCTGGCGCTGCGCCGCTCCTGCCGCGAAGGCGTATGCGGCTCGGACGCGATGAACATCAACGGCAAGAACGGTCTGGCCTGCACCACCAATCTGAACGAGCTGAGCCAGCCTATCGTGCTGCGCCCATTGCCCGGTCTGCCGGTGATTCGCGACCTGATCGTCGACATGACGCAATTCTTCAAGCAATACGATTCGATCAAGCCGTTCCTGATCAACGACAATATTCCTCCCGAGAAAGAGCGCCTGCAATCGCCGGAACAGCGCGAAGAACTCGATGGCCTGTATGAGTGTATCCTCTGTGCTTGCTGATCGACCTCGAGCCCGACGTTCTGGTGGAATCCGGACAAGTTCGTCGCCCCCGCCGGCCTGCTGCAGGCGTATCGCTTCATTGCCGACAGCCGCGACGAGGCGACCGGTCAGCGCCTGGACAACCTGGAAGATCCATACCGTCTGTTCCGTTGCCGTTCGATCATGAACTGCGTGGACGTTTGTCCGAAAGGCCTGAACCCGAATCGAGCGATCAGCAAGATCAAGGAATTGATGGTTCGCCGCGCGGTGTAAGGGCGGTCATCGCCGACCGGTTCGCCGGTCGGCGCTGCATCGAAAGCAGCAGGAACAAATGTAGAAGCGAAGCGGAAAACCGAATTATGCAGATCACCCACCAAGCCGATCCCAAGAACCGAGCCCGCCTGCGCTGGCGCGCCCGCCGCGGATTGCTGGAAAACGATTTGATACTGACGCGTTACCTGGACGCCAGGGAGCTGGAAATGAGCGACCTCGAGGTCGATGCCTTTTCCCGGCTGATGGATCTTTCCGATAACGATCTGATGGATTTGCTGCTGGTTCGCGCGGAGCCGGAAGGCGAGCTCGATCTGCCGCAGGTTCACGCCATATTGCAGACCCTGCGCACGATTTGAAGAGGCGTCGCGGCGGTGATGCCGCAGGTGCCCGGCTGAATGAGTTTGTACTTTTTTCGCGATATCGATTCGCGATTTTTTGATTAACGCAGCACTCAGTAGAAGGAAGAGCCATGCCCACTTCTGATAATAAAGCCACCTTGTCATTCTCGGATGGCAGCCCGTCTCTGGAGTTCCCGATTTACAAGGGCACCATCGGCCCCGACGTCATCGATATTCGCAAGCTCTACAACGAATCGGGCAAATTCACATACGATCCGGGTTTCATGTCGACGGCTTCTTGCAACTCCGCCATCACCTATATCGACGGTGACAAAGGCGAACTGCTGTACCGCGGTTACCCTATCGAACAAATCGCGGTCCACAGCGATTTCATGGAAACATGCTACTTGCTGTTGCACGGCGAATTGCCGAACGAGACGGAGAAGCGGACTTTCGTCGATACCGTCAGGCAGCACACGATGGTGCACGAGCAGATGCAGTTCTTCTTCCGCGGGTTCCGCCGCGATGCGCATCCGATGGCGGTGCTGACCGGTTCGGTCGGCGCCTTGTCCGCGTTTTATCACGATTCGCTGGACATCACCAATCCGGTGCACCGCGAAGTATCGGCGATCCGCATGATCGCCAAGCTGCCGACGCTGGTGGCTATGGCATACAAGTACAACATCGGCCAGCCTTTCGTTTATCCGCAGAACGACCTGTCGTACAGCGCCAATTTCATGCGCATGATGTTCGCCAATCCGTGCGAAGAGTACAAGGTCAACGAAGTGCTGGTGCGCGCGCTGGATCGCATCCTGATCCTGCATGCCGATCACGAACAGAATGCGTCGACATCGACCGTGCGTCTGGCCGGCTCGTCCGGCGCCAATCCGTTCGCCTGTATCGCCGCCGGCATCGCCTGCCTGTGGGGTCCCGCGCACGGCGGCGCCAATGAAGCGGCGTTGAGCATGCTGGAAGAAATCGGTTCGGTCGACAAGATTCCCGAGTTCATCAAGCAGGTCAAGGACAAGAACTCCGGCGTCAAGCTGATGGGCTTCGGTCATCGGGTTTACAAAAACTACGATCCACGCGCCAAACTGATGCGCGAAACCTGCTATGAAGTGTTGGAAGAGCTGGGCTTGAAGGACGATCGTCTGTTCAAGCTGGCAATGGCGCTGGAAAAGATTGCGCTGGAAGACGAATATTTCGTGTCCCGCAAGCTGTATCCGAACGTCGACTTCTACTCCGGCATCGTGCAGCGCGCGCTGGGCATTCCTACTTCGATGTTCACTTGCGTGTTTGCGATGGCGCGCACCATCGGCTGGATTGCGCAATGGAACGAGATGATTTCCGATCCGGAACAAAAGATCGGCCGTCCGCGCCAGTTGTTCGTCGGTTCGGCGCCGCGCGACGTCAAGCCCCTGGCGGAACGGAAGTAATTCCGCGCGCCTGAAAGCGTGCGTGGCCGGACCACCGGCTGCGCACCGAAAAGTGTCGATATGCCGTTCGCCGAAAAATCGAACGGCATTTTATTTTCCGCGATGCGAAACACTGTAGGATTTTAGGTGACGTTTACGCAACTTTATTTTTATAAAATTGACGCTAGTTATGGCGTCGCAAAAATTAAATTGTGTCGGGATGTAGTAAAAGCCGGGCTTTCGCTTTTTTCTTGGATATAAGCAGATATAATTCGGTCTTGTCTCAGGTTCATTTCCCGAGGCAATTGGGCCTTCCCCACAACTTGATGTGCAATCCGCTAACCGGTCAGGCCGTGTCGCGGAAGGTTAGATTAACCCGCTAATCTCGCGAAACGCGAAGACAGGTGAGCAAAAATGACGCAGTTATACGAGCAATATAATTCCAGTTCCTATCTCTTCGGTGGGAACGCTCCGTACATCGAAGAACTGTACGAGGCCTATCTCAATAATCCCGGTTCTGTTTCCGATAGCTGGCGCGCCTATTTCGACGCCGTGCAGCACGTGCCCGCGGTCGACGGCTCGGACAAGCCCGATGTCGCGCACGCGCCGGTTATCGCCTCGTTCGCCGAGCGCGCCAAGCAAGGTCCGATCCGCACTGTGGTCGCCTCGGTCGACGCCGAAATGGGCCGCAAGCGCGTCGCCGTCACGCAACTGATCGCCAATTACCGCGAACTGGGTTCGCGTTTCGCCAACCTGGATCCGCTGCAGCGCCAGGAACGTCCAAGCATTCCCGAACTCGAGCCTAGCTTCTACGGCTTCAGCGATGCCGACATGGACATCGTTTTCAACATCAGCAATACCTATTTCGGCGGCGAAACCGCCAAGCTGCGCGACCTGCTGCAAGCGCTGCGCGATACCTACACCCGTTCGATCGGGGCCGAATTCATGTACGTCAGCGATCCGAGCGAAGTGCGCTGGATTCAAGAGCGCCTCGAATCGACCCGCGCCGCCCCCAATTTCTCTTCCGACAAGAAAAAACACATTCTCGACCGCTTGACCGCGGCCGAAGGTTTGGAGCGCTATCTGCATACCCGGTATGTCGGTCAGAAGCGTTTCTCGCTGGAAGGCGGCGAAAGCTTCATCGCATCGCTGGATGAAACCATTCAGCGCGCCGGCGAAAAAGGCGTGCAGGAAATCGTGATCGGCATGGCCCATCGGGGCCGCCTCAACGTGCTGGTCAATATTCTCGGCAAGACGCCGCAGGAGCTGTTCGCCGAATTCGAAGGCAAGCACGAGGACGATCTGCCGGCCGGCGACGTCAAATACCACAAGGGCTTTTCTTCCGACATCAGCACCCCGGGCGGCCCGATTCATCTGTCGCTGGCGTTCAACCCGTCGCATCTGGAAATCGTCAACCCGGTGGTCGAAGGTTCGGTCAAGGCGCGCATGGAGCGCCGCGGCGACAAGGACGGCCAGCAAGTGCTGCCTATCCTGGTGCACGGCGATGCCGCGTTCGCCGGCCAGGGCGTGGTGATGGAAACGTTGAATCTGGCCCAAACCCGCGGTTACGGCACCGGCGGCACGCTGCATATCGTGATCAACAACCAGATCGGCTTCACCACTTCCGATCCGCGCGACACGCGCTCGACCCTGTATTGCTCGGACGTGGTCAAGATGATCGAAGCGCCGGTACTGCACGTCAATGCCGACGATCCGGAGGCGGTGGTATTCGCCACGCAAATCGCGCTCGACTATCGCGTCGAGTTCAAAAAAGACATCGTGGTCGACATCATCTGCTTCCGCAAACTGGGGCATAACGAACAGGACACGCCTGCGCTGACACAGCCGCTGATGTACAAGAAGATCGGCCAGCATCCCGGCACGCGCAAACTGTACGCCGACAAGCTGATAGTGCAGAAGGTGCTGCCGGAAGACGGTGGCGACAAGATGGTCACCGATTACCGCAGCGCGATGGATGCCGGCAATCTTGCGGTCGATCCGGTGCTGTCGAATTTCAAGAGCAAGTACGCGGTCGACTGGATGCCCTTCCTCAACCGCAAATGGACCGACGCCGCCGACACCTCGGTGCCGCTGACGGAACTCAAACGCATGGCCGCTCGCATCACGGTCGTTCCTCAGGGCTTCAAACCGCATACATTGGTCGAGAAGGTGCTGAAAGACCGCGCGGCCATGGGCGCCGGCGAAATGAATCTGGACTGGGGCATGGGCGAGCATCTGGCTTACGCCTCGCTGGTGAGTTCCGGTTATGGCGTGCGTCTGACCGGCCAGGACGCCGGCCGCGGCACGTTCGTGCATCGTCACGCCGTGCTGCACGATCAAAACCGCGAGCGCTGGGACGCGGGCACTTATGTGCCGCTGGAAAATGTGGCCGACAACCAGGCGCCGTTCACCGTCATCGACTCCGTGCTTTCCGAAGAAGCGGTGCTCGGCTTCGAATACGGTTATTCGACCGCCGAACCGAATACGCTGACCATCTGGGAAGCGCAGTTCGGCGATTTCGCCAACGGCGCGCAAGTCGTGATCGACCAGTTCATCAGCTCCGGCGAAGTGAAATGGGGTCGCGCATCGGGACTGACTCTGATGCTGCCGCACGGTTATGAAGGGCAGGGTCCGGAGCACTCGTCGGCGCGTCTGGAACGCTTCCTGCAATTGTGCGCGGATAACAATATGCAAGTGGTGCAACCGACCACCGCTGCGCAGATTTTCCATCTGCTGCGTCGTCAGATGATTCGCCTGTTCCGCAAGCCGCTGATCATCATGACGCCGAAGTCGTTGCTGCGTAACAAGGATGCGGGATCGCCATTGAGCGAACTGTCCAAGGGCTCGTTCCAGACCGTCATCGACGAGGTGGACGACAAGATCGACGTGAAGAAGGTCAAGCGTATCGTGGCTTGCTCCGGCAAGGTTTATTACGATCTGGTCAATGCGCGTAAAGAGCGCGGTCAGAGCGATACCGCGATCATTCGTCTGGAACAGTTGTATCCGTTCCCGCACAAGGCATTCGCAACGGCGCTCAAGCGTTTCCCGAATTTCAATGAATTGATCTGGGCGCAGGATGAGCCGCAAAATCAGGGCGCATGGCTGCAAATCCAGCACAATATTTTTGAAAATCTGTCCGAAGGACAGAAACTGGCGTATGCCGGACGTCCTGCCAGCGCATCTCCTGCCGTCGGTTATTACGACAAGCACTACGCGCAGCAAAAGGCGCTGCTCGACACAGCGTTTTCGAAACTCAAAGGCTTTGTGCTGACTAAATAATCAAGCATCGACCGGTCCATTTTTTCGGATCGCGTCGATCCTCGTCCAGACTCATAAATCGACCTTACATATAGCGCTCCCGCGAGGGCGGAAGCGCATTTCACGAATAACCCGAAACGGAGAGTTTTATGGCAATTATCGAAGTGAAGGTTCCGCAGTTGTCGGAATCGGTTGCAGAAGCCACACTGTTGCAATGGCATAAAAAAGTAGGCGAGCCTGTTGCACGCGACGAAAACCTGATCGATGTCGAAACCGACAAAGTGGTATTGGAATTGCCTGCGCCGCAGGCCGGCATCATCACGCAGATCATCGCGCCGGACGGATCCACCGTTGTGGCGGAACAAGTGATCGCGCTGATCGACACAGACGCCTCGGCCAAGATCAGCCCGCTGGAAGTGACTGCGCTGCCGGTGCAACAACCAAGCACCAACGCGCCGACGCCGAAAGCCGCGCCCGAACTGGCCACGCCCACCGGCGCGATCGCGATGCCTGCCGCCGCCAAGATATTGGCCGACAACAACATGACCACCGCCCAGGTCGGCGGCACCGGAAAAGACGGCCGTGTGATCAAAGGCGACGTGCTGAGCGCATTGAGCGCACCGGCTGCCGCCCAGCCGGCCAAGCCGGCGCTGCAGCAGGTTGCCGCTCCGGCCGCCGCGCCGCAGCAGGGCGCGCGTCCGGAAGAACGCGTTCCGATGAGCCGCCTGCGCGCACGCGTGGCCGAGCGTCTGGTGCAATCGCAATCGACCAACGCCATTTTGACGACATTCAATGAAGTCAACATGCAGCCGGTCATCGATCTGCGCAACAAGTACAAGGACAGATTCGAAAAAGAACACGGTGTGAAACTGGGTTTCATGTCGTTCTTCGTCAAGGCCGTGGTTGCCGCGCTGAAGAAATACCCTATCGTCAATGCATCGGTGGACGGCAATGACATCGTGTATCACGGTTATTTCGACATCGGCGTGGCCGTCGGCTCGCCGCGCGGCCTGGTGGTGCCGGTGCTGCGTGACGCGGATCAAATGACGATCGCCGACATCGAAAAGAAAATCGGCGAATACGGCGTCAAGGCGCGCGACGGCAAGCTGTCGCTGGAAGAAATGACCGGCGGCACGTTCACCGTGTCGAACGGCGGCACCTTCGGTTCGATGCTGTCGACACCGATCATCAACCCGCCGCAATCGGCCATCCTCGGCATTCACGCCACCAAGGATCGCGCCGTGGTCGAAAACGGCCAGATCGTGATCCGCCCGATGAACTATTTCGCGTTGTCGTACGACCATCGCATCATCGACGGCCGCGAAGCGGTGTTGAGCCTGGTGGCGATGAAGGACGCGCTGGAAGATCCGGCCCGTCTGTTGCTGGACCTGTAATCCTCGGCCAGCCATCAGTGAGATAAGCATAGGCGCAGAGGAAATGGAGAAACGATAGCCTCTCCTTCCTCTGCGTTTTTCATTCAGACATGAACTATGCGCGTGCAAGTAAAAAATTAAGGAATAACCATGAGCAAGAACTTTGATGTGGTGGTCATCGGCGGCGGTCCCGGCGGATATGTCGCCGCGATCCGCGCGGCCCAATTGGGCTTCAACACCGCTTGCATCGACGAGTGGAAAAACGACAAGGGCGGTCCCGCGCTGGGCGGCACCTGCACCAATGTCGGCTGCATCCCTTCAAAAGCGCTGCTGCAGTCGTCCGAACACTTCGAGCACGCCGGCCACGCATTCGTCGATCACGGCATCGACGTCAAGGGCCTGAGCCTGAACCTGCCGCAAATGCTGGGGCGCAAGGACACGGTCGTCAAGCAGAACAACGAAGGCGTGCAGTACCTGTTTAAAAAGAACAAGGTCACCTTCTTTCACGGCCGCGGATCGTTCGCCAAGGCGGCCGACGGCGCCTATGAAATCAAAGTGGCCGGCGCGGCCGAAGAAGCGATCACCGCCAAACACGTGATCGTCGCCACCGGCTCCAACGCGCGCGCATTGCCCGGCGCGGCCTTCGACGAAGAAATGATCCTGTCGAACGCCGGCGCCCTGGCGATTCCGGAAGTGCCCAAAAAGCTGGGCATTATCGGCGCCGGCGTGATCGGCCTGGAAATGGGCAGCGTCTGGCGCCGCCTGGGCTCGGATGTCACCGTGCTGGAAGGCTTGCCGACTTTCCTCGGCATGGTCGATGAACAGATCGCCAAGGAAGCGCAAAAGCAACTGGCCAAGCAAGGCCTGAAAATCGCATTGGGCGTCAAGATCGGCGATGTCGCACTGGGCAAGAAAGACGTGACCGTCAACTATACGGACGCATCGGGCGCGGCGCAGAAAGCGGTTTTCGACAAACTGATCGTCTCGATCGGCCGTCTTCCGAATACCACCGGCCTGAATGCCGAAGGCGTCGGCCTGAAGCTGGACGAGCGGGGCTTCATCGCAGTCGACGGCGATTGCAAAACCAATCTGCCCAATGTCTGGGCGATCGGCGACGTGGTGCGCGGCCCGATGCTGGCGCACAAGGCGGAAGAAGAAGGCGTTGCCGTTGCCGAGCGCATCGCCGGCCAGCACGGCCATGTCAATTTCAACACCATCCCTTCGGTGATTTACACCTCGCCTGAAATCGCGCAAGTCGGCAAGACCGAGCAGCAATTGAAGGCCGAAGGCATCGCCTACAAGGCCGGCACGTTCCCGTTCCTGGCGAATGGCCGCGCCCGTGCGCTGGGCGATACCACCGGCATGGTCAAGGTGCTGGCCGATGCCAAGACCGATGAAATTCTCGGCGTGCATATCATCGGACCGATGGCGTCGGAGCTGATCGCGGAGTCCGTGATGGCGATGGAATTCCGCGCGTCGTCGGAAGACATCGCGCGCATCTGCCATGCGCACCCTTCGTTGTCGGAAGCCACCAAGGAAGCTGCGTTGGCGGTCGACAAGCGCGCATTGAATTTCTGATGCGCGGCTCCTTGAAGTAGGAATGGCTGGGCGGGCATAGGCCCGCCCGTTTTGTTTTTGCAGGCAAGCGCCGCAACGGTTGCGGCGGAGGGAAACGATTTGACCAAGATGGATGTCCGCCAGTTTTATGAGCATGCGCTGGCCGAACGCGGATATCGGCCCGATGAGGCGCAACTGAAGGCGATCGACCGCCTGCAGCGCTCATACGAGGAATGGGTGGCCTACAAGGCGCAGCGCTCGAATTCGTTCAAACGCCTGGTATTGCGTCCCGACGTGCCGCGCGGCGTCTATATGTGGGGCGGCGTCGGACGCGGCAAGTCGTTTTTGATGGACAGTTTTTATTCCGTGGTGCCGCTGGTGCGCAAGACGCGGGTGCATTTCCATGAATTCATGCGCGCGGTGCATCGCGAACTGGACGAGCTCAAAGGCGTCGCGAATCCGCTGGATGACGTGGCGCGCAGGATCGCCAAAAAATACCGGCTGATCTGCTTCGACGAATTTCACGTATCGGATATTGCCGACGCGATGATTCTCTACAATCTGCTGAAAGTCCTGTTCGATAACGGCGTGTCGTTCATCATGACTTCCAATTACGATCCGGACCTGCTGTATCCGGAGGGACTGCATCGCGACCGCATGCTGCCGACCATCCAGTTGCTCAAAGACAAGATGGACGTCATGAATATCGATTCCGGCATCGATTATCGCAAGCGTGCGATGGAGCAGGTGAAGATTTACCACACGCCGCTCAACGCCGCGACCGATCATGCGCTGCGCGATGCCTATGCCAGCGTGGCGGAAACCGCCGATGAAGATCCGCGGGTGCGCATCGAAATGCGTGAGATACGCGCGCTGCGCCGCGCCGGCAGCGTCATCTGGTTCGATTTCGCCACGCTGTGCGGCGGTCCGCGTTCGCAAAACGATTATCTGGAAATTGCGAGCCGTTTCAAGACCGTGGTATTGTCCGGCATTCCGCGCATGTCGGTGGCGATGTCGTCCGAGGCGCGCCGTTTTACCTGGCTGGTCGATGTGTTTTACGATCACAAAATCAAGCTGATCATGTCGGCCGAGGTGGCGCCGGAAGCTTTGTATACCGAGGGGACGCTGGCAAATGAGTTTCATCGTACCGTTTCACGTATCATAGAAATGCAATCGCGCGAATATATGGATGCGGATCGGCGCAATGGCGTCGACGCCATCACCTGAAATCGCGCATGGTCGATGAGATGGACGAGACAATGAATTGGATGAGATGGTGAATGTTGATCTGAAGTTAACGCGCCGCTGGATGACGCCGGCGCTGCTGGGCCTGATGGCGCTGGGGTGGATGCCGTCCGCCTCGGCGCAGGATAAAGCCGCCGGCGCCGCCGACCACGTCGATGCCGGCGCCGCTGTCAGCAGTCGCGACGGCATGGTCGCGCTGACCGAACAGTATCCGGCCGGCACCATTCGCACGGTGGACGGCGCGAATGCGGCGTTGGACGCCGCGTCGAAGGAACGCGCACGCATCGATGTCGAACTGATCCGGCAACAGCGCATTTGCTACGGCAAATTCTTCGTTTCATCGTGCCTGGAAAAAGTCAATGGCGCGCATCGCGACCAATCGAAAAAGATCAAATCCATCGAGGTCGAGGCTAAAACCACCCTGCGTCAGGTGCGCGCAGACGAGCGCGATGCGGCGCTGGCCGACCAGCGCGCCAAGGATCTGGCCGATGCGCCGCGACGCGCTGAAGAGCAAAGGCAGAACGCCCTTCAAAATGCGAGCAAGGTAGAGGAAAGCGCGCGCCGTACCGCCGAGGCTGACGCCAGGGCGAAGGTGCCGGCGACGTCGCCGGACCAGCGGATCGCCGAACATGAGCAAAAGGTGCGGGAAGCGCGTGCGCGGCAGGAGGCAGTCGCCAAGAATCATGCCGCCAATGTCGCGGCTCACGACAAAAAAGTGAAAGACGCGGCAGCGCGCCAAAAGGAGGTCGCCGACAAGAAAGCCGCGAAGGCGGCGGCGGCAGCCCAGCCGCCAGCTGCCGCACCGCCGCCGGCCACCCGGCCCGCCGAGAGTGCTGCGCCGCAAAAATAACCGCAAAAACGCCGGCGGGTTGCGCTGCGGCGCGGGCCGCCGATATTTAACAAAAGCAGACCGATTAGTCAGAATATGCAGCGGTTTGGATTAAACTACTGCTTTGCGCCACGGACTTTCGGGCGATCCTCCGCCATGGTTTTTTCAATAAAGTTCTGCAATGACGATTACGCAAAAGGAAGAGATTCAGCGCCGCATCATCGAGCTGGAAGTCGAACACCGCGACCTCGATACGGTGATCGATTTGCTGACGCGCGATCTGAATCACGAAGAATTGCAATTGCGACGTCTGAAAAAACGCAAACTGCAACTGAAAGACCATATTATGTTGCTTAAAATGCAACTCGTGCCCGATATTCCCGCCTGAAACTGCGCTTGCGGAGTTGCTCTTTGGCCGCTTCGGCTCCATAGGCTCCGCCGATTGCAGCCTTGGACAATAAACGATTGTTAGCGACCTTGACCGACGAAACACCAAATACCGATCCAGCAGGCCCGCATGACGAGGAGATCGACCAACTCTTCGGCAGCGGCGGCCCGCTGGGCGGCGCGGTAGGCGGCTTCCGGCCGCGCCACGCTCAAACCGGGATGGCCAAGGCGATTGCCGGCGCGATCGCCGGCCAGACCACGCTGATTGCCGAAGCCGGCACCGGCACCGGAAAGACCTTTGCCTACCTGGTGCCGGCGCTGTTGTGGGGCGGCAAGACCATCATTTCCACCGGCACCAAAAATCTGCAGGATCAGTTGTATTCGCGCGATATTCCTACCGTGCGCAAGGCGCTCAACGCGCCGGTGTCGGTGGCGCTGCTGAAAGGCCGCGCCAATTACGTTTGCCATTTCCACCTCGAACGCACGCTGCAAAACGGCCGCCTCACCGCGCGTGAAGATGTCGGCTATCTGCGCGAAATATCGCGTTTCATGAAAACCACTTCCTCCGGTGACAAGGCCGAGTTGACCCAAGTGCCGGAAACCGCGCCGATCTGGAATCTGGTGACCTCCACCCGCGACACCTGTTTCGGCGCCGAATGCCAGTATTACCAGGACTGTTTCGTGATGAAGGCGCGCAAGGAGGCGCAGCAGGCGGACGTGGTGGTGGTCAATCACCATCTGTTCTTCGCCGACGTCGCGTTGAAGGACACCGGCGTGGCCGAATTGCTGCCCTCGGCCAACACCATCATTTTCGACGAAGCGCATCAGTTGCCGGACGTCGCGACCCTGTTTTTCGGCGATACGGTATCGACTTCGCAAGTGCTGGAATTGTGCCGCGACGTGCTGGCCGAAGGCCTGTCGCACGCCAGGGATGGCGCCGATTGGGCCAAGCTGGTCGCGCCGGTGGAGCGCGCCGCGCGCGATTTGCGCCTGGCGTTCCCGCAAGATATCGTGCGTCTGGCGGTGCATCAGATTGCGTCGTCCAGCGTGTTTTTCCCGGCGCTGGAGACCCTGATCGCCAGTCTGGCGGAAATGCTGCTGACGCTGGAACAACAGGCCGAACGCGCGGAAAGTATCGAGCAATGCCGCACCCGCGCGATCGAACTGGCCGGCCGGCTGAAGGCCTGGGGCAAGGCCGACGACAAGAAAAAAGCCGTCGACGAACCGGAATCGGTGCTGTGGGTGGAAGCGTTTTCTTCTTCGCTGCAACTGCACCGCACGCCGCTGTCGATCGCGCCGATTTTCAACAAGCAGCGCGAGGGGACGCCGCGCAGCTGGATTTTTACGTCGGCCACGCTGGCGGTCAAAAACGATTTCCATCATTACACTTCGCGCATGGGGCTGGAGAACGAGCCCGCGAAATCCTGGCCCAGCCCGTTCGATTACGGTGAACAGGGTCTGCTGTACGTGCCCACCGGTCTGCCGCAGCCGAATGCGCCCGACTATACCGACGCCGTCATCGACGTCGCCTTGCCCGCCATCGAGGCCGCCGGCGGCCGCACCTTCCTGCTGTGCACCACGCTGCGCGCGGTCAATCGCGCGGCGGAGCGGCTACGCGCCGAATTCGAGCAGCGCGGCCTGCGCTATCCGCTGTTCGTTCAGGGCGACGCCGGGCGTAACGAGTTGCTGGATCGCTTTCGCGCATCGGGCAACGGCGTGTTGATCGGCAGCCAGAGTTTCTGGGAAGGCGTCGATGTCCGCGGCGAGGCGCTGTCGCTGGTGATCATCGACAAACTGCCGTTTTCGCCGCCTGACGATCCGGTGCTGGCGGCGCGCATCACCGAACTGGAAAAGCAGGGGCTCAACGGTTTCATGCATCATCAGTTGCCGGAGGCCATCATCAATCTGAAACAGGGCGCCGGCCGGCTGATCCGGGACGGCAGCGATACCGGCGTATTGATGATCTGCGATCCGCGCCTGATTTCCAAGGGCTACGGCAAGCGTATCTGGCAGAGCCTGCCGCCGTTCAAGCGTACGCGCGAGATTGCTGCGGTGCAGGCGTTTTTCAGCGCCGCCGGGACAGCGGCGGAAGCAGCCACAACGCAATCGCCAAAACAGTCGACATGCGGAGAAGTCGCGTCGGGTAAAATCACGACATGAAAATTCTGATCAGCAATGACGACGGTTATCTGGCTCCCGGCATTATCGCGCTGGCCAACGCCATGTCCGCCATCGCCGAGATTACCGTGGTCGCGCCGGACAGCAATCGTTCAGGCAGTTCCAATTCGCTGACGCTGGAGCGGCCGCTGACGGTCGAGCGCGCGGAGAACGGCGTCTATTTCGTCAACGGCACGCCGTCGGATTGCGTGCATATCGCATTGACCGGCTTGCTGTCGTTCGTGCCGGACCTGATCGTCTCCGGCATCAATCAGGGCCAGAACATGGGCGACGACACGCTGTATTCCGGCACTGTGGCGGCGGCCACCGAAGGTTATCTGTTCGGCATTCCGTCGATTGCGTTTTCGCAGGTCGAGCGCGGATGGAGCGAACTCGATGCGGCCGCGAAAGTGGCGCGTGAAATCGTCCTGCGCCAGTTCGCCGCCTTGCCGCGTCCCTATCTACTGAATGTCAATATTCCGAATCTCCCCTACGAGCAGTTGGGTGCGCCGATCGCCACCCGGCTGGGCAAACGCCATGCGTCGGAACCGGTGTGCAAGCTGACCGATCCGTTCGGCAAGGATCTGTTCTGGATCGGGCCGCCGGGCAAGGCGCTGGACGCCAGCGAAGGCACCGATTTTCATGCGGTCGAACATGGACGGATTTCGATTACGCCGCTGCAGGTCGATCTGACGCACTCGAAACAGTTGCAGGCATTGCGCGAGGCGCTGGCATGACCGGCAAATCCAGTCGTTTTCCGTTATCGCTGGCTTCGCTGGCGCAAAAAAATACCGGCAAGGCGTCGCCCAAGGCTATTGCAGGGACGGCCACGCCGCAGACCGCGACGCGCAACGCGGCGGCCGGCGCGGCGCGCCGGAATGCGCAAGGCGTCTTACGCGAACCCGCGCCGGCCTTTACTCCTTCCACCACTTCCCGCGTTGCGGCGGCGGCTGCGTCCAGCGGCGGCCGCTCCGCGCCAATGGCATCGGATGGAATACGCAAGGCAATGGTCGCGCGGGTCGCCAAGCAGGGGGTGCGCGATACCAAAGTGCTGGCCGCGCTGGAAGCGGTGCCGCGGCATCTGTTCATGGAACCGGCGCTGGCCAGCCAGGCGTATATCGACGCCGCGTTGCCGATCGGTTACCACCAGACCATTTCGCAGCCGTACATCGTGGCCCGGATGATCGAAGCGATGCGCGACAACAGCGCCGGCGGCGTGCTCAAACGGGTGCTGGAGATCGGCACCGGCTGCGGTTACCAGGCGGCGGTGCTGTCGGTCGTGGCGACCGAAGTTTATTCGATCGAACGCATCAAACCGCTCCATGAACTAGCCAAACGCAATTTGCGGCCTATGCGCATACCCAACATCCGCTTGCATTACGGAGATGGTATGCTTGGCCTGCCGCAAGTGGCGCCTTTCGACGGCATCATCCTGGCCGCTGCGGGGCTGGAAGTGCCGCAGGCGCTACTCGATCAGCTGACCGTCGGGGGACGCCTGATTGCGCCGGTCGGGGGCCAGCGTCAGGTGTTGCAATTGATCGAACGCATCGGCCAATACGAATGGAAACATGTCACGCTGGAGCCGTGCCATTTCGTGCCGCTGCGGCCGGGCGTGATTTGATCGGGATTCATGGCGTACTTGCATCGGCGGCCGCGGGCCCCGATGGATTTGTCAAACAACTAATTAGTCAAAATGCTATCGTCGCAGAAAATTAAAACCGTAATCAGTATGAAAAAAAGCCATTCGATTCTGTTCGTTCTCATCAGTGTACTGTTGGCGGCATGCGCCACATCCAATGCGCCGGCGCCGGTCGTTTCCCGCACCACCGCGGATATGTCGTCCGCACCGGCGGCGCCTCCCGGAGCCGTCGAGGGCAAGGGTTACTATCGCGTGAAAAAAGGCGATACCCTGTTCCGTATTGCCGTCGAAGTCGGGCAAAGCTACAAGGACCTGGTGACCTGGAACAATCTGGCCAATCCGAACGATATCAAGGTCGATCAATTGCTGCGCGTGATACCGCCGGACAACATCGGCGGCGCGCAAGTCGGCAGCGTTGCCGGTAATTCCGGCGTGGAAGTCAAACCGCTGGCCGCGCCGGCCGCGACCGTCGGCGCCCCGGCGACGGATGGCGGAATGAACAAGACCGGTCCACGCGGCGATAAGCGTCCGTATTCGGATGCTGCGCTGGCGGAACTCGACAAACAGGATGCTTCGACGCCAAGCGTGAGCCCCGCTCCGGCCGCGCCGCCATCAATCAAAGCCGAGGCTCCGGCCCCGAACAACTCGAATTCCCATGCGGACGACGAAGCATTGAGCTGGGCCTGGCCGGCCGATGGCAAGATCATCGGTTCTTTCGCAGCGAAAAAGGGCATCGACATCGCCGGCAAGAGCGGCCAGGCGGTGTTGGCCGCAGGCGCCGGAAAAGTGATGTACGCAGGCGCCGGCATCCGCGGTTACGGGAATCTGGTCATTGTGAAGCACAACAACAACCTGTTATCCGCCTACGCGCATAATAAGTTGATATTGGTGAAGGAAGGCGAGCAGGTCGGCAAAGGCCAGAAAATTGCCGAGATGGGAAATTCAGACAGCGATGTCGTGATGCTGCATTTTGAAATCCGCCAGCAAGGCAAACCGGTCGATCCCGCCAAGTACCTGCCCTCGCGCTGAGCGCGCATTCGCATTATTTTTGCGGCCGTCCATCGGCCGCTTTTTCCATTCATATGCGGGCGATACAGGCCGTCATGGGACGCTTGTGTCGGCCGCCGTTATTTATGCAAGATATCATTCTCGACATCGAATCGCTGGACATGGAAGGGCGGGGCATCGGCCACCTGCGCAACGACGACGGCACGCCTGGGAAAGTGATTTTTGTCGAAGGGGCGCTGCCGGGCGAACGGGCCGGCTATAGCACCTATCGCAAAAAGGCGAACTGGGAAGCGGCGAAAATGACAGTGCTGCATCGGGAATCCGCCCTGCGCGTGGCGCCCGGCTGCGCTTTCTTCGGCATCTGCGGCGGCTGCGCGATGCAGCACATGGAGCCATCCGCCCAGGTCGCGGCGAAGCAGCGTGTACTGGAAGACAGTTTGTGGCACATTGGCAAGGTCAGGGCCGAGAATATGCTGCGTCCGATTTACGGCCCGACCTGGGGCTACCGGTATCGCGCGCGTATTTCAATGCGCAACGTGCCGAAAAAAGGCGGCATGCTGGTCGGTTTTCACGAACGGAAATCCTCATACATCACCGATATGACCTCATGCCGGATTTTACCCGCGCATGTATCCGCGATGCTGGTCCCGTTGCGTCAATTGGTGGGATCGATGGAGGCGAGAGATGCGCTGCCGCAGATCGAACTGGCTATCGGCGAGGGCGACGGCGATGGGCACGCATCTGCGCAGGTGACTGCCATGGTGCTGCGCCACATGACGCCGCTGAGCGCCGACGACGAGGCAAAACTGCGCAGCTTTGCCGATACCCATCATGTGCATTGGTGGCTCCAGCCGGAGGGACCCGATAGCGCCCATCCGTTCTATCCGGCGCAATCCGATTTGCACTATACGCTGCCTGAATTCGGCGTCCGGATGCCGTTCAAGCCGACCGATTTTACGCAGGTCAACCATCAAATCAACCGCGTGCTGGTGACGCGTGCGCTGCGTCTGCTCGACGTTGCGCCCGGCGATCGCGTCGCCGATCTGTTTTGCGGCCTGGGCAATTTCACGCTGCCGATCGCGACGCAGGCCGCCAGTGTGGTGGGCATCGAAGGCAGCACCGCGCTGACCGATCGCGCCACCGACAATGCGGCGGCCAACGGATTGAGCGGCAAGACGGCGTTTTACTGCCGCAATCTGTTTGAGGCGACCGCGCAGGATTTCATCGCGCTGGGCAAATTCGACCGCATGCTGGTCGACCCGCCGCGCGAAGGGGCGCAAGCGGTTTGCCAGGCGCTGATCGATCTCGGCGCGCTGGCGCCAGCATTGAAGCCCAAACGCATCGTCTATGTGTCCTGCAGCCCCGGTACGCTGGCGCGGGACGCCGGCATGCTGGTGCAGCAGGGCGGTTATGCGTTGAAACTGGCAGGCGTGGTCAACATGTTTCCGCACACCGCGCACGTCGAGTCGATCGCGGTGTTCGACCTGATCGATTGAATACCTGGCGGTAAAGCGCTGCGGACGTAAAAAAACCGACCCGAAGGTCGGTTTTTTGATGAGCTGCCGGTAGTCGTCTTATTCGCGATTGCCGCCCAAAATACCCAGAATCGCCAGCAGGTTGACGAAAATATTATAGACATCCAGATAAATACGCAGCGTTGCGGAAATATAATTGGTTTCGCCGCCGTTGACGACTTGTTGTACGTCAAACAATAGGTAGCCGGAGAAAATGGCGATGGCGACAACGGAAATGGTCAGTTGCAACGCCGGCATCTGCAGGAACGCATTGGCCAGCGCCGCCACCAGAATCACCAGCAGGCCCGCGAACAGCCATTTGCTCATGCCCGAAAAGTCGCGTCGGGAGACCGTAGCCACGGTCGCCATCGACCCGAAAACGATCGCCGTGCCGCCGAACGCCGTCATGATCAACTGCGGGCCGTTGGAAAAATGCAGAATCCGTTCCAGCAGACTCGACAGCATCAGTCCCATGAAGAAGGTGAAGCCCAGCAGCGCCGCTATGCCCCAGGCGGAATCCTTGGTCTTTTCGATGACATAGAAGAAACCGAAGGCGATTGCCATGAATGCGATGAATCCGATAAACGGGCTGCCGGCCAGCAAATTGAAATGCATTTGGATGCCGACCCATGCCCCGAGTATCGTCGGGATCATCGATAAGGCCAGCAGCCAGTAGGTATTGCGCAGCACGCGGTTGCGGACCGTTACCGTCGTTGCGGATGAAGGCAGCGTGCCCTGCAGGTTTCGATCAAGCGCCATGATGTGATTCTCCTCTTACGTGATGAATAAGCCGCTCAAGGATACCACGTCCCCAGGCTGCGGCATGGTTGCCAATGGGAAATTGCAGTGCGGACCGCTGTCAACTTGATACGGAATCCAAAAGGTTTCATGTTAAAATCAAAGGTTGATTGATTTATTAATTAACAATCTTAACCCTTTCATTTTATTGGAGTTTTTAGAAATGGCAATTGAACGCACCCTGTCTATTATCAAGCCGGACGCCGTTGCGAAAAACGTCATCGGACAAATTTACAGCCGTTTTGAAAACGCCGGCCTCAAGGTCATCGCCGCTCGCATGCTGCATTTGTCGCGCGCCGAGGCCGAAGGGTTTTATGCCGTACACCGCGAACGTCCATTTTTCAAGGATCTGGTCGACTTCATGGTCTCCGGTCCGGTGATTGTGCAAGTGCTGGAAGGCGAAAACGCCGTATTGAAGCATCGCGATCTGATGGGCGCCACGGACCCTAAAAAAGCGGAAGCCGGCACCATTCGCGCGGATTTTGCCGATTCGATCGACGCCAATGCGGTTCACGGCTCCGATTCGGCCGATAATGCCAAAGTCGAAATCGCCTACTTTTTTGCTGCTTCGAATATTCACACACGTTGATAGAATGCGTCCGTACCGTGCCGTTGGCGGTATCGACCGGATGTAAGGAAAGACTGGCGCCATGACCGTTCTCACCAATCTGCTGGATCTGGATCCCGCGCAACTCGTCGCTTATTGCGGAGAGTTGGGTGAGAAGCCGTTCCGCGCCAAGCAATTGCAGCGTTGGATTCACCAGTTCGGTGCGTCGGATTTCGATGCGATGACCGACCTGGCCAAGTCGTTGCGGCAAAAGCTGGCCGGCCGTGCGGTGGTGACGGTGCCCGACGTGATCAGCGATCACACCTCGACCGACGGCACCCGCAAATGGCTGCTGGACGTAGGACAGGGCAATGCCATCGAAACCGTCTTTATCCCCGAAGAAAACCGCGGCACTCTGTGCATTTCGACGCAAGCCGGCTGCGCGGTGAATTGCCGCTTCTGCTCCACCGGCAAACAGGGCTTCAGCCGGAACCTGACCGTGGCCGAAATCATCGGTCAACTATGGATGGCCGAATTCGAGTTGCGCCGGACCAAAGGCATCGAAGCCGGTCCCAAGGGCGAGCGCCAAATTACCAATGTCGTCATGATGGGCATGGGCGAACCGCTGCTCAACTTCGGTCCCACCGTCACCGCATTGAAACTGATGCTGGACGACAATGCCTACGGCCTGTCGCGGCGTCGCGTTACCCTGTCCACCAGCGGCGTGGTGCCGATGATCGACAAGCTGTCGCAGGAGTGTCCCGTGGCATTGGCGGTATCGCTGCACGCCTCCAACGATGCGTTGCGCGACAGCCTTATCCCTCTGAATAAAAAACATCCGTTGCGCGAATTGATGGCTGCCTGCCGGCGCTATCTGGAATTCGCGCCGCGCGATTTCATTACTTTCGAATATTGCATGCTGGACGGCGTCAACGACAGCGACGCGCATGCGCGCGAACTGGTCGCGCTGGTTCAGAACGGCGCCGAATCGGTGCCCTGCAAATTCAATCTGATTCCATTCAATCCTTTTCCCGAGTCCGGTTTGCTCCGTTCCAAGAATCCGCGCATCAAGGCGTTTGCGCAGATACTGATGGATGCGGGCATCGTAACGACCATACGCAAGACGCGCGGCGACGATATCGATGCGGCATGCGGACAATTGGCGGGTGAAGTGCAGGACAGGACACACGTGCAGGAACGCATGCAGAAAATGGCGGAGTATCAGCGAAAATTCGGCGAAAATTTCGGCCGGCTGGTGGAGATCTCGGCGTGATCCGGTATGCGCGCGGATTGATCGCCCTGTCGTTATCCTTTTTGCTGCTGGCCGCGTGCGCGTCGCCGCAGCGGTCCGGCGCTCAGGACCCCGCTTCGGCGGCGGCGTCAGATGCGCAGCGGCGCGCCGATGCGCATCTGCAGCTGGCGCTGGCGTACTATCAGCAGGCGCAATGGCAAATCGCGCTGGACGAGGTGGCCTTGGCGTTGCAGGCCGCGCCGCGGCAGTCCGATGCGTTAAGCATGCGGGGCCTGATTTACATGGCGTTCGGGCGGCAGGAGCTGGCCGGCGCGGATTTTCGGGAGGCCTTGCGAAGCGCTCCGGACCGGCCCGAATATCTGAACAACTACGCCTGGTATTTGTGCCAGGACGGTCAGGCGCAGGCATCGCTGCAATGGTTTGAACGCGCGGTCCGGCGTCCGGATTACCGCTCGCCGGAAAAGGCGCTGAACAACGCCGGATCCTGCAGCCTGAAGGCGGGCGACGCGGTCGCGGCGAAGGCCTATTTTTTGCGCGCCGTCGAGATTCAACCGGCGAACGCAAGAAGCAATGCCGAACTGGCGAAAATATATTTTAACGATGGCGATTATGCGCGCGCCCGTTTCCATGCAGCGCATGCGACCGCGGTGGCAACACCTGACGTCGATGCCTTGTGGTTAGCGATTAAAGTAGCGCGTAAGTCGGATCAACCGTCGACAGAAACAAAATTGCTCGCGCAATTACGCCGCCTGTATCCGGATTCGGCGGAATACGCAGCTTATCAACGTGGAGCATTTGATGAGTGATCAGCAGCATACTGGGGAAGCGTCGGCATTCGGCGATGGAGCGTATCAGCAACCTCAGCCGACGGCGCCGGTCCAGCCGCCGCTGCCCGGCGCCGTGCTGGCGGCCGAGCGGCGCGCCAGAGGCTGGTCGATCGAATATGTGGCCAGCCATCTGAAGCTTGCGACGCGACAGATTCATGCGCTGGAAGAGGACCGCTTCGATGCCCTGCCGGGGGCGGTGGTAACGCGGGGTTTCGTTCGTATTTACGCCAAAATGCTGGGAATCGATTCCGCCGCGCTGATTGCCGCGCTGCCGGCCGGCCCCGCATCCACGCGGGAGCAGATCGTGCCGACCCGTTCGCTTTCGACGCCGTTTTCCGAATCCAGCCTGCCGCTGCGCGGGCGCAGCGACTTTCCGATCGGCCGGCTGATCGCGGCGGTGGTCGGCGTGCTGCTGATCGCCGGCATTTACGGCGCAATGCGATTGGGCGTCTGGACGGAGCTGAAAGGTTCGCCATTGTTGCAGCGCCTGCACATGAGCGCCGTCGCGTCGCCGACTGGCGCCGCATCGACCGGCGGAGCGCGCGACGAGGAGGCCGAGCCCCCGGCTGTCGCCGATCGCGAAAATCTGCTGCCGTCGGAAACGGCCCCTGCGGCGCAGCCGGAATCGGCGGCAATCGCAGAGACGCCTCCCGCGACGATTTCCACGCCTGCGGCCAGCCATGTCGCCGTGGCCGCCACGCCGCCGGCTTCGGCCACGGAGCCATCGCCAACACCGGCAGCGCCGACAGCGCCGGTCGCCTCCGCAAATCCGGAGCCATCTCCAACGCCGCCTCCCGCGCCGTCCGTTGCCGTCGGCCCCAACCCTCTGCAATTGACGATACGTCAGGATTCCTGGGTCGACATTCGCCGTGCCGATAAGAGCGTCGTGGTCTCGCGCGTATTGAAGGCCGGTACTACCGAGTCATTCGATATCGATCAGCCGGTATCGATTGTGATCGGCAATGTCGGCGGCGTCACCGCCACGTTCCGCGGACGAGCGTTCGACCTGGTGTCGAGTTACGGCAACAACGTGGCACGCATGAACCTGAAATAAGACGCAAGATCATGACCTTTTCCCAAACTCCCATTCCATCCGGCTCGATCGCGCGGCGCATCACCCGTCGCACCGCGGTGCGGTACGGAAGCAACGAAATCATCGTCGGCGGCGGTGCGCCGGTGGTCGTGCAATCGATGACCAATACCGATACCGCCGACGTCATCGCTACCGCGATCCAGGTCAAGGATCTGGCGCGCGCCGGCTCCGAACTGGTGCGCATCACGGTGAACAATCCCGAAGCCGCCGCCGCCGTGCCGGCGATTCGCGAACAACTCGACAAGATGGGAGTCGACGTGCCGCTGGTCGGCGATTTTCATTACAACGGCCACACGCTGCTCAACGACTATCCGGATTGCGCGCGCGCCTTGTCGAAATACCGCATCAATCCCGGCAACGTCGGCCAGGGCGCCAAGCGCGACACGCAATTCGCGCAGATGATCGAAGCAGCCTGCAAATACGACAGGCCGGTGCGTATCGGCGTGAACTGGGGCAGCCTGGATCAGACGCTGCTGGCGCGCGTGATGGACGAGAACGCGGCGCGCGCGCAGCCGTGGCCGGCGCAAAGCGTGATGTACGAAGCCCTGATCACCTCGGCGATCGACAGCGCGCGGCGAGCCGAGGAACTGGGACTGGGCGGTGACCGCATCGTCCTGTCCTGCAAGGTTTCCGGCGTACAGGATTTGATTGCCGTCTATCGCGAGCTGGCGCGCCGCTGCGACTATCCATTGCATCTCGGTCTCACCGAAGCCGGCATGGGAAGCAAGGGCATCGTGGCGTCGACCGCCGCGCTGTCGGTATTGCTGCAAGAAGGCATAGGCGATACTATTCGCATTTCGCTCACGCCCGAGCCCGGCGGCGACCGCACCCGCGAGGTAATCGTCGGCCAGGAAATTCTGCAAACCATGGGTTTGCGCAAATTTACCCCGATGGTGATCGCATGCCCTGGGTGCGGCCGTACGACCTCTACCGTTTTTCAGGATCTGGCGGACAGGATTCAGACTTATCTGCGCGCTCAGATGCCGCTCTGGAAAGCCGATTATCCCGGTGTGGAAGGCATGAACGTCGCAGTGATGGGATGTATCGTCAACGGCCCCGGCGAATCCAAGCATGCCAATATCGGCATCAGTTTGCCGGGCACCGGCGAATCGCCCGCCGCGCCGGAGTTTATCGACGGCGAAAAGAAAATGACCCTGCGTGGCGAGCGGATCGCCGAGGAATTTCAGGCGATTGTTCTCGATTACGTCAAGCAACGCTATGCGAAATCCGATGCGCCGACCATCGCCGGCGCCGATGCGCCGTAATGCGGCCTTGCCTTATCATGCGACAACGGACGTGGTTCTCGTCGGTTGTTGTCCCTAACTTTATGAATTATCGAGATGTCAGAAAATAAAAAAGCCGAGAAAATCGTCGGCGTCAAAGGGATGAACGACATCCTGCCGGCGGACGCTCCTCTGTGGGAATTATTTGAAAATACGGTGCATTCCGTATTGAAGAGTTACGGTTTTCAACAAATACGTACGCCGATCGTCGAGCCGACCGCTCTGTTTGCGCGCGGCCTGGGCGCGGTCACCGATATCGTCGAAAAAGAGATGTATTCGTTTACCGACACGCTCAACGGCGACAATCTGACGCTGCGCCCGGAAAGCACCGCCGGCGTGGTGCGCGCCGCGCTGGAACACAATCTGACATACGACGGCCCGAAACGGCTGTGGTACAGCGGCCCGATGTTCCGTCACGAGCGGCCGCAACGCGGGCGTTATCGCCAGTTCCACCAGATCGGCGCCGAGGCGATCGGCTTTACCGGTCCGGATATCGACGCCGAGTTGATCATGATGTGTCAGCGCCTGTGGGACGATCTGGGCTTGCAGGATATCCGCCTCGAACTCAATTCGATCGGCGACGCCGAAGAGCGCAGCAAGCATCGCGTCGATCTGATCGCCTATTTCGAACAGCACAAGGAATTGCTGGATACGGACGCGCAACGCCGCCTGCTGTCGAATCCGCTGCGCATCCTGGACACCAAAAATCCGGCCATGCAGGATATGGTGAACGGCGCTCCGAAATTGCTCGATTATCTGGGCGAAACCTCGCGCGCGCATTTCGAAGGCGTGCAAAAAATCCTGCAGCACAACAATATTCCGTATACCGTCAATCCGCGACTGGTGCGCGGCATGGACTATTACAACCGCACCGTATTCGAATGGGTCACCGACCAGCTCGGTTCGCAAGGCACGGTATGCGGCGGCGGCCGTTACGATCCCTTGATCGAAATGTTCGGCGGCAAGCCGACGCCGGCCTGCGGATTCGCGATGGGCGTCGAGCGTTTGCTGGAGCTGATGAAAGCCTCGGGCGAACAATTTACACCGAATCAATGCGACGTCTATCTGGTGCATCAGGGCCAGGCGGCGCAACTGCAGTCGTTTGTGTTGGCGGAGCGTTTGCGCAATGCAGGGCTGGATGTTGTGCTACATTGCGCATCGTCCAATGCGGGCGGCAGCTTCAAGGCGCAAATGAAGCGCGCCGACGCCAGCGGTGCGGCATTTGCGATCATCATTGGCGAAGACGAGGTCGCGAACGCCACCGCGGTGGTTAAAAACCTGCGTGGCGAGGCGGGAGCGGAGAGCACTGCGCAACAAGCGGTCGATTTCGACGCCGTGCCGGATTATCTGGTCGATCAGATCGTCGGCGACGATCATGACCACGAACACGTTCATTACCATTCTTAACCAATACTAACGATACTATATGGCATACGATCCGGAAGAGCAGGAGCAACTCGACAGCGTCAAGGCCTGGTGGGCCAAGTACGGTAATCTGCTGACCTGGGTATTGATCGCGGCGCTGGCTGGCTACGCCGCCTGGACCGGCTGGAGTTATTATCAGCGCAGCCGGTCGCTGCAGGCTTCGCAATTGTATGAGGAACTGCAAAAGGCCGTGACCGCCAAGGATCATGCCAGAGTCATGCGCGCAGCCGGCGACATGCAGGACAAATTCGGCCGCACGCCTTACGCGCAGATGAGTGCGCTGGTAGCGGCCAAATCCGCATTCGACGCCAACGATACAGCGGCCGCCAAAACCGAATTGCAATGGGCGATCGATCATTCCCTCGACGGAGAATTCAAGGCGATCGCAGCGATTCGCCTGGCCGGCATCCAGCTCGATGAAAAGCAATACGACGCGGCCCTGAAAACCCTGTCCGGCGACTTCCCCGCGCCGTTCGCTGGTTCGATCGCCGATCGCAAGGGCGATGTGCTGTATGCGCAAAACAAGATTTCCGAAGCGCGCGACGCCTATCGGCAAGCATTGGATAAAACCGAACAAAAGGATCCGGGTCGTCAATTGATTCAGTTAAAACTCGATGCGATCGGCGGCGCTGCCCAGAAAGCGGCGGCTTAAGGCTGTACCGACTTTGTATTTGAATCGAATGCGTTAAAGGAAGCAATATAATATGCGTACAGTTTTTCGATATATCGGCAAATATGCCTGCGTCGCTGCCATTGCGGGATTGGCCGGTTGCTCATTATTTGCCAGCAAGCCGCCGACCGACGCGCCGGTCCCTCTGGTCGAATTCAAGGCGACCCAGAAAATACGGACCTTGTGGACCGTGTCCGTCGGCAAGTCCGAGAACTACGAGTTTTCGCCGGTGCAGGCAGACGACAGCATCTACGCGGCCGCCGCCGACGGAACCGTGGCGCGTATCAATACCGTCAGCGGCAAGCCGGTGTGGCGCGTCAATGCCGGCGTCAAACTGACCGCCGGGGTCGGCAGCGACGGGCTGACAGTGGCCGTGGCCGGTGAAAAGGGCGTCGTGCTGGCCTACGACAATACCGGCAAGCTGCTGTGGAAGGCGCAGGCAACGAGCGAGATATTATCGGCGCCGGCGGTCGGCTCGGGACTGGTGGTCGTACGCAGCCTGGATAACCATATTTTTGCATTCGACGCGGCAACCGGCGAACGCCGCTGGATGGCCGAGCGCACCTTGCCGACGCTGACATTGCGCAATGCGCCGGGGATCGTCATCGATGCGCAAACCGCATATGTCGCAATGCCGGGAGGCCGTTTGTCGGCGTTGATGCTGAGCAACGGCGGTCCGCGCTGGGAAATTCCGGTCGGCGATCCGCGAGGCACCACCGAGCTGGAACGGGTGTCCGATGTGTCGGGCCGGCCGGCGATCGTGGGCAGCGATATCTGCGCGGTGGCGTTTCAGGGGCGAATCGGCTGTTTCGATATCGGTAGCGGCAGCGTGCACTGGCTTAAACAGTTCTCCAGCGCGGTCGGTTTAGGCGCCGATGAGCATAATGTGTATGCGGCCGATGAGCGCGGCGGAGTGACCGAGTTTGTGCGCGAGACGGGCGCTGGAATGTGGCGCAACGACAAGCTGGGCTATCGTCAACTGACCACGCCGGTTGCGCTCGGCGACGTGGTCGCGGTCGGCGATTATCAAGGCTTCGTGCATTTTCTGTCGCGCGACACCGGTGACTTCGTTGCGCGCGTTGCGACCGATGGCAGCGCCATCACCGCAGCGCCGATTGTTGCGGCGTCCAGTGTGATTTTTCAAACCAAAGCAGGATCATTGGTTGCGTTGGCAGCCGAATAGTGAATTGATGAAGCCGGTAATCGCACTTGTAGGTCGTCCAAACGTCGGTAAATCGACTTTATTCAATCGGCTCACCCGCTCGCGGGATGCGCTGGTCGCGGACTTGCCCGGTTTGACCCGGGATCGCCATTACGGTGAAGGCCGGGTAGGTGAGCGCCCCTTTTTGGTGATCGATACCGGCGGTTTCGAGCCGGTCGCCAAAGACGGCATCATGCATGAAATGGCCAAACAGACCAAGCAGGCCGTGGTCGAGGCCGATGTGGTGATTTTTATCGTCGACGGCCGCCAGGGCCTGACGCCGCACGACAAAACAATCACGGACTTTCTGCGCAAATCCGGCCGTTCCGTGATGCTGGTGGTCAACAAGGCCGAAGGCATGAAATACACGGCGGTGACCGCCGATTTTTACGAGCTGGGGTTGGGCGACCCGTATGTCATTTCCGCCGCGCATGGCGACGGTGTCAGCGATCTGGTCGAAGAGGCGCTGGGAATTGCCTTTTCGCAACGCACCGAACCCGAAGGCGAGGCCGACACGGCGGCGCGGGGCATCAAGATCGCCATTGTCGGCCGTCCCAACGTGGGCAAATCGACCCTGGTCAACACCTTGCTTGGCGAAGAGCGCGTGATCGCGTTCGACATGCCGGGCACCACCCGCGACTCCATCGAGATCCCGTTCGAGCGCGACGGAAAACAATATACGCTGATCGATACGGCGGGTATCCGCCGGCGCGGAAAAGTGTTCGAGGCAATCGAGAAATTTTCGGTGGTCAAAACCCTGCAGTCGATTTCCGAGGCGAATGTGGTTGTGCTGTTGCTCGACGCGCAACAGGATATTTCGGAGCAGGATGCGCATATTGCCGGCTTCGTTCTTGAAACCGGGCGTGCGTTGGTGGTCGGCGTCAATAAATGGGACGGCTTAACCAGCGATCTGCGCGACACCATCAAAATGGATATCGAGCGCAAGTTGAATTTTTTATCATTTGCGAAATTTCATTTCATTTCCGCTTTAAAGTCGACTGGAATCGGCCCCTTCATGAAATCCGTCGATTCGGCCTACGCCGCAGCGATGG
Organism: Herbaspirillum sp.; assembly: GCA_028292625.1. Taxonomy (GTDB): domain Bacteria; phylum Pseudomonadota; class Gammaproteobacteria; order Burkholderiales; family Burkholderiaceae_D; genus Herbaspirillum. Next base: position 28,545 of record JAQGLY010000002.1, on the reverse strand, counting down.
CCAATCTCACCACGCCGAAGCTGACCCGTGCATTGATCGAAGCCGTGGAGCATCAACAGCCGCGGCGCAGGGGATCCATTCGCCCCAAGCTGCGTTATGCGCACCAAGGCGGACAGAATCCTCCTATCGTCGTGATTCACGGCAATGCGCTTGAATCGATTGAGGATAATTACAAACGCTATCTCGAAAAGCATTTCCGTGAAACTTTCTCGTTGATCGGGACTCCATTGCGCATCGAGTTCCGCTCAAGTAAAAATCCGTATGCTCGTTCGGAAAAATAAAGCACTTAATTTGTATCTTTTTATATTTTCTGTGAGCTGCCGGTTTTTAAGCAGTAGGATATGCGTTCGCGGTGGTTCGTGAGGGACATGAGAATTATTCAGATTTCAGAGTTATGCGGACCCCAATGTAAATAAACGTTTGTCAAATTTTTGCGCGCGGTACTTGAAAAAAACGCCGCGCGCCTCCAAATCCTAAACACATCAATATAGTGGAGCCGCCATGAGCAACAATAAAGGGCAATTGTTACAAGACCCCTTCTTAAACGCCCTTAGAAAAGAGCATGTAGGTGTTTCGATTTATCTCGTCAATGGCATCAAGCTTCAAGGACATATTCAGTCTTTCGATCAATATGTCGTTCTTCTGCAAAACACCGTTACCCAAATGGTTTACAAGCACGCAATTTCCACAGTCGTCCCTGCACGCGCCGTGAATCTTAGTCTTGAAATATCAGACGACGCCGAATAAGGCGGCCAACGCCCCGGCGCGCACCGAGTTGCGCGCCGTTTTGGTCGGGCTGGACTTTGGCAAGGGTAACTTTGCCACAAGTCTCGACGAGTTGTTTCTGCTATCCAAATCCGCCGGCGTCGATCCGGTCACCACCATTACCGGTAAGCGCGCCAGCCCCGACGCGGCGCTGTTCGTCGGATCGGGCAAGGCGCAGGAAATCGCCGACGCCATCGCCGACCTCGAGCTGGAATTGGTCATCTTCAATCACGCACTGTCTCCCGCGCAACAGCGCAATCTCGAGCGCCTGCTGCAGATCCGCGTGTTAGACCGGACCAGCCTGATTCTCGATATTTTCGCCCAGCGCGCAAAGAGCCATGAAGGCAAGGTACAGGTCGAGCTGGCGCAATTGCAGCATCTGGCGACCCGATTGATCCGCGGTTGGACGCACTTGGAACGGCAAAAGGGCGGTATCGGCTTGCGCGGCCCCGGCGAAACCCAGCTTGAAACCGACCGTCGGCTGCTGGGCGTCCGGGTCAAAGCCTTGCGCGGACAGCTTGAAAAATTGCAGCGCCAGCATGCAACGCAACGCCGCGCGCGCGGCCGTAATTCGACTTTCTCGGTTTCTCTTGTCGGTTATACCAATGCCGGCAAGTCGTCCGTCTTCAACAGCCTGACCAAGGCCGGCGCATACGCGGCCGACCAGTTGTTTGCGACGCTCGATACGACCTCGCGCCGGGTGTATATGGGCGAAGTGGGTAATGTGGTGTTGTCGGACACGGTCGGTTTCATTCGCGAACTGCCCCATCAACTGGTCGCGGCCTTCCGCGCCACGCTGGAAGAAACGATACATGCCGATCTGCTGCTGCATGTGGTGGATGCCGCAAGTCCGGTGCGCCTGGAGCAGATCGAGCAGGTGAATCTGGTTTTGAAGGAAATCGGCGCCGACCACATACCTCAAATTCTGGTGTGGAACAAGATCGACGCCGCAGGCCTGGATCCCCGGGCCGAACGGGATGAGTATGCTAAAATCCAGCGGGTTTTCATTAGTGCTCGAACCGGTTCCGGCTTGGATCTGCTGCGCGACGCCATTTCAGAATATGCAGCGGGTAATCTTGTCAATACCGTCGGCCAGACTTCGGTTGACGATTCTCGGAACATGCATGTGTAAACGGCATCATGTTCGGTTTATATAATTTAAGAATACGGATCGTAACGAATGCTTGTTTCCCTCTTTAAACGACTAGGCGTGAAATTCTCGCTCAATGACCCGCAATGGGGCCGTGGGTCGCAGGACGATAATCGTCAAAACCAAAACAACGGCAATAAACGCCCGGAGAACGGTCCGCCCGATCTGGATCAGATGTGGCGCGATTTCAATCAGCGCGTCAATCGCCTGCTGGGCAAAAAGAACGGCGGCGGTCCCGGCAACTCCGACGGCGGCGACGGCAAAAGGAATAATGGGCTCAAAGGCATCGGCATCGGCGTGATCGCCGCGGTTCTGCTGTGCCTGTGGCTGGCCAGCAGCTTTTTCATCGTGCAGGAAGGTCAGACCGCCGTGGTGACGACTTTCGGCAAATACAGCTACACCACGACGCCGGGTTTCAACTGGCGCTGGCCGTATCCGATCCAGAGCGATGAAGTGGTCAATTTGTCGCAGGTGCGCACGGTGGAAGTCGGTTATCGGGGCAATGCCCGCAACAAGCAGGCGCGCGAGGCGCTGATGCTGACCGATGACGAAAATATCATCGACATTCAGTTTGCCGTGCAATACAAGCTCAAGGACGCCGCCGAGTGGATTTTCAACAACCGCGACCAGGAAGAAATGGTGCGCCAGGTCGCCGAGACTTCGGTTCGCGAGATCGTCGGCAGAAGCAAGATGGATTATGTGCTGTATGAAGGCCGCGAGAAGGTCGCGCTGGACGTCGGTCAGTTGATGCAGCAGATCCTGGACCGCTACAAGTCCGGCGTGCAGATCACCAATGTCACGATGCAGGGCGTACAGCCGCCGGAACAGGTGCAGGCTGCGTTCGACGATGCGGTCAAGGCGGGTCAGGACCGCGAGCGCCAGAAAAACGAAGGGCAGGCTTATGCCAACGACGTGATTCCGAAGGCCAGCGGCGCCGCGTCGCGTTTGATGCAGGAATCGGAAGCCTATCGTTCGCGCGTGGTGGCCACCGCGGAAGGCGATGCATCGCGTTTCAAGCAAGTGCTGGCGGAATATCAGAAAGCGCCGGCCGTGACCCGCGACCGGATGTATCTGGACACGATGCAGCAGATTTTCACTCATACAACCAAAGTCATGGTTGACGCTAAATCAGGGAGTAATTTGATTTATTTGCCATTGGACAAACTGATTGCGCAAAGCAGCGCGGATGCGGCGAGATCCGGCATTCCGCCGTTGCCGCCTTCCTCGCCGGCGGGTTCCGCCGCCGATGTGACGCCGCAACTGGATCTGCAGCATGACAACCGTTCACGCGATCCGAATGAACTGCGTTCGAGGGAGGGCAGATAATGAATCGTCTGGTCACTCTGGTTATTTGCGTATTCGTCGCCGTCTGGCTGCTGATGTCGACCGTTTTTATCGTCGATCAACGGCAATATGCGATTGTTTTCGCCCTTGGCGAAGTCAAAAACGTGATTCGCGATCCGGGCTTGCATTTCAAGCTGCCGCCGCCGTTCCAAAACGTGCTGTATCTGGACAGGCGGATTCTGACGATCGATACCGCCGATAACGACAGGTTCATCACCGCCGAGAAGAAAAACATTCTGGTCGACACCTTCGTGAAATGGCGCATCGCCGATCCTCGCTTGTACTTCATCAGTCTGGGCGGCGACGAAAAGCGTGCGCAGGATCGAATGTCCCAGATCGTGAAGGCGGCGCTGAACGAGGAAATTACCAAACGCACGGTGCGCGAGGTGATTTCCGGCGAACGCGGCGCGGTGATGAATGCGCTCCAGGTCAAGGTCGAAGCCGAAGCGAAGCAGATCGGTCTTGAAATCGTCGATGTTCGGCTCAAACGCGTCGATTACGTGGAGCAGATCAATAACTCGGTATACGACCGGATGAAGTCCGAGCGGGTGCGCGTGGCCAATGAGCTGCGCTCGACAGGTTCGGCCGAATCGGAGAAAATTCGTGCCGATGCGGATCGTCAGCGTACGGTGATTTTGGCGGAAGCATATCGCGATGCGGAAAAAATTCGCGGGGAAGGCGATGCCAAGGCGTCCCAGATTTATGCGCAGGCGTTTAGCCAGAATCCCGAATTTTACAAGTTTTACCGCAGTCTTGAGGCTTACCGCGCCAGTTTCAAGAGCCGCAGCGATGTGATGGTCCTCGATCCGAATTCGGAGTTTTTCAAGTATTTCAAAGGGGGCGCTACGGTCGGTAGCACCGCCGGCGCCAAAAAATAGGCGAACGGCACACTAGCGATTGCCGCTTACAGCCTCTCAGGGATGGAAAGATGCTCGACGTCGGGCATCTTTTTATTTTTTTGCGTGTTCTTTATCACTCTAGCGCGTAAAATCGCGCTGTTTTTACTGATTTAACTGCAAATCGACGCTACCGGCGGTTTTTACAGTAAATGTGCGGCCCGCTAACGATTATTGACCTTTCTCCGATTTATTGTCCTATGCCTAACTGGCTACTCCCCGAAAGCATCGCCGACGTATTGCCGTCGGAAGCAAGAAAAATCGAAGAACTGCGTCGGCAGCTCCTCGATCATTTTCGCCTGTACGGCTATGAACTGGTGATGCCGCCGATGCTGGAGTATCTGGAGTCGCTGCTGACCGGCGCGGGCCAGGATACCGATCTGCGTACTTTCAAGCTGGTCGACCAGATGTCCGGCCGTACGATGGGCATCCGCGCCGATATGACCACGCAGGTCGCCCGTATCGACGCGCATTTGCTCAACCGCACCTCGGTTACCCGGCTCTGCTATGCCGGCAGCGTGCTGCAAACGCTGCCTTCCGGCCTGCATGCGACGCGCGAACCGCTGCAGATCGGCGCTGAAATCTACGGCCACGCCGGACTGGAGGCGGACGCCGAAATACAGCAACTGGCGCTGGCGTCGCTTCGTCTGGCTGGATTCAGCCGGGTGCGGCTGGATCTCTGTCACGTAGGCGTATTGCAGGCGATCATTGCCGACGATGCGCAGGCCAGCCGGCAGGCCTCCCAATTATTTGCATTGCTGCAAGCCAAGGATATTCCCGATCTGGAAGCCATCAGCGCGTATTTCTCGCCGATTACGCGCAAAGCGCTGTTGGCGTTGCCCGGTCTGTACGGCGACGTGTCGGTTCTCGAGCAGGCGCGCAGCGTCTTGCCGCCATTGCCGGGCATTGCCAAGGCGCTGGACGAGCTGCAGATTTTGGTGGAGCTGGCCGCCGATGCCGATGTGATTATCGATCTGGCCGACTTGCGCGGCTATCATTATCACAGCGGCGTGATGTTCGCCGCCTACCTGCCGGGTTTGCCGAACGCGGTGGCGCGCGGCGGCCGCTACGATCACGTCGGCGAAGCGTTCGGACGCGCACGCCCGGCGACGGGTTTTTCGATGGACTTGCGCGAACTGGCGCGGCTGATGCCGGGCGCGCCGCGCAAGCCCGCGGTGCGCGCGCCCTGGAGTACGGAACCGGGATTGCGGGAGAAAATCGGTGAATTGCGTGAAGCCGGGGAAATCGTGATTCAACGCTTACCGGGCCACGACAACGATCTGGACGAATTCGATTGCGATCGGGCGGTGGTTTTCGATAATGGAAATTGGATAGTTCAAAATTTAGGTTAAGCAATGTTACAGACAAGTAAAGCGAAAAACGTGGTTGTTATCGGCACCCAGTGGGGCGACGAAGGCAAAGGCAAGGTTGTCGACTGGCTCACGATCAAGGCGCAGGGCGTGGTGCGTTTCCAGGGCGGCCACAATGCCGGCCATACGCTGGTCATCGGCGGACATAAAACCGCGCTGCAACTGATCCCGTCCGGCATCATGCGTCCCGGCGTGGCCTGCTATATCGGCAACGGCGTCGTCCTGTCGGTGCCCGATCTGTTGCGCGAAATCGATAAGCTGGACGCTGCCGGCATCGAAGTCGTATCGCGTCTGAAGATTTCCGAATCCTGTCCGCTGATTCTTCCGTATCACGTCGAATTGGACAAGGCGCGCGAAGCGGCGCGCGGCGAGCACAAGATCGGCACCACCGGCAAGGGCATCGGCCCGGCCTACGAAGACAAGGTCGCGCGCCGCGCGATCCGGGTGGCCGACCTGCTGAACGAAAAACGTTTTGCCGAAAAGCTGCTGGAGAATCTGGATTATCACAATTTCGTCCTGACACAGTATCTGAAAGTGCAGGCGGTCGATTATCAGAAAACGCTGGACGAGGCGCTGGCCGACGTCCCGCGTCTGACGCCGATGGTGGCGGACGTGTCGAGTCTGCTGTACGCGGCGCATGCCGCCGGCAGCAAATTATTGTTCGAAGGCGCGCAAGGCAGTCTGCTCGACGTCGATCACGGCACCTATCCGTATGTCACCTCGAGCAACTGCGTCTCCGGCAATGCGGCGGCCGGCGCGGGCGTGGGCCCCGGCATGCTGCACTATGTGCTCGGCATCACCAAGGCATACACAACGCGCGTCGGTTCCGGCCCGTTTCCGGCCGAGCTGCCTACCGACCAGGGCGTGGGCAAACATCTGGCGTCGGTGGGCCACGAATTCGGCACCGTCACCGGCCGGCCGCGCCGCTGCGGCTGGTTTGACGCCGCGCTGCTGAAGCGTTCGGTGCAAATCAACGGCGTATCGGGCATCTGCCTGACCAAACTCGATGTGCTGGACGGTCTGGAATCGCTGAAGATCTGTACCGGTTACAAGCTCGGCGATAAAACCGTCGATATTTTCCCATCCGGCGCCGAAGATGCGGCGCGCTGCGAGCCGATTTACGAAGAGATGCCGGGTTGGCAGGAATCGACCGTCGGCGTCCAGGCCATGGACGGTCTGCCGGCCAATGCGCTGGCCTATGTCAAACGTATCGAAGCCCTGCTCGGAGTGCCGATCGCAATGGTGTCGACCGGCCCGGACCGCGAAGAAACGATCGTTCTGCAAGACCCCTTTGAATAAAAACTGTTTATCCTAAACCGAATATGTCTTCTTTCAGCGGCATGACCAGGCAATCCGACGACCAGGATTTGTGGATTTCATGGGATGAGTACAATCGCGCCATCGAATCGCTGGCGCTGATTGTCTACGAAGCAGGCTATCGTTTCGATCAAGTGCTGTGCCTGGCGCGCGGCGGTTTGCGTCCCGGCGATATTTTTTCCCGTATCTTCAACGTGCCGCTGGCGATCCTGTCCACCAGCTCGTATCGCGAAGAGGCCGGCACTCAGCGCGGCGATCTGGACATCGCGAAATACATCACGATCACCAAGGGGGCGCTGTCCGGGAAAATTCTGCTGGTCGACGATCTGGTCGATTCCGGTGTCACCCTGCACAAGGTGCAGGCGCATCTGAAAGAGCATTACCCGGCCGTTACCGAAGTCAAATCCGCGGTCATCTGGTGGAAAGCCTGTTCGGCGATCGAGCCCGATTTTTACCACCAATATCTGCCGACGAATCCATGGATCCATCAACCGTTTGAAAATTACGACGGATTGGGCGCGCATCAACTGAGCGCGTGGCTGAAGAAGAAATAGTTCGCATGATATCAGTTGACCGAATATCGCATTGCACGTACTATTCGGGCTCGTCGGAATCGCTGCAGCCCTTGTCGGGCTTGGCTTTCAGGCCCACGTGGCGGAATTGGTAGACGCGCATGGTTCAGGTCCATGTGCCGCAAGGTGTGGGGGTTCGAGTCCCTCCGTGGGCACCAGAAATTTGGTGCGAAAGCAGGTAGCGAAGCAGGCGGCGTACGCAAGGCAGACAATATCGGCCCGTTTAAACATTTTTGTTTATGCGGGCTTTTTGTTTTCCGCCGCATATTTTGCGGGCGGGTCGGTTCGCGGAAATGCGGGCGGCAAAAAAAGGGAGGAATGCAATGCATGCAGATGAAAAACCATTTGCATGGTCCCGTACCTTATAATTCGGAAAACGAAAACGGGAATTAAAGAATTTTGGGGAATTTTATGATGTTACGCCAGAACAGGCATAACGGTTTTCAGAACAACGCGCAGTACAACGATTCACTATGCTGCGTCTTATTTTGCACCAAAACTCGCATGACAGCTTATTTGAGTTTTTGGTGCCCACGGAGGGACTCGAACCCCCACACCTTGCGGCACATGGACCTGAACCATGCGCGTCTACCAATTCCGCCACGTGGGCTTTACGCCAAAGAAACGAGATTATAGATCAAAGCCATAAGAAGTCAATCGCTTAACGCTAAACTTTTTTAATTAAATCGCGCCAAACAAGGGCGTCGTTAGGCACGCGATACAGTCCTCCGGTACACTTAACGCCGGTAATAACTTACAGAAACACTCTTTTGAGCCAATATATCTATTCGATTCCCAGCCGGGAGGAAATTCTCGGCATCTTGCGGACCTCATCCGAGTCCCAAAACGCCACGACTCTCGCTGCCGCGCTTGGCGTGAAAGACGAAGAGATGGAAGGATTCAACCGGCGCCTGAATGCGATGGACCGCGACGGTCAGATCAAGCCGGACCGGGACGGTAATTACCAACTCACGCATTTGCCGAATTTCGTCGAAGGCCGCGTCAGCAGCCATCGCGACGGCTACGGTTTTCTGATTCCGGACGACGGCGGCGACGATATTTTCCTGCCTGAAAAGGAAATGCAAAAGGTATTGCATAACGATAGGGTGCAGGCGCGCGTGATCGGCACCGATCGCCGCGGCCGCCCCGAAGGCACGATCGTGGAAGTCGTCAGCCGCGCCAATACGCACGTGATCGGCCGTCTGCTCAACGAAAACGGCGTCTGGGTCATCGTGCCGGAAGACAAGCGCATCGGCCAGGACATCATGCTGACCGGCTCGACCGGCAAAGCGAAAACCGGGCAGGTGGTCAGTGTCGAACTGACCGAACAGCCGTCCCGTTACGCCAAGCCCGTCGGCAAGATCGTCGAGGTGCTGGGCGACATCGACGACCCCGGCATGGAAATCGAAATCGCGGTGCGCAAATACGGCGTGCCGCACGAATTTTCCGAAGCCGCCAAAAAAATGGCGGCCAAGCTGCCGAGCGAAGTACGCCATGTGGATTTGAGCGATCGCGTCGATTTGCGCGACGTGCCGCTGGTGACGATCGACGGCGAGGATGCGCGCGATTTCGATGACGCCGTGTATTGCGAGCCGGTCAAGATCGGCCGCAGCAAAGGTTTCCGTCTGATCGTCGCGATCGCCGACGTCAGCCACTATGTGAAGCCGCACGATGCGCTGGACGTCGATGCGATCGAGCGCAGCACTTCCGTTTATTTCCCGCGCCGCGTGATCCCGATGCTGCCGGAGAAATTGTCGAACGGTTTGTGTTCGCTCAATCCGGGCGTCGACCGCTTGACGCTGGTGTGCGATGCGATGATTACCGCCAAGGGCGAAATCAAGGCCTATCAGTTTTATCCGGCGGTGATTCATTCGGCCGCCCGCATGACCTATACCGAAGTAGCGGCGATCCTGGCCAATACCAAAGGGCCGGAAGCGGCCAAGCGGCCCGGCCTGGTGCCGCACCTGCAGCATCTGTACGAACTCTATCAGGCCCTGTTGCAGGCCCGCCATGCCCGCGGCGCCATCGATTTCGAAACCACCGAAACCTATATCGTCTGCAATCCCGCCGGCAAGATCGAAAAAATCCTGCCGCGCACGCGCAACGACGCGCATAAGCTGATCGAGGAATGCATGCTGGCGGCCAATGTCTGCGCCGCCGATTTGATGGCGCGTCACAAGCATCCGGGCCTGTACCGGATTCACGCCGGCCCGACCAAGGAAAAGCTCAATCAGCTGCGGACCTTCCTCAAGCAGATCGGCTTGCATCTGGGCGGCGGCGACACGCCGTCCGCATCCGATTACGCCGAGCTGATGCCGAAGATCAAGAGCCGTCCCGATGCCCTGCTGATTCAGACCATGCTGCTGCGCTCGATGCAGCAAGCGGTGTACAACCCGGAAAACATCGGCCACTTCGGCCTGTCGTACGAATCGTACGCGCACTTCACCAGCCCGATTCGCCGCTATCCGGATTTGCTGACGCATCGCGCGATCAAGGCGATTTTGCAAGGCAAACGTTACGATCCGAAAGGTATCGACACCGGCATTCTGAACACCATGCTGTCGCCGGCCGGGCGCAAGCAACTGGCCAAGGACAAGGCTGCCGGCAAGCTGAAAAGCGAAGGCAATATCGCGATCTGGGAAGCGCTGGGCGTGCATTGCTCGGCCAACGAACGCCGCGCCGACGAGGCCTCGCGCGATGTCGAAGCCTGGCTCAAGTGCTATTTCATCCGCGACAAACTGGGCGAGGAATTCACCGGCACCATTTCCAGTGTGGCGACATTCGGGATCTTCGTGCAGCTCGATTCCCTGTATATCGAAGGCCTGGTGCACGTCACCGAACTCGGCACTGATTATTTCAAATACGATGAGGCGCGCCACGAATTGCGCGGCGAACGTACCGGCATCCGTTATCAGTTGACCGACCGCGTGACGGTGCAGGTCAGCCGCGTGGACCTGGATGCGCGCAAGATCGACCTGCGTCTGGTGACGGAGCCGGGCATCAAAACCCTGCTGAAAAACGAAGCCAAGCGCGCCGAGAACGAGCATTCGCGCAGTAAGCCGGCGGAGGCGCAGGAAGCGGCTCCCGGGGCGCATCAGACGGGCGCCGCGAAGCCGGCCAAGGGCATGGCGAAAGGCGCTGCGGCCAAGCCGGAGAAGGCGGTGCACGCCAAATCGGCCGCGGCCGATACCGAAAAGAAGCGCTCGAATAAGCCGTTCACACGGCCAGGCAAAAAACGCTAGGAAGCGCTGTTATGAAAAGTAAAATGATTTTTGGGTTCCACGCGGTGACTTCGCGTTTGCGCCATGAAGCCTCGTCCGTCGAGGAAATTTACGTCGATGCATCGCGCAAGGACGGCCGCATGATGGATTTGCTGAGCGCGGCGAAGTCGGCCAATGTGCGCATCATCGCTGTCGACGACGAACGGCTGTCCAATATCGTCGGTACGCGCCGCCATCAGGGCGTGGTCGCCAAGGCCGGCGAGTTGTCGCTGGCGCGTAATCTGGACGAGTTGCTGGATGCGATCGAAGGGCCGCCGCTGTTGCTGATACTCGACGGCATTACCGATCCCCATAATCTGGGCGCCTGCCTGCGGGTCGCCGACGGCGCCGGCGCGCATGCGGTGATCGCCCCCAAGGATCGTGCCGTCGGCTTGAACGCGACCGCCGCCAAGGTGGCCAGCGGCGCCGCGGAAAACGTCCCCTATATCACCGTCACCAATCTGGCGCGCACCTTGCGTGAGTTGAAAGAGCGCGAGATCTGGCTGATCGGCACCACCGACGATGCCGAGAAAAACCTGTATCAGGCCGATTTTTCCGGTCCCGCCGCCATTGTGATGGGTTCCGAAGGCGAGGGCATGCGCCGTCTGACGCGTGAGACCTGCGATATGCTGGTCAGTATCCCGATGTTCGGCTCGGTCGAAAGCCTGAATGTCTCCGTGGCATCCGGCGTGACGCTGTTCGAAGCGCGCCGCCAGCGCATGGGCAAAGCCTAGCCCTGGAGCTCAGGCCCTGAGGCCATCCAATCCGCGCGTGAAGCGCCAAAATCGATTTCCGTCAGCACATATGCGTAGAACGCATTAAGATGACGCCTTTCGGCTATTATCAATTTTGCTATGTTCAGTCGTCTCCGAGAAGATATTGCCAGCATCATCGAGCGCGATCCGGCAGCCCGTAACGGTTGGGAGGTGCTGACCTGTTATCCGGGGCTGCACGCGATCATCATGCACGGCTGGGCGCATGCCTGTTGGACGCACGGTTTTAAATGGCTGGGGCGTTTCCTGTCTCATATCGCGCGCATCTCGACCGGCATCGAAATCCATCCGGGCGCGAAGATCGGCCGTCGCGTGTTTATCGATCACGGTTTCGGCGTGGTCATCGGCGAGACGGCCGAAATCGGCGACGACTGCACGATTTACCAGGGCGTGACGCTGGGCGGCACATCGCTGCACAAAGGCGCCAAACGTCATCCGACTTTGCGGCGCGGCGTCATCATCGGCGCCGGAGCGCAGGTGCTGGGCGGGTTCAGCGTCGGCGAGGGCGCCAAGATCGGCTCCAACGCGGTGGTGCTGAAGGAAGTGCCGCCGGGCGCGACGGCCATCGGCAACCCGGCGCGTATCGTCGTCAAGGATGCCACAGGGCGCCAGGACACCGCCGCGGCGCGCATGTTCGCCGCGTACGGCGTCACCGCCAATGGCGACGATCCAATGGTGAAGGCGCTACACGATCTGATCAATCACACGGCCGCCCAGGAACATCAGATCGATCTGATCCTGTCGGCGTTAAAAGGCTCGGGCGTGCTGTGCGAGAAGCTGATCGAGGACCAGAAGTTCGATGCGGAGCGTCTGAATAAATTGTTTTAGCGGATCTGCTGCGTTGACGTGGCGATCGCGCCGCAATCAACGTTCAACGCGGCGAATCGAGCAGATTCCCCTGATGATCGAAGCGGCTCAGCAAGCCGTCCGCGCCCAGCGCGATCCAGCCGCCGCGCGGCGGCGTGGTGTCCATTTCCCAATCCGGCAATACATAGCGTACCTTGACGCCGGTCTCGTCTTCGAGCACATGGCGCGCCGACCGATGCGTGTGGCCGTGAATCAGCAGCGCGCTGCCGGTATCGGCAAACAGCTTGGCGATCGCCTGCGGATTGACGTCCATGATCTCGGACGATTTTTCCTTTTGCGCGGCCTGGCTGCCCTGGCGCACGCCTTCGATGATGGCTTTGCGCTGCGCCAGCGGCATTGCCAGAAACGTTTGTTGCCAGGCCGGATCGCGCACCTGCGCGCGAAAGGCCATGTACGCGACGTCGTCGGTGCATTGCGCGTCGCCGTGCGCCAGCGTCAGTGTCTGGCCGGCCAGCGTGACGACGTGCGGATCGCTTAACAAGGTCAGCCCGGCAGCTTTTGCAAAGCGGTCCGACGCCAGAAAATCGCGATTGCCGGCGATCCAGAATACTTGCACGCCCGCGTCGGCCACCGCCCGTATGGCATCGACCATCTGCCGGTTGAACGGCGTCTCGATGTCGTCGTCGCCGGCCCAGTATTCGAAGAAATCGCCCAGCAGATAAAGCCGCTGCGCGCGCAACGCGTGCTGATCGAGAAAACGCAGAAACGCCGCCGCCGTCAGCGGCAGCGAAGCCTGCAAATGCAGGTCCGAAATGAAAAGCGCAACCGGATTCCGCGGCGGGTCCGATTGCGCGACGCCGTGGCCGGCGGCCTTGCTATTGTTCATACAGAGGATTGGCGAATCAGACGACTTCGGCTTTTTCGATGATCACGTCTTCTTCAGGCACATCGGCGAACATGCCGGTACGCGTGGTTTTGACGCCCTTGATCCGGTCGACGACGTCGGTGCCTTCGACCACTTTGCCGAATACGCAGTAACCCCAGCCGTCCTGGCCCGGATAGTCCAGAAAACTATTGTTTTTGACATTGATGAAAAATTGCGCCGATGCCGAATGCGGATCCGAGGTACGCGCCATCGCCAGCGTGTAGGGCTCGTTTTTCAAGCCGTTCTTGGCTTCGTTTTCAACGTTTTGATTGGTCGGCTTTTGTTTCATGCCAGGCTCGAAACCGCCGCCCTGAACCATGAAGCCGTCGATGACGCGATGGAAGATGGTGCCGTCGTAATGGCCGGAATTGACGTAGGCGAGGAAATTTTCGACTGTCTTCGGTGCCTTTTCGGCTTCCAGTTCGATCTTGATCGCGCCGTGATTGGTGGTAAGTAAGACTGCCATATATATCCCGTATAGATAAAAAATAAAAAAGAGCGGCTATCGTTCGGCCGGGCCCACGATGGGCCTATTTGGTCACCGTCGCCGATTCGATCATCACCGGCGTCACAGGGACGTCTTGATACATGCCGTTGCTGCCGGTTTTCACTTGCTTGATGCGGTCGACCACATCGGTGCCGCCTACGACCTTGCCGAATACCGCATAGCCCCATCCATCCTGGCCCGGATAATCGAGCATGTCGTTGTCGGCGGTATTGATGAAGAACTGGGCGGTCGCCGAATGCGGCGCGCTGGTGCGCGCCATGGCCACGGTGTAGACCGTGTTTTTCAGGCCGTTGTTCGCTTCGTTCTTGATCGGCGGACGAGTCGGTTTCTCGTGCATCTTTTGATCGAAACCGCCGCCCTGGATCATGAAGTTGCCGATCACGCGATGGAAAATGGTGCCGTTGTATTGCCCGTCCTTCACGTATTCCAGAAAGTTGCCGACAGTCATCGGCGCTTTTTGAGGATACAGTTCGATGACGATGCTACCCATATTGGTTTTCAGCGTGACATGCGGTGCATCGGGCGCGGCTGTCGCCGGGTAGGCGAAGCTGACTGCCAGCGTTGCGGCTGCGCAGCTCAATAGGGCGCGACGAGTGAATTTCATACTATGCAGTTCCTTCATAAACAATTTTCCAGCCTGAATCTTCCTTGACCCAATACTGGCGTTTGCGGGTAATGTTTTTGCTTTTGCCGACCGAGGTTTCCTGCGTGAAAGTGCCGACCATCACATTTTCCTCGCCCGGATACAGAAACAAACTGACATCGCTTAGTTTAACAGTCATGCCGCGCACTCCGTTAAGCGTCTTTTGCTGGCGATTGAACCAGGTGCTCAGGCTTTCGCCGGTTCCGGAGCGGAAGCGCGGAGAGTAGTTGGCCAGCAATTTGCCGGGATCTCTGTTTTCGGCATCTTTGGACCATTCCTCGATCAGATCGCTGAATGTCTTGTGTTCCTTGTTCCAGGCGGCTTTGGTGATGAATTCGACGCCGTCGGTGATGAGCACCGTGGTTTTTCCGACTTCGGTGCTAGCGTACAGCGACTGGATATCCGGATTGGCCAGTACGATGCAACCGTCCGACGACAGCGGCGGCCGGCTGAAATTATCCGCCGGCGTGCCGTGCAGCCAGATGCCGGAGCCGCCGCGCTTGTTGCGCCGGTCCCATTCGTTAGGGTAATTCAGCGGCAGCGCGCCGGTGCCGTAGAAATCGGGCAATTTCTGGCCCGGAATGTGGCCGCTGACGGCGTACACGCCGATCGGCGTTTTCTGATCGCCTTCGCGGAGCTTGTTGGTGCCGAGCTTACCCTGCGAAACGTAATAGTCGGTTTGCAGTCGCAGCTTGCCGCCGTCGTTGGCGTAGACATACAGGCGCGAGCGTTTGGTATCGACCAACAGCACCGTCTTTTGATCGGCGCCCACCTGCAGCACCGCTTTCGGTATCAGATTCGGATCGGGGCGCTGTTGCAGCGAATGGATGCGCACCATCGCTTCGGCGCGCAGATCCTTCATTTTGTCCGGCGGCGCGTTCGGCGCCGCGCCGAAGCTGTCGATCGGGTTGGCGACCATCATCAGCAAATCGCCCCGCACCAGCTGGCCAAGACGGAAATGCGGATAGGCGGCAACCAGCGCATCGGCTTTTTCCCGCGCGGCGGCGATGCGGTCGGCGCCGATATCCCGGTAGATGTCGATGAGCTGCGTTTCCGGGTTATTGGCGGCGACCGTCGCCAGCACCGGGTCGGCCGCGCGGCTGGACGAAATGTGGAACGACAGGCTAAGCAGCAGTGCCAGAAAAAGTTTGTTTCGCTTCATTCGTTTATATTTCGTCGATGGTAACAACTCAAAACTAGCCGCCGGCGCGTTCCTGCACGATCGCCCATCGGTTGCCCTGACGTGTCAGCACCAGTGTCTTGGTGGCGCTGATTTTAAGTTTGTCCGACACGTAATTCTGACGGAAGCGCACCGTCGCCGTGTTCCCCTTGATGACCACCTTCGGTGCTTCGATTCCGACGTTGATACGTCCTTTTTCCTCGATCCTGGCGCGGCGTTCCTCCATCCATTGCTTGCGCGTCTGGGACTTGGGCGGAACGAAGCCGGCGTCGTATTGCGCCAGATAGGTTCTGACGTCCTTGCTGCTCCAGGCCTTGGCCCAGCTGTTGACCAGCGCCATCGCTTCGCTGCGTTCCCGGTCGAGGCGGCTCGCCTCCGCTTTATCGGCCGCCTGTTGCTGAGCCTTCTGCTGAGCTTTCTCGGCGGCTTTTTCCGCGGCCTTGTCGACCGGTTTAGGCGCCGGTTTTTCAACCGGTTTCTCAACCGGTTTTTCCACCGGTTTCTCAACCGGCTTTTCCACCGGCTTTTCAGGCGGTTTTACCGCCGGTTTCGCGGGCGGCGGCTGGGCCGGCTTCTCGGCGGGTTTCTCAACCGGCTTTTCCACGGCGGCCAGCGGCGGCAGTTCGGCCTTCGGCGGCTGTACCGGTTCCGGTTTCGTGACGGCCGGCGGCAATTTGGCCGACGGTGCGAGCAGATTGCCGTTAGACTTCGGTATCGCACCGCCGGAAATGTTGCCCGACAAGGTGCGTACCAGCGTCAGCCGCGCAGGCTCCGGCATTTTGCTGGGATCCAGCTGCAGCGCTTTTTCGTAGGCCTGGCTTGCCAGACGCCCATATACATCGCCCAGATTGGCCTGGGCCGTGGCATAGGTCGCGTTGGTGCGCATGGCCATATCCAGCATCGTACCGGCCTTTTCATATTGACCAGCGGCGGCGTATAAGACGGCGAGATTGTTGTAAGGCTCCGGAAGATCGGGGAAATCCTCGGTCAGCTTGGTGAAAATCGCAATCGCTTCGGCGGATTTGTTTTGCTCGGCCAGAATCAGGCCCTTGTAAAAGCGCAACTGCGCGTCGCGCGGGTGTTTGGCGAGCGCCGCATCGGTTTTCGCGAGCGCTTCCGTATATTGTTTAGTACGTAATAATTTGCCGACATCCGTGGCGTCGCTGGCCGATGCGGGGCGCGCCGCGAAGGCCGATAGCAATAAAGTCAGGATGATCGTCTTGCTCGACAAGCCGCTTGGCAATGCCCGGGGCCGGTTGAAAGATGCGGAGAGCAGGGTTTTCATCAATGCTATACTCGAACGGAAAAATGCATTTTATCAAACATGCTTCATAAAAAGGGTTTTGCCGATTGCCTTAATTTGTCCCAATAGGATAATAGGCCGTTATGCAAAACGAAGCGGGGCGGCGACTGTGTCATCGCAGACCTACACGAATTGCAGGCAGATGGGCAAGCCAGATCGCGCCGGCTTCGTTTGATAAAGCCCGCCGGATGCGCATGTCGGATAAAAGCTGGCGTAAAATACGGCGCCTTGCGTTGAATTGGCGGTTGCCAGTGTCCAAATTATTCCCCTTATTTCCCTGATTTCTCTTTAATGAGCACCCTGAAAATATACAATACGCTTGCGCGTGACAAGCAGGTCTTTTTGCCGATCGTCCCGGGACAGGTTCGTCTGTATGTGTGCGGCATGACCGTCTACGACTTTTGCCATCTTGGACATGCACGCGTGATGGTGGTGTTCGACCTGGTGCAGCGGTGGCTGCGCGCCAGCGGCTATGCGGTCACCTACGTGCGCAACATTACCGATATCGACGACAAAATCATTGCGCGGGCGATAGAAAACGGCGAATCGATCAATGCGCTGACCGCACGCTTTATCGCGGCGATGGAAGAGGATTCCGCCGCGCTCGGCGTGCAGCCGCCGGACCATCAGCCGCGCGCCACCGAATATGTGCCGCAGATGCTGGATCTGATCCGGCAGCTGGTGGGCAAAGGGCTGGCCTATCAGGACGGCGACGGCGACGTCAATTATTCGGTGCGCGATTTTCCCGGCTACGGCAAATTGTCCGGCAAGTCGATCGACGATCTGCGCGCCGGCGAACGCGTCGATGTCAATCCGGGAAAGCGGGATCCGCTGGATTTCGTTTTGTGGAAAGCCTCGAAGGACAGCGAACCCGATGAAGTCAAATGGGATTCCGCGTGGGGCCGCGGCCGCCCCGGCTGGCATATCGAATGCTCGGCCATGTCCGGCGAACTGCTGGGCGATCATTTCGACATCCATGGCGGCGGCCAGGATCTGCAATTTCCTCATCATGAAAACGAGATCGCCCAATCCGAAGGCGCGCACGGCCATGGATTCGTCAATTATTGGATGCATAACGGCTTCGTCCGCGTCGACAATGAAAAGATGTCGAAATCGCTGGGCAATTTCTTCACGATTCGCGATGTCCTGAAAAAATACGATGCGGAAGTGGTGCGCTTTTTCATATTGCGCGCGCATTACCGCAGCCCGCTCAATTACGCCGATGTGCATCTGGACGACGCCAGGCAGGCATTGACTCGGCTGTACATGGCCCTAAAGGAAACGCCTGCCGCTGCCGATACTGTATTGGATCGCAACGAATCCCATGCACAGCGTTTTTTCGCGGCGATGAACGACGATTTCAATACGCCGGTGGCGCTCGCCGTGCTGTTCGAACTGGCCAACGAGGTCAATCGCGGCAAGTCGCCGGCGCTGGCGATGCAATTGCGTGCGCTGGCAGGCATATTGGGGTTGTTGGAACGACAACCTGACGAGTTTCTGAAGGGACGCCTGGCATCCGCCGAAGGTGTGCAATCCGGCTGTTCGGACGCCGAGATTGAGGCTAGAATCGAATCCCGTGCGAGCGCCAAGAAAGCCAGGAATTTTGCCGAGGCCGACCGTATCAGACAGGAATTGACCGATTGCGGAATCGTGCTGGAAGACAAACCAGGTGGGCTAACCGAATGGCGGAGGGCGTAACGCGGATGGCAAAGATAATCATTGCGCAGGTCGACGCAGGCGTTCCCGTGTATTGGGAAGAGGCGAAACTGGAACTGATGAAGCGCGACCGTATCATGCGCAAGCTGATTCCCCGTTTCGGCGATATGCACCTGTCTTGCCGCGGCGATGCCTTTACCACGCTGGCGCGTTCGATTATCGGGCAGCAGATCTCGGTCAATGCCGCGCAGGCGGCCTGGCAGCGTCTGTTGCTGTTATGTCCGAAATGCACGCCCGCGCAGGTACTCAAAGCCGGCGGCGAGAATCTGCTCCAGTGTGGCTTATCCAAGCGCAAAGCGGAGTATATTTTGGACCTGGCGGGGCATTTCAAGGCCAAACGGCTGCATACGCTGCAGTGGAACGAGATGGCGGACGAGGATGTGATCGCCGAGTTGATCGACATCCGCGGCATCGGGCGCTGGACAGCGGAGATGTTTTTGATATTTAATCTGCTCCGGCCGAATATATTGCCGTTGGACGACCTGGGGCTGCTCAAAGGCATCAGCGTGAATTATTTTTCCGGCGAGCCGGTATCGCGCAGCGATGCGCGCGAAGTGTCCGCCAACTGGGAACCCTGGCGCACCGTCGCCACATGGTATTTGTGGCGCAGTCTGGACGCTGTTTCCACGACGTAATAATTGAAAGAACACGATGAGCAAAACGACAACGACGTTTCTGAATTTCGAGCAGCCGGTCGCCGAACTGGAAGGAAAAATTGAGGAACTGCGCTTTGTGCAGGACGATTCCGCTGTCGATATTTCCGAGGAAATCGACCGCCTGGTGAAAAAAAGCCAGCAATTGACCAAAGACATCTACGCCAAATTGACGCCGTGGCAGGTGTCGCAGATCGCCCGTCATCCGCAGCGCCCGTATACGATGGATTACGTCAACGAAATCTTCACCGATTTCCACGAACTGCACGGCGACCGCACCTACGCCGACGATTTGTCCATCGTTGGCGGTCTGGCGCGTTTCAACGGCCAGGCCTGCATGGTGATCGGCCATCAAAAGGGCCGTGACACCAAGGAGCGCGCACTGCGCAATTTCGGCATGCCGAAACCGGAAGGCTATCGCAAGGCGATGCGCCTGATGAAAGTCGCCGAAAAATTCAATCTGCCGATTTTCACTTTCGTCGATACGCCGGGAGCCTTCCCCGGCATCGACGCGGAAGAACGCGGGCAGTCGGAAGCCATCGGCCATAACCTGTACGTGATGGCCGAACTGAAGGTGCCGCTGATCGCCACCATCATCGGCGAAGGCGGATCGGGCGGCGCGCTCGCGATCGCCGTCGGCGACGCGGTGCTGATGCTGCAATATGCGACGTATTCGGTGATTTCGCCGGAAGGCTGCGCTTCCATCCTGTGGAAAACCGCGGAACGCGCGGCGGATGCCGCCGAAGCGCTGGGTCTGACCGCGCACCGACTGAAAGCGGTCGGCCTGATCGACAAAATCGTCAATGAACCGCTGGGCGGCGCCCATCGCGATCCGAAACAGATGGCCTCCTTGCTCAAGCGGGCGCTGGCCGATTCACTGCGTCAGTTCCAGGGCGTGAAACCGAAGGACTTGCTGGCCGCGCGCCATGAGAAATTGATGGGCTACGGTAAATTCAAGGAATTGGTTTCCGAATAAAATCATGCCCGTGGCATCGCTGTATTGCCGCGGGCATTTCCTTATTGGGCGGCGCCGTCATCCGGCCATGCCATTGCGTTTTTCTTCTTCCTCATTTCTCTTTTTCCTCGGGCACACAACGTCATGGCTTCCATCGATGCCGGCCGCCGGGCTCTGTCTGTAGAAGATGCGTTCGACCACGCATTGCAGGCGCTGAGCATTCCCTCCGGCGTGGTCGTCGCGCTGGCCTATAGCGGCGGTGTCGATTCCTCCGTGTTGCTGGACCTGGCCGTCGCCTATGCGCGCGGCCGCGACATTCGCTTGCACGCCTTTCACATCCACCATGGTTTAAGCGCGCATGCGGATGCCTGGCTCGCGCATTGCCGTCAAATGTGCGCCGCACGCGACGTGCCGTTCGATACGCGCAGAATCGATTTGCAGCCGTCCGACGGCAGTGTCGAAGAGGCGGCGCGCATCGCACGCTATGCCGCATTGGGCGAATTGTGCCGCGAATATGGCGCGTCGTGGCTGCTGACCGCGCATCATCAGGACGATCAAGCGGAAACGGTGTTGCTGCAATTGTTGCGCGGCGCCGGCGTTGCCGGGCTGTCCGGCATGGACGCCGCGAACACGGCGCCCTCTTTGCTGGGCAGCGCCGATCTGACCATGGCGCGGCCGCTGCTGCGCGCGGCGCGCACCGACATCGAACGTTACGCACAGGCGCATGCGATCGCGCATGTCGAAGACGAATCCAATGCCGATGCCCGCTACGCGCGCAATGCGGTGCGGCTGCAGGTCATGCCGATATTGGCGCAGCTGTTTCCGGGCTTTCAGCAGCGCTTTGCGCGTACTGCCGGGCATGCGCAGTCCGCGCAGCGTTTGTTGATCGCATTGGGCCGGCAGGACTTGCTGCGTTGCCGGCAGGGCGCTTGCCTGCTGTTGTCCGAAGTCGAAAAACTCGATGCGGACCGCATCGACAACCTGCTGCGCTACTGGTTTGGAGAACAGGGAATGCGCATGCCGTCGGCGGCATGGCTGGCCGAAATGCGATCGCAATTATTGAACGCGAAAGAGGATGCGCAGCTATGCGTGACGCATCCGGATTGCCACATCCGGCGCCATCGCGACCGGGTTTTTCTGACGCCGCGCCACGCTGGCGATCGCGATGCCGAAGCCGGCAAAACCGGCCCGCGGACGTTTACGTGGATGGGAGAGAGGAGCATGGCATTTCCGGCGTTCGGCGGCACGCTGCATTTCGATCCGGTGGCCGGCGACGATGCCGGCTTCGATGCGCAGTGGTTGCGCCAGCAGAGCGTATGGATCCGTTACCGCAGCGGAGGAGAGCGGATCAAGCCGGCGGCGAACCGTCCTACCAGAAGCGTGAAATACCACTATCAAGCGCTGGATATCCCCTCATGGGAGCGGCCCTCTCTTCCCTTCGTCGGAACCGGCGATACGCTGCTGTTTGCCGCCGGCATCGGCATGGATTGCCACCGTCTGACGGTTCAGGGTGAACGCGTCGCGTTGCGCTGGCAGGCCGGATCCGGCGGCAAGGATGAGAATTAAGGCTACAAGCGAAGATGGCCGCTGCCGAACAGTCCGACGAGGCCGATGATGATCAGGTAAAGCGCAATGATATAGTTCAGCAGGCGCGGCATGACCAGAATCAATATGCCTGCGATCAGAGCGACCAGGGGGCCCAGCGTAATATTCATGTTCATGCGGAATTCCTAGATAAAAAACAGATGTGGTTTTAAAAACAACCGGCGGCGCCGGAGCAGGGATGCTATCGGAACTTGTGTAGGACTGGTGTATCCGAAGCTTGGTTCCACCATGGCCGCGGCGCGGCAACGCACCGTCGTCGATCCGGATCGCGGAAAAACGTCAGGGCCGTCCCATCGCATGATGAGAGCGGCCCTGATGATGATTGTGATCGCCGCGCCGGTCTTATCCCGGCGCGCGTTCCACCGGCTTATCAGTGTTTCGACGATAAGCACTGTTTCATGAATGCCTTGCGTTCATCGCCCTTTTTGCCGGCCGCATCCGCATTGCAGGTCTTCATTTTTTCCTGTTGCGTCGGTGCTGCGGCTGCCGCCGGTTTGCTCGACAGGCAATCTTTCATGAACGCTTTGCGCTCATCGCCCTTTTTTCCCGCCGCGTCTTTATTGCACGAGGCCATTTTGTTTTGTTGAGCGTTGGCGGCAAAAGCCGGCTGGCACAGCAAAGGCATCGACATCACGAGAGCAGCCAGTAATTTTTTCATCGTTTTTCTCCAGCGTTTTCAAGTTAGGGGATATAAAGAGCGAAGGAAGCCGCGCGCATCCGGGTGGATCCGCTACGGAATTGATCCATGCAGACTACACCGCCCCCTCTGCCAAGCCAAGCGGGCGAACACATTTGTCGTAAAAACTCCACGTCCTGGCCTATAACAGGTCACAACTTTGCGGCAACGGCTCCCCGCGCCTGGCGCATCCATGCCGAAAGGCCATAGGCTATGATGTTCCCATTCACATCTTGCGAAGGAAAGCGTGATGGCTCTGAACTGGATTGCCGCCTTTAAACTGATCCCTTGGACCGGCGTCGCCGCCGCCGCGCCCGGCATTTTGAAAGGCGCCAAAAATCTATGGTCGCGCACCAAAAAATCGGGCAATGCGCAGGAAGAAATGGTCGAAGCCGCTTTCGACGGCTCAGTGGCGATCGTCAATCGGCTGGTGGTGCGCGTCAACGAACTGGAAGCCGAACAACGCTCGGCCAGCGATCTGATCAACGCGCTGGCCGAGCAGAACGCTCAACTGGTGGCCGCCGTCGCGGTATTGCAGACCAGAACACGGCTGCTGTTGGCTTTATTCGTAGTGAGCGCGGTGGCGATCATCGCTCTATGGCTGCGCTGAGGGGCAGCACCACGTCGACCTGCAGGCCGCCGCAGGCGCGATTGGAGGCGCCGATGCTGCCGCCGTGCGCCTCGACAATGCGAATCGCGATCGCCAGCCCCAGGCCGTGGCCGCCGGTGCTGGAATTGCTGCCGCGATAAAACGGCTCGAAAATCATCTTTAGCTCGTTTTCCGGCACACCCGGCCCGCGATCCAATATCGATACGGTCAGCTGTTTCGTGCTCGTATCGATGTTCGTCTTCAGCGTGATTTCATCGGCCGAAGGGCTGTATTTGACCGCGTTGCGCACCACGTTTTCCAGCGCGCGCTGCAATAATTCCGGATCGCCGTCGACCATGCCGTTCATCTGATTGGGCCAGATCACACTGCAATCCTTGGCGCTGGCTTCGAACCGCGCGTCGTCGATAATGCCGCCCAATAAGTCCTGCATGTCGATCGGTTCGATTCGCGTATGCATAACACCGGTCTCCAGTTTGGACAGCGTCAGCAATTCGCTGACCAGTTTATCGATTCGACCGCCTTCGCGCGCGATGCGCAGCAGGGAGGCCTGCATTTTTTCCGGTTGCTGCAAGGCCAGGCCTATCGAGGCCTGCAGACGCGCCAGCGGAGAACGCAATTCATGCGATACATCGTGCAGCAGTCGGCGCTGGCTGTCCATCAAAGCGCGCAATTTTTGCGTCATCCGGTCGAAATCACGGCCCAGATCGGCCAATTCATCGCGCCGAGTGCCCATCGCCGGGCCCAGGCGCAGGTCCAGATTACCATCCGCAGCGGCATTGAAGGCATATTTCAGATTACGGATCGGCTGCGCGAAATACCATGCCAGCAGCAAGGCGAAAATCAGACTGGCCAGCGTCACCGCGACCAGCGGCATAAACGGGAATAATCTTCGTGCCGGCGCCGGAATCATATGCGGCGCCGGCCGGCCTTCGAAAAAGTGCAGCGGCACCTGGCGCTCGCCGATAGCGGAATTTTCCTGCGGGGTTTGAAACATCAGGTAGACATGGCCGTCGTTGCCGCGCACTTCCCGCACCACCGTCGGCTGACGGTGCAGCAGCGCGCGCGCCTGCGCAAGTATGGTCGCCGATACGGGCCGGCCGAGCAATTCCCGCTCGTTTTCATCGACCACATAAACGGCGTGACGGCGCTGATCGTTAAGCAGGCCGCGCAGTGCTTCGATCCCGCCGAAATGCAGCGTGGCGACGGCCGCCTCCACATGCGCGGCCGCCATCACGGTTTCGTCGATGGCCGGACGCGAACCGTCGCTGCCCCGGCCTTCCAGCCACAGGATGCTGCCGATGCCGATAGCGGCGGTGAGCTGCGCCAGTAAAATGAAAAAGAAGAATTTCCAGAACAGACGCCCCAAGGCCTTACTCCTTGATCAGTTGATAGCCCTGACGGTAGACCGTGCGGATGCACGATTCGCCGCCGGTGACGGCGCCGAGTTTCTGGCGGATGCTGCTCAGATGGACATCGATATTACGGTCGAAGCGCGCCAGCGGGCGGCCCAGCGCCTGCTCCGACAGCGTTTTCTTGCTGACCGCCTTGCCGGCGTTCTGCGCCAGCACTTCGAGCAGATTGAATTCGCTGCTGGTCAGCGTCAAGGCCTGGTCGCCCCAGCTGGCGCGGCGTTGTTCCGACCAGATCGACAGCGCCCCCACCGTTAGCGGCGACGATGCGTCGGCCAGCGGCTGCGAATGGGTGCGGCGCAGAATGGCGCGAATGCGCGCGGTCAGCTCGCGCGGCGTGCAGGGTTTCGGCACATAGTCGTCGGCGCCCAGCTCCAGCCCGATGATCTTGTCGGTATCGTCGCCGCGGGCGGTCAGCATCAGGACCGGCAAATTGGAGGTGCTGCGGATGCGGCGCAGGGTTTCGATGCCGTTGATGCGCGGCATCATCAAATCCAGCACCACGATCGCATAGCGGCCCGATGCCGCTTCCTCGACGCCGGTTTCGCCGTCATGCGCCAGGCCGACGTGAAATCCTTCCTGTTCCAGATATTGCCGGAGAATATCCAGTAGTTCGCTGTCGTCGTCGATCAGTAAAACTTTGTGTATCTGGTTCAATTTGTGCTCGTTCGAAAGGTGGTGCCCTGATGACGGCATGCGTTGCGGCGCCGCCGGCTGATGCCGGCGAAGCGTCGCACCTCGGCGTTTATCCGTCACGCTCTACGGGAATAGTCGTCAATATGCCTCAATTACGGCGGTTCAACGAAACTCCGCCTGAAATATTAACGTAACTTTACGTGCTTTTATCCGAGGAAGCGGTCAAATAGGCCGGGGCGAAGCCGGAGATGGCCCCCGGAAATGGCGGCCAGCGCGGCAAAAAGCGCGATAAAAACCGCTGAAACCGTCTAACGGCGATGAATTTTCATCGCCGACTGGATTTCGCGCTGGCTATCGCGTTCGCGCTCGGTATTGCGCTTGTCGTGCTGCTTTTTACCTTTGGCCAGGCCGATTTCACATTTGATGCGGCCGCGCACGTAATGCAGATTCAAAGGCACCAGCGTATAGCCGGAGCGCTCTACCTTGCCGATCAGCTTGTTGATCTCGGCCGCATGCAGCAGCAGTTTGCGCGTGCGCGTGGCCTCGGGATGAACGTGGGTCGAGGTGCTGGCCAGCGCGCTGATATGCGCGCCGAACAGAAAAATTTCGCCGTTGCGGATGATGACGTAGGCTTCTTTCAACTGCACCCGTCCGGCGCGTATCGATTTGGCTTCCCAGCCGTGCAACACCACGCCGGCTTCGAAACGCTCCTCGACAAAGTAATCGAAGAAGGCTTTTTTATTATCAACTATGGTCATCTATTCAGGAAACGGGTCCGGTCGGTTAAAATTTCGTTTTTGCGAATTTATCGATTCTATCAAACGGTGCTCAAGCATGGCGGTCGTACATAAAACGGTATTAATCGGTTATAGCGCGGCACAGATGTTCGCGCTGGTCGACAAAGTGGAGGATTATCCGCAATTTCTGCCATGGTGCGGCGGCGTCGAGGTGCGCGATCGCGAAGACCGCAAGCTCACGGCGAAGATCAACATCAACTATCACGGCCTGCGGCAGTCGTTTACCACCGAAAACACCAATTCGCCGCCGGATGCGATGACCATGCGGCTGGTTGACGGGCCGTTCAAGCAATTCGAGGCAAGCTGGAAGTTTAACGCATTGCGCGCCGATGCCTGCAAAATTGAATTCGACATGCATTACGAGTTTTCCAGCCGCCTGTTCGAAAGCGTGATCGGACCGGTGTTCAGCATGATCGCCAACAGCTTCGTCGATTCGTTCTGCAAGCGCGCCGAGGCGGTTTATGGCTGACCTGCATATCCAGATCTGTTACGCCGAACCGGATTTCCATCTGCTGCGGGATCTGACCGTGGCCGAAGGCACAACTTTGCAACAGGCCATCATGCAAAGCGGCGTGTTGCGGGAAGTGACGGCCATCGACCTGACCGCCTGCAAGGTAGGCATCTATGGCAAGCTGAAAACGCCGGACACGGTATTGCGCGAGCATGACAGGATAGAAATCTACCGTCCGTTGATTGCCGATCCCAAGGATTCGCGCCGCCTACGGGCCGAAAGCAAGGCGCGCAAAAAAAACTGATCAGGGCTCGATAATTAAAATATATAGCAACAGCGCTTAAAATATTTGTCCGGAATCGCGGCCGTCCCGGTACGCATCGGGCCGATTTCTGTATAATTCGCTTTTGCGCCTATAGGAAAAACTATGCGTCTGCTTCAAAAAGCTCTCACATTCGATGACGTGCTGCTGGTTCCGGCTTATTCGGACATCCTCCCCAAAGATACATCCCTGGCCACGCGTCTGACGCGCAACATCGCATTGAACATCCCGCTGGTCTCGGCCGCGATGGACACCGTGACCGAAGCCCGGCTGGCGATCGCCATGGCGCAGGAGGGCGGCATCGGCATCGTCCACAAGAATCTGACCCCCAAAGAACAGGCGCGGGAAGTATCCAAGGTCAAACGGTTCGAATCAGGCGTGGTGCGGGACCCGATCACGATTCCTCCCTTCATGAAAATCCGCGACGTCATCGCGCTGTCCGAACAGCATGGCATCAGCGGCTTCCCGGTGGTCGACGGCGATATGCTGGTCGGCATCATCACCAACCGCGATCTGCGGTTCGAAGAAGAACTGGATGCCGAGGTGCGCGAGAAAATGACGCCGCGCAACAAGCTGGTCTACGTCAAGGACGGCGCCGGCCTGGACGAAGCCAAGCGCCTGATGAACAAACACCGTCTGGAACGGGTCATGGTGGTCAATGACGCGTTCGAATTGCGCGGCCTGATCACCGTCAAGGACATCCAGAAATCCACCGCCCACCCGTTCGCCTGCAAGGATGAGCAAGGCAAGCTGCGCGTCGGCGCGGCCGTCGGTGTCGGCGCCGATAACGACGAACGCATCGAACTGCTGGTGGCCGCGGGCGTCGACGTGCTGGTGGTCGATACCGCCCACGGCCACTCGCGCGGCGTGCTGGAACGCGTGAAATGGGTCAAGACCCGCTTTCCCCACATCGACGTCATCGGCGGCAACATCGCCACCGCGGCTGCGGCCAAGGCGCTGGTCGATCACGGCGCCGATGCGGTCAAGGTCGGCATCGGCCCCGGTTCGATCTGCACCACCCGCATCGTCGCCGGCGTCGGCGTGCCGCAGATCTCCGCGATCTCGAATGTGGCGCAGGCGCTCAAGGGCACCGGCGTTCCGTGCATCGCCGACGGCGGCATCCGCTACTCGGGCGACGTCTCCAAGGCGCTGGCCGCCGGCGCCTCCAGCGTGATGATGGGCAGCATGTTCGCCGGCACCGAGGAAGCGCCGGGCGAAGTGATCCTGTTCCAGGGCCGCAGCTACAAATCGTATCGCGGCATGGGCAGCCTGGGCGCGATGGCCGACGGCTCCGCCGACCGCTATTTCCAGGACGGCGAAAACAACACCGACAAATTCGTGCCGGAAGGCATCGAAGGCCGCGTCGCCTACAAAGGCAGCGTGCTGGCGATTCTGTACCAACTGGTCGGCGGCGTGCGTTCGTCGATGGGCTACTGCGGTTGCGCCAGCATCGACGCATTCCGCGAACAGGCCGAATTCGTCGAAATCACCTCGGCCGGCATGCGCGAATCGCATGTGCACGATGTTCAGATCACCAAGGAAGCGCCGAACTATCGCGCCGACTAAGGTCGTTGAAGTTGTTGCAACCGGATCGGATCGCAGATGCTTAAGCCTGCGATCCGATTTGGGTTTTTGCGGGTTTGCGTGTTTTTGCCGTTAGCGCACCCTGCGCCCCTTTTTTCTTACCCTCTGCAGTTTTCAACAATTTCCTATGCACTCTAAAATTCTGATTCTCGATTTCGGTTCCCAGGTCACCCAACTGATCGCGCGCCGGGTGCGCGACGCTGGTGTGTTTTCCGAGGTATTCCCCTACGATGTCAGCGATCAGTTTGTGCGCGATTACGGCGCAGCCGGCGTGATTCTTTCGGGTGGGCCGAACAGCGTCACCGAAGACGATGGCGA
>JAQGLY010000088.1 GCA_028292625.1 Herbaspirillum sp. | reverse complement strand
TGTCGAATGTCGATCAACAACCGCAATCAACAACAGCGATCGGCAACCCTGGCAGAATCAAGCCGAAAACGACGATCCGCAACCGCAGGTTGTGGTGGCATTCGGATTCTTGATCACGAACTGCGCGCCTTCCAGATCTTCCTTGTAGTCGATTTCCGCGCCGACCAGGTACTGATAGCTCATCGAGTCGATCAGCAGCTGAACGCCATTCTTGTTCATCGTCGTGTCGTCGTCATTGATCACTTCGTCGAAGGTGAAACCGTATTGGAACCCGGAACAGCCTCCGCCCTGCACGAAAACCCGCAGTTTCAGATCGGGGTTACCTTCTTCCTCGATCAATTGGGCGACTTTCAGCGCCGCGTTATCGCTGAAAACGATGGGGGCGGGCATGGCTTCAAGACTGGTTACTTCGGCAACTGCATTCATTTTGGGGCTCCTGCGAGGAAACAATACACGGATTATACGCTTCCCAGTTTTTCATGCATCGTTAAGCATCGCTGGATGCCGCCAGCTTCAAAATGGGTTCTTCCACCAACTGTCCGTGGCTCAACTGACCGGATACCAGCGCGCCGCCGTGCATTTCCAGCGCCTTGTAGTAGACATTACCCGTTATGCGGGCTTTCGGCTGCAATTCAAGCAGTTCCGTCGAATAGACATCGCCGATAATTTCACCGTTGACGACCAGGTGCGCCGACCTTACCTCGCCGACGACCTTGGCGTGTTCCGAAATCACCAATACGCTGGGATGATCGGCTTCCGTACTCAGATTGCCGGTCACCTGCCCGTCGATTCGCAGTCCGCCCTTGAAACGCACGTCGCCCTTGATGCTGGTAGCGATGCCGATCAGGCTGTCGATCGTGCTTTTGTGTCTGTTACGTCCGAACATGATAAAAATCCCCTCACAAATTGGCTATCTGCTGCACGCGCACTTGGCCTTTTTCCAGTACCCGCGCCTGTACCGATTTAACCGTCGCGCCATCCGGCAAGACCAAATCGCCTTCCAAGCGCTGATAATATTTAAATGACAACTTAAAAGGCGCCGGATCGGTATTGCCGGCTGCCGGAAAGCTGATGATCTTGGTTTGCCCTTGTTGTTGCACAGTAACAGATAACTGCAAGTTGCCGACAAACAATTGGACGCCGTTCGGAGTCTGGCCCTGCATTACCAGCAGGCGATAATGCAATTGATTCGGTTCGGTCAGTTCCGCTTTCAGACGCTGGATGGTAATGCCCTGCACGCCGATGTTATTGGGCAACAGACTCTCGAAAAAAGCCAGGTCTTCTTTCAGTTTCGCATTTTCGCTTTCGAGCGCCTTGACCTGGGTGGCCATCTGCTTTTCGGTGGCGCGATAAATATTGAGCTGGCTTTCCGATCCATTGACCGAACTGGAAAAACTGTCGCGCTCTTCGCTCAGTTGCCTCACCTGCTCGGTCAATTCCGCAATCCTCTGATTGTCCGCACCGATGCCCGACACGCCGGGGATCTGGTCCTGACTGTAGACTAAATACGCGATCAGACCGACCATCGCGATGCCAAGCACAGCGAACACGGCTTTCACATGCCATGGCAGTTGACTCTTGATGGTCATTCTCGGCGCCGAAATCGACATGCGCCGGACCCATAATCTGTATTTCATGCCGGGGCGCCGGGCTTAGCGCTTAGTCATCACGGCAATAGCGGCACATGCATCAGCCCGGCGGTTTCGTCCAGACCGAACATCAGGTTCATGCATTGCACCGCCTGACCGGCCGCGCCCTTGACCAGATTGTCCTGCACCACCAGCACGACGACGGTGGGGCCGTCATCCGGCCGATGCAGCGCGATGCGCAGCATATTCGACCCGCGTGTCGAACGCGTGTCCGGATGCGACCCGAACGGCATGACATCGACGAAGGGCTCGTCGCGATAAGCATCTTCGAACAGGGCCTGCAGCGCTTCATTGCCGACGTCCGCGGTCAAATGCGCATACAGCGTGGAATGCATGCCGCGGATCATCGGCACCAGATGCGGCGTGAAAATCAGGCCGATCTTGCCATCCGTCATGCGGCTCAATTGCGCCACGGTTTCCGGCAAGTGCCGATGTCCGGAAACGCCGTAGGCCTTGAAATTATCGGCGGCTTCGGAAAACAGCATCGCCACTTCCGCCTTGCGCCCCGCGCCAGATACGCCGGATTTGCAATCGGCGATCAAATGCGACGGATCGATCACGCCGGCCTTGAGCAATGGGTGCAGCCCTAGTTGCATCGTGGTCGGGTAGCAGCCGGGATTGCCGACCACGCGCGCTTTGCGGATCGCGTCGCGATTGAGTTCGACCAGGCCGTAGGCGGCCTCCTTCAATATCTCCGGACAGCTATGCGGAATCTTGTACCATTTTTCGAATACCGCCGTGTCCTGCAAACGAAAATCGGCAGCCAGATCGATCACCTTCACGCCGGCGGCCAGCAATTCCGGCGCCTGCGCCATCGCCACGCCGTGCGGAGTTGCAAAAAACACCACATCGCAATCGGTAAGGACCGCTTTTTCCGGAGCGGAAAACGGAATATCCACGCGGCCGCGCAATGACGGAAACATCTCGGAGACCGGCATGCCGTCCTCCTTGCGCGACGTTACCGCCTGCACGCTAGCCTCAGGATGCATGGCCAACAGGCGCAGCAATTCCACGCCGGTGTAACCGGTCCCCCCGACTATTCCTACTTTAATCATTTGCACTCCCCTGCAAAACCGAACGCTGCCTGATTCTAACAGCCGAAAACCATTTCATGCGTTCACGCCGCCACCGATGAAAAAAAAAGCCGCTGACATATATGCCAGCGGCTTCTTGCGTACTGAGAACGCGATTAGCGTTTGGAGAACTGCTTGGCGCGGCGCGCTTTGCGCAGACCGACCTTTTTACGTTCGACTTCACGCGCATCGCGTGTGACGAAACCGGCTTTCGACAGTTCCGGCTTCAGCGTCGCATCGTAATCGATCAGGGCGCGGGTAATGCCGTGACGCACTGCGCCGGCCTGGCCGGACTCGCCGCCGCCGTTGACGTTGACCATGATGTCGAAGGTTTCGACATGATTGGTCAGTACCAGCGGTTGACGAATCACCATCAAGCCTGTTTCGCGCGAAAAATATTCGTTGGCAGGCTTGCCGTTGACGACGATCTGGCCGGAGCCCGATTTGATGAACACGCGCGCCACTGCACTCTTGCGACGGCCGGTTCCGTAATTGTAGTTACCGATCATGTCAGATCCTTAGAGTTCAAGTGGTTTAGGTTGCTGCGCAGCGTGCGGATGCGTGGCGTCCGCGTACACTTTCAGCTTCTTGATCATCGCGTAGCCGAGCGGGCCCTTGGGCAGCATGCCCTTGACCGCCTTCTCGAGCGCGCGACCTGGAAAACGCTGCTGCATTTTCAGGAAATTGGTTTCATAGATACCGCCCGGATAACCGGAGTGGCGATAGTATGTTTTTTCGGTGGCCTTGGTGCCGGTCACGCGCAGCTTGCCCGCGTTGACGACAACAATGAAATCGCCGGTATCGACGTGAGGAGTAAATTCCGGTTTGTGCTTGCCGCGCAGTCGGAGTGCCACTTCGCTGGCAACACGTCCGAGGACTTTGTCCGTCGCGTCAATCACGAACCACTCGCGCTGCACCTCATGGGCTTTTGCGGAAAAGGTCTTCATGATGACTTTCTAAATTAAATGAATCGTTCGAATGGTGGTTCCGCCGCAGATAATTTACTGACGCATATGCTGGCGGACTCGGCCTTATGTTCTTCCCGCAGAACGGAAAGCCGGAAATTATAGCCTTTTCAATGACTTGGCGTCAATCAAAGTTCGGAACCGGGTTTTTTAGCCACATCGGGGCAAAACCGCTGGCCGCAACGCCGGACGGCGCAGAGGGGAACGCCGACGGGCGTGTCCTCATTTACAATAGCCGCTTTTAATCATTAGCGAGATTCTCATGGAGTGCACCGTACGTTGGACCGGCTTGTCCGGCATGTCTTTCCTGGCGGAAACCGGTTCGGGCCATCTGGTCACGATGGATGGCGCCCCCGACGGCGGCGGCCGCAATCTGGCGCCGCGTCCGATGGAAGTGGTGCTGGCGGGCACCGGCGGCTGCACCGCCTACGATGTGGTGCTGATTCTGCGCAACAGCGGCCAGGACGTGCGCGGCTGCGAGGTCAAGCTGACTTCCGAGCGGGCGGAAAAGGATCCGAAGGTCTTTACCAAGATCCACTTCCACTTCACCGTCACCGGCCGCAATCTGAAACCCAATCTGGTGGACCTGGCGATCAAGCGTTCGCATGAAAAATACTGTTCGGCGTCGATCATGCTGGAAAAGACCGCCGAAATGTCCCATAGCTACGAGATCGTCGACGATCTGGCCGCGCCGGCGGCGGCCTGAGGGCTAGCGCAGTATTAAATGTAGTAGGCCACGGTGGTCATGACCTTGGAGGCCGCCCGCATGGCCCCGCGCAACGGCGCCGGCATTTCGGCGGCGCCCAGCGCCCTGGCGGCATCGCCATGCGCAATTTCGTCGAGCCGCATCTGCTCGACGATCGCACGCGATTTGTAATCCTGCTCCGGCAGCGTCCGCAGATGCCCTGCCAGATGCGCTTCCACCTGCCGTTCGGTTTCCACCACAAAGCCCAGATTGCGCGCATCGCCCATCCGCGCCGCCAAGGTACCGAATAAATACGCGCCGCCGTACCACAGCGGATTGAGCAAGCTCAAATGGGATCCCAGTTCCTGCACGCGTTGCGCGGTCCAGGCCAGATGATCGGCCTCCTCGCGTCCCGCCAGCGCAAACTGCGCGCGCGTCTCGTCACGCTGCGAAAAGCGGCCTTGCGCGTCGTACAAGGCTTGTGCGCATACTTCGCCGACGTGATTGACCCGCATCAGCGCCGCGCTGCGCCTCTGCTGCGCCGCGTCCAGCGGCGGCGCGCCGGAGGCATGCTCGGCAGCGGGTTCGACAATCTGCCGCGCCGGACTCGGCCTCGACGCCGCGCCGATGCCGGCAATCACCCGCAGGGCCTTGTCGAAGTCGCTGATGCATCGGTCGATGAAATTCATACTGAAACGCTCGCTATCGGTTAGAGGACAGGGGGACAGGGACTGCGCAAGCGGCCGATCGCCTGCGCGCAGCGCCATGCGCCGCCATTTTAGCAGCGCGCCGCGGACCGGCGGCGCGAAGCCCGGCAAACAAACCGGCCCGAGCGTTCACCAAGAACAGCCCGCTACGGTAAAATGCCCGCACAACCCAATTGAAGGCCTGTCGATAAGCATACATGAGCAAAGAACTGAAAAACGGTCCCACCCCACCTGCCACATCCAATTTCCTGCGCGGCATCGTCGATCACGATCTTGCCGACGGCGCTTATGCCGGCCGCACCGACAAGCAGGGACTGGCGCTGCCGCAAGTGGTGACCCGTTTTCCACCCGAGCCCAACGGTTATCTGCACATCGGCCACGCCAAGGCGATCTGCCTCAATTTCGGGCTGGCGCGCGATTACGCCGGCCGCTGCCACCTGCGCTTCGACGATACCAATCCTGCCAAGGAAGATCAGGAATACGTCGACACCATTATCGATAGCGTCAAATGGCTGGGCTTCGATTGGCATGCGGATGGCCGGGAACATCTTTATTTCGCCAGCAATTATTTCGAACAGCTGTACCAGATGGCCGAATACCTGATCGGCGCCGGCCACGCCTACGTCGATAGCCAAAGCGCCGATGAAATGCGCGCCAGTCGCGGCAATCTGAACGAGCCCGGCAAGAATTCGCCGTTCCGCGACCGCTCGGCGGCCGAATCGCTGGATCTGCTGCGCCGCATGAGAGCCGGCGAGTTCAAGGACGGCGAGCATATCCTGCGCGCCAGAATCGATATGGCCTCGCCCAACATCAATATGCGCGATCCGGCGATCTATCGCATTCGCCATGCCCATCATCACCGCACTGGCGACGACTGGTGCATTTATCCGATGTACGACTACACCCATCCGATTTCGGACGCGTTGGAAAACATCACGCATTCGATCTGCACGCTCGAATTCCAGGATCATCGTCCGTTCTACGACTGGGTGCTGGAACGTCTGAGCGAAGGCGGCTTTTTCAGCAAGCCGGTGCCGCACCAATACGAATTCGCGCGGCTGAACCTGACCTATGCGATCACCAGCAAGCGCAAGCTGCTGCAACTGGTCGAAGAAAACATCGTCGACGGCTGGGACGATCCGCGCATGCCCACCCTCGTCGGCATACGCCGCCGCGGCTACACGCCGGAATCGATACAGCTTTTTTGCGAACGCATCGGCGTCGCCAAATCCGACAGCTGGATCGACATGGCCACGCTGGAAGGCTCGCTGCGCGACGATCTGGACGCCAAGGCGCCGCGCGCCACCGCGGTGCTGCAACCATTGAAGCTGATCATCGACAACTTCCCGGAAAATCTGGAAGTCGATTGCACGGCGCCGGTTTTCCCGCCGTCGCATCCGCAGCATGCCGAAAGCCTGCGCCACTTCCCGATTTCCAACACGCTGTGGATCGAGCGCGAGGATTTCATGGAAACCCCGGTCAAGGGTTATTTCCGCCTCTATCCGCCGATCGGCGATGCTGCCGGCAACCGCGTGCGCCTGCGCTACGGCTATGTCATCGAATGCACCGGCTTCGACAAGGACGACGCCGGCAATGTCACCGCCGTGCATTGCCGTTATTTCGAAGACAGCAAGAGCGGCACCGAGGGCTCGGCCAATTACAAGGTCAAAGGCAATATCCATTGGGTCAGCGCCGGCCATGCGCTGCAGGCCGAGGTGCGCCTGTACGATCGTCTGTTCAGCGATCCGCATCCGGACGCCGGCGGCAAGGACTTCAAGGCGGCGCTCAATCCGGCCGCCAAGGAAGTGATCGTCGCCTATCTGGAGCCGGGTCTGAAGGACGCGTTGCCGGACCAGCGCTTTCAATTCGAGCGGCACGGCTATTTCGTCGCCGACCGCGTCGATTCGACGCCCGGCAAGCCGATATTCAACCGCGCCGTCACACTAAAGGATTCCTGGGGAAAATAAACCGGGCTAACCGGCGAAGGCGGACGTTACGATTACCGCCGTCGCGCCCATCGCTCATCCGTCCTTTCATATTTCGATCAACGAGAAAAACCGCCATGACTATTTCCATGTACAGCTCTTCCATTCCCGTTTTCAAGCAAATGCTGACTTCGCTGGGCAACATTCTGCAAAAAGCGGAAACGCACGCAACCGAGAAGAACATCGACCCGAACGCATTGCTGCAGGCGCGGCTGTTCCCCGATATGTTCCCGCTGGTGCGCCAGGTACAGATCGCGGTCGATTTCGCCAAGGGCGCCGCGGCCCGCCTGGCCAGCGTCGAGATCCCGTCGTATCCGGAAACCGAACAAAGTTTCGCCGATCTGCAGGCGCTGCTGAAGAAGACGCTGGCCTTTATCGACAGCCTCAATCCGGCCGCCTTCGAAGGCAGCGCCGACAGGGAAGTCGTGCTGCGTCCCGGCACGCCGAAAGAAAGGAAATTGAGCGGCAGCGTCTATCTGCAAAATTACAATCTGCCGCAGTTCTTCTTTCACGTGACCACGACTTACGCGATCCTGCGTCATAACGGCGTGCCTATCGGCAAGGGCGATTACATGGGCGCCTATTGATTTTCGATTAAGCGTCCGGCGGCATGCCGACAGCGTCGGCATGCCCGGTTCAATCGAACCGGGCGCGGTTTTCCCGTTTTTTTTCCACACTATCCGCAGTCTCCCTATGAGCAATCTCGCAGACACTCCCGTCGTACCGAACCAGTTGGTCGTGCCGGTCAAGCCGGTTTTTGCCGCCATGATGCTCATCGTGCTGCTGGGCGCGCTGGAACAATCCATCACCGCCGTGGCATTGCCGGTCATCGCCAATCAATTGCATGGTTTCGCATTGATGGCGTGGGTGGTGTCCGCCTATCTGGTGGCGTCGACGGTGGTCACACCGATCTACGGCAAGCTCAGCGATATCTACGGCCGGCGCAAGATGCTGACTGTCGCGGTGACCATTTTCGTGCTGGCGTCGGTGGGCTGCGCGATGGCGCAAAGCATGCCGCAACTGGTGATGATGCGTGTGTTGCAGGGTATCGGAGGCGGCGGCTTGCTGTCGGTCGCGCAGGCCGCGATATCCGATGTGATCTCGCCGCGCGAACGCGGCCGGATACAAGGTTATTTCAGCAGCGTGTGGGTCGGCGCCAGCATGACCGGCCCCATCATCGGCGGCTATCTGACGCAGTATCTGTCATGGCATTGGATTTTCTGGATCAATCTGCCGGTTGGCGTGCTCGCGATGGTCATGATGCGGCGTTCGCTGCGGCTGTTGCCCATGCCGCAGCACCAGGCGCGCCCGCGGATCGACTACGCCGGCGCGGTGTTGCTGGCGGTGGGTCTGACCGGACTGTTGATGGCGATTACCCGCATCGGCCAGGGCGTGGCGGTCGGCGAGTCGCACAATCTTCTGCTGCTGGTCGGCGGCGTACTGATCATGGCAGGCTTTTTTTGGCATGAAGCGCACACTCCGGAGCCGATTATTCCCTTGTCCATCCTGCGCGTGCCGACGGTGGCGATTTGCTGCATGGTGCTGTTCCTCGGCTTCTTCCAGATGATTTCGATGTCGGTGCTGCTGCCGCTGCATTTGCAGATGACCGGCGTCGCCCCTGAAATCTCCGCGCTGCGGTTGCTGCCGCTGACGCTGTCGTCACCGATCGGCGCGTATATCGCCGGCAAATACATGAGCCGCACAGGCCATTATAGAAACACCATGCTGTGCGGCGCGCTGGGGACGTCGGCAATGAGTTTCCTGCTGGCGTTCATCGCGCCTGAACACAATTGGTTGATGGCCGCGACCATGGGCGCCATGGGATTCGGCATCGGCATGCAGTTTCCAACCGGCCTGGTCGCATCGCAAAACGCGGTACAGCGTTCGCAGGTCGGCATTACCACCGCCCTGACGTCGTTTTCACGCCTGCTTGGCGGCGCAGTCGGCGTCGCGGTGCTGACTTCGGTATTGATCGCGCTGCTGCGCAATGCGCTGGGCGATTTTCATATCGGCGCGCCAACCGATGCGGCGGCGCTGGCCGACAGCGGCGATGTGATGATGCAGATATTCCGCGCGGTCGTCGACAGCGCCAAAGGCGCCGGCGGTCAGGCGCTGCGCGACGCTTCCGAAGGCGCGTTCCATCGTCTGGCCGTTTTGAATGCATCGGTCACGTTGATTTCGCCGCTGCTGCTTTCCCTGATGCGTGAACTCAAACTGCGCGACAGCAACCAGCCCATGCCCAGCGCCGTGGAATAAAATTTTGTGACGACTGCGCTTGCTGTATCGCCGGCAAGCGCGATACCATTTTGGCACGCTCTTTGCTTATGCGATTTAAAACGGCCGATCCGGCCGGCCGAGGCCATCCGCCCCGGTTTTCGTTCAGCCGGACTATCCTTTCTCTTACAGAAAAATCATCAGCCGTCCTACCTCCGAACCTTACGCGGACTATTAGGCTAACTAAGCTGAGTCTTGTGAAGCAGCGGTGTTCGAGCGGTTCGCCCGAACAATGACGCACCCACTTACAAACGGAGGATCTATGGCTACCAGCACACTCGACCCCGATCTAATCAGGGGCAAGGACCGTCAGCTCGGCGTGGGACATGACAACGACAGACTGGGTCCCGGCGATACATCCGACAGCGGCAGCGACATGTCCGGCGTGGCGAATGCGGATACCGATTCCGATTCCCATCTCACCGGCGAACGCATGTCGACCGATCTCGACAACGACCGCGACAGCGATAGCGACGACGCCGACGCCGACTGGGCTGAATCGTCCGGGGGCGATGACGACGATTATGACGACTCCGTGCCGGACGACGAAGAAATAGATCTCGACACAAC
Source organism: Herbaspirillum sp. (assembly GCA_028292625.1). Lineage (GTDB taxonomy): Bacteria > Pseudomonadota > Gammaproteobacteria > Burkholderiales > Burkholderiaceae_D > Herbaspirillum. Next base: position 104,354 of record JAQGLY010000088.1, on the reverse strand, counting down.
CGCCGACGATTCTGCGATCAACGATTGACGAAATTTAAAATTCGTTTTCATCCAATGCGCGCCGGGCGCGCTCCTCGGCCCCCTGCATTGCGGCGTCGGAGGTCGGAAAAATGCCAGCCGGGATATAGGTTTCGGCAATCTCCGGCTCCCGCGCCAGGCGCACGTATACCTGCGCCTCGAAAGTGGCGTCCGGCATTTGCACCGCTGTGATCCGCGCAATATGCGTGCCGCTTTTCAATATTCGGTCCATCTCGATTCCTCCTGAAAAATTTCGTATCCGGGACGGCGGACGCGACAGCGAAGCCCGCTGCGCCGCGTCGATTCAACTTGGACCGGCGCGGCCGGCTCGGGTTCGCGGCGGAGCAATCCGCCACTTCCCCTATATACTTCCTGTTTCCCGATAATCCAGCCCCCTATCCGACAACGCCGATGATCCCGACGCAAGCCCCCACAATTGTAAGAAACATATTGCGCGCTTTCGCCAACCTACTGACCGTCGTCATTTTACTGAGCGCGTTATCGCCCGGACCCGCGGCAGCCGCAACGGCGGATCTGCCGTCGACGGTCGCCGCCGACTACGGCCCGGTGCTGGATGGCATACGCGACAACCTTAGCGCCATCCAGGCGGCATTGCAGAAAAACAGGCAGGCCGATACCGACCTGCTGAAAATGCGCAGCACCGCGCTGGAGGATGGCAACAAGGCGGACGAAGTGGCAAAGCAGCTCAAGCCTGCGCTTGGCAGCGTGCAGGCGCGCCTGGCCGAACTCGGCGCGCCGCTGCCCGGCGTCAAGGAAGGACCGGGCATCGTCGCGCAACGCGCCGAGATTCAGAAAAAACACGCCGATCTGGACGCGCAAGTCAAACTGGCCGGACTGCTGTCGGTGGAAGCCGAGCAAACCGCCGCGCAGGTATCGGTAATACGCCGCAATCAGTTTCAGGCAGGTTTGGGCGAACGCACGCCGTCGATTCTGGCGCCGGCGTTCTGGATCGAATTGCACGACGATATTCCGCAAGACATCGGCCGCTTGCGCGCGGTTGGCCAGCAATTGGGCGCGGCTGCCGCCAAGACGCCGAGAACGGTGTGGCTGCTGGTGGCGCTGGCGATCGCCGCCGTCGTCGCATTGCGCGCGTTCACCGGACGCCTGGTATTGCATCTGACCGCCGCCAGGGTGCCGGCGGGCCGCTTGCGGCGTTCGCTGCACGCGGTCATTATCGTTTTATTGACGCTGGCGACGCCGGCATTGATCGCGCTGGCGCTGCTGACCGGCCTGCGCTGGACCGGCGGTCTTCCGGACGACATCGACACCTTTCTGACCAGCGTATTGGGCGTGGTCAGCTTCGGCGGCTACGTGGCCGGACTGGGCCATGCATTGCTGCTGCCGAACCGGCCTTCGTGGCGGCTGCTGCCCTTGTCCGATGCGCTGGCGCGGCATGTGCGCGCGATGCCGGTCATGCTGGCCGTGGTGCTGGTGGCGGTCTGGTTCAGCGAACGCGTGTCGATCCTGATCAACGCCGGCCTGGCGACGGCCGTCGCCATCAACTGCATCGTCGCATTGCTGCTGAGCCTGACCATCACCTACTGGCTGCAGCGCGGCGCGCGCAGGTGGCGCAAATTGCGGGCCGCCGCGGATGAAAAGCAAACTCCGCATGCGTTGTGGCTGCGCGGCATCATCGTCATACAATGGCTGGTGCTGATCGTCAGCCTGCTCAGCCTGCTGATGGGCTACGTCGCGTTCGGCAGTTTTGTCGTCAAGCAGGTGGCGTGGACGCTGATCGTCCTGAGTTCCGCCTATCTGCTGGCGACATTGATCGACGATGCCTGTACCGCGATCGGTTCGGCGGCGCAGCAGGCCGAAGACGCGGCGCCGGCCACGCCTAATGCGACCCACATACGCGATCAGGCCGCCGTGCTGTTTTCCGGCACCGCCCGGCTGGTGGTGGCCTTGATCGCGCTGACGCTGCTGGCGGCGCCGTTCGGCGAAGGCCCGGCCGAACTGCTGCATCGCGCAGACCAGTTCCAGGACGGCATCAAGATTGGCGAAATCGCCATCAAACCCGGCGCGGTGCTGCAGGCGCTGCTGGTGCTCGGATTGACGCTGTTCTGCTTGAGAATACTGAAACGCTGGCTGGAAAGCCGCTATCTGCCGACCACCCGTCTCGACGCCGGCATGCAAACTTCCGCCGCGACCCTGTTCGGCTATGCCGGCGGCGTACTGGCGGTCGCGCTGTCGCTGTCGGCCGTCGGCATCGGTCTGGAACGCATTGCGTGGGTCGCCAGCGCGCTGTCCGTCGGGATCGGTTTCGGTCTGCAGGCGATTGTGCAGAATTTCGTATCGGGTCTGATTTTATTGGCCGAACGGCCGGTGAAAGTGGGCGATTGGGTATCGCTGAGCGGCGTCGAAGGCGACATCCGCCGCATCAATGTGCGCGCCACCGAAATTCAAATGGGCGACCGTTCGACCGTGATTGTGCCGAATTCCGAATTCATCACCAAGATCGTACGCAACGTCACGCATACCAATCCGCTGGGACTGGTGCAGATCAAACTGCCGCTGCCGCCGGATACCGATGCGGACAAAGCGTACACGCTATTGCTGGAAGCGTTTCAGCGCAATGAGGACGTCCTCGATACGCCGGCCCCGGCGGTATTTCTGGATGGCCTGGACAGCACGGCGATGACCTTCAACGCCACCGGATTCGTTTCATCGCCGCGGCTGGCCTATGGGGCGCGCAGCGCATTGTTGTTCGATGTGCTGAAACAATTGCGCAGCGCCGGCATTTCGATTGCGAAACCGACAACGATGCTGATCGGAGGACAGCCTCTCATGGCAAACGAACAAACGCCGGCAGGGAAAACGCCGGACGGTGCGCCCGACCAGGCGCCGCAGCAAACCATGCCGGTTCCACCGCGCGCGGACTGATGTCGCGCAGCCTATGCCGGCGCTTCCAGGGCCGACTTCACCTTCGATAAAACCCCGCTCCAATCGCCCGGCGTGGATTGCCTGAAGAGCTTCATCGACGGGTACCAGGGGCTATCGTCCCGATTTAACAGCCAGCGCCATTCGGGCACAAACGGCAGCAGCGTCCAGACCGGCTTCGCCATCGCTCCGGCGAGATGGGCCAAAGACGTATCGACGCTGACGATCAGATCCATGCTTTCAACGGCCGCCGCCGTATCCTCAAAATCGATCAGGTGCGGTCCCAGAAAAACGATACGCGACTGTTCCAATGCCGCTCTGTCAGCCTCCCTCACATGGGTCTGGATCAGGTAAATATCCGCGATATCGCATAAATTCGTGAATACGGCCAAAGGCGCGTTCCGTTTTGCATCGAATATATTTTTTTGATTTCCGGAACAGGCAATACCGATTTTCGGTTTGACCGATGCGCCGACGATGGCCTGCCACTTCGCTTTTGTTTCGCTGGATATGGAGACAGCGGCCCGCGGCGGAGGGATCGTATCCAAACCGATATCGAAGATAAGGGGAAGACTCAGCAATGGAATTTGATAGTCGAAATTCCGATTGCCGGCTTCCGCAGAGGCCACGACCGATACGCCGTTCCCCATTTGCATCAACAGCGCCTGCAACACGGATTGGACTTCGAATGTGACTTGCGCGCCCCTGGCCGCCAACATGGGCACAAGGCGGGAAAATTGCAGCGTGTCGCCCAAACCTTGCTCATGCCAGACCAAAACCGCTTTCCCGTCGACCTGAGAAGCATGCGTCAAAGGCGCAATGTGCTGGTGACGCATCGGCTTGGCGCCTGAAATATATTTCCGGGATTCATATAGCGGCCAGCCGGAGGCGAACTGTCCCCGCAGCAGCCGTATGATCGATTCGCTGAAGCTGTGCTCATGCGGCGTATCCGACAATGCGCGCGCTTTCTCCAAACTGGACAGTGCTTGATCGAATTGCCCGATGTGCATTTGCAATTTGCTCAAATTCGCCCATGCGCCGGCATGCCGGCTATCCAGCAAAAACAGTTGATCATAGGCGGCCATCGCTTCGTCGGAGCGTTCCAGAAAATGCAGGCTGAGACATTTGTTCAACCAAGCGTCCACACAAGCGGGATGCAGCGCAATCGCCTGCTCGGCGCTGTTTAGCGCGGCCGCATAGTTTTGTTGATCGAAAAGGACATCGCTTCTATCGAGCCATCCGTCCAAATTGCCCGGCGCGATGGCGACGACCCTGTCGAGCGCCTCCAAAGCCTCTCCAAAGCGCCGCTGTTGACGCAACAAATGCCCACGTTTCAGCCAGGCATCGGCATAGTTGGCATTCAACGCAAGCGCGTCGTCATAGCTTTTCATCGCGTCTTCGAACTTGCCCAACTTGCCGAGAACAGTCCCGATGTCGGTCAGGACATCCGCCTGGTTTCCCACCAGATTCTGGATCTTGCGGAAGCTGTCCAGCGCATCGGCGTAGCGTCCGATCTCAAACTGGACCTTGCCCAGATCCCTGATCACGCCCACGTTGCCGGGTGCAATCGACAGGGCTTTCTTTAGATATCTGCTGGCCTCATCCCATTTCGCATTCAACGCCAGGACGATTCCATAAAGATGTAATGAATCAAAGTGCTTCGGATGCGCCCTTAACACCTTGGCGAGAGCGCTTTCCGCACCGTTGAGATCGCCTTGCTGGAACAGGGTTTTCGCTTTCAGTAGATGATTCATGAAATATCAGGAAATAAGATAATTGCCAATATGGCTTATTCTAAAGAATCCAGACGGTCGACGGCGGAGACTGCAGCCTGTACCGCTATGGGGTTCAGTGTCAATGCAATGTGTCCGATGCGCGGGATGATCGTTACCGGCACCGTCTTGCCATCGACATTGAACAAGTCGGAAAAGCGGTCTGCGTGAAACACTTCATCCTCCTTGCCAACGAGAATTGCCATTGGCTGATTTGAAGACCGGATATTCATACGGTAATCGTCATTTGGTCTGAAATTCGACGCCAATGCAAATGAGTACTCCGGCGTTAAAAACCTTTTGGCCTCGTCGTTGAGCGCAAATCTGAGTACCGGCAAATCATTGAATCTCGTCACACCGACTTTATTCAATGCGGATAAGGCGATTATCCGCGGAAGTCCGATACTTACCCAACCGCCGCCGGCGGGTTTGAACGTCGGCGCGTCCTGATGAATGTAGGGTGCCAACAGCAAATAATTGGCAAACAGCTTTTGGCGTGCGCCGCCGGCAAAGCGTAGCGCAAAGCCGCCCCCGGAAGAGAAACCGACCAAGGTCGCCGTCGAAGCAATATCGACGGATTTCACAAAGTCTGCAAGATCGTCTTCAAGCTGGCCGATATAGGCAATCTGCCCCTTCGGCCCGGAGTCGCCGTGTCCCCGAATGTCCAGTGCATAGGCCGTATAACCGGCTTTGGCAAAAGCTTTTGCCATGATGTGCATGCTCCTGCCGCTGGCCGCTGATCCGTGGATCAGCACCACGACCTTTTTCGAAAGGCCCTGGCCGCCTGCATACTCGCGGTAGGCCAGTCCGCTGCCATCACGAGCGGGGAAATGCTTAATCGCCGGGAGGTCCGAGTAATCGATATCCTGGAAAGGATTATTGACGCTCAGCATCGCTGGAATCTCTGTCGGGCCGCCGAATGCAATGGCGAATCCCAAGGCGCCTGCGGCCGTCAGCAGAGAAGTCATTGCACCAATGATCGAAATTTTCATAGCGCCTTTAGCTTAAATGACAGGAGACCGAATCGGAATGGCCAAACCGGTATGCAGAGCTGGCAGTCGCGAAGCCTAACATAAGCGTCGTCGGCGGCATCCGAAACATGGATCCGCAAAAAAGTCCATAATCTCCTTGACTTAGAGCGCGCTCAAACCAATAGACTTCCTTCCATGACCACTTCCCTGACGATTCAACAGGCCGCCGCCGCAACGGGATTGACAGTGCATACCTTGCGTTACTACGAACGCATTGGCTTGCTGGATCCGATAGCACGGCAAGACAACAAGCATAGGCTGTACCACGAGGAGGATATCCTCTGGATAGAGTTCTTGCTGAAGTTGCGCACGACCGGTTTGCCGATCCGCGACATGCTGCGCTATGCCCAACTGCGCAAGCTGGGGAACACGCCGGAAAGTGTGTCCGCACGGAAAACCTTATTGAAGCAGCATACCTATTCCGTGGAAAAGACGCTCGCTGAACTGCAAAGCAATCTGGAGACCTTGCACAAAAAGGTCGCCATGTACGAATCCATCGAAGCCGAGCTGCCGGCCAGCGTCATTACTCAACAGCCATCTTTCGAGGACGCTTCCCATGAATACATTAAGTAAGACACTTCCAACCATACCGACACGCCGGCTCGGCGCCGAAGGTCCGGTCGTTTCCGCGATCGGCCTTGGCTGCATGGGAATGAGCGAGTTTTATGCAAATCGCGACGATGTGGAATCGATCGCCACCATTCATCGCGCCCTGGAACTGGGCATCACCTTTCTCGACACCGCTGACGCATACGGCCCTTATACCAATGAAGAACTGGTCGGCAAAGCGATCAAGGGCAAGCGTCAGCAATGCTTCATCGCAACCAAATCCGGCTTGGTGCGCAATCCCGCCAACCCCGACGAGCGCGGCGTCAACGGCAGTCCGGAATACATTCGCAAGTCGGTGGAAGGCAGCCTGAAACGGCTCGGCATAGAAACGATAGATCTGTACTACCAGCATCGCATCGACCGGGACACCCCGATAGAAGAAACCGTCGGCGCGCTGCGCGATCTGGTGAAAGCCGGGAAAATCCGTTACATCGGTTTATCGGAGACGTCGTCCGCGACCTTGGAGCGGGCGCACAAAGTCCATCCGATCACCGCTCTGCAGAGCGAATATTCGCTCTGGACGCGCGACCCGGAACGGGACGTACTCGCCACTTGCCGCAAACTGGGGATCGGTTTCGTTCCCTACAGTCCGCTGGGACGCGGCTTTCTGACCGGCGCCATTACGCGGCCGGATCAATTTCCGGAAGATGATTACCGCCGTCATAACCCACGTTTTCAAGGCGAGAACTTCACCAAAAACCTGCTTCTGGTCGACAAGATAAAGGAACTGGCGGCACGCTATAGCTGCACGCCATCGCAATTGGCCCTGGCATGGGTATTGGCGCAAGGCGAACACATCGTGCCCATTCCTGGAACCAAGCGTCGGACCTACCTGGAAGAGAATATCGGTGCGCTGGGGGTGAAATTCACGGCTGCGGATCTGAAAGAACTCAGCCTGCTCTTTCCGCCCGATGCTGCAAGCGGCGACCGTTATGTAGCGGCAGGGATGAAAATCCTGAATGGCTAAATGCGGAGACGGCGGCCGGAAATCTCAATGAAGGTTTCGCACTTGGTAAACGGGTGCATTCCCTTCGTGAGCAAAATGGGCGGCAACCGGCGCCGGATCGCGTGAGGGAGTTTTTCTCCCTCTATCCCGCGGATTCCTGAATCTTGCGCATCGCCAGTTTCAAACGTGGAAGGATGTCTTCGGTCGCCCGACGCCCTGCATCGCTGTCCATGATGAAGCTGACATTCAGCCCGGCCAGCACGTTGCCGTCCGAATCCGTCAGCGGGACCGAGATCCCGCCGTATCCCTCTTCGTACTGACGCGCCGTCATGGACCAGCCGCTCGTGCGTGTTGCTTCCAGTTGCGCATGTAGGATGCCGGGGTCGGAAAGGGAATACGACGTACGGGGTGCGAAGTCGATAGCCCTCACAAAATCCTCCAGCGCCGACGCGGACAGCGTTGCCAGCAGCACATGTCCGATCGAATGGAGATGCGCCGGGACCCGGCTGCCGATACTCGGATCGAAGCTCAGCAGACGCTTGGCCGGCACACGCAGAAGAAAGACGACGTCGTGGCCGTCGAGCACGCCAATCGATACGGTTTCGTTGAGCTGGTCGGACAATTCCTCCATCACCGGCTGAGCCACCGACCAGAAGGGCAACGCCGAGAGGTACTGATAGCCGAAGTTGAGCACCCGGGCCGTCAATGAAAAGCGCTTGCCCGAATGTCGAAGGTAGCCCAGATGGGCGAGAGTCAGCAGCGCCCGTCGGGCCGAGGCGCGATCCTGCCGTGTTTTTAGCGCAACATCGGCAATCGAAAGGAAAGGCTGCGCTGCCGTAAAGGCAGCCAATACCGCCAATCCGTTTTCGAGGGACTGCAGATAAGCATCCTTGCGCAGGGGCGGTTCGAGTCCTGCAATTTCTTTGTTCATACGGCATTCATGTCGGATTGTCGCGCAGGTCAGACCGGCTGTGCAAAATGCGCGAGCACGAGTTGCGCGGTCTTGGCCGGATACTCGCGCGCGGGATTGTGGCCGCAGCGTCCCAGTACGATGGCGTCGCAACGCGGAATCAGGCGCGACAGGTAGAGCGCATTTTCTTCCGCCGGACAGGGCTTGTCGTCACGGCCGTGAATAAGCAATACCTGCGACTCGATACCGGCAAGCAAGGCAGGATCGAGCCGGGCCGAATCAAGCAGCGCCTGTTTATCGCCGCTCATCATGCGCGCGAAATACGGGCCGATGTCGCCCTGCTGCAGCAGGGCATAACGAGCCGAGACCAGATCGTCCGTAACGGCGGCAGGATCGAGCATCGAACTCATCATGGCATCCTTTAGCTGCGCCGGACTTTCGGGAAAGGTCCAGAACTTGTCGAGTGGCGGGTTGACCCGGTGCTGGCCACCGCCGGTTCCGGTTGCCGCCACCTGCGAGATGAACGGCAGCGCCGCCGCCAGACGCAAGGCGATGGCGCCGCCGAGTGAATGACCCCACACCCGCAATGATGTCTCGCCCGTACGGATGCGCACTTCATTGACCACGAACATGGCCTGCCTGACCCATAGTTCGAAATCGAAAAACGGATCCTTGGTCTTGCGGGATGATTCTCCGAAGCCGATCAGGTCCATTCCGACCAGTGAATAAGATTGCGCAAGGACGTCGGTGACCGCGGAAAAATTCGCCGGAATCGAAGTGCCCGGGCCAACCCCGTGCAACAGGAGCAATGTCGGGCCGCTGCCGGCGGTATAGATGCGTATCCGGTGGCCTTCGAACTCCATAGTGCCGGTTTTCATGTTCATATCGGAGCAATCTTTATAAATTGAAAAAGGTTCAGGCAACGCGCCAGATATCTGGCAGACTGGCGTCGAGAAGATCCGGCATCATTGCCGGCCGGGGCTGGTGCGCGACGCCAGCGCGAAGCGTCAGCCACGGAATCAGCCGGCTATCCACGTTCAGTTTGTTGAAACGCCCGTCAAGCAGCCGCCAGGGTTCCTCGCGCAGCTCCAGGATCGAAATATCGGCACGGCGGCCGACCGCCAGCCTTCCGATGTCATCCGACAGTCCGATTGCGGCGGCCGGATGCACCGTTGTCGCCCGAATCACCTCGACCAACGGCATGCCTAACGCCAGTAATCGGCTCATCGCACCCGGAAGGCTGTAGTTCAGCTTGCTGTTGTCGTGGTAGCTGCTGAAGTCGCCATGTGCGTCGCTGCTGATTGTGTAAGGATAGATTCCTTCGGCCATCAGCATGCGTGCGATACGGTAGCTGAAATTGATGCCGTAGCCGATATCGAAATGCACGCCCTTGTCCAGCGCCTGGCGGATGAAGGACGGGGTTTTTTCGTCTTCTCCGACAATCCCGTCCGGCATGTTGCTGTAAATATGCGCCAGAATGTCGCCCTCCTTCAGCAGCGGAAGCACCTGTTCCAGAACGCTGCGCGGCGATGGCCGACTTGCTTCAATCACCGGGAAAAGCTCTCCGGTATGCACATACAGCGGAACCTGCGCCGCGCGTCCTGCCTCCGCCGCCGAGGCAAGCACTTTTGTACCCCAATGGGAGAGCGCGCCCGATTCGCCGTGGCACTTAATGCCGCGGATTTCATCTGGGTGCCGCCCGATCACGGCCAGCAGTGCGGCGGCATCGGTCATGTCAGGGCTGTGCAGGATATCCCCTTTCATTCCTCCCATCAGCGCGCCGGCTCCATTGATCGAAACAAAGGCACGCACATCGGTCGACGCCTTGTCGATGACGAAATGCTTGAAGCCGCCAAAGGTCCACGGTCCCGAACTGCCCGCATCCACAATCGTGGTCGCGCCAACACCGACACCGGCATCGTCGGCAGCCACGCCGAAGTTTGTGACGTATTCGAATACGTGTACATGAATATCGATCAGGCCAGGGCAAACCAGCTTGCCGGCAGCGTTGATACGGCGTGCGGCGTCGATGGCCGACAGTCCGCCATCGCTGGCTTTGGCGATCGCGGCGATGCGGCCGTCGCGAACTGCCACATCGGCAGGTTCATCAAGGCCGCTGGCGGGATCGATCACGTGGCCGCCTTCGATAATCACGTCGAAGACGGCGTCGGAAGAAAATGATGTAGTTGTCATGAGCAGTACGGCGTCAAATTGAAAGGATACGCATCGGAATGATGCGACTTCATTGCGATTTCCAGACCACGAGCATTTTTTCCGCCTGCTCGACCAGGTAATACAGTGCAATGCTGATTACCGTCAGGATGATCAACGCGCTGAATGCCAGCGAGGTCTTGGATTGTGCGGTGGAGGTCAGGATCAGAAAGCCGAGCCCTTCTTCGGAACCGACAAATTCTCCAATGACCGCCCCGATCACCGCGAAGGTAATTCCTACCTTGCAGCCCACCATGATATGTGGCATGGCTTCCGGAATACGCAGACGCCAAAATACTTGCCATGGTTTTGCTTTCAGGGATCGCATCAGGTCCAGTCTACTTTTGGAAGTCGCTTCCAGTCCTGCTGCCGCGCTGACCACTATCGGAAAAAAGCAGACCAGGAACACGACGATAATTTTCGGCATCGCACCGAATCCTACCCACAGCGTGATCAATGGCGCAATGGCGACCTTCGGTACGGACTGCAACGCCAGCAATGCCGGATAGATTGTGTGCTTGAGAATCGGCGTATAGGCAATCACGATGGCGATCGGCAGCGCAATCGCAAGCGCCGCCATGAATCCGGCCAGCGTTTCATAGAGCGTGACCCAGCTGTGGTGCATCAGGTCGACGCGCCATTCGAGCGCCACTTGCGCAATGCTTGACGGCGCCGGGAGGATCCATTCCGGGATGCTGAACCATCGGACCGTGATCTCCCATGCGACGACAAGGCCCAACATCGACAGGCAGGACAATGCCACGCGCATCCACGTCCCAGATGTAAGATCCCGGCTCATGCCTTGCCTTTTCTGGAAAAAATCAAGGCGCGAATATGGTGCGTCAGTTCATGATACAGTGGCAGCAATGCCGTTTCCGGCCCGCGCGGGCGGGGAAGATCGATTGGAATGATTTCAACGATGCGGCCCGGGCGGGGCGACATCACGACGACGGTATCCGACAACATCACCGCCTCGTTGATGTCATGCGTAATCAGTAGCGCGGTCTTGCGGTTTGCTTCCCAGATGCGCAACAGTTCAAGAGACAATTCCTCACGCGTGAGCGCGTCGAGCGCGCCAAACGGTTCGTCCAGCAGCAGGATTTTCGGATCCGTCATGAGCGCCCGGCACAACGCGGCCCGTTGTTTCATCCCGCCCGACAAATCCTCCGGCTTGCGCGACTCGAAACCGCTCAGGCCCGACAGCGCGAGGAGTTCGTTGGCGCGAGCCAGGGACGCCTGTGGCGGCAAGCCGTGAATTTCCGCCGGGAGCAGAACGTTTTCCAGAATGGTAAGCCAGGGAAACAGGACATGGTCCTGAAAGGCGATGCCGACATCGCGACTGGCCCCTTTCATGGGCTGGCCATCCCGCAGCGCCGAACCGGTGCTCGACTCTTCGAGTCCGGCAAGTATTTTCAGCAGCGTCGATTTGCCGCAGCCGGAAGCGCCCACGATCGACACGAAACTGCCGTCCGGAATATCCAGATGGATATCGGAAAGCGCTTCGATCGGTCCGCTTTTCGTACGGTAGATCTTGCCCAGATTCCGCACCGAAAACGTGGGGCTTTTCGGATGCGCTGCCGCGCGGTCCGGTGCCGGTCCCTTGATCGCGGCAGGCCGAACCGGATCGACGGTGAGAGAAGTCGCCATCATGATGCTCCAGAAATATTTGCTTGATGCGACATGCCCGATCAGTCCTGCTTGCCGCCGACGAAGCCTGGTGCATAGACCTCGGCGCGGGTCACGCTTCGTTTCATCGGATAGGCCGATGAGAGCACCGAAATGGTCTGGTCGATGCGAGCCGGTTCGACCGAGCCCATTGCGCCATTCTTGACCACCGCGAGTTCCGCGACCATGCGGGTTTCGCCGGTGGCGACATCAGCATCCACCTGCTTATATGCACGGTGCAGGATCTCGCCGGCGGCGACCGGATCGCGGAACGCCTCTTTCATGCCTTTGATTGTCGCGTTCACGAACTTGCGCAGGGTTTCCGGATCGTTTTTGATCATTTCTTCGGAAGCGATGATGCCGTTGCCGTAATACTCAAGCCCGACATCCTTGTAGGCCAATCGCACCAGCTTCCTGGGCGCTACGGCTTTTTCGAGCAAGGGTTCTCCCACGGTGAACTGACCGATCGCGTCAACCCGCCCGGTGGCCAGCATGGTCGCCAGCGAGTTGCCGTCAGCGACGATCCAGCTGACGCCGTCTTTTGGAATGCCTGCCGCTTTTGCGTACGCGCCGAACAGCACCAGCATGGCGCTCGATGCCGTATCGGCAATCTTGCGGCCGACCAGATCCTTCGGTCCTTTGATGCCGGACCCTTCCAGGGTATAAATCGCCTGAGGCGGGCTTTGATAGATCACCGAGATCAGCTTGACCGGCACATTGTCGTTGCCGCGCGCAAGCACCAGTGAACCCGCATCGGCAAAACCGACCTGGGCAGCGCCGGCCGCGACTTTTTTGATTGCATCGGCCGAGCCCTGGCCGCGGACGATCGTCACATTCAGTCCGGCCTCCTTGTAATAGCCCTTTTCGAGCGCCACAAAATAGTAGGCATGCCGTCCATTGATGCCGAAGTCGGTGACAAAGGTGATGTCTTTCGCATACGAGGGGAAGCTCAATGCCAGTCCGATCGTGGCAAGACCGAACAGGCCGGCGGTGAATCTGCGGGGCCGGGGTGTTTGGGCCTGTCCGGGAGGTGTTTTGCCAGGTGCTCGGGAAAAGATTTGCATAGTCAGCTCTGCCTGTGGAAAATCGTTTAATCAAAGCGGGTAACGCAAGGCCTGTGCCAACGGAGAGGAAAAGGGCTTTCTTCAGGGTTGGACGGTGCGTAAGCCATTGATCTACAGGACTTGTATGCGAAGTAGTGAAGGCCGGCAATGCGAAAACAGCGTCGCTTTCGCCGTGCTCAACGGTGCGATTGTGGTGCGTATATCGCGCGTTCTCGGTGCGACTTACCTAATTAATAGCGATAAACCTTGATATTTGTTCTACTGGCGCACATCGCAGAATGTCGTCTACGAGATGATTCAGCAGGAAAGCCTTCATCATTGGACGAATGAAAGTCTTAACACGACAAAAGCCGGCCCAAAGGCCGGCTTTTTGATTCACTCCGCTTTCCATAAAAAAACGGCCGCACCGATAAAGATGCGGCCGTTTTTATCCGATATCACAAATCCATCTTGGAAACCTTAGCGTCCAGCACGGCTTCCGGCTCATCCGCATCAAACTGGGTTTCACCGTCCAGCTGCGCATGCAGCCGGACCATATCGACATCGCCGCTCCATCGCGCCACCACCAGCGTTGCCACACCGTTACCGATCGTGTTGGTCAATGCGCGCGCTTCCGACATGAAACGATCGACGCCGAGAATCAGCGCCAGGCCCGCCACCGGCACATGACCGACCGCCGACAATGTCGCCGCCAGCACGATGAAGCCGCTGCCTGTAATCCCCGCCGCGCCCTTCGACGTCAACAACAACACCGCCAGCAAGGTAAGCTGCTGCGTCAGCGTCATCGGCGTATTGGTGGCCTGCGCAATGAATACGGCGGCCAGCGTCAGGTAAATCGCGGTGCCGTCCAGATTAAACGAATAGCCGGTCGGAACGACCAGGCCGACCACCGATTTTTTCACGCCCAGGTTTTCCATCTTGGCGATCAAGCGCGGCAGCACCGATTCGGACGACGATGTGCCCAGCACGATCAGCAATTCTTCCTTGATGTATCTAACGAATTTCCAGACGCTGAAACCGTGCAGGCGGCCGATGATGCCCAGGACGACGAAAATGAAGAACAGACAGGTCAGATAAAAGGTTCCCATCAGTTTGCCCAGCGAAAACAGCGAGCCGATGCCGTACTTGCCGATGGTAAACGCCATCGCGCCGAATGCGCCGATCGGCGCCAGGCGCATGATCATGGCGACGATGCCGAACAATACATGCGAACCCTTTTCGACGATATCGAATATCAGCGTGCCGCGGCCGCCGAATTTATGCAACGCAAAACCGACCAGCACAGAAATCAGCAACACCTGCAAGACATCTCCCTGCGCGAACGCATCGACCATGCTGTTCGGGATGATATGCATCAGATACTCGGTCACGGTCTGCATCTGGCCCGGAGCGGTATAAGCGGCGATGCTCTTGGTATTGAGCGTGCTGACGTCGATATTCATGCCGGCGCCAGGTTGCAATAGATTGATCGCAATCAGACCGACAACCAGCGCCAGCGTGCTGACGACTTCGAAATACAGCAAGGCCAGACCGCCGGTCTTGCCGACCTTTTTCATGTCCTCCATGCCGGCGATGCCGAGCACCACTGTGCAGAAAATGACCGGCGCGATAATCATTTTGATCAATTTGACGAAACCGTCGCCAAGCGGCTTCATCGCGGCGCCCGTTTCCGGATAAAAATGACCTAAGGCAATGCCGATGATAATGGCGACGATCACCTGTATGTATAAGGACCGGTAAAGCGGCTTTTTATCCTTCATGCTGTCTCCTGTTGCTACGGTTGTTCGAATAATATGCTCTGGATTGCGCGGCGCGCCATTATGCCATCCGGGGGCTGCGCGTTTATGGAATTCAGTGAATCATTTTGCCACATGTATCTACAATTTCACAGGGTACTCTGCTGCAAATTTGCGGAATAACGCAATCACCAGAGAGGACGTAAATTCGAAGACTCAAATTAATGCCCCAGAAAGGACAAAAGCCAGCGCAAAGGCTGGCTTTTCTGATTCTGGTGGAAAGTGCAAGTTTCGAACTTGCGACCCCTGCAGTGTGAATGCAGTGCTCTACCCCTGAGCTAACCTTCCGTTTTAACAACTCCGCAAATGCGGCCGGCCGTATAAAACCAGCCGCCTTCAAAGCGGACCGAATTATCGCATAAACATCGGGACGTAGACAAGCTCGGATCGCTTTTATAAAGCGGGCACCCCAATGCCATAGGGAATGGCTGGTGGCGGAGCGAACAGCGCAGGAGGGAAATACGCGCCGCACAACGCTGCGTTCACTGTTAATCTCGAATAAAACGATGGCCGTCGTTGCGTTTCTCGTACACGTCGCCGATCATTTCAGCGCGTTGCGCCATGACCAGGTTTTGCTGGGTTTGCGCATCGAAGGATCGCCATTCATCGAACTGTTGCGCGATATATCGTTCCGTCGCGGCAACATCGTCCAAACGGGCGCCGTCGATCCGCTTCAGCAACAGAACGATCAATGGGCCGCATCCATTCGGTACATTGGTCTGCAGGCGGCTGCAGTGCATGATCAACGGCCGGTTTACCCTGTTAGAGATATCGAGCAGGAAACGTTCATCAGACTCGCGCTGCAGCCACTGCAGCCGCTGCCTCGCGCCGGCATCGACGTGGCCGGCGGCCGATAGCCTGCCCAGTTCCAGCGCCGCCTGTTTGTCCAGCGCCCGACTGGTGTCCACCGTAATCAATGCGCAACGGCCGGATGCCTCGTCTTTTTTTGCGATCAACAGCATATAGTGGTCGGCGATAAACAGCGGCGCCACCGCCATCCCGTTCCGCTGCGCGGCCGCCGTCAGTGCGTCGACTTTTCTTTTGATCGCGCCGGCGTCGATATCGTCGCTTAAATCGATAATGTCCGAATCGCCGCATTCGGTTTTGGCGAAACTGGCCTGTATTTCCATGCCGGTCACGAAGCGCTGGGTGTCGACGATGGCGGCGGCGCCGTCTCCCACGCTTACCGCATCCGCGAGCCGGTTGCCCATATCGTCAACCGCGGCCCGGCCGACAACAGGCCGGGGTTCGTCGTTTTTGATTTCCATGCGGCCGTACTGCGCCGCCAGGTGCAGTAAAGCGACCGGCATCGCAAAGTGCTCGGCGTTCGAACTCGCTTTACTCGCGATGACCGCTTGCGCTTCAAGCAGCTGTCCTATCATTTCCCTGCGCACCGCCGACGATATCGACGGATCGGCATACAGCCTCAGCAGATTCTGTTCGGCCCGCAGGGCCGCCTCCGGCCCTTTCCTATACGTCGCGATATCGATCAATACTTCCAGCGTGTTGCGGCAATCCGCATGTCGGCTGCCTTTGAGCACGCTATCGGTCAGACCGTCTATCATGGACGCCGTGCTTTCGACCATCCGCAGCCGGCGCCGCTGTCCCGTGGGCGTATCGCCAGGTAGGCGCGGACTGAGATAGTTGACCGGCTGTGCTATCGAGATTCCTGCTGGCATGATCCATATTCCTTATTCGATTCCATGCGCGGCGAATTCGGGAGGAATTCAAACGCAAAATCGAATTGTTTCACACGCCATGCACTGCCGACTTGCGTAAACCGCCGGAATAGTCGCTCGGGTTATTCCTATTTTTACGCCGCCGGAGACGTATCGGCGCTTAGCGCGCGCCAGATGCATTTGCCTTTCGAATCCTTGTCCAGTCCGGCCAGCAAGCTCTCATGCTGGGCCAATTCGTCGCCGGAGGCGGGACGCACGATGATTCCGGCCAGCGGCGCCAACGGGATCGCGTTGCCCGCCGCGTCGTTGGCGTCGCCGATGCCCAGGTCCATGCTCAGGCTGTTCTGCCCGCGTGTCATCGCCAGATACACTTCCGCCAGCAGCGCCGCATCCAGCAAGCCGCCGTGCAGGGTACGGTGCGCATTCGAAATGCCGTAACGATCGCATAAGGCGTCCAGGGAATTGCGTTTGCCCGGATGCATTTCCTTGGCCATCGGCAAGGTATCGATCACGCCGGTCACATGCTCCTTGAAATGCGGAAAGCCCAGCAGGCTCAGCTCCATATCCAGAAAACCGACGTCGAACGGCGCATTGTGGATGATGATTTCGGCGTTGCCGACATAATCGAGAAACTCGGCGGCGACCTCTTCGAATTTCGGTTTGTCGCTGAGAAATTCGGTGGTCAATCCGTGCACCGCCAGCGCGCCTTCTTCGGAATCGCGGCCGGGATTGAGGTAGCGATGAAAATTATTGCCGGTCAGTTGCCGGTTCAGCATTTCGACGCAGCCGATTTCGATGATGCGATGGCCGTTGCGCGGGTTGATGCCGGTGGTTTCGGTATCGAGAATGATGTGTCGCATGAAGATGAATTCCTGTCAAAGTTAAATGCGCGCGAAGCAAACGAAACGGCGATGAATGGCAACTAAGCGACAGCCGCGATCGCTCATATTACGGTTTCCACGCCGAGATTGGCCAGCGCATCGGCGCGCTCGTTGCCCGGGTGGCCGTTATGCCCGCGCACCCAGCGCCATTCGATTTTGTGCCGCGCCTGCTCCGCATCCAGCGCCTGCCACAGATCCATATTCTTGACCGGCGCGCGCGCCGCGGTTTTCCAGCCGCGCGCCTTCCAGCCGTGAATCCATTCGCTGATGCCCTTCTGCACGTATTGGCTGTCGGTATGCACGATCACCTCGCAGGGACGCGATAGCGCTTTCAGCGCTTCGATCACCGCCAGCAGCTCCATGCGGTTGTTGGTGGTGGCGAGTTCGCCGCCGAACAATTCCTTTTCATGGCCGCCGGCGGTCATCAACGCACCCCAGCCACCCGGTCCCGGATTCCCTTTGCAGGCGCCGTCCGTAAAAATCTCAACTTTATCCATCTGTTCCTGCTTCTCTGTTATTCCAATTGATTATCGAATTGCTTGCTGCTTTGTTTGTTGTCTTGTTTGTTCTCTTGTTTATGATCCGGTTTGCCGCTTGGCCTATCCTTCTGCAAGCGCGACTGCGCCAGCGCACCGCCGGCTTTATTGATGGCCGGCACCGCCCGCGCCGACGCGGCGCGGCGCCGGTCCCATACCGGGCCGATCAGACGCATGCCGTGCACCCGCTTGATCGCCCGCATCACATACACCGCGCCGAAGTACGGCCACCAGCGCGCCCCGGCCTTTTCCATGAATCCGAAACGGTGCAGCCATTGCTGGCTGGAGCAAGGCGGCGCATAACAGCCGTGCTGGCCGCGGCCGATTTCCATGTTCAGCAATTTGAGCCAGTCCTTCAAGCGCGACAGGGAAATCAGTTCGCCGCCGGGGGGCAGGAACGGTGCGCCGACCAGGCGTCCGGCCGCTTGCCGCATGCCCCATAAACTGGCGGGATTGAAACCGGTGATAATCACTTGCCCCTCCGGAATCAACACCCGCTCCACTTCGCGCAGCACGCGATGCGGCTCGGCGGAGAACTCCAGCAGATGCGGCAATACCACCAGATCCACACTCTGCGATGCGAACGGCAATTCGGTAAAGTCATGCGCCACGACCACCGGAATGTCAAGCGCCGACGCAACGGCTTTACCGGCGCCGCAGTCTTCGACCGCGTCCCCGTTCTTTTTCGTTTTCATTGCGGGAGCCTGCTTATCGGTCAACCATCGAAACGTCATCCGGTTGGCTTGCAACGCCGCGATTTGCGGCAGACCGATCTGCAATGCATGGAAGCCGAAAATATCGGCGGTCAATGCGTTGAGCTGCTGTTTTTCCCAGTCGCGCACGTAAATTCCGCTCGCCGTTTGCAGCCAGCCGCCAAGGTCTATAATGGCTTTTCCCGATGACGAATCCAACATATAAGCCTATGTCCGCTTTCTCGAATAATTCATTGCAGGTGCTTACGGTGCCGGCGTTTAACGATAACTATCTGTGGCTGATCCACAACGGCACGCATGCGGTTGTTGTCGATCCCGGCGATGCCGCGCCGATCCTGGCCGCGCTGGACCGGCATGGCCTTACGCTGGCCGCTATTTTACTGACACATCATCATGCTGACCACGTCGGCGGCGTGCCCCAGTTATTGCAGCATACCAAAGTCCCCGTGGTCGGCCCGCTTAATGAAGCGATCGCCGCCATTACGACCCCGGTCGGCGAAGGCGATACCGTCGAGATCGCGGAACTGGGGCTGCGACTGTCGGTATTGGACGTACCCGGCCATACGCTTGGACACATCGCGTATCACGCGGCCGAGCAGGGCTGGCTGTTTTGCGGCGACACTCTGTTCGCCGCCGGATGCGGACGGCTGTTCGAAGGCACGCCGGCCCAAATGATGGATTCCCTCAGGAAACTCAGCGAACTGCCGCCGGATACGCTGGTGTATTGCGCGCACGAATACACGATGGCGAATCTGCGCTTTGCCCAGACGGTCGAACCGGGCAATCCGGCGCTGCAACAGCGCGTCGTCGATGAGCAAGCCAAGCGCGACCGGGGCGAGCCGACCGTGCCGTCGAATATATTGCTGGAACGGAAAACCAATCCGTTTTTACGGTATACGGAAATAGCCATCGGCAAAACGCTATATCAAAGCGGCCGCTTGAAGGACGTCAGCCCGGAGGCAGCGTTTACAGCGTTGCGCGAATGGAAGAACACTTTCTAAAAAGAAACTTTTCAGGATAACCTCTGCCGTCTTCATTTAGGGAGAGGTTTTCTTTTATTGTTTTCTTGGTCACGGATTCGGCTTGCATTCCATCCGTTTCTGATAATTATCATCTAAATCAAGGACTTATCCCGCTGGAAACAGTCTTTTCACTTGACGTGAAGAATCCGGCATACGTACACTGCGTCATTACTTTATTTACATTGCCGGAGACTTAGCCCGGTTACAGGACATCGACCCATGCAGCGTATTCTGAAAAAGCTAGTTCCCGTTTTCCTAAGTGCGCTTCTTTCGGCTCCTGCTTTCGTCGCCCAAGCCAACGATATTTCGATTTATCCGGCCCCGTTCAATTCCCTGAACGCCGCGGTATCTTCCAACAACGGCGATGCGTCCCAGGTCATGCGCATCGACGATGTCGATGTCTGGGGCCGCATCCGCAAGGGTTTCGGCATACCGAATCTGGAAGGTCCGCTGGTCACCGCCCAAACCAGCTGGTACAGTTCACGGCCCGACTATATACAGCGCACCACCGCGCGTGCCTCGCGTTATCTGTATCACGTCGTGGAAGAATTGGAAAAACGCGGCATGCCGACCGAACTGGCGCTGCTGCCGTTTATCGAGTCGGCTTTCAATCCGGAGGCCTATTCCACCGCCAAAGCGGCAGGCATGTGGCAATTCGTTCCGTCCACGGGTCTGGACTACAATTTGACCCAGAACATGTTCACCGACGACCGCCGTAACGTGCTGGCATCCACCGATGCGGCGCTGACCTATCTGCAGAAGCTGTATGGGATGTTCGGCGACTGGCAACTGGCGCTGGCGGCCTACAACTGGGGCGAAGGGTCGGTACAGCGCGCGATCAAGAAACAGCAAGCCGCCGGCCTGCCGACAGATTACAACAGCCTGATGCCGCTGATGCCGGTCGAAACCCGCAACTATTATCCGAAACTGCAGGCGGTCAAGAATATCGTCGCCAACCCGTCCGATTTCAACATCGCGCTGCCGATCATCGACAATCAGCCTTATTTCGTGACCATCGGCAAGACCCGCAATATCGACGTCAAGGTCGCCGCGCAGCTGGCCGAGCTGTCGCTGGATGAATTCAAGGCACTCAATCCGCAATTCAACCGGCCTGTCATCGTCGGCGGCGAAGACTCGCAAATCCTGCTGCCGGAAAGCAATGCGGAAAAATTCAAAACCAATTTGAGCAGCTGGACACATGAACTGTCGTCCTGGACCGCGCATACGGTCCGCAGCGCGCGCGAACGGATAGAAACCATCGCCAGCCGCTTCCACACCTCGCCTGAAGTCATCCGCGCGGTCAACCAGATCCCGCCGAAAATGGTGCTGCGCGCCGGTTCCACCATTCTGGTGCCGAAGATGCGCGACGGCGCCGACGACGGCACCGATCTGACCGAGCAGCTGGCCGAGAGCGCAAAACTGTTCATCGCCCCGGACGAACCGGACACCAAACGCATTTATGTCAAGGCAGGCCGACGCGATACGGTGGCCGGCATCGCCAGACGTTACAACGTCAGCATCGTGCAGGTGAAAGAATGGAACCGGCTGAACCGCGACTCGCTGTCCTTCGGACAGCGGCTGGAATTGATCGTGCCTTACCGCAGCGGCGCCTCGCGTAATGCCGGGCGACGCACTGTCGCACATCGCGCCACGGCGACGCCGATCCGGGTGCAGGCCCGCAGATACACTATCCGCTGACGCCTACGAATCGGTCGGCAGATCTTTGCCGATGCCGTTCCCGGCGTACATGGACGCCGCCAGCAGCCTTTGCGTATAAGGGTGTTGCGGCCGATCCAGCACCGTTTCCACCGCTCCCCGCTCGACCACTTTGCCGTCCTTCATCACCAGCACCTGATGCGCCATGGCGCGGATCACCGCCAGGTCGTGGCTGATGAACAGATAGGACATCCCGTGCTTGCGCTGCAATTGCGCCAGCAGGTTCAATACCTGCTGCTGCACCGACACATCCAATGACGAGGTCGGCTCGTCCAGCAATAGCAGCGCCGGCTTCAGCGCCAGCGCGCGCGCAATCGCGATGCGCTGGCGCTGGCCGCCCGAAAATGCATGCGGGTAACGCACCAGAATATCGGCTTCCAGCCCGACTTCGCGCAATGCTTCGACGATCGCCGCGCGCCGTTCGGCCAGATTCAGTTGCGGCTGATGCAGCGCCAGGCCTTCGCCGACGATCTGTTCGACGGTCCGGCGCGGCGACAGCGATGCGAACGGGTCCTGAAACACGACCTGCATGCCGATGCGCAATGGCCGGATGGCGGCGCTGGACATGCTGTCCAGCCGATGCCCGTCGAAGCTGATCCGCCCCTGCACCGTCGCCGGCGATAAACGCAACAGCGCCATGCCCAGCGTCGACTTGCCGGAGCCGGATTCGCCGACGATTCCCAGCGTGGCCCCGCGCGGCAAGGTCACATCGGCGGCGTCGACGGCGACGAAAGTTTGCTTGCGCAACCAGCCGCGCCGGATGGCGAAGGTGCAGCGCAGCGCTTGCGCGTTCAGCAACGGCGTCGGATCGGCCGCCTTGCCGGCTGCTTCGTCGACCATGCGCCGCGGCCGGCTGGCCAGCAGCTTGCGCGTGTATTCTTCCCGCGGATTGGCGAACAATGCGGCGCTGGGCGCGGTTTCGATCAGACGTCCGTTCGCCATCACGCCGACCCGGTCGGCAAAATGCCGCACCAGATTCAAATCGTGCGAGATGATCAGCACCGCCATGTTCTCTTCGCGCTGCAGTCGATTCAGCAATTCCAGAATCTGCACCTGAATCGTCACGTCCAGCGCCGTGGTCGGCTCATCGGCGATCAGCAACTTGGGACGGCAGGCCAGCGCCATGGCGATCATCGCCCGCTGCCGCTGGCCGCCGGACAATTGATGCGGGAACGCGGCGGCGCGGCGGGCCGGTTCGTCAATACCGGTCTGCGCCAGCAGTTCGACGGTGCGCAGCGCCGCGGCGCGATTGCTCAGTCCCTGATGCAGCCGCAGCACTTCGGCGATCTGATTGCCTATGCTGAACAGCGGATTGAGCGCCGTCATCGGCTCCTGAAAAATCATCGCGATGTCGTTGCCGCGCACCCCGCGCATCGCGCGCTCGGACAAGCTCAGCAAATTCTTGCCGTCGAACCGGATTTCGCCACCGTAAACGGCGTCGTGATTGAGCTGCAGCAACGACAGCGCGGTGACCGTTTTGCCGGAACCGGATTCGCCGACCAGCGCCAGTTTCTCGCCGGGCGCTATCGTGAAACTGACATCCTGCGCCACCTTGGCGGCGCCGAAAGCGATCGACAGGTTCCTGACGTCCAGCAGATTCGGCCCGCTCATGCGCGCCTCCTGACATCGAGCGCATTGCGCAGCGCATCGCCGATATTGGTCAACAGCAGCAAAGTGACGGTCAGCACGATAAAGGTCGACAATGCAATCCACCACGCGTCCATATTATTTTTCCCCTGCGCCAGCAACTCGCCCAGACTGGGCGTCGACGGCGGCACCCCCAAACCCAGAAAATCGAGGCTGGTCAGCGCCAGGATGGCCCCGCTCATGCGGAACGGCAGGAAGGTCACCACCGAGGTCAGGCTGTTGGGCAATACGTGCCGCCAGATGATCTGGGTATTCGACAGCCCCAGCGCGCGGCCGGCCTGCACATATTCCAGATTGCGGTTGCGCAGGAAATCGGCGCGCACGTAATCGGACAGGCCCATCCAGCCGAACAGCGACAGCAGGATCAGCAGCAGGCCGAGGCCGGGCTCGAAAATCGACGAAAAAATAATCAGCAGATACAACTCGGGCATCGCGCCCCAGATTTCCATGAAGCGCTGGAAAAACAGATCGGTATAGCCGGCGAAATACCCCTGCACCGCGCCGGTCAGCACGCCCAGCGCGACGCCAGTCAGGGTCAGCGCGAGACCGAACAATACCGAGATCCGGAATCCGTACAACAGCCGCGCAAACACGTCGCGCCCGCGGTCGTCGGTGCCCAGCCAATTGTCCGCCGACGGCGGCGCCGGATTGGGCGCCGCGGAGAAGTAGTTCAGCGTATCGAAGCGATACCGGTTCGGCGGATACACGGCCCAGTTGCCGTTTTTTCTGAATTGATCGCGGATAAACGGATCGTGATAATCGGCCGGCGAGTCGAAATCGCCGCCGAAGCGCTTTTCGGAGAAATCAGAGAAGATCGGGAATACGATTTCGCCGTTGTAACGCGCGATCAGGGGCTTGTCGTTCGACACCAGTTCGGCCAGCATGCTGACGACGAACAGAATCGAGAAAATTACCAGGCTCCAATAACCGCTGCGGCTCTTTTTAAAGCTGAACCACAGCGCGCGGCCCGGCGAAATCGTGGCCGCGGCGCCCGGCTCCGGCGCGAATGCCGATGGCGATGTCTGCGGCGGCAACGGCGGCGGCTGGATAAGAACGCTCATGCCAGACTTTCGAACTGTACGCGCGGATCGACCCAGATATAGCAAAGATCGCCGATCAGTTTCACCACCAATCCGATCAGCGTAAACAAATACAGCGTTCCCATCACCACCGGATAATCGCGCCGGATCACCGACTCATACGACAGCAGGCCCAGTCCATCGAGCGAAAACAGGGTTTCGATCAGCAGGCTGCCGGCAAAAAAGGCGCCGACGAAAGCCGCCGGAAAACCGGTCACCAGCGGAATCAGCGCATTGCGGAACACGTGCTTGTACAACACCGCGCGTTCGCTCAATCCCTTGGCGCGCGCGGTCATCACATACTGTTTCCGGATTTCTTCCAGAAAGGTGTTTTTGGTCAGCATCGTCATCACCGCGAACGCGCCGGCCACCGACGCCGTGATCGGCAGCGTGATATGCCACAGGTAGTCTGTCACTTTCCCCATGGTCGACAAACTGCTCCAATTGTCCGAGGTCAGGCCGCGCAGCGGAAACCACTGCACCACGCTGCCGCCGCCGAACATTACCAGCAAAAACACGCCCAGCACGAAACCGGGAATCGAATAGCCGATCAGTACCACCGCGCCGCTGACGGAATCGAAACGGCTGCCGTCGCGCACCGCCTTGGCGATGCCCAGCGGAATCGAAATCAGATAGGTCAG
Source organism: Herbaspirillum sp. (assembly GCA_028292625.1). Classification (GTDB taxonomy): domain Bacteria; phylum Pseudomonadota; class Gammaproteobacteria; order Burkholderiales; family Burkholderiaceae_D; genus Herbaspirillum. The sequence goes on along the minus strand of JAQGLY010000088.1, from coordinate 79,517 downwards.
GAAAAAGGTCCACAAGCCTATCGTGATCGACACCGGCATTTTGGACACCACCAGCGTCCAGACGTCGCCGTGATGATAAAAACTTTTGCCCAGATCGAAACGCGCAAACCCTTTCAACATTTGCCAGAAACGTTCGCCGACCGGCTTGTCGAAGCCGTACAGCGCCTTGATCTCCTTGAGCTGCTCGGCATCCACGCCCTGCCGGCCGCGATACTGCGCGTTGCCCGAGGCGACCTCGCCGCCGCTGTTGCGGCCTTTCATTTCCAGCAGCAATTGCTCGACCGGGCCGCCCGGCACGAATTGAATCACCGCGAAGGTGATCGCGATCACGCCGATCAGGGTCGGGATCATCAGCAGTACGCGCTTCAATATGTATGACCAGATATTCATCAGATAGGCGAGCTCTTCATCATGGTTTTTTCAATTACCTCGGCCTGGTCTGCCACCAGGTCGAGATGACATACGAATCGGCCTGGTAATACAGCGGCAACTTGGCCGGCATGCCGAAGCGCCTGGCATAGGCGATCCTGTGCGTCGACGAATACCATTGCGGCACGGTGATCGCCTTATGCAGCAATACCCGATCCAGCGCGCGCGCCGCCGCGTCCAGCGCCGGGCGCGTATCCGCGGCCACCAGCGCCTCGACGATGCGGTCGACCGCGGGATCCTGCAGTCCCCATACATTGTTCGATCCCTGCTGATCGGCCGCCTTGGAGCCGAACATATCGAACATCTCATTGCCGGGACTGGCGATGTCCGGCAGGCGCAGACTGGTCATATCGAAATCGAAACTGTCCATGCGCTTGGCCTGCAATGCGTAGTCGACGGTGCGCTGGTCGACCGCAATGCCGAGCTTTTGCAGATTGCGCACATACGCGGCGATGATCCGCCCCATCGGACCGGCATCGTCCATGATTTCAAAGTGGAACTGTTCGCCCGCGGCATTGCGCAAGGCGCCGTCGCGATAGGTCCAGCCGGCCTGTTCCAGCAGGCTGCGCGCCTGCAACAGATTGGCGCGCAGCGACGACGGCGGCGTGGTGCTCGGCTGTACCGGCGGCGGCCCGAAGACCTCGGGATCGAATTTCACGCCCGAGGCCTGCAGCGAATGCAGCAAGGCCAGCTCGGCTCCCTGCGGCGCCGCGGTCGCGGCCATCTCGCTGTTGTTGAAGTAGGAATAGACACGCTTGTACTGGCCGTAGAACAGCTGCCGGTTCAGCCATTCGAAATCGAGCGCGAGAATCAGGGCCCGGCGCACCCGCACGTCGCGGAATTGAGGCCGCCGCAAATTCATCACGAAACCCTGCATGCCGGCCCCGTTCGAATGCGGAAATTCGCGCTTGACCAGGGCGCCGCTATCGAACTTCGAGCCCTTGTAACTACGCACCCAATTCTTGGCGCTGTATTCCACCACCACATCGAATTCGCCGGCCTTGAACGCTTCCAGCCGCGCCACATCGTCCGAATAAAAACGATACTGAATGCGCGCAAAGTTATACATACCCTTGCGCGAAGGAATATTGCTTCCCCAGTACGCCGGATTGCGCCTGTAAACAATCGTGCGCCCGGCGACGAAGCTATCGATCAGATACGGGCCGCTGGCGATCGGCGGCGTCAGTTGAATATTATCGAAACGCACGCCGGGCGCCCATTTGCGGGAAAACACCGGCACCCCGCCGACAATCAGCGGCAATTCGTGATTTTTGGTTTTGAAATCGAAACGCACGGTCTGCGCATCCACCACCACGCATTGCCTGACGTCGGCAAACATCGACTTGAACTGCGGCATGCCGTAGGCCAGCAAGGTATCGTAGGAATACTTGACGTCGGCGGCGGTGACCGGGTCGCCGTTATTGAAACGCGCCTTGGGATTGATATGAAAGCTCATCGCCATGCGGTCCGGCGCCAGCGCCATATCGTCGGCCAGCAGGCCGTACATCGTGGTCACTTCATCGGCGCTGCCGACGGCCAGCGTTTCGAACATCAGCGCATCGACGCCGGCGGCGGAGACGCCTTTGAGCGAGAACGGATTGAATTTATCGAAACTGGTGCGGCGATCGGGATTGGCCAGATACAGCTCGCCGTCCTTGGGGGCATCCGGATTGACGTAATCGAAATGCGTGAAGCCGGGCGGATATTTGGGCGTGCCGTACAGCGAAAAGGCATGGGCGGCCTGCGCGCTGGGCGCCGCGCCGGGCCAGATCAGCGCCGCCAGCAGGATGGAATAAACGATTCTGACCATGCACCCGAATTCGAGGAAATTGCGATTGGAACCGCCGGAGAGTTAATGGATTGTACACAAAGGAGATATCACTACCCATATTTGAATAAGACATTTGTACAAATAATTTAAGAGTTTTAACCATTCCCCACCTCTTATGCGGCAGGCTTCTTCCGAAAAGTTGCCCTCCTCATCACAAGCCCCTACAATCTGGGCAATTTCCATCGCGCCGGCTCCGCTACCGATCGGCTGCGGCAACCATGCGCAACACCAAACACTCGGAGTCTTTATGGCATTTCTGCAAGGTAAAAAAATCCTGATCACCGGCCTGCTGTCGAATCGTTCCATCGCCTACGGCATTGCCGAAGCATGCAAACGCGAAGGCGCCGAGCTGGCGTTTACCTATGTCGGCGAACGCTTCAAGGAGCGCATCACCAAATTCGCCGAGGAATTCGGCAGTTCGCTGATATTCGATTGCGACGTCGGCAGCGACGAGCAGATCGACGCACTGTTCGCCGACCTGGGCAAATCGTGGGACCGGCTCGACGGGCTGGTGCATGCGATCGGCTTTGCGCCGTCCGAAGCGATTGCCGGCGATTTCCTGGACGGGCTGTCGCGCGAAAATTTCAAGATCGCGCACGATATCTCCGCCTACAGTTTTCCGGCGATGGCCAAGGCGGCGCTGCCGCTGCTGCGTGAAAAATCGGCGCTGGTGACGCTGACCTATCTCGGCTCGGACCGCGTGGTCCCGAACTACAACACCATGGGTCTGGCCAAGGCGTCGCTGGAAGCCAGCGTGCGTTATCTGGCCGAATCGCTGGGCCCGAAAGGCATCCGCGTCAACGGCATCTCGGCCGGTCCGATCAGGACGCTGGCCGCCAGCGGCATCAAGGGATTCGGCAAGATCCTCGGTTTCGTCGCCGCCAACGCTCCACTGCGCCGCAATGTAACGCAGGAGGACGTGGGCAATACCGCCGCCTTCCTGCTGTCCGATCTGGCCGGCGGCATCACCGGCGAAATCACTTATGTCGATGGCGGTTTCTCGCGCGTCGTCGGCGGCATCGCCGAGTAAGTATTTGCCCGTAGGCGCGCGGCGGCGGCATGCTGCCGCATAGTGCGCCGCCGCACCAATCCGATGCAGCAAGCGCCCTCCGGCGTCAAATTTCGCCGAGTATTAGTGCAATCCATCGGGAACTAATGTATCATCCGGTTTGTGCGTTGCAATACAACGTACATATGCCGATTCAACTGCCGTCGCCCGATGGCAGCCCATGATCGGATAGCAGCATCGCAAGCCTTAGCATGTTCTGACGGACATTGTGTTGTAAAAGCCCTCCCGCCTTTTGTGTGTCGCTCCTGACACCGTCCCGGCGCAAAGCTTTTGTGCCGAAATTTCTTCGATAGTCATTTCGTTTTTGGTTGGCGTTGCTATTTTGCGTCCTGCGCATTTGCACAGCCGGACGTTGTTTTTTACGAAAGATAGATATGACTTTTGAAGCTCTTGGCCTGCACGAATCCGTTCTCAAAGCAATGACCGAAGCCGGCTATACCAAGCCTACCGGCGTGCAAGAACAAGCGATCCCAGCAGCCATTGCCGGTCGTGACCTGATGGTTTCTTCGCAAACCGGTTCCGGCAAAACCGCGGCATTCATGCTGCCCGCATTACATAAATTCGCCTCCGCCCAAGTCGACGCTGTCGTCGGCAAAACCCCGAATCAAGAACAGCAAGCCGCCCGCGCACGCGGCGATCGCCCTCGTTTCAAGCCTGCGCAACCAAAAATGCTGGTGCTCACGCCGACCCGCGAACTGGCGCTGCAAGTGACTACCGCCACCGACAAATACGGCTCGTTCATGCGCCGTGTCAAAGCGATTTCGATCCTGGGCGGCATGCCTTATCCGAAACAGATGCAATTGCTGGCGAAAAATCCCGAAATCCTGGTGGCCACTCCCGGCCGTCTGATCGATCACATGAATTCGGGCAAGATCGACTTTTCGCAACTGGAAATCCTGGTGCTGGACGAAGCCGACCGCATGCTGGACATGGGCTTTATCGACGACATCGAAAAGATCGTCGACGCTACGCCATCGACCCGGCAGACCATGTTGTTCTCGGCTACGCTGGACGGCGTGGTCGGCAATATGGCCAAGCGCATCACCAACAACCCGCTGGTCATCCAGATCCAGGGTTCGGCCACCAAGCATGAAAACATCACCCAGCGCGTATTCTTCGTCGACGATCTGTCGCACAAGAATCGCCTGCTCGACCATCTGCTGCGCGACGAAACGATGGATCAGGCCGTGGTCTTCACCGCCACCAAGCGCGATGCGGACACGATTGCCGATCGTCTGAACATCGCCGGGTTCGCCGCCGCCGCGTTGCATGGCGACATGCATCAAGGCGCGCGCAACCGCACTTTGGACAGCCTGCGCCGCGGTCAGATCCGGGTGCTGGTCGCCACCGACGTCGCCGCGCGCGGCATCGACGTGCCGGCCATCACGCACGTGTTCAATTACGATTTGCCGAAATTCCCTGAAGACTACGTCCACCGCATTGGCCGTACCGGCCGCGCCGGCCGCAACGGCGTCGCCGTTTCGCTGGTCAATCACGCCGAAGGCGTCAACGTCAAACGCATCGAGCGCTTCACCAAGCAATTGATTCCGGTCGACGTGGTCGAAGGCTTCGAACCGAAGAAGACCGCATCGACAGCGCGTTCCAGCCATCGTCCAGGCGGCTGGAAACCGGGCGACAACCGCACCGGCGCACCGCGTCCTGCTGCCGGCCGCAGCTTCAGCAAGCCGAATGCGGCGCGCAAAGAAGGCGGCTACAAAGGCGCGGCCGGCGCACGCACCGATGGCGCGCGTCGTTCGTATGGCGATCGTTAAGAGTCGATATTGACGGCGATCCAAAGCCGTTGAAATGACAAAGCCGCTGCGGTGAAAACCGCAGCGGCTTTTTTACGCCCCGCAATTCCTATCCGTCAGGAGCCGCAAGCGGCCGTTCCGCTCCCCCTGACATTGTCGACCGTCGCCGCAATCGCCGCCGTGGCAATCGCGACCGCCGTCTGCATGCCCTTCACCAGCGAGTCCGTACCGCCGCCGGCGACCGGCACCGAATACGTCGATTGGCACGATGCCGCGCGGTCGCCATCGACGCCGATGCGCGTCACCGTCCAGCCGAAAGCCGCGTTCACCCGTTCGCCGCCGATTGCATCGAACTGGCGCAGATCGACGGCGATGCGGTACACCGGCTGTCCCGGCTGACGGCCGCCGCGCAGCGCATCGATCGCCCCCAGCCGCGCCGCGAGACCGTTGGCCAGCGTATCGCGCAACTCGCTGTCGAACGACGAGGTCCAGCGATCCTGCTCCAGCACGTCGATGTGGCCGTCGCTCCTTTGCACCACGATCTGCGGCCGCGTCAGGCGTTCCGGCACGCCGACCGGCGCCAGTTCGATGAACAGGCCGGCGCTGCGCGTCTGCATCGTTGGCGCGGCGGGCGCGGCGTCGGCGGCCGGCGCCGACAGACTGTAGAAGCGCAGCGGCGGCGACGACGAACAGGCCGCCAGCGACAACAGCGCCGCCGCCATCGCCGCCCGCCCCCACAGATGCCCGATGCGGGGCGCCGAGCGCGCCGTCAAACTCGATCGCTTCATTTTCCATCCTCCGGCTTGCCCCGGATCAGTGACTCCGGATGGCGTTCAAGATAATCGGACAGTATCCGCAACGATCCGGCCGCGCGCGATACTTCCTTCAAGGTCTGGCGTAAATCCTGCTGCAGCGGCGCGTCCTCGGACAGGGTCTTGTTGGCCGAGTCCAGCGTTTTGCGCACATCCTTCATCGCCGCCGTCACTTCCGGCGCCACGTCGTTGTTCAGGCTGTCGGTCAGCTTTTCGGCGCTGTCCAGCGTGCGATTGAGGGTCTTCATGGTTTTCCGCAGGTCGGCGCCGATCTCGTCGAACGGCACTTTGCTCAGACGCCGCGCGATCTCGCTGATCTGGGTTTGCAACTCGTCCAGCGTGGCGGGAATGGTCGGCAATTCCAGCGGTGTCTTCGAGAGATCGATTTTCGCCGGCGGCGCATTCGGGAAGAAGTCCAGCGCCACGTAGATCTGGCCGGTCAGCAGGTTCCCCGGCCGCAATTGCGCGCGCAAACCGCGGCCGACAAAGTACGCCAGACGCTGCCGATCGTCATATTTCTGCGTGGCGCGGCCGATGGACATCAGCTTGCGCCCCAGCCGTTCCGGATACACCTGAATCAGCACCGGCATCACGAATTCGCGCGCCTTGTCGTCGTATTCGATGCCGATCGATTTCACTTCGCCCAGCGCCACGCCGCGGAAATCGACCACCGCGCCCGGAGACAGGCCGCGCACGGATTGGTGGAAATACAGCAGCAGCGTCTCGCCGGGTCCGTCCGGCGGTTTCAACGCCGCCTCTTCGCTGGCGGCCAGCTGAAATTCGGTATTTTCGCCGGCGACCGCGCCGAATTCGTCATCCGGCGCGCGAAACGCGACGCCGCCAAGCAGCACCGTCGCCAGGGCCTGCGTGTGCAATTTGAAGCCGCTGGCGTTGAGCTCCACGTCGAAACCGCTGGCATGCCAGAACCGCGTATTGACGCCGACGAACTTGTCGTACGGGGCGTTAATGAACAGACGCAGCGTGACGCCCTTGCCGTCGGTATTCATCTCGTAAGCGGCCACCTGCCCGACCACCATGCGCCGGTAATACACAGGCGAGCCGATATCCAGCGATCCCAGATCGTCCGCATGCAGCACGAACTGCTTGCCGGAGGCGTCGCGCGTAATGATGGGCGGTGCTTCGAGTCCGGCGAACTCGTCCGCGCTTTCTTTCGACGTGCCCGCGTCGGCGGCGATATACGCCCCCGACAGCAAGGTGCCGATGCCCGATACGCCGGAGGCGGCGACCCGCGGCCGCACGACCCAGAAACGGGTATCGGAGGCGGTAAAGCTTTTGGCTTCCTTGGTCAGCTTCACGGTCGTCAGCACATGCGTGCGGTCTTCGCTGAGGCGAATGGCTTGCACGGTGCCGATATTGACGTCCTTGTATTTGACCTGCGTCTTGCCCGCTTCCAGCCCTTCGGCCGAACGGAAGGAGATCGTGATTTCGGGACCGCGGTCGACCATCAGCTTGAATACCAGCGTCAGCCCGATGACCGCGGCCACCATCGGGATCACCCATACCAGCGACGGCAGCCAATCGCGCTGGCGCACCCGGCGCGGCCGTGGCGCACCCTGAGGATTGGAGGGGGGGACCGCGGGGACTTGCTCGTTGTCGCTCATGAATTGATGTCCTCTGCTTCCATATCCGTTTGCGAATGATCCCATGCCAATCGCGGATCATAACTGATCGACGCTAGCATGGTCAGCACCACCACCGAGGCGAACGCCGCCACGCCAGGGCCGGCGGTAATGGTCGCGAAGCCTTTCATTTGCACCAGGCCCGCCAGCAATGAGACGACGAACACGTCCAGCATCGACCAGCGGCCGATGAACTCCACGATCCGATACAGCCGCGCCCTTTGCAATACCCGCCAGGCGCTGCGGTTCTGGGTGGCGAGCACCATCAGCATCATCGCCCCCAGCTTGAACAGCGGCACCAGAAAACTGGCGATGAATACGATGACCGCCAGCTCCCACTCGCCGCTGGCCCAGAAATAAACGATGCCGCTCATGATGGTATCGCGCTGCTCGTCGAACAAGGTCGACGTCACCATCACCGGCATCAGATTGGCGGGAATGTACAAAATGCAGGCGGCGATCAGGAATGCCCAGGTGCGCTGTATGCTTTTCGTTTTGCGGCGGCGCAGCCCGGCGCCGCAACGCGCGCAGCACTCGCCTTCGCAGGCATCGCGCCACACCGTACCGCAGGCGTGGCAGGCGATGACGCCCAGGCCGTCCGCCGTCAATGCGGCCCTGCCGCTGGCTTTTTGGCTCAGGGCTTCGCCCCAGCACTCGAAATCGACGTCGTCCGGACGCGCGGAGCCATTCGCCGCCGGCCTCGCCGCCCGCCACCGACGCCAGCGCATCATGGCGCAGGCCCTTTTGAAATGTCGCCGTTGTCGACACGGTCGGCCAATTGCCACAGGTAACGCGGATCGAAGGTCACCACCAGCACCAGCAATACGGTCAGCACGGCGAACGCCCACAAGGCCACACCGGGGATCACGCGCGCGATGCCGGACAACTTGATCAACGCCACCAGTACGCCCAGCAGAAACACTTCGACCATGCCCCACGGGCGCAACATCAGCAACAAACGCGCGCACAGGTTGAAGCCCGGCATCGCACCGACGCGTGGCAGCGGCAACAACAGATATAGCAGGATAAGGAGTTGTATTAGTGGAAACAGCAGCGTGGTCGCCAGCACCACCAGCGCCACCTCCGGCATGCCATTCTGGCCGAGCGCGACCACCGCGCCAACCAGCGTGGTTTCGCTGCGCAGTCCTTGCGCTTCGATTTCGACGATGGGGAAGCAATTGGCGACGATGAAGACGATCAGACTGGTCAGAGCCAGCGGCACCATATGCGCGGCCTGGCGCTCGACATTGCGTTCGAGTTCGGCGCCGCAGCGTTCGCAATGCGATATCTCGCGACGCTTCAGATGAAGTCTTTGGTAGACCGCGTCACATTCGTGACACGCTATCAGTTCGCTAGCTTCTTGCATATTCTTGCATCGGGGCGCCCACATGATCGACGATGGATTCTAACATCAGGCAGGGAGGGCGTTTACCGGCCGTCTGTCGGATATGCCAGCATGGCTCAATCGCCCGGCGTACAGTCCTTTGCGCGCGCCAGCAGCAGCGTGCGCTCACGGCTGTTTTGCGTCAGCGACGCGGCGCGCTCGAACTCCGCCCGCGCCTCGTCGAAACGGCCCAGTTTGGACAGAAAATCACCACGGACGCTGGGCAGCAGATGATAGTGTTTCAGTGCGGGTTCGGCCGTCAATTTGTCGACAAGTTCCAAACCGGCCGCGGGACCGAAGGCCATCGCCAGCGCCACCGCCCGGTTCAGTTCGACTACCGGCGACGGCGCCAGTTGCGCCAGCGCGTCGTACAGAGCGGCGATGCGGCCCCAATCGGTCGCCGCGGCCGTGGGCGCCCGCGCATGGCAAGCGGCGATGGCCGCCTGCAGAGCATACGGGCCGAAGGCGCCGCCCAGCCGTTCGGCGCGCTCCAGCGCGGCCAGACCGCGGCGGATCAGCAGGCGGTCCCAGCGCCCGCGGTCCTGCTCCAGCAGCAGCACCGGCGCGCCGTCGGGACCGATACGGGCGCGCGCCCGCGAGGACTGGATTTCCATCAATCCGACCAGGCCGTGCACTTCCGCCTCATCGGGCATCAATTCAGCCAGGATCCGCCCCAGCCGCAACGCTTCTTCGCACAGCGCCGGGCGCAGCCAGTCGTGGCCGGCGCTGGCCGCATAGCCCTCGTTGAAAATCAGATAGATCACCTGTAGCACCGATGCCAGACGCAGCGTCATTTGCGCCGCGTCCGGCGCTTCGAACGGCACGCGGGCTTCGGCCAGGGTGCGCTTGGCGCGCACGATGCGCTGCGCGACGGTCGGCTCGGGCACCAGAAAGGCGCGTGCGATTTCCTCGGTGCTCAGGCCGCCCAGCAAACGCAAGGTCAGCGCTACCCGCGCCTCGGTCGGCAATACCGGATGACAGGCAGTGAACACCAGCCGCAGCAAGTCGTCGCCGATATTGTCGTCCAAGCCGGCCGCGACCACATCGGCGGGATCGGGCGACGCCGCCGCCAGGCGCGCTTCGGTCTCGTAGGTCAATTCTCCTTTTTTTTGTCCATGCAGCCTGCGCCGCCGCAACTGATCCAGCGCCCGGTTTTTGGCCACCGCCATCAGCCATGCGGCGGGATTGTCCGGAATGCCGGCGCCCGGCCAGCGTTCCAGCGCTTCGACCAGCGCATCCTGCGCCAACTCTTCGGCCTCGCCGACGTCGCGCAGCATGCGTGCCAGCACGGCGATGATGCGGGCCGACTCTATGCGCCAGATCGCTTCGATGGCGCGATGGCAATCGGGCGTCGTCACGTCCGGCTGTCCGCCGCTGTCACCGCGGCGCGCCGGCCAGCGTCGGCTGCATGCCGGACTCCAGCAATTGCGCCCGCATGCGCTCCTCGGCCTCTCTCATCTCGGGTGGGAAAGCGTCGCCGAAATCCTCCGCTTCATATACCTGACGGATTTCCACTTCCACCTTGGCGCCGAGCGGATACGGATAACGGCTGGCCCATGCGATCGCATCGTGTTTCGACGCCACGCGGATGATCCAGAAACCGGCGATCAACTCCTTGATTTCGGCGAACGGGCCGTCGGTGACGATCGGCTTGCCGCCGCTGAATTGGACGCGCGCGCCCTTGGTGCTGGACTGCAAGCCCTGCCCCGCCAGCAAGACGCCGTCTTTCACCGCTTGTCGGTTATAGTCGTTCATCGCATCGATCAGCTTGCTGTCGGGAACGGCATCGGCTTCGGTGTTTTGGTCGGAACGCAGCAGGATCGCAAACCGTATTCCCGGCTTGCCGCCGTTGCCGGCCGCGCCGGCTAACGCGGCCGCCTCCGCAGGATCGACGCCGACGCAGCCGCCGGGGCAGCCGACCTCGCGGATCTCCAGCGTGACGTCGCCATCCTCGACCGGCCAGCGCTTGACCCATTCGATCGCCTCCTGTTTCGAGGCCACGTCGATCATCGAAAAGCCGGCGATCAACTCCTTGGTTTCGGCGAACGGACCGTCGATCACGCTGGCCTTGCCGTCGGATAATTTGACGCGCACGCCCTTGGCGCTGGGTTGCAGGCCCTCGCCGGCGCGCAGGATGCCGGCTTGCGCCATTTGCTCGTGGTAGCTGCCCATCGCGCTAAACAGTTCAGCGCCCGGCATCAGGCCGGCTTCGGTATTTTTTCCCGCCTTGCGCAAAATAAGAAATAACATGTGTTCTCCGTATGCGTTATTCGTTCGATGACAGCGTGCCGGCGTCAATCCTCTGCGTCGCACGCCTGCCGGATTTCCAGTTCAGCGCCGTCCCCCATCGGGCAACGCTTGACCCATTCGATCGCCTCGGCTCTGGATTGCGCCTGGATCAGCCAGAAGCCGGCCAACAGCTCGCCGCTTCGCTCCGCGTTGCCGAAAGGCCCATCCACCACTGTCGTCCGGCCGCCGGCAAAGCGCACGCGCGCGCCGCCGGCGCTGGAATGCAGCCTCTCCGCCGCCAGCAGCACCCCCGCGTTCACCAGCTCCTTGTTATACCGGTCCATGCGGGCCAGCCACTGCGGGTCGGGTCTGACGCCCGCTTCGCTGTTTTTATCGGCTTTCGCCAAAATCATGAATCGCATGATCGCTCTCCCTTCCCTTATCCCGCGTCGAGCTGGCGCTTACTGGGCTGCAGTGCACCCTTTTTGCGCGGCCTGCTGCATTTCCTCCGGACTGACATCGCGGACGTGCGTGGCTATCGACCAGCTATGACCGAACGGATCTTCGACCTGGCCGTAGCGGTCGCCCCAGAACATGTCCTGCGGCTTCATCTTTTCCTTGGCGCCGGCGGCGATGGCGCGCGCAAACACTGCGTCCACATCGTCGACATACAGATGAATCGTCACCGATGTCCCTTTCAGCGCCTTCGGACCCAAGGCTCCCCATTCCTGGAATTCGTCCATCAGCATCACCGTCGAATCGCCGATCTTGACAGCTGCATGCATCAGCTTTCCCTGCGGTCCGGCCAGACGTCCGCGTTCCACTGCGCCGAACGCTTTTTGATAAAAGGCAATCGCGTCGGCAGCACCGGCGCACACCAGATGCGGCGTGATCGTATGCATGTCTTCGGGGATGGGTTTCACTTTCGATTCTGTCATCATGGTCTCCTGTCGGTTAAAAAAGGCGAGACGGACTTCCTGTCATAAAAGGCGACCGGGAAATTTCCCTTCTCTCTGGCTACGACGAATCAACCATAGCCCAATCGACAAGAATCGGTAAAAAATTTTATTTATTTTTGAAAGATCGGCGCGTCATGAATTTCTTTTCGACAATAATTTCCTCAACACCAACATCTCCCCGTCCGCATTCACGCAACGCACCGTCCAGTTAACGCTTGACAAGCCGTCCAGCTATCTCCTACAGTGAGCAAATGTCATCCATTCCCCATTCCTCTCTACTACTGCCAGCCCGCTCCCTGCCGGCGCTGCTGCTATCATTACGGCTAAGCTAGCTTACCGCCAGTACCCGCGATAAATTCGCTGTAAAACCGATATAATCTTGCATTCGCCTTCAAGGCAAACGGCCCCGACGCCAAATACCCACATATCCGAACGCGCAAACCATGCATTTCAAGCCAATGATCCTGACGTCCAAACACGATGAAATCATCGCGTTGACGATCTTTGCGCTTGCGCTGGCGCTACTACCGCTGCCGATCGGTTGCCTGGCCTCGCGTTAAGTGGCAGTCAGGCAGCCTCGAATGCCACGATCAACTATTCGGATTGAACAAATTATTCGCAGAGGCTCACCATGATGTTAAGCAACCCTTCCCAGAAATACCGCCCGTTCCCGCCTGTCGCATTGCCCGACCGCACCTGGCCCAATCAAATCATCGACAAGCCGCCGATCTGGATGAGCACCGATCTGCGCGACGGCAACCAGGCGCTGATCGAACCGATGAGCGTCGAACGCAAATTGCGCTTTTTCGACATGCTGGTGCAGATCGGCCTCAAGGAAATCGAAGTCGGCTTTCCGTCCGCGTCGCAGACCGACTTCGATTTCGTGCGGCAGCTGGTCGACCAGAAACGCATCCCGGACGACGTCACCATCATTGCGCTGACGCAATCGCGCGATGAGCTGATCCGCCGCACCGTGGATTCGGTGGTGGGTGCGAAGCAGGCCATCATCCATCTGTACAACTCGGTGGCGCCGGCGTTCCGCAAAATCGTGTTCAAGATGTCGCGCGACGAAATCAAGCAAATCGCCGTCACCGGCACCCAACTGGTCAAGGATTTGACCGATGCGTTGCCGCAAACCGCCTGGCGCTTCGAATATTCGCCGGAATCGTTCAGCATGACCGAACTCGATTTCTCCAAGGAGATCTGCGACGCGGTATCCGCCACCTGGCAGGCCACGCCGCAGCGCCCGGTGATTTTCAATCTGCCGTCCACCGTCGAGTGCAGCACGCCTAATGTGTACGCCGATCAGATCGAATGGATGCATCGCCATCTGGAACGCCGCGACTCGGTGATCATTTCGGTCCACCCGCATAACGACCGCGGCACCGCCGTCGCCTCCGCCGAACTGGCCGTGATGGCCGGCGCGCAACGCGTCGAAGGTTGTCTGTTCGGCAACGGCGAACGCACCGGCAATGTCGATCTGGTCACACTGGCCTTGAATTTGTACACGCAGGGCGTGAATCCGGGCCTGGATTTCTCCGATATCGATTCGGTGCGCCAAACCGTGGAGGAATGCAATCAGTTGCCGGTGCATCCGCGTCATCCGTATGTCGGCGATCTGGTGTTTACCGCTTTTTCCGGCTCGCATCAGGACGCGATCAAAAAAGGTTTCGCCGTGCAAAAAGCCGATGCGATCTGGGAAATCCCGTATCTGCCGATCGACCCGGCCGATCTCGGCCGCAGCTACGATGCGGTGATCCGCGTCAACAGCCAGTCCGGCAAGGGCGGCATGGCCTATCTGCTCGAAGCGGAATACGGCCTGGTGCTGCCACGCCGGCTGCAGATCGAGTTCAGCCGCGCGATTCAGCGCGAAGCCGACGCCACCGGCAAGGAAATCGCCGCCGCCGACATCTATGCGATCTTCAAGCGCGAATATCTGGATCAGACCACGCCGTACATCTACCGCGCGCACAGGATGAAAGAGGATTCCGTCCAGAAGCAGGCGATCGACATCGAAATCGACATCGAACGCGGCGGCAAGCCGGTCACGCTGCACGGCAAAGGCAACGGCCCGATCGACGCGTTCATCAATGCGCTGAATCTGGACATCAAATTCATGGATTTCCATGAACACTCGCTGGGCGCCGGCGCCAATGCGCAAGCGGCCAGCTACATCGAACTGCGGGTGAAGGATGCGCCGACCACTTTCGGCGTCGGCGTCGACGCCAACATCGTCACCGCGTCGTTCAAGGCGGTGCTGAGCGCGATCAACCGGCAAATCGCGGCCGACGCCACCGAACAAGCTCCCGCGCTGCAAACCCTGGCCGCCTGACAGGTAAAGAAATGTAAAGACGAATCTGCCGTAAGCGCGCGGCAGCCCCCATAACATGCGCAGACCCCTGCGCATGTTTCAGTTTACAATCGCAGATTTCGCGCCTACCTGAATCGAAGATGACCAAGAATACAACGCAAGAGCCGCAAAAAGGCAGTCTTGCCATGCTGCGTGGCCTGATGCCGTTCCTGTCGCCCTACCGGCGGCAATTTACCCTCGCCGGCATCGCCTTGCTGGTCGCCGCCTCCGCCACGCTGGCCATCCCGTACGCATTCAAGCAGATGATCGATCTCGGCTTCGGCGCCAGCGGCGTCGGCAGCAGCAGCAGCCATATCGATCTGTACTTCCTCGCGCTGTTCGGCGTGGCGTCGATTCTGGCGGTGGCGACGGCCGCGCGGTTTTACATGGTCTCGTGGCTGGGCGAACGCGTCACCGCGGATCTGCGCGGCGCGGTCTACGCCCATGTCGTCACGCAAAGCCCGCAATTCTTCGAAACCACCAAAAGCGGCGAAGTGCTGTCGCGGCTGACCGCCGACACGACGCTGATCCAGGCGCTGGTCGGCACCAGTGTTTCGATGGCCTTGCGCAATTTCCTGCTGTTCGTCGGCGGTTTGATCATGCTGTTCGTGACCAGCGTCAAACTGTCGTCGATCATCATCGTGATGCTGGCGCTGGTGGTGCTGCCTATCGTGTTTTACGGCCGCCGTGTGCGCAAACTGTCGCGCGCGTCGCAGGACCGGATCGCCGATGCCTCCGGGCTGGCCGGCGAAATCCTGAACGCGATGCCGACGGTGCAGGCGTTCACCCATGAAACCATCGAGGCGCAGCGCTTCAGCAGCAGTGTGGAACGGGCGTTTCAAACCGCGATGGAGCGCATTCGCGCCCGCGCCGGTTTGACCATGATGGCGATTCTGCTGGTGTTCGGCGCGATCGTATTTGTGCTGTGGCTGGGTGCGCATGCGGTGATCCAGGGACGCATGACCGGCGGCGAGCTGGGCCAGTTCATCTTGTACGCGTCGCTGGTGGCCGGTTCCCTGGGCGCCTTGTCGGAGGTGCTGGGCGACGCGCAACGCGCCGCCGGCGCCACCGAACGGCTGCTCCATTTGATGCGAGCGCATTCGCCGGTGCAATCCCCGCTGCTGCCCGAAAAGCTGCCGCCGCGCCCCGCCAACGGCGCCGCGCTGGTGCTGCAGGATATCGATTTTCATTACCCGTCGCGGCCCGATACGGGCGCGCTGCAGAATTTGTCGATCGTCGTCGCGCCCGGCGAGACCGTGGCGATCGTCGGTCCGTCCGGCGCCGGCAAGACCACGCTGTTCCAGCTGGTGCTGCGTTTCTACGATCCGCAACAGGGCAGCGTCCTGCTCGACGGCGTCGATATCAAATATCTGGATCTGCACGATTTGCGCAACGCCATCGGCATCGTGCCGCAGGACACCGTGATCTTTTCCGATAACGCGATGGAAAACATCCGCTACGGCAAGGTCGACGCCAGCGACGAAGAAGTGATTGCCGCCGCCAAAATGGCCGCCGCCGACGAATTCATCGCGCGCCTGCCGTCCGGCTATCAAACCTTCCTCGGCGAGCGCGGCGGGCGCCGGTCCGGCGGCCAGCGCCAGCGCATCGCCATCGCACGCGCGATGCTGAAAAACCCACCGCTGCTGCTGCTGGACGAAGCCACCAGCGCGCTGGATGCCGAGTCCGAACGCGCCGTGCAGGGCGCGCTGGAAGCGGCGATGGTCGGCCGCACCACGCTGGTCATCGCGCACCGGCTGGCGACGGTGCAGCGCGCCGACCGCATCATCGTGCTGGAACACGGCCGCATCGTCGAAACCGGCACCCACGCGTCGCTGATCGCGGCCGACGGCTTGTACGCCAGCCTGGCGGCGCTGCAATTCAATTCCGACGCGTCGGCTAAATAAGGTAAAACGATGAACAAAAACGAGGCGATTGCCATTGTCAACCGCGCCGGCAAGGCGCAACTGACCGAACGCAACACCTTCTTCGCATCGGTCGTCGCCAAGCAGGGAGACGAAGGCTGGTGGCTCAATATCCCGCTGTCGGCGTTCAGCAAGGACGTGCATG
This sequence comes from Herbaspirillum sp., assembly GCA_028292625.1. Taxonomy (GTDB): domain Bacteria; phylum Pseudomonadota; class Gammaproteobacteria; order Burkholderiales; family Burkholderiaceae_D; genus Herbaspirillum. The sequence goes on along the minus strand of JAQGLY010000088.1, from coordinate 62,996 downwards.
TGCTGCTGTCGAGCGAAAAGGCGCGGGTGTTCCAGCACCTGATGATCAAGGGCCGGACGCTGCTGAGTCCGGCGATGACCTTCCGCTGCAAGGATCAGGTCGCCGATATCTTCATCTCCGCCGCGGCCCCGAAACGGCTGGCCGACCAGATCGGCGTCGGCAAACACAACTTCAGCAAGCACAAGGTCGGTGAATTCCGCTTCTGAAGCCGCTTCTGAATTCGCCGCGACCGCCCATGCCTGACGCATTTCGGGCGCGGCTTGCGGCTTTAGGCTGCGGTACAATCGTCGGAAATCGTCCAAGCGCAATTCCTCATAGGCCCTCACCATGCGTCAATACCTCGACTTCATGCGTCATGTGCAAGAGCATGGCGCGCAGAAAACCGATCGCACCGGCACCGGCACCCGGTCGGTATTCGGTTACCAGATGCGCTTCAATCTGCAGGACGGCTTCCCGCTGCTGACCACCAAAAAGCTGCATATCAAATCCATCGTGCACGAATTGATCTGGTTTCTGGCCGGATCCACCAATATCGGGTATCTCAAGGAAAACAACGTCAAGATCTGGGACGAATGGGCCGACGCCGAAGGCAATCTGGGGCCGATCTACGGCTATCAATGGCGTTCCTGGCCGACGCCGGACGGCCGGCATATCGACCAGATTTCGCAAGTGCTGGAGCAGATCAAAACCAATCCGGACTCGCGCCGGATGATCGTATCGGCCTGGAACGTCGCCGACATCCCGCAAATGAAGCTGCCGCCCTGCCATGCCTTATTCCAGTTTTACGTGGCCGACGGCAAACTGTCGTGCCAGCTGTATCAGCGCAGCGCCGACATTTTCCTCGGCGTGCCGTTCAACATCGCGTCATATGCGCTGCTGACGCACATGATGGCGCAACAGGCCGGACTGGAAGTCGGCGATTTTGTCTGGACCGGCGGCGATTGCCATCTGTATTCGAATCACATGGAGCAGGTCAGCGAACAGTTGTCGCGCACGCCGGGCCCGCTGCCGACATTGCGGACACTGCGCAAGCCGGACTCATTGTTCGATTACAAATTCGATGATTTCGAGATCGTCGGATATGAGGCGCAGGCGCATATCAAGGCGCCGGTGGCGGTTTAGATACCCTGCCTGAATTTTGCATAAAGGGGAAGCGGATCGAAAAACAGGTGTGATGACCAGTACCGATAGGAATGCCCAAAAAATTCCTTGTCGGGATTATTCTTTTCTCGTTTTATGGCGTTCGACGCTTCCTGATAATCCCAGCAGTTTATTCTTCGAATTAAAAAGGAGAGTATTGCTCTTCGCCGCGCAAACGCTGGTTTTCGCGCGGTCCACATCAGGAGCATATTCCTTTGCAAAATATCTCAATTTCATTCGAAGACAGTCATATAACCGCCGAAAAATTAGCGAACCTTTTGGAAATAACCGGCTTCGGTTCCGCCTCCAGCTACCTGGCCATCCCGAATTTCCGCTCGAAATATCTTTGCCCCACTGTCACGGCCGCTTTTGCGATAGAACAAACCACGCATCGGCTAGTCGGACTGGTCCGTGTTCTTACGGATAATATGTTCACGACCTATGTTGCGGAAGTATGCGTGCATCCGGCCTATCAAAAAAAAGGAATCGGTTCGAATCTGATCAAGGCGATCACGGAGCGATTCGGCCATACGGCAATATTTGCCGACGTGTTTCGCGATCATCTTTCCATATTTACCAAAAACGCAATCACGCCGAAAGAGAAACTCGCCACATGCAGCCGCCGTGCTGACTTGCAAGAAAAATGAAGACCTATCAAAAGCTCTACCGCGGCGCCACCGGATAAGCCACCGCCCCACCCCCGGCAGGCAACGGCGGCATCTCGGGCGCCTTTGGCGCCGCACGGGGAGCAGGAGGTGCTGCCGCTGCCGTAGCGCCTGGCGCTGCCGCCGGCCCCGGCGTCGGTGGCGGCGCGGTCGGCTTTTCCTCCTGCCATCCGCCGCCCAGCGCCTTGTACAAGGACACCGTCGCCTGCAACCGTTCCAGCTTGAGTTGTCCCAACGCGGTGTCCGCGTCCGACAGGCTGCGCTGCGTATCGAGCACCGTCATCAAATCCTCGGCGCCGATGCGGTAGCGGACTTCCGACAACTCGAAAGCCACCCGCGCCTGTTCGACTTCGGTGCTTTTCAATTTGTAACGCTGCGCCAGACTCTCGATCTGGCTCAGCGCCTTTTCCACTTCCGACAGCGCATTGATCACGCTGGAGCGATACCACTGCACCAGTTCCTGCTTCTGCGCAACCGCCAGCTCCTGCTGGTTTTTCAACAGCCCGCTGTTGAAAATCGGCGCGGTCAGCGACAGGCCGATATTGGCCAGCATATTGGGACCGTTGAACAGGGATAGCAGCGCATTGCTCTGGGTGCCGGCGGAGCCGGTCAGTTGAATGCTCGGAAACAGGGAGGCGCGCGCCACCGCGACATTGGCGTTGGCTTCCGCCAGCAGCGCCTCGGCATGGCGAATATCGGGGCGCCGCGTCAATAGCTCGGACGGCAGGCCCGGGCCGATATCGGGCATCTGGATGCCGTTCAGCCCCTCCTGTTTCACCGTAAACGACTGCGGCGGCCGGCCCAGCAGAATCGCCAGCGTGATTTGCGCCGCGCGCTCCTGCTGCTGCAAATCGGGCAAACCGGCGCGCTGACCGGCCAGCGCCGAGCGCTGCCGCGCGAGATCCAGCGGCGACGCGGCGCCGGCGCGGCTTTGCGCCTCCACCAGCGCCAGCACCCGTTCGGCGTTGGCGATGTTGTTGCGGGCAATCTTGATGCGGTCGCGCAGCGACAATACCTGCAGATAGGTCGACACGATGCTGCTGGTGACGGTCAGCGCCACCGTTTCGCGGTCGAAGATATTGGCGCGATACGCCTCCTGGGCGGCGGTCTGGGCGGCGCGGTTCTTGCCCCAGAAATCGACTTCGTAACCGACCTCCAGCATGGCGCTGGTGGAGGTGGTGGCGGCGCCGGAGGAAAACGGAATATCGCGATTGACGTAGGTCGCAAAGTCGACCTGCGGCAACAAAGGCGCGCCGGCGATCAAGGCCTGCACCTGCGCCTGGCGCACGCGCGATACCGCCGCCGCGATTTCATAATTATTGGTTTGCCCTTCCTGCACCAGTTCGCTCAATTCGTCGCTGCCGAAATGCCGCCACCAATTCAGATCCGGCTCCAGTTGCGTCGTCTTGCCGTCGGCCTGCGACCATCCGGCCGGGAGGTCGACCGGCGCCACCGGCTCGATATCGACCCGGGCCGAGGCGCAACCGCCCAGCGCGACCGTCAGCAGCAGCGCCAGCCATGCCGGCGGCCGATATGGCCGCATCGCCGGCATCGGTGCAAGCGGATTCTTCGGCGACAATGGCCTCATTTGGCGGCTCGCTTCTGCTGGGCCTGTTCGGGCGCCAGCACCGCGGTCTTCGGCGTTGCCGTCTGAAGCCCGGACACCGGCGCGGCGGCCGTGTTGAGAAGCGCGCTCGGAATGGCGCCCAATACCACCCGATCGCCCTCATTCAGCCCCGATAAAACCTGCGCCGCGTCGGTGGTGCGAATACCCACTTTCACCTGGCGCATCGTGATTTTTCCATCCGCCGCCATCACTCCGACGCGATACGTGCCGTCGGCCTGGGCGTTGACCGGCAACGCTGCGGCCGGAATCTGCAGGGCGTCGCTGCTGTGCTCCAGCACGAACCAGATGTCGGCGCTCATGCCGCTCATCAATTCGCGGCCGCTGTTGGCCACGTCGAACAGCACGGTGTAATACGTGCGCTTGCCCTGCTGGCCCGATCCGTCGGCCGGCAGCGGCATGATCTGGCGCAGTTTTCCGGACCAGCGCTTGCCCGGAAAACCGGGCGTCGTGAAGTAGGCAACCATGCCGGGATCGAGCCGGGTCACGTCCTCTTCGGATACCAGCGCCTGCACCGTCATCCGGCTCAGATCGGCAATCCGCAGCAGCACGTCCCTGTTGGCGTTGACGATCTGGCCTTCGCGCGCCGACAGCGCCACCACCGTGCCGCTGACCGGCGCGGTCACCCGGGTGCGGCTGCGCATGGCCTCGTCTTCGCGCATCTGCGCCTCGGTTTGCTGGATCTGGGCGTTGATGGCGTCCACCTTGGCGCTGGCGGAGAACATCGCCATGCGGCTGGATTCGTAACTGTCTTCGCGCGTGGCGTTGGCTTCCTTGAGTTGCGTCTGGCGCTGGAATTGCAGATTGGCAAATTCGCTTTGCGCCTGCTGGCCGGCCAGATCGGCCTTCAGCCGCGCCAATTGCGCGCGGTTGTTTTCGGCGCGGCCGGGCTGTTCTGCCGGCGTGATGGTCATCAGTTGCCGCCCTGCCTTGACGCTGTCGCCGATGGCGATCTCGACGTCGCTGACCTGACCGCTGACGCCGGCGGACACATCGACGTATTTCTGCAAATCCAGTTTGCCGCGCGCGAGCACGGTTTTTTCGATCGCGCCGCGCAATACCGCCGAGGTTTCAGGCGCGGGCGTCTTGACCGGCGGCGGCGGCGGCTTGAAAAACTGCGAGCGCAGCAGCAGCGCCGCCAGCGCAAGCGTCAAAATCAGCAGCAGGCCGGTGCCGATCGCCAGATAACGATAGCGCCTGGCGACAGCCCGTTCGGCCGCGGTGTGCTGCATTTGCGTCATACCCATTCATCCTAAAGTTGCCGATCGGCAGGCGGCGACCATTGATACAGCCAGGTTTCGCTTGCCGGTTTGCCGTCGGTCGTCAAATATACCCGCAAATCGATGGGCGCATTGCTGGCGTCCGGTTTGAGATCGAACATGGTCCGGTAGCCGTGCAGCGCGTCCAATGGCCGGGTGGAAACAATCTCAACAGTTCCGCGTGACACGGTGATGACAGCGCTCACCTTGGCGTTGCCGGCGAGCCGCGGCAGATTGCCGCCGGCGAAGTCGATCACGAAACGCCAGGAGAAATACTCCCGCTTCTGCCCGACGATGCCGCCCTTGCCGGTGCGGGTGGCCGCCACATGCGCCAACGGCGACTCCGCCGGCATTTTAGCGCCCCAATGCAGACGATAGGCAAACAGCAGCTCCTGGCCCGGCTGCGGCTGCTTCTCCGGTTTCCAGAAGGCGACGATATTATCGAAGGTTTCATCCTCGGTCGGGATTTCCATCAGTTCGACCGTGCCCTTGCCCCAGCCCGTCTTGGGCTGCACCCACAAGCTCGGACGGCGGTCGTAATACACGCCATCATCCTGATAATGGTCGAAATTGCGGTCGCGCTGCAGCAGACCGAATCCGCGCGGGTTTTCGTCCGGAAATGCGTTCAGAGCCATTTTTGCCGGATTGGTCAATGGCCGCCATACCCATTCGCCGTTGCCTCGCTGCATTTGCAGCCCGTCGGAATCGTGGATCTCGGGCCGCCAGTCGGTGGCCGCGCGGCGGTCGTTCTCGCCGTACTGGAACATACTGGTCAACGGCGCCACGCCCAGCCGTTCGATCGCCTTGCGCGGGTACAGCGCCACGTCGACGTCCATCGTCAGGGTATCGCCCGGCTGGATCTCGAAGCGGTAAGCGCCGGCCACGCTGGGCGAATCCAGCAGCGCATAGACCACCAGGCGGTCGGACGCCGCGGCCGGGCGTTCCAGCCAGAAGGTGGTGAATATCGGAAATTCTTCCGGTTTCGCCATCCCGCTGTCGACCGCCAGACCGCGCGCCGACAAGCCATACTGCCACTGGCCGCCGACGGCGCGGAAATAACTCGCGCCGAGAAAGGCGGCGACGTCGCGCGACCAGTCGCCGCGTGAATACACCCGGAATCCGGCAAAGCCCAGATCCTTTGGAAACGCGCCGGCCTGCAAACCGCTATTGCCGTAGTCGAACATCGCCGGGTCGTACGCGATTTCCTGCGCCTTGCCGTTCTGGACTTCGTAAATCTGCACCGGGTTCTTGAAATACAGGCCAAGATGGAAAAAATTCGCCCGGAACTTCAAATTATCGGCGCCCCACAGCGCATGATCGTCGCGGTAGCGGATCGCGTGATACCGGTCCCAGCCCAGCTTGTCGACTTCCGACGGAATATGGCTGACCGGCGCCTGATAGGCCATGCCGGCCTGCGCGCGGGCCTGTCCCTTCAGCCACGCATAATCGAAAGACTGGGGCGCGCCGCCCACATATTGCAAATGATTGGCCGCGGCGGGTTTCCCCGTCCCGTTCGCGGCCGCCCACAACGGCGCCGACGGAAAACCCGCTGCGGCTAGTGCGGCCGAAGCCTTTAGCAAATCGCGTCGTTTCATTCATTTCCTTGAAATATCACTATTCGTCTCAATCCGGGGCGACGCTCAGCGCGGCCCGCCAGGCAGGGTGCGCGCGCTCCGACTGCCAGACTTCGAAATGCAGCGCAGACAGCAATTGCGGATCGCCGAGCACCGTATTGCGTTGCGCTTCGGTGATGCCGTGCGGCCCTTGGCGCAAGGCCTTGCGCACGATCGCCAGACGCGCATTGGCGCTGTTTTGGGGGCGGCGCGGATGCCTGCGGGCGACCGCGCACAGCAGCGCGTTACAGACCGGATCGGTGACCGCTTCGACAAAGCTGCAGCCGGGCTTGCCGGCGGACAGGTACGCCACCGTCTCCTGCAGTTCGCGCGGCGGCTGCTTTTCTTCCGGAATCAGGAACAGGCCCAGGCGGCGCATGCCGCGCCCCAGCGACACCCGGCTCGACAGCACCGACATCGGGATCGAGATCGCCAGCGAGCCGGTGATCGGCAACAGCCACCAGACATAAGACGGACTGAGCCAGTACACGCCGCTGCCCCACGCTATGCCCAGCAGGGTATGCCAGCCATGCCGGCGTACTGCCTCGCCCCAGCCAGTCTGATTGTCGGCGCGCGGCGGCGACTTCCAGCCGGCCGCCCAGCCGAGGAATGCGCCGATCACAAAGCGTGTATGAAACAGCATGCGCACCGGCGCCAGCAGCATCGAAAAGATCATTTCGAGCAGCACGCTGAGGATCAGCCGCAGGCTGCCGCCGAAACCGCCGGCCCCCTTCACCACAAACAGAAACGCGCTGAGAATCTTGGGCAGGAACAGTAAAGTGGCGGTCGCGGTAAATAGCGCCAGCGCCTTCTCCGGATGCCATTCCGGCCAGATCGGAAACAACTGCTTCGGCGCAACGAAATATTGCGGATCGATCAGCGTATGGCTGGCCAGCAATAGTGTCGACAGGATCAGGAACAGGCACCATAGCGGCGCCGAGATGTACGCCATCACGCCGGTGGCGAACACCGCGCGGTGCACGCTGTGCATGCCGCGCGCCAGGACCAGCCGGAAATTCATCAGATTGCCCAGGCACCAGCGCCGGTCGCGGCCGAGTTCGTCGAGCAGATTCGGCGGCATTTCCTCGTAGCTGCCGTCCAGGTCGTAAGCGATCCAGACCGACCAGCCGGCGCGCCGCATCAGCGAGGCTTCGACAAAATCGTGCGACATGATGTCGCCGGCCATCGGACCGCTGCCGGGCAACGGCGCCAGCGCGCAATGGCGCATGAACGGGGCCAGGCGGATGATCGCGTTATGGCCCCAGAAATGCGATTCGCCCAATTGCCAGTAATGCAGGCCGGCGGTGAACAGGGGCCCGTACACCCGCGTCGAAAACTGCTGGATCCGCGCATACAAGGTGTCGCGCCCGGCCGCCCGCGGCGCGGTCTGGATGATGCCGGCGCCCGGATTGGCCTGCATCAGCCGCGCCAGCGTCGCCAGGCAATCGCCGCTCATCACGCTGTCGGCGTCAAGCACGATCATATAGCGGTAATTGGCGCCCCAGCGGCGGCAGAAGTCGTCGAGATTGCCGCTCTTGCGCTTGACGCGGCGTGTCCGATGTCGATAGAAGATCCGGCCGAAACCGCCGACCGCGGCGCACAGATCGGCCCAGGCGGCCACTTCCGCGGCGCACAGATCGGCCTGGCTGCTGTCGCTGAGGATGAAGAAATCGAATTGCGCGAGGTCCTTGCCGTCATGGTTGCGCGCCAGCGATTCGTAGGTGGCGCGCAAACCGGCGAACACCCGGCTCACGTCTTCGTTACAGATCGGCATCACGATCGCCGTGCGCGCGTCCGGCGCGATATCGCGTTCGCCGGCCTTCTCGCGTGAAATCAGATAACGATCGCTGCGCGGCCCCGCCATCAGCACCATGAACCCCATCAAGGCCGTCCAGAAGCCCGCGGACACCCAGCAAAACAGCACCGCGAACAGGATCAGCATCGCAAATTCCAGCACCTCGCCGCCGTGATAGGGCAGCACTTCGCGCATGAAATAGGTGGCGGTGCCGGTCTGCAGCAGCATCAACAGCAGCAGCACGATCCGACGCACACCCCCGGCGTGGCGCCAGCGCGCATTGGCGTCGGGGCCATCGACCCATTCGGCGTCCTCGTCGCGGCGGCTGCGCCGTTGCGCCACCGGCGGCAGCGGCGGCAAGCCCTGCTTGGCCGCCTTGCGTTGGGCGGAGCGGCGATCGAAGCGGCGATTGGCGACGTCGACCCAGCGTACCAGCGGATTGAGTTCGCCCCAGGGGCGCGGCACCATCGAGCGGCGATTGATCGGCGGCGCCACCGCCACTTGCGGCTCATTGCCGGCGGCCAGATACAGCGGCAGCTCGAAACTGGTATCGGCAGCGGTGCTGCCCGGTTCGCCGTAGGCCAGCAACAGCCGGGCCAGCACGGATTGGGAGGCGCTGTCGCTGTCGTCCGGTTGATGATGCCGGGAAAGACTGAAAGCGTTGACTCCGGCGTCCGGCGCCGCGGTGCCGGTGACCGAAGCGGCTTCCGCGGCGAGGCGGCTATGCATGACGCGCAATGCGACGTCGGCTTCGACTTCCGCCGCCCCGGCGGGCGGCCGCAATCTTTCGCGCTGATCAGGGTCTAGCGGCAAGCGGTCCAGATAGGCGGCGACCGCGGATTGCGCTGCTGGTTGCTTTAATTGGGCGGTAATATGTAACTCCAGGTCTCAGACAAAGGGGTATTGCCGTCGCGCAAAAAGCCGCGCAGTTCGATTGGTTTGTTTTCGTCGTTGCGGCGCAGGCGGATCACCATGCGCCAGCCGCCGGAGACATCGTTGCGCACCAGCCGGGTTTCCAGCAGCTTGCCATTGTCGTCGGCTTCGATGGCCGCGCTCAATTTACTGTCGGTCGCGCGCTTTACCAGCCCCGGACCTTCGAAATCCACGCTCAACATGATGCTGTCGTCCGGTTTGGCCGGATTGCCGTTGCTGCGCCGGGTCTGCGCCACCCATGCCAGGGTCGGCCTGGTATCGGTCTCCTTCTGCCATGACAAACGGTATTCGATCGGTATCGGCGTACCCGGCGGCGGCGTTTTGGCCGGCACCCAGTACGCGACGATATTGTCGTTGTCCTCGTTCGGCGTCGGGATCTGCACCAGCTCGACCCGGCCCTCGCCCCATTTGCCCTTCGGCGTGACCCACAGGCTCGGCCGCGTTTCGAAGCGCGCCCCCAAATCCTCATAATTGGCAAAGCTGCGGTCGCGCTGCATCAGCCCGAAACCGAGCGGATCGGTGGTGCCGAACGAAGTCACCAGCAGCCGTTTCGGATTGACCAGCGGCCGCCAAAGCCATTCGCCATTGCCGGCGTGCATCATCAAGCCGTCGGAGTCATGGACTTGCGGCCGGAAATCCTCGGCGTCGGAACGCTGGTTTGTGCCGAAATAGTACATGCTCGTCAAGGGCGCGACGCCGAGCTTGCTCACGCCCTTGCGCAGATACAGCTGCGCCTTGACATCGATCGTGGTTTCCACGCCCGGCTTCAGGATAAAGCGGTAAGCGCCGGTCACGCTGGCCGAATCGAGCAGCGCATAGATGGTCAGCTCTTTGTCCCGCATGGACGGCTTGTCTATCCAGACTTCGACGAAACGGGGAAACTCTTCGCCGGATTGCAACGCGGTATCCACCGCCAGTCCGCGCGCGGTGACGCCGTAGTTCTGCCCCTTGCCCAGCGCGCGGAAATAACTGGCGCCCAGCAGCGAAAATACATCGCTCTTGGTTTTGTTCGAATTGATCGGGTATTGCACCTGCACGCCGGCAAAGCCGAGGCTGCGCAACTGATCCTGATTGAGCTTGTTATTGCCGTAATCGAAAAGATCCGGACTGAACTTGATCTCGCGCGCGGTGTTGCCGACGATTTCATTGATTTTGACCGGCAGATTATAGGCCGATCCCTCATGCGAAAACGACAGTTCGAACGGCAGTTTTTCGGCCCGCCAGACGTTTTTTTCCGGGCGGTAGGTGATATCGGTGTATTGATCGTAACTTAAGGCCTTGACGTCCTTCGGCAGATTATCCACCGGTCTTTTATACGATTTGGTCGATAAAGCCTGGGCGTCCCTGACCACATCGTTGAAGTCGAAAGCATGGGCCGACGCGGCGGCCAGCAGCAGGCCGGCCAGCAATAAGGCGCGAGCCGGGGCGGCGCGCAGCGCACGGGAACGACCGCGCGCGCTTGCTGAAGCGATGCCTGCCATCGGTTGTCGCTCGTTTAAATACATAGGATTTCCATCAGAAATAACAAGAAAGGCGCCGGCAACGCGATAGCGTAAACCAGCGGCTCAATACAGTCCGCAATTTAGCGAATATATTACAAATCCATTTATCTGTGTGCGGACAAATGCCGCTTCTGTCCAGATAGCGCGCCATGCGCAAAGCATCCGGAAAAGCGCATTACCGCCATTAAGGGCCATGGGAAGCGATAAAGTTCCCCGCCGCACCGTTTCCGCCGCATGGCGCAAGCCGGATGCGCCGATCGGGCCGATTTCCGCGATTACGGATATCGATGAAACGAAATCTAGTAAGATAACCGGTTTTACGGCTCCGCGCCGCCGCGCGCCGTCATATCCACCGTCAACCATCGCCATCCGTTCATGCCTTCTGCCCGTCTCAGCATTATCGTCGCCACCGACGCCAACCACGGCATCGGCATCAACAATTCCCTGCCGTGGCATCTGCCGGAGGATCTGGCGCATTTCAAGCGCACGACCACCGGCCATCCGATCATCATGGGCCGTAAAACCTTCGATTCGATCGGCCGGCCGCTGCCGAACCGCCGCAATATCGTCGTCACCCGCAATCCGCGATGGACGCACGCCGGCGTCGAAAGCGCCGCTTCGCTGACCGCCGCCGCGGCCCTGGCCGGCGACGCCGAAGCGTTCATCATCGGCGGCGCGCAGATCTATGCCGAAGCGCTGCCCCTGGCCGACCGGCTGATCGTCACCGAAATCGCCGGCAACTTCGACTGCGACGCTTTTTTTCCGGCGCTGGACCTGCAATGCTGGCGACAGGTCGCGCGCGAACCCCATCGCAGCGCCGCCGGCGATCTGGATTACGCTTTTGTGACCTACGAAAGACGTTGAACGGAATTGTTGTTTTGAGCGTCGATTTTTCCGATATCCCCCCCGCCGGGCCCCGCCCGGGCCGCATATCTGCGAAAATTCGGCTGCCGTATTTTCGACATCGCAACACCATGGTCCTGGAGACTATATGAAATTTCGTTTTCCCATCGTCATCATCGATGAAGATTTCCGTTCCGAGAACACCTCCGGTCTTGGCATCCGCGCGCTGGCCGACGCGATGCAGCTGGAAGGAATGGAAGTGCTGGGCGTGACCAGTTACGGCGATCTGTCGCAATTCGCGCAGCAGCAATCGCGCGCGTCGGCGTTCATCCTGTCGATCGACGATGAAGAATTCGGCGGCGGCTCGTTCGAGGAGACCGATCACGCGCTGAAATCGCTGCGCGCCTTCGTCGAGGAAATCCGCTACAAAAACGCCGACATCCCGATTTATCTGTACGGCGAAACACGCACCTCGCGCCATATCCCGAACGATATCCTGCGCGAGCTGCACGGCTTCATTCACATGTTCGAAGACACGCCCGAATTCGTCGCGCGCCACATCATCCGCGAAGCCAAATCGTATCTGGACGGCCTGTCGCCGCCTTTTTTCCGCGCGCTGGTGCATTACGCGCAGGACGGTTCCTATTCGTGGCACTGCCCGGGCCATTCGGGCGGCGTGGCGTTTCTGAAATCGCCCATCGGCCAGATGTTCCACCAGTTTTTCGGCGAAAACATGCTGCGCGCCGACGTCTGCAACGCGGTCGAGGAACTGGGCCAGTTGCTGGACCACACCGGCCCGATCGCCGAATCCGAACGCAACGCGGCGCGCATTTATAACGCCGACCACTGCTATTTCGTCACCAACGGCACCTCGACCTCGAACAAAATGGTCTGGCACTCGACGGTGGCGCCGGGCGACATCGTGGTGGTCGACCGCAACTGCCACAAATCGATCCTGCATTCGATCATCATGACCGGCGCCATTCCGGTGTTCCTGATGCCGACCCGCAACAATCTCGGCATCATCGGCCCGATCCCGCTGGAAGAATTCACGCTCGACAGCATCCGCCGCAAAATCGAAGCCAATCCGTTCGCGCGCGAAGCCGTCAACAAAAAGCCGCGCATCCTGACCATCACCCAGTCGACCTACGACGGCGTGATCTACAACGTCGAAACGCTCAAGCAAATGCTGGACGGCGAAATCGACACCCTGCATTTCGACGAAGCCTGGCTGCCGCATGCGACTTTTCATGAGTTCTACAAAGACATGCACGCGATCGGCAAGGATCGTCCGCGGCCGAAGCAATCGATGATTTTCTCGACGCAATCGACGCATAAGCTGCTGGCCGGCCTGTCGCAGGCGTCGCAGATCCTGGTGCGCGATTCGGAAAGCGTGCAGCTCGACCAGGACGCGTTCAACGAAGCCTATCTGATGCACACCTCGACCTCGCCGCAGTATTCGATCATCGCGTCGTGCGACGTCGCCGCGGCGATGATGGAAGCGCCGGGCGGCACCGCGCTGGTGGAGGAAAGCATTCTGGAAGCGCTGGACTTCCGCCGCGCGATGAAGAAGATCGACGAGGAGTGGGGCAAGGACTGGTGGTTCCAGGTGTGGGGGCCGGACAGCTTCTCCGAAGACGGCATCGGCTCGCGCGAAGACTGGGTGATCAAGGCCGAAGACAGCTGGCACGGTTTCGGCAATCTGGCGCCGGGCTTCAACATGCTCGATCCGATCAAGGCCACCATCGTCACGCCCGGCCTGTCGCTGGAGGGCAAGTTCGGCGAAAGCGGCATCCCCGCGTCGATCGTCACCAAATACCTGGCTGAACACGGCGTGATCGTCGAGAAATGCGGACTGTATTCGTTCTTCATCATGTTTACCATCGGCATCACCAAGGGCCGCTGGAATACGCTGCTGACGGCGCTGCAGCAGTTCAAGGACGACTACGACAAGAACCAGCCGATCTGGCGCATCCTGCCCGAATTCGCGCGCGCCAATCAGGGCCGCAATGCGCGCTACGAGCGGCTCGGGCTGCGCGACCTGTGTCAGCAGATTCATGAGACGTACAAGGCCTACGATGTCGCGCGGCTGACCACCGAGATGTATTTGTCGGATATGCAGCCGGCGATGAAGCCGTCGGACGCGTTCGCCAAAATGGCGCACCGCGAAATCGACCGCGTGCCGCTGGACCAGCTCGAAGGCCGCGTGACTTCGATCCTGCTGACGCCGTATCCGCCGGGCATCCCATTGCTGATTCCGGGCGAACGCTTCAACAAAACCATCGTCGACTATCTGAAATTCGCGCGCGACTTCAACGAGAAATTCCCCGGCTTCGAAACCGATGTGCATGGGCTGGTGAAACGGGAATTGAACGGACGGCGGGATTATTTCGTGGATTGCGTCAAGCAATAGCGCCGCCGGAACGCGTTACGGACAATTGCCCATCGTCATTCGCGGCCCGCGTCCGGAAAACTGGTCGTGGCCCTTGCTGCTGCCGACATGCGGCTGGAATACGCAGTAACTGCCGAATGGCGTGCTGACCTTGGTCGCTACCAAGCCGTTGATCACGCCCAGCTCCTGGATGGTGGTGCCGGGTCCGCCGGAACCCTGAGCCGCGGCGGCGATTCCGGCCGCCAGTTTTTGCTGCGGCGTCGGCAGTCCCTGTTGCTCCATCGGCGGGAAATCCTTGCGCAATTGGCGATCGATCGCCGCTACGTCGCGCAAACTCCTTGCCAGCAAGCCCTTGTCGGGGTCGGCGTTCGTCACGGCGCCGGGGGCGGGTCCGATCGCCGGCTGCGATGGCGGCGGCAAGATTTGCGCTCGCGTAGCAGGCGCCGCCGGAGCCGCTGCGGCTGGTGCGCGCCGACGTGGCGGTTTCGCGTTGGCGGCGTTCTGCCGCACTTGGGAATGAAGAACCGGCTCGGTCGCCGGTGTTTCCAGCAACACCCATTGCAGCGGATGGCTGTCCGCTACCGGGCCGGACGATATCGGTCGGTCCGACGCCTCGCGCATCGACCAGAGCAACAGCCCATGCAATGCGGCGATCAGCACCGCCAGGGCCGCCTGCCGGCCGAAAGACGGGCGAAACGCCGTCTGTAGCCGCGCCGCAAGAATAGTCATGGCGTCGAGAATAAATGCCCGCCTCGACACGGCGCAATCAGACCAATCCTAAAAAGCTTGCTTCAAATACGCAAATACGTCATCCAGCACCGGCACCAGCGCCAATATCAGCAGCAATGCCGCCAGCGGCACCGTCACCGAAAAGCCGATGTGCTTGAACCCCAGCGCGCCGAGCAGCCCGCCGCTGACAAACAACGCGAACAGCATCAGCATGAAGCGCAGGCGCCGCCGATCCGACGCGACGTACAAGAGCTCGCCTTTCGTGCGGGAGTGATTCCAGTAAAACATCTTGCCCAGTTCGATGCCGATATCGGTCACCAGGCCGGTGACGTGCGTGGTGCGTACTTCGCTGCGGGTCAATTTGGTGCTGGTGGCGTTTTGCAGCCCCATGATGAAACACAACAGCATCACCGTCAGCGGCACGAACAAGCCCATGTGCAGCGCCAGATTGCTGCCCATCAGGCCGAAGCACAGCAACAGCAGCGCCTCCAGCATCAGCGGCAATGCATACTCGCTTTGCAGGCCGCGGTGACGCCCCCAGTTGATCAGAATCGCCGAGGTCGCGGCCCCGCCCAGGAACGACAGCAGCGCGCCGATGCCGGCCAGCATATACACGATCTCCCCGATCGCCAGATTATCGGCGACCGCCGACACGATGCCGGACATGTGCGAGGTGTATTGATGCACCGCGAGAAAGCCGCCGGCATTGGCCGCGCCGGCAATGAACGCCAGGCACAGGGTCAGATGCCGATTGGACGCTGCGCTTCTTTCCTTGCCGCTGAGTTTTCTGAGATAAGCAATCGGCATGGAAAGGAAAGGCAGCGGTTAAAGGAAAGGTTCTATGCTTTGGGTAAGGTCACGCCGACCTGCCCCTGGTATTTGCCGTTGCGATCCTTGTAGGAGGTTTCGCAGACTTCGTCGCTTTCGAAAAACAGCACCTGGGCGCAGCCTTCGCCGGCGTAAATCTTGGCCGGCAGCGGCGTCGTATTGGAGAACTCCAGCGTGACGTAGCCTTCCCATTCCGGTTCGAACGGCGTGACGTTGACGATGATGCCGCAACGGGCGTACGTCGATTTGCCCAGGCAGATGGTCAGCACGCTGCGCGGGATGCGGAAATACTCCAGCGTGCGCGCCAGCGCAAACGAATTGGGCGGGATGATGCAGACATCGCCGACGAAATCGACGAAGGATTTGTCGTCGAAGTTTTTCGGATCGACGATGGTCGAATTGATATTCGTGAAAATCTTGAATTCCCTGGCGCAGCGGATATCGTAGCCGTACGACGAAGTGCCGTAGGAAACGATTTTATGGCCGTTTTCCTCGCGGATCTGATCGGCGCTGAACGGCTCGATCATGCCGTGTTCCTGCGCCATGCGGCGTATCCATTTATCTGATTTGATTGACATTTTTTGAGATTTTTTCGATGTGGAGATTGTACGGGGCAAGGCTCGATGCGTTGACGGGGGATTTTACGCTAATCTGGGCGCTGTTGACGGTGCGCTTCCTTCGATACGGAGTAGCGCGCAGGCCCCCTACCGCTGCATAGTCTCCCAAACCTTCTGCAAGCGCTTGACCGACACCGGCATCGGCGTGCGCAGCTCCTGCGCAAACAAGGAAACCCGCAATTCTTCCAGCAACCAACGGAATTCGACCATTTTCGGATCGCCCGCGGCATTGCGGTCCTTCAACGCCCGCTGATACGGCGCGGCAACCACCGCCCATTCCGCCGTCAGCCGCACGTCGCGCACCGGATCGGCGCGCAATTTATCCAGCCGGACCGTAACCGCCTTCAGATAACGCGGGAAATGCGCCAGCTGCTCGTAGGGGGTATCGGCGATGAAGCGTTTGCCGATCAAGCCCTGCAATTGCGCCTGGATATCGGCGACGGCGGCGGCATGCGCCTTCAGACCCTGCAATTTCTTCGGCAACGGGTGATATTCGGCCAGGATCTGGCCGGCCAGGCGCGCAATTTCGTTGACCAGCAGCACCAGCCTGGCCTTGCCCTGTTCCTTGCGCTGCGCGAATTGCTCTGCGTTCACCGGCAGCGGCGCCTGCAGAAAAGCGCGCTCCAGTCCGCTGCCGACGATCTGGTCGCGCAATTCCTCCTGCGATCCCAGCGCCATGAATTGCATGCCCATCTGCTGCAGGCCGGGGATATTCTTGTCCAGGAATTTGAGCTGCTCTTTCAATTGCAGCGCGAACAGGCGGCGCAAGCCGATCCGGTGATGCCGCGCTGCCTCGGCCGGATCGTCGAATACCTCCAGATCGCAATGCACGGTTTTGTCGACCAGCGCGGGGAAACCGATCAAGGTCTGCTTGCCGCGCTCGATTTCCAGCAATTCGGGCAGTTCGCCGAAGGTCCAGCCGGTCAGATTGCTCTGTTCCACCATGCCCGGCCGGGCCGCCGCGGGCGGCCTTGCATCGGCAAGGCCGGCAGCCGGGGCGCCGGAGGCGGTCGACGCGGCGACCTTCACGTCGCGTCCGGTCAATTGCGCCAAGGCGGCATCCGAAGCGGCGATGCGCGTGTTTTCGGCCAGCTTCTGGAAGCTCTGCCGCGCCTGACCGCCGAACTCCGCCTGCAACGCGCTCAGATTGCGGCCCATTTCCAGCTGGCGGCCGTGCTCGTCGACGATCTTGAAATTCATGAAATGATGCGCCGGCAGCGTTTCCTGCTTGAAATCGCCGGCTTTCACCGCCAGCCTCAGTTGTTCGCGCATATCGGCGATGATCGCGTCGATCAGGCCGCCGCGGCCGAAGCTATCGCCGATCCGCTCGCAAAACCGCGCCGAATAATCGGGCAGCGGCACGCAGTGGCGGCGCAGCTTTTGCGGCAGCGATTTCAACAGCAGATGCACTTTTTCCTTCAGCATGCCCGGCACCAGCCATTCGCAACGCTCGGCCGAGACCTGATTGAGCGCATACAACGGCACGCTGAGCGTCACGCCGTCGCGCGCCGCGCCCGGCTCGAAATGAAACGACAGTGCCATATCGATGCCGGCCACCGCCATGGTCTTCGGGAACAGTTCGGTGGTCACGCCGGCCGCTTCGTGCCGCATCAGATCGTCGCGATTCAAATACAGCAGTTTCGGCGTCTGGGCGACCGCGTCCTTATGCCATTTCTCGAAGGCGATGCCGTTGCAGACGTCCGCCGGCAGCACGCGGTCGTAAAACGCGGCGATCAGATCGTCGTCGACCAGCACATCGAGCCGCCGCGATTTGTGCTCCAGGTTTTCGATTTCGCGGATCAGTTTCTGGTTGTGCGCGAAGAACGGCGCGCGGGTGTCGAATTCGCCGCCGACCAGCGCGTCGCGGATGAAGATTTCGCGCGCTTCGACCGGATTGATCAATGCATAATTGATGCGGCGCTGGCTGTACACCACCAGCCCGTACAGCGTGGCGCGTTCGGATGCGCTGACCTGCGCGGTGCGCTTTTCCCAGCGCGGTTCGCCCCAGCTCTTTTTCAATAAATGTCCGGCCACGCGTTCCAGCCACTCCGGCTGGATCTGCGCGATGCAGCGCGCGTACAGGCGGCTGGTGTCGACCAGTTCGGCCGCCATCACCCAGCGCCCGGCCTTTTTCGACAGCGTCGATCCCGGCCATAAATGGAATTTGATGCCGCGCGCGCCAAGATAATGCGGTTCGTCGTCGGCCTTGTAGCCGACGTTGCCGAGCAGTCCGGTCAGCAGCGCCATATGCAATTGATCGTAAGTCGCGGCGGTCTGATTCAGATGCCAGCCCTGCTCGCGCACGATGGTCAGCAACTGGCTGTGCACGTCGCGCCATTCGCGCAGCCGCATCTGCGACAGGAAATTGGCGCGGCAATGGTCCTGCAGCTGGCGATTGGTTTTCTTGTGGGCGATCGCTTCCTCGAACCAGTGCCAGATTTTCAGATAGCTGTTGAATTCCGATTTTTCGTCGGCGAATTTCTTGTGCGCGGCGTCGGCGGCGGCTTGCGCCTCCAGCGGCCGGTCGCGCGGGTCCTGCACCGACAGCGCCGATGCGATGATCAGCAATTCGCTCAGACAGCCGCCGTCGCGTCCGGCCAGGATCATGCGGCCCACGCGCGGGTCCAGCGGCAGTTTCGCCAGTTGCCGGCCCAGCGCCGTCAGGCTGTTGCCGTCGTCGACCGCGCCCAGCTCCTGCAACAACTGATAGCCGTCGGCAATCGCGCGGCCCAACGGCGGCTCGATGAACGGGAAGCTTTCGACATCGGCCAGATGCAGCGATTTCATCCGCAAAATCACCGAGGCCAGCGACGAGCGCAGGATTTCCGGCTCGGTGAATTTGGGCCGCAGCAGATAGTCCTGCTCTTCGTACAGGCGGATGCACACGCCGGCGGCGACCCGTCCGCAGCGGCCGGCGCGCTGGTTGGCGGCCGATTGCGCGATCGGCTCGATCTGCAATTGCTCGACCTTGTTGCGATAGCTGTAGCGCTTGACCCGCGCCAGCCCGGCATCGACCACGTAGCGGATGCCGGGCACCGTCAGCGAGGTTTCCGCGACATTTGTGGCCAGCACGATGCGGCGCGCGTTGGATATCTTGAATACCCGCTCCTGCTCCTGCGCGGACAGGCGCGCGAACAAAGGCAGGATTTCGACATGCGGCGGATGATGTTTGCGCAGCGCTTCCGCGGCGTCGCGGATTTCCCGTTCGCCAGGCAAAAACACCAGCACGTCGCCGGAGCCGATGCGCGCCAGTTCGTCGACCGCGTCGACCACCGCGTCCATCAGATCGCGTTGTTCCTTCTGGCGTTGCGCCGCGGTGGCCGGACCGGGATTGGCGGCCAGCGCCTTGGCCGGCTGCGGCGCGGCATTGCCGGGCGCGGCGCCGGTCTTGATGCCGCTGCGGTCCGCATTGTCGATGGGCCGGTAGCGCACTTCGACCGGATACAGGCGGCCGGAGACCTCGATCACCGGCGCCGGCTTCAATTCGCCATCGACGGTGCGGCCGAAATGGCGGGCGAAGCGCTCGGCGTCGATGGTGGCCGAAGTGATGATCAGCTTCAGATCCGGGCGTTTGGGCAGCAGTTGCTTCAAATAACCGAGCAGGAAATCGATGTTCAGACTGCGTTCGTGCGCCTCGTCGATGATGATGGTGTCGTACTGGCGCAACATCGGGTCGCCCTGCGTCTCGGCCAGCAGGATGCCGTCGGTCATCAGCTTGATCCAGGCGCCCTTGGTCAGCGTATCGGCAAAGCGCACCTTGAAGCCCACCAGTTCGCCCGGCGGCGATTGCAATTCCTGCGCAATGCGCTTGGCGGTGGACGACGCGGCGATGCGGCGCGGCTGGGTATGGCCGATCAGCCCGGTCAGGCCGCGGCCGATTTCCAGGCATATCTTGGGCAATTGCGTGGTTTTGCCGGAGCCGGTCTCGCCGCTGACGATCACGATCTGGTTGGCGCGCAGCGCGGCGGCGATTTCGTCGCGGCGGCCCGAAACCGGCAGTTCTTCCGGATAGGTGATGACGGGCAGCGCATTGCGCAGCGGCGCGGCAGGCGTTTGCGGCGGCGCGGACGGGGTTTTCGGTGCGGATTCTGGCTTGGACATGTCGGCACGCATTATACAGACGCGACAGACGCAAACGCAGCAATGCATGCCGATAAGACACTATAATGCGCAACATGGAAAATGCTAACGAATTCGTCCAATGGCTGCGCTCGGTCGCGCCGTACATTCATGCCTTTCGCGGCAAGACTTTCGTCGTCGCGTTCCCGGGCGAATTGGTCAAGGCCGGCGGGCTGCCGGTGCTGGCGCACGATCTGTCGCTGCTCAACGCGCTGGGCATCCGCATCGTGGTCGTGCACGGCTCGCGGCCGCAGGTCGAGGAACAGCTGGCGCTGCGCAATGTGGAAGCCCGCTATCACAACGGACTGCGCATCACCGATACCGCCGCGCTGGAGTGCGCCAAGGAAGCCGCCGGCGAGTTGCGGCTGGATATCGAAGCCGCGTTCAGCCAGGGTTTGCCGAATACGCCGATGGCGCACGCTTCGGTACGCGTGATTTCCGGCAATTTCGTGACCGCGCGGCCGATCGGCGTCATCGACGGCGCCGATTTGCAGTTGACCGGCCTGGTGCGCCGCATCGCCGCCGATGCGATTCACCCCATTTTGCAGGCCGGCGGCCTGGTATTGCTGTCGCCGCTGGGCTTTTCGCCGACCGGCGAAGCCTTCAACCTGGCGATGGAGGATGTGGCGGTGGCGGCGGCGATTGCGCTGCGCGCCGAAAAACTGGTGTTCATTACCGAGACGCCGCTGCTGCAGGACATGGGCGGCGTCGACATCCGCGAATTGTCTTCGCATCAGGCCGAGGCGGTGCTGGCGGCCGATTTCCTGCCGGCGGATTCGGCGTTTTATCTGGAACGCGCGACCCGCGCCTGCAACGCCGGCGTTTCGCGGGCGCATATCGTGCCGTTCGCGATCGACGGATCGGTGCTGCTGGAGTTGTTTACGCATGACGGCATCGGCACCATGATCACCTACGAAAACCTGGAAAGCCTGCGCGAAGCGACCATCGAAGACGTCGGCGGCATCCTGAAACTGATCGAACCGCTGGAAGCCGACGGCACGCTGGTCAAACGCGGCCGTGGACTGATCGAACGCGAAATCCATAATTTCTCGGTGATCGAGCACGATAACGTGATTTTCGGCTGCGCCGCGCTGTATCCGTTCCAGGAAGAGAAAATGGCCGAAATGGCCTGCCTGACCGTCAATCCGGAAGTACAGGCGCAGGGCGACGGCGAGCGCATACTGAAACACATAGAAAACCGCGCCCGCGCCGCCGGCCTGACCAAGCTGTTCGTGCTGACCACCCGCACTTCACACTGGTTTCTGCGGCGCGGCTTCGTGCATGCGACCGTCGACGATCTGCCGAAGAACCGGCAGCAGATGTACAACTGGCAGCGCAAATCGCTGGTCCTGATCAAAAATTTATAGAATCCGCTTATTTCAAAAACGAAGGAATTGTTATGGCCCGCACCGTTCACTGCATCAAACTCAACCGCGAAGCCGAAGGGCTGGATTTCCCGCCGTATCCAGGCGAATTGGGCAAACGTTTATGGGAAAATGTGTCGAAGGAAGCCTGGGCCGCCTGGCTCAAGCACCAGACCATGCTGGTCAATGAAAACCGCCTGAACCTGGCCGATCCGCGCGCCCGTCAATATCTGGCGAAACAGATGGAAAATCATTTCTTCGGCGATGGGGCCGATGCCGCACAGGGGTATGTGCCGCCCACGGAATAACATTTATCTACCGCGCGCGTCCTTCGATACCGGGCCCGCCCCTGCTCAGGACGAACGGTTTTTCTCTAAATTTTCACAAAATCCGTTCGTCCGGGGTAGCCGAAGGCGTATCGAAGGATATGCCGCGCTTAAAACGTCAGCGTCCGCACCCCGTCCTTGGTCCCCAGCAGACACACGTCCGCCCCCTTGGCCGCGAACAAACCCACTGTCACCACGCCGACGATCTGGTTGATCTGCTGTTCCAGCGCAACCGGATCGGCGACTTTCAGTCCCATCACGTCGATAATCACGCAACCGTTGTCGGTGATCAGCGGCTTGCCGTCCTTGAAGCGCAGATTCGGCTCCCCGCCCAGTTTCACCAGTTGCCGCGCCACCGCCGCGCTGGCCATCGGAATCACTTCGACCGGCAGCGGAAATTTGCCGAGCATGCCGACCAGTTTCGACTCGTCGGCGATGCAGATGAATTTGGTCGCCACCGAGGCGACGATTTTTTCGCGCGTCAGCGCCGCCCCGCCGCCCTTGATCATGGCGCCGCGCTCGGTGATCTCGTCGGCGCCGTCGATATAGACCGGCATGCTTTGCACCTGATTGAGCTCCAGCACTTCAATCCCATGGCCGCGCAGGCGTTCCGCGGTCGCTTCCGACGACGCGACCGCGCCCTGGATCCGGTGCGATATCTTCGCCAGTTCATCGATAAAGAAGTTGGCCGTGGAGCCGGTGCCGACGCCGATCACCGTGTTGTCCACCACATATTCGATGGCGGCGCGAGCCACGGCTAATTTGAGTTCGTCTTGTGTCATGGGAGTTGTTGTTATTTATGCAATTAAATGAAATCGGGGGAGTCTTATTTGTCGTCGGGCATTTCATCCAGGGTCTCGATCAGGGCGACCTGCAATCTGGAATGCAGCATGATCAGCCTGCGCCACAGCAAAACCGCCAATCCGGCTGCGCCGAGCAGCACCACGATCAGCAAATTGAACGGCGGCAAGATACTGGAACTGAGCGCGAAAATCAGCAACATGATACCAGCGATGGCCAGCACCGGAATCAGTTCCGATATCAGGCGGCGCGTGCGCTCGGTATGGGCGCCGGCGAATTCGGGCTTCACGCCGACCTCCGCCAGCAGCATGCTGAACGCCTGCAGCTTGCGATACGTCGCCACCAGGAACGGCAGTGAAATCAACAGCGCGGCGCCCCAGATCAGCGCTTTCTGGATCTGGACGTCGGCTGTCCAGTCCGCGATCCGCGCACTGAGCGCATCGACGAAATAGGCGCTGACCAGGAAAATCCCGGCGACCAGAGCCAGATTGATCATTATCTGCAAGAAGATGCGCCTGAAGATGCGCGTCAACTCGGCCTTGTCTCCCTGCGGCTGCAAACTGTCGAGCCAGACCGCATACAGGCCGAACACGCTGGCGATGCGCGACGGCATCAGGCGTCCCAGCTTCAGCGACAACGGGTCGGCCAGACGGATCAGATACGGCGTCAGCAGCGCGGTCACGGCGGAGACGGCGACCACGATCGGGTACAGGAAATCGCTGGTCACTTTCAGCGACACGCCGAGCGCGGCGATGATGAACGAGAATTCGCCGATCTGCGCCAGTCCCATGCCCACCCGCATCGACGTGCGCCCGCTATGCCCAGAGAGAAACGCGCCCAGCCCGCTGCTGACCAGTTTGCCGAACACCACCGCCAGCGTGATCAGCGTAATCGGCAGCCAGTACTGCAGCAGCACGCGCGGATCGAACAGCAGCCCGATGGCGACGAAGAAAATCGCGCTGAACATGTCCCTGATCGATTCGATGGACCGCTCGATGCGATGGATGTGGCGCGATTCGGCCATGATCGCCCCCACCAGGAACGCACCCAGCGCGACGCTGTAATTGAGCTTCATCACCAGCAGGCAAAAACCGAAGCAGATACCGAGCACCGAAATGTGCAGCATTTCGTTGCTGCGAAAGCGGGTCACATAGTCCAATATGCGCGGCACTACCAGAATTCCGACCACCAGCGCGACGGTCATGAACAGCAGCAGCTTGCCGACGGTGGCCAACACCGCCAGCGGCGCCACCGATCCGCTGGTGGCGATGCCGGACAGCAATGCGATCATGCCGATGGCCAGGATGTCTTCGACGATCAGGATGCCGAAAATGATCTGCGCGAATTTCTCGTTCTTCATGCCGAGTTCGTTCAGCGCCTTGACGATAATCGTCGTCGACGACACCGCCAGCATCGCGCCGAGGAAGACCGCATCCATCTTTTTCCAGCCGAACCAGGAGCCGATTTCATAGCCGATCCAGATCATCAGCGTGATCTCGGCCACCGCCGCGACGATGGCGGTGGCGCCGACTTTCGCCAGCTTTTTGATGCTGAATTCCAATCCCAGCGAAAACAGCAGGAAAATCACGCCCAGCTCGGCGAGGATATGCACCGTGTCCTTGTCCTGGATCAGTTCGAACGGCGGCGTATGCGGCCCGATAATCACGCCGGCCACAATGTAACCCAGCACTACAGGCTGTTTGAAGTAATTGAAGACGATCGTGACCACGCCTGCGATCAGCATGATCACCGCCAGATCCTGAATAAAGAACTCGACTGCATGCATCTGTGAGGCATCCTTTTTTGATGGGTGCTTCAGCGCACTGTCCTGACCTCCACTTCGGCCGCCTTCTCGTCGAAGGCGATGCGCGTCGCGAATTTGGCGCGTTTCATCGGGAAACGCGAGTGAAAATGCCGGACGTTGCCCGAACCGGAGATGACGTGACGCACGAACTGGTAATAGGCGTCCATGTTGATGACATGGACAACGATGAAATAGTCGTATTCCCCCGACACGAAATAACACTGCATCACTTCGGCTTCCTTGCTCATGCGCTGTTCGAACTCCTGCATGTGCTCGTCGGATTGATTGATCAGCGAGATTTCCAGAAACGCCAGCATGCCATAACCGAGTGCAAACGGGTCAACCATCGCCACTTCCGCACTGATAACGCCCATTTCCCGTAGCGCGCGCACCCGGCGCAGACAGGTCGGCTGCGAAATGTGCAGTTTTTCCGCCAGCGTGCGGGTCGGAATCTGATTGTCCTTCTGCAACAGATTGAGCAGCTTGCGATCGACTTTATCTAAAACGGTTTGTTTGGTCGGCATGGTATTTTTTGATTTAAAAATGCAGATAAAAAGTGCTTTGCGAACGGTTTTTTATGTTGTAACGTTTCGACATTCAGATATATCTGAATTACAAGAAAAATGGTTTAAATGTAATCGGGATCGGATATAAATTATTCGCGCATTGTTCTGTAGATCGTTGTTTTGCCTGTTGCAGCAAATTCCATCATATCCAATCACAGAGGGACATTCATGAAGCTTACGACAAAACTCATCCCCAAACTGGTACCGCTGACCGCCGCCATCGCTTTTGCGATCTCCGGCGCGGCCCATGCGCAGGAAGTCATCAAGATCGGCCATGTCGGACCGATCACCGGTCCCAATGCGCACATGGGCAAGGACAATGAAAACGGCGCGCGCATGGCGATCGACGAGCTCAACGCCAAGGGCACGACCATCGGCGGCAAGAAAGTGACCTTCCAGCTGGTGGCCGAAGACGACGCCTCCGATCCGAAACAGGCAACCGCGGTGGCGACCAAACTGGTCGACGCCAAAGTGGCGGCGGTGATCGGCCATCTGAATTCAGGCACCACCATCCCGGCATCGAAAATATACAGCGACGCCGGCATTCCGCAAGTGTCGCCGTCCGCCACCAACCCGAAATATACCGAACAAGGCTTCAAAACCGCCTTCCGCGTCGTGGCTAACGATGCGCAGCTGGGCGCGGTGCTGGGCAAATACGCGGTCACCGACCTGAAGGGCAAGAACATCGCCGTGATCGACGACCGCACCGCCTACGGCCAGGGCGTCGCCGAGGAATTCTCCAAGGGCGCGAAGAAATCGGGCGCCACTATCGTCTCCACCCAGTACACCAATGACAAGGCGACCGATTTCAACGCCATCCTGACGTCGGTCAAATCGAAGAAGCCGGACGTCATTTTCTTCGGCGGCATGGATGCGGTCGGCGGTCCGATGTTGCGTCAAATGAAACAATTGGGCATCAACAGCAAGTTCATGGGCGGCGATGGCATCTGCACCGGCTCTCTGCCGGGTCTGGCCGGCGACGGTTTGCGTGACAACGAGGTGGTCTGCGCGGAAGCCGGCGGCGTGGCCGCCAACGCCAAAAAGGGCATGGACGATTTCAGGGCCGCCTATAAGAAGCGCTTCGGCATCGACGTGGTGTATAACGCCGCTTATGCGTACGACGCGACGATGACCGTGGTCGACGCGATGCAAAAAGCGAAATCGGCCGATCCGAAGAAATACCTGCCCGAACTGGCGAAGATCAGCCATCCCGGCATCACCGGCCTGATCGCGTTCGATTCCAAGGGCGATATCAAGGACGGTTCGCTGACGCTGTACACCTATAGGGGCGGCGCGCGCTCGGAACTGGGCGTGGTCAAATAAGCGGTTCGGCGCATCGCCTGTCGCGAATGCAAAACGCGCTTCGGTCCGGGGACTGAAGCGCGTTTTTTCACCTATTCGGCCATACCGTCGCGGGGCGGCTTATTTCTGCGACAAAATCCAATGCACCAGGGTGCGCGCCTCGGCCTCGGTGACTTGCGAGTTGGCCGGCATCGCCACCACTCCCCACGACCCGGATCCGCCTTTCAGCACTTTCTGCACCAGCTTGTCTTCAGCATCCGGCTGCCCGGCATAACGCTTGGCGACATCCTTGAATGCGGGACCGACCAGCTTGTTGGCGAGCGCGTGGCAGGACATGCAGTTTTTCGCTTTCGCCAGCGCGATGTCGGCCGATGCCGACTGGGAAACGACGAAACCGGCTGCCGCCAGCAATACAGATAATGTTTTCATCTTCCTTCCTTTTTCATGCGCGGCCATTTTAGCGCAGCAGTATGCACTCGCCGGAACATTTTTTCTCCACCGGATCCGGCCTGTGCGAGAAACGGGTGCCCCCTCCCAGCAGGCCGTTCAGCAAGGGTACGGTATCGGGGGATTGCGTATACGCCAATGCCAAGACCAGATGCTCGAAGGTCCCCGCGTGATTGGCGCTGTCGCTCCCGCTTTGCCCCGCCGCCGCGACCAAAGGCGAGATATCGATGATGTTGTGGTCGAAAACGGACCGGTGCGGATAGACCTGCTCGGTAAACGCCGGACCGATCGTATCGCGCGTGCGCACTTTCGCATGCGACAATTCGTGCAGCAGGTCCGCCGCCCCGCTATCGATCTTCCCTGCCTCGAAATTTCGCTGTTCAAAATAAATCAGCGCTTTTTTGATATGGGAATAATCCATGTCCTGCACCATCGATCCCGACAACGCTTCCGCCCGTATCGATTTGCGCATCAACGTGGCGCCATCGACGCTCTGCTTGAACTCGACGGTGCCGAAGCCGATGATGTCGGATTTGTTGCGCTTGACGATCGGCAATGCGCCGCGCACCTTTTTCACATTGTATTTGAAGGTCCGAACGAAAGCCTCTTTCCGCGCCACGTCCCAGGTTTTCGGCATGAATGCGTTCAGGATGGCCTTCACCGCCGGCTGGCCGGATTTCAATGCGCGCTCGGCGTCGTCGATCAACTTTTCGGCGCGCTCGACAATGGTGTCGAAACGCTGCTGCATGGCGGGCTCGACATCCTTTAATTTGCGCAGACTGCTTTTATCCAATGCATTCGCGGATTCATCGGCATGGATCTGCCGGTATTGTTCGTAAACGCGATATTCGCGGACGGAGATCCTTCTCAAGGTGACTTTTTCTCCGGCCGGCAGGCGCTCAAACCACTTGCCGCTAAAGCTGAATTTGTACGGCGCGCCGGGCGGTTCGATCAGGCCCATGCATTTGCCGCCGTCACCGGGATAGTTGGCGTACGGGACGATGAAGCGGTTGTAATACACCTTGTCGGTGCCAGGGATGGGCGGCAATTCAACGTCGAAGGCCAGATAATCGGGGCCCATCCCGTCGGCGTCGGAATAAATGACGGTCCCCTCGGCATAATCGGGGAATCGGAATTCTATCGAGGTCGGCCGCAGCCGTCCGTTTTCGGCGATCCAGATCCGGTCGTCGAACACAAAATAACGACTGTTATATACCTGCGTGAATTTTCCGTCGCGCTGTTTCCAGCTATACGACACGAATCCGATATTGCTCAGATCGACCGGAAAATAATCCTCCACCATCCCCCCGGCGGCCGCCGGCAACATGCGCGCCTGCACACCGTGATAGGGGAATTTTTCGGCAAAGACATACGACCCCCAACCGAATTGCGCGGATCGCTCGATCCGGCTGCAGCCGTTGACGTCGGTGGCGGCATAGATACGCACGTCGCTGCCGTCGCGCTTGCTGCGGCATCCGCCGGCCAGCCGGTGCGCGCCGGGCCGGCCGCGGCTCGCTTCGAGCGCCTCCCGGTTCAGCACGGGACCGTAGGGCAAGCCGCTTTCGGGATTGAGCAGACGCAATTCGCGACCGCACTGTATCGTCAGCACATCGGCGCGCTCGCCGATATCGACCACTGGATAGATTTTGCCGGCCAGCCGCAGTTGCCGCTGACCCCGATGGACGCTAACGGCGTCCGGCCGGGCGCGCCACAGGCCGCGGTCGGCATAAAACACGCGCTGCACGGCGGCATGGCGTTCGATGTCGGCGGCCAGCGGGTCCAGCGTCGGCAAGCGGCGCAAGCGCCGCCGCAGCGATGCGCCGCCGTTCAGGCGCATCGTCGCCCAGGACAAGCCCGACGCCAGACCGTCCATCGGATTGGCCCAGTGCGCCGCCTGCTTCGCTACATCGAGCAGGGGCACGCCGACGCGCAAGCTGCTCGATATCATCTGCGGCGCAATGTCGCGCGTGACCGTGCCGGTCAACAAACCCGCCGCGAGCCGTCTCGCCTGCGTCAACGATAGTGTCGATGACAGCGCCGATGCAACGCGCATCGCGCTGCTCGTGGCGCGCACGCCGGCGCCGAGCAGCGGAATCAGCGATAAGGCATCGCTCACGCAAAACAACACCGCCCGATAGGACTCGCCCGCGCCTACCGCTTGCACGCAAGTCCTGAACGGCAGTAAATCCAGCAGCGATTGATGCAGATTTTCCCGCGATAATTCCGGCCCTGTCACCTGGAACGCCGCGTCGCGCGCCTTCGGCAAGTGCGGCGCCAGCAGACGCCCGGCGACAAACTGCGCCGTGCGCCGCGCGGCATCGATATGTTCGAAGGTGCTGTACTGAATTCTCGCGTTCACGTTCAGCTTCGACAAAGACTCGCCGGCGGCATGGTCCGCCTGAAAAAAATCGTTGAGCCTGGCCGACATCAATCCGGCGGCATCGCCGCCGAAACGGCCGATCCGCAGCGGGTTCATGGTCACCCAATAATGGCGCGTCTCCTGGCGCTGTCCCTCGTCTAGCACGATCCGCACCAGCAGGCCGCCCACGGCCGGATATTCGCGGATCTTCGACACGCTGGGCCGGCCCATTCCGCTGACGCCCAGATCAGCGCGCGGCGGCGACCTGGTAACGATACTGGCTCGCGGCACCCGCACCGTCGCTTTGCCGCAATGCCAGAAATGCGCGTCCCGCTTATCCATGCCCGCCACGGCGGCGTCGATCTCATCGGCAAACCAGCCATCGGACAAGGCGGCGAACGCCTGGTCGAATTGACGATTGAAGCGCGTATTCAGTGCGGCATGCGGCAATGCCGTCATCGCCGATTGCACCCGCTTGGCAAGCGATCCAGGCACGCGGCCGTAGGTCAGCAATTGCGTCATGCAGCCCGACATGAAAAAGTCGAACAGCGGATAAGAGCGATCGAAGGCCAGACCAGGCATCTCCTTGGTCTGGCTGCCTAATAAATCCCGGCCGTATCCTTGCGGCTTCGTCAACACGAAACGCTGCTCGGGGTCGAGTCCGTATTCCGTCAGCATGGCGACGGCGACTTCGCGGCGCACCGGAAGCGCGGCAAAAGCCGACGCCGCCGAACCGGTCTGCCGCTGCTGTTCCATCCGCGTCAGGAACAGCCCGATCGCTGTTTGCAGCTGGGTCTCCGCATCGACCCGCCCGTCGCGCAAGTCGATCCGGCCCTCGGCATGCGCCATGCGCAATACCGGCCCCGCGGCCAGCCGGGCCATTTCGACCACGCCGCCGGCGGCGCCGGCCGGGATATCGAACAGGTTCGCCGCGACCGCCAGTCCGACCAGTTCCGGGTGGCGGTAATGCCAATGCTGCGGGCCGGCCAGTGCGCTGCCGATGGCCAGTAAAGTCCATTCCAGACTGCCGTAGCGCAATTGCGGCGGCAGGTCGGCACGCCTCAGCGTGGGTTCGAATACATCGAACAGGCCGGCGATCACCCATTCCTGCATCGCGCGCGACTGCTCCGGATCGGCTTGCGAAAATCGCAATGCGAGTTCGTCGCGCAGCGCCGCCACCGACATCGGGGACGGCGTGCGCTGCTGCGTGGCGCAAGCAGCGACGGAAGCCGGCGTCGCGTGGGTCAGCGAGAGCAACAGATCGTCCAGCGGAAATACATGGAAACCGCCGTTGCCGCCGCCCGTCGGCGGCGAAGCCAGGGTCAAAAACCAGCGGCGAAACAGTAGCTGCGCAAATGCCGGATCGAGCCCCTCTTGCGGCAAGTCGCCCAAATCCAGCGCCGCCAGCATACGCCGGAGAAACAATGTCAGCCTCCTCTGCTCCAGACCGCCGATATCGAGCGCCGAACGCAGCGGCGACAAGACCGGCATGAAACACCGGTATGCCGCGGTCAGACGCTGCGCCAGCGAAGTAGGATCGGCGACGCGCTCACCGCATTCGCGAAAAAACGCGATATCGTCGAACGCGGCAAAATCGAGATCGGCTATCCATTGCGGCGTCAATACCCGGTCCGCCAATAGCGGCGGCGCATCGGCGGCAGGCGGGGGCGACGCCTGAAACGGCGGAGAGGCCGGCGGCGCTGAAGCCGCCGCAAATGCCGAGGCGGTGGGCACAACCGGGACGATGACCGTGCGCATGCGGGCCGCCGTTTCATTGAAGCGCGGAACCGACTGCGGGCCGAGGGTCGACGCGACATGCGCCAGGAACGGAGCGGCCAGCAACGCGACGTCCCGCGCCGATTTCGCTTCGGGACGCGGCGTCACCGCAGCCGTTCCGCGCCGCAGCAGATCCTGGCGCCGCGCCTCCAGCAATGAATCGATGTGCTCCACAACGGGAAAACTGCGCCGCAGCGCGGCCATTGCATCGCTTATATTTTCCGTCCCTGACCCGGCCTCATCGCGCGCCGCCTGCCCTGCGGTCGATGGGCGGGGCGATGTATAGCGCATTGGCGCCGACGGCGGCTCCGCCGGCGCTGGGGGCGGCGGTGGGACCCAGCCGAATGCTTTTGCAGCCAAAACAAAAATGCCTACGATTTCCTCCGTCTTCGTTGTTAACCATGCCGGTCGGTCTCAATCCGAATTCCGACGGTAAATCGTTGCGCCTTTATCGAAAATCGCCTCCACGTTGCGCTGTCCGCGGTATCGGTAGGAAAACAGGACGATCAGGTTTTCCAGCGTCGCCGCGTGCATGCCGGGATCGTTGCCCGGCTGTTGCGCGGCGGCGATCAAATCGGCGATATTGATATTGCCCTCGGGATCCGATGTGGCGTATACGTGCTCTTGCACATCGTGACGCATACTGTCGAGGGTGCCCAGACTGGCGTGCGTCAACTCGTGCAGCGCATGCGCCGTCACGACGCCGATGGAGCGCTTGACTATCTCGTCGGTCGCCAGATAAACCAGAGGCTTATTGATAAACTGCGGATGAATGTCGTAGCGCATCGAGTCGCGCAGCCCCATTCCGAGTACCGGATCGTCGCCGCCGTCGGTCATGTCGGCAAACCCCAGGAAAAAATTCTTGTGCGCCTGCAAGGGCGTCATGGCCTGTTCCAGCCGCACCAGATCGGCGGCAAGCCGCTTGCGCAGCGACACCGCACCGGCGACTTTGTGTCCTTGCGCGAAACGGCGCAGCAAGCGATCCGCGGCGGCCGGGTTTTCCGCCAGGAAGCGGCCCGCGTCGACGATCATCTCGGCAAGGCGCTGCAATACCTGGTCGATACGATGACGAATCACCGGCGTCTGCTCGCTCAACCGGGTAAATCCGTTGGGGATCAGCCGCTCGATCTGAGCATTATTGATATGGCAATACGCGCTATAAATATCCCGTTGGTCCTGCGTCGCCTTGAGCATCGCGACCGGCGCCCCGATCCTGGACGCGCTCGCGTCCACCTCGAACGTATAAAATTCGCCGCCGATTTCGGCCATTCCCCTATGGATGCCGTCCGACATCGCGTAGCTGCCGTACGGCACCACATAGGTGTTGCGAAACGCGGCGCGGCCCGATGCCGGTCCCAACGGAAAATCGACCAGCACCGAAAGGTGGGCGTCGGCCTGCCGGGGCGGCGTCGTTTGCGCAAACCGGCCGAACATGCGGTCCGGAAAATTGACCTGCCGCGAGGTGGCATCCACGCTGCCGTCGTTGTTCCGTCTCCATATCTTCCCGCTCCAGACAAAAAAGGCTTCCGGCTGGATCCGACCGTCCTCGACACTGTAGGAACGATAGCCGGCGCTGGCCCGATCGACCCGTTGCAAACGCTGCCGTCCGGCGGCCAATGCACCTGGGGGATGCAATTGGTATAGCGGCCAGCCCATGCTGCCCGCTTCGAATTGATAAAAATAGGGGCCGAATCTCTTGGCGGGCGTCAGCATGCAGGCGGTCGCCGCATCGGGGCTGCGTTTGGCGCGGCAATGCGGAATGACCGTCTGCTCCGACCGTAAATACGATGGCGCCGGTTTGATGACGCTCGTTCTCGCATCGGTCAGCAGCAAGCCTTCCGGTCGGAGCAAGGGACCGTAAGTCCGCCCGCTGCGCGGATCCGCCATGCGTACGCCCGCCCCATCGCCCAGCACCAGGACATTGCGGCTATCGCCGATCTCCATGACCGAATAGCGCGTTCCCTGCCACATCAGATAGCGCTCGCCGCCGGCGCATTCGATTTTGTCCAGCTGCGCCAGCCAGAAACCGCGGTCCTGGTAAACGAAGCGGGCCTGGCGGCGGTCGTCGATCAGCCTTTTGCGCAATCGCCGCAAGGCCGGAATTTGTCTGATTTTTCTCGCCAGCGCCATGCTGCCCTGCTTGCCGAGGCTGGCCACGAAACTGGAGAAACTCCACCCCAGACGCAAGCCGGGATCGAAAAAAAGCAGCGACTGCACGGCCACTCTTTTAAACGGCAACGCCAGGTTCAAGGCGAGGCCCACGGTTTTCGCAGCGGCGTCGCGCAGCACGGCGCGCGTGGCGAAAGCGGTCGCCAGCTGCTTGATTTCCTTCCGGCTCAAGCCGGCGGCGACGCGCGCCACGCTGCCGACCGCCTTGCCGCCCGCGCTGGCGACGGACGCCAGGCCGGCCGCATCCAGAATGCAAAAAAAACTGGCGCTCTCTATCCTGTCGCGCGATTTCAATGCGCTCACGCAGCTGTAGAAGGGCAGCAGGTTCAGTAGAAATCCGGATACCTCGCGACGAAAAATTTCGGTATCGGTCGCGCCCCAAGCGGCCTCGCGCAAAGTGGCGATCATGGGCTCAAGCATGCGTTCGGCGATCGCATGCAGCACGCCGCTCGGTTGCGCCGCTTCGCCGGAACGGTAGTAATGCAGAAGCGACGGCTCGGCGAACGCGACCAGCCGGTAATTCCCGCTCTGCGGCCTGAAAAACAGACGCAAGTTGTCAGCCAGCAGCGCGGCCACGTCGCCGTCGTAACGTTGCAGGCGAAACGGTGCGAACGACACCCAGTAATGCCGCTTCTCGCCGCCGCCCGCATCCAGATCGACCAGTACGCCGCCGTCGGCGTTCCGATGCACTATCGGGCGTTTGATCGCCTGCACATTGAAGGCCTGCGCGGTCCAGACACTGGGGAGGGAGATTCTTTCCGTTTTTATCTGTGCGCGCGGTATGCGCAGTTCCCAGCGCGCGCATTGCCAGGCCTGCTGGTCTTCGACCGCCAGCGCCTGAACCGCATGGCGCAACGCCGGAATCAGGACTTCTTCGGAAAGCGCCGCGATCGCCGCGTCGAAATCGCGCGCGAACCGGACTCCCAGCGCCGCGGCGCTGAGCGCTTCGCGACCGCTGTTCAGCAGATCCCGCTGGCGCTGCGTCAGATCGCCGTAGAACAGCAGTTGACGCATGCCGTCTTCCAGGTAAATGCGATACAGCGGGTACGGCGTGTCCCAACGCAGCGGTTTATCCACGATGGATGCGATGGATTTTCCACCGCTTCGCGTCATCGTGAATCGTTGGTCGGGATCGGAAAATCCATGTTCGATCAGCAAATCCCGCGCCACATCCGCGCGCGTCGGAACGGATGCCTGCAGAACATTCAGCGGATCGTTGCGGCCAGTCGCGCTTGCCAGCTGACGGTAGAGAAACGCCAGTGCCTTTTCGACGGCGGCCGGGCTCCGCTCCACCGCGGCATCGATGACGCCGCCGCTGTGCGCCATGCGCAATGCGGCATCGCTCAGATACAGCACCTGGGCCGGCAAGGGCCGCCGCGCATCGGCCGCCGCCGCGATGGCCTCGTCCGCGAACGCATCCACCTGATCGGCCAGCCGGCACAACTCTTCCACCTCGTAGTCCCAATGCGCATCGCCCAGCAAAAACGTGCCGATATCCAGCCGGGTCCATTCCATTCCCCCGTATGCCATGCCTGCCGGGATATCGCGGCGCGCCAGCGCCGGCAAAAAGACGCTGCAAAGGGCGTCGAACGCCCACAAGCCGGCCGGTTGCGGCCATGGCGGGTCGCTGTGCAGAAACATCAGCTCGCGCAAGTCGGCTTTTACCGTCGCCGCCGAGTGCAGAATCGACTGCAAGCCGGGATCGGCCGTAGCGCCGCATTGCCCGGACGCCCGCGGCCGGCTGGCGTCGTTGAGGAAGCGATGAAAGGAATCCGCCGCCAGCGGCACGACGCTGTAATGAAACCAACGATCGAACAGCGTCTGCAGATAGTCCGCGCTCGGCGCATCGTGCGCCGGCGCACCGTAGCCCTGCAAACGCATCACCCGGGCGGCGAACCGCTGCAATTTTTCCTGATCCATCCCGGCGATATCCAGCGCGGACCGGCGCGCATCGGTGACAGGCTGGAAACACGCATGGATCGCGCCCATCCACCATATCAGCGTGTTGCGGTAAGGTTGCGGCGCACCGTTTCGAATCAGGAAATCAGGACCATCGAAGGCCTGCCAATCGATGCGTTCAAGCCAGTCCGCCGCCAGCGTGCCGGAGGCGCTATAAGCGGGCGGCAACTCCATCGCGGGCCTGAGCGCCTCGCGCAAGACTTCGACGGCCTCGGCGACGGCGGAGCGATCCGCCGGCTCCGCCGTCAGCGTCAATAAATTCTGCGCATGGCAATAGGCTTGCGCGACCTCTTCCAGTACCTGCGCGTCGCCGACATAACGCTTGTTGCCGGCCATCAGATCGGCGTCGCGCAACATCCAATGGCTGTGCCCGGCGTGATTCGACGCATAATTGGCGATCGCCAGCCGACGATGCGCCCACTGCGCGCCGCCATAGAGCAGATGACGCGGCGCGTCGGTCCGCCCGAGCGCGGGGTCGTATTTGCACAGGACGATGGCCGCGATCCAATCCGCTTGCGGCGGCGTTAAACGAGACGTTCCGGTGTCGATGCGGGCCAGGAAGGCGGCGGCGATCGCCTCTTTGATCGCCGCCGGATCCATCTTTTTTCGAAGTGCGTCACGCAATGGGAAACCGGCAATCGCATGCGGCGACAGCAGGGTATGGTCATGCAATACCAGCAGATCGCATACCCGGTTTTGTACCGCCAGTTGCAGCGCCGCGCGCGCCGACAAGCTGCCGGCATGTTCAATGCCGCTCGCCGGCGCCGCGCCGGACAGGTGCGCCCAATGCGCCAGATCGACGCCTTTGGTCTGCGCGGGATAAGCGGAAAATACCTGGTCCGCGGCGCGTCGATGCGCGGACGCCGCGCCGAAACTGGCGTGCAGCGCCTGAATCCCGGCCAGCGGATCGCGCCGCAACGCGGCTTCCATCATGTCGATCGGACCATCGAGACCCGGCGCGGCGCTCACAGCGGGAACGCTGATCGCTTCGTCCTGGCCGACGACGGAATCGGTGGCCGCTGGCGACGAATCGTTCACGCCGGCTGCCGTCGCCGAGCGATACGCGGCGGACAGCTCGTCGACGCGCATGGCGGTGTCCCGGCTGCGACCGGGCGTCGTCAAGAGCATCCGGACGGCCGACGCCCTCCCGGCATCGGCGGCGCGATACGCATAACGCGGACCGGGAACGGACGTCGGATGAATGAGGTGTGCAAGGATGGGCGCCGCCTGCACAGTTCCGATCCCGCCCACCACTGCCTGGCTCACATTCACCGCTCGGTTCCTGCTCCGCCTTTGCAAGAACGAATCGACGAATGCATAGTCGGAACGCATCGGCTCCCGCATTTCCCGACATCAGATAAAAAAACGGCAAGCAAACTACGGAGAAATGACTCGCGCGAAAATAGAAACGATGACACCAAATGCTTCCTTGACTGATCGGTTTAAGTTGAATCGCAATAGCGGAAGGGAAAACAGGAAGGGATAGAGCTGTGGCAGTGCGACATTTCGGCGGCAGAGCTGTGGCGCAGCCATACTAAATGACAAACCGGAAAATATCGTTCCGGAATTGCGGGATCAATATTCCATGAAAATTCACAATGTCGCTATGCGGCGCATGACGACCGGGGCAAGACGCAT
This sequence comes from Herbaspirillum sp., assembly GCA_028292625.1. Lineage (GTDB taxonomy): Bacteria > Pseudomonadota > Gammaproteobacteria > Burkholderiales > Burkholderiaceae_D > Herbaspirillum. The sequence goes on along the minus strand of JAQGLY010000088.1, from coordinate 26,426 downwards.
CTAAAAAAAAGCGGCGCATTTTCATGCGCCGCGGATTCAAGACAACGGTACTGCGGGTAATACGGTAAGCCTCAGAACGCCGCCGGCCGCCACTTCAGCAGACGTTTTTCCAGACGGGTCAACAGATAATCCGCCGCCAGCGCCACCACCGCCAGCACGATCATCGCCGCAAAAACGCCGCTGGCGTTGAACGCGCCCTGTGCGGTCGAGATCAACAGGCCGATCCCCTGGCGCGAACCCAGGAATTCGCCGACCACCGCGCCCACCAGCGCGAAACCGAAGCTGACGTGCAAACTGGCCAGAATCCAGCTCAGCGCCGACGGAATCACCACCGCCATGGTGACCTGGCGGCGCGAAGCGCCAAGGATCTGCGCATTGGCGATCATGTAGCGATCCGCTTCGCGCACGCCCTGAAACGCATTGCCGAACACGACGAAAAACACCATCACGAAAGCCAATGCGACCTTGGACGCCATGCCCAGGCCAAGCGCAATCACGAAAATCGATCCCAACACCACACGCGGAATCGAATTGGCGATCTGGATATAAATGCTGAAAATATCCGACAGCAATTTGTTGCGCCCAAGTAGAATGCCGAAAATCACGCCCGCCACCGAACCGATCAGAAAGCCCAGAACCGTTTCCTCCAAGGTCACCGCGACCTGCACCCACAGCGGCCCCTGCGAGGTGCCTTCGACCAGCCAGTCGATGATTTGCTGCAGGATCAGCGTCGGCTGCGAGAAGAAAAACGGGTCTATCCAATGCAGGTTCGCGGACAGCTCCCAGCCGCCCAGAACGAACACCAGAATCGCCACGCGCAATCCGATCACCGTCCAGTACCGTTGCTTTACCTTGCGCATTGCCTGTTGTTCCGCGAGCGCGAGGCTGGCGCTGGCTGTCTGCTGTTCGCTCGTTAGTGTCTGATTCATGTCTATGCCTTGTACCGGCGGCGCGATCTGCCGCCGGCAGGAAAATTAGTTGATGTGAACTTCCTCGCGCAGATCCGCCCATATTTTGCGTGAAATATCGATAAATGCGGGCTCGTAGCGAACCTCGGCCATGACGCGCGGACGCGGCAGATCGATGGCGTAGGTGCTTTTCAGCGTGGCCGGGCGCGCCGTCAGGACATACACGGTGTCGGCCAGCGCAATCGCTTCTTCCAGATCGTGCGTGACGAACACCACGCAACCGCCCTGCGAAGACCACAATTGCAGCAATTCGTCCTGCATCAGGGTCCGGGTCTGCATGTCCAGCGCGCTGAAAGGCTCGTCCATCAATAATATCTGGGGACTATTGATAAAGGTCTGCGCCAGCGCGACGCGTTTGCGCATGCCGCCGGACAACTGATGCGGATAATGGCTGCCGAATTTGTCGAGGCCGACGCGGCGCAGCCATTCCTCCGCCAATGCATAGGCCTTATCCTTTTCCATGCCCCGGAACAGCGGCCCCGCGGCGATATTATGAAGCACGCTGCGCCACGGAAACACCGCGTCGCTCTGGAACACGAAGCCGATGCGGGGATCGATGCCATCGACCAGATCGCCCATGACGCGCACTTCGCCGACGGTCGGCTTGAGCAGGCCGGTAATCATGTTCAGCGTGGTCGATTTGCCGCAGCCGGTCGGTCCCACGATGGCGACGAATTCGCCTTTTGCGACGCTCATTGAAAAATCGCGCAGCGCCAGGGTGAGTCTGCCGTCCGGTGAAACGAACCGGCAGGTCACATTGCGCATTTCAATGGCCGGCGTCGCGTCGGCACCGGCCGGACGCATAAAAGCGGTGCTGGAAGTAAGCTGATTCATATCCTGATCCCGAAGTTGGCCGATACTCGCCCTTGCCGCGGCAAAGGCGAATACCGGCTTTATTTCACCGCGTCGACGAACTCATTGGTGTAGGTCTTGGAAAGATTGATGTTCTTTCCCTTTACGTTCGGATTAAAGCCCGAAAGGACCGCCAACACGGTTTCGGCGCCGCCGGCCGGCATTCTGCCGTCGGCCGAATACATCGGCAGCGAACTTTGCAAGGCCTTGACGTACATCGCCTTGTCATTGCCGTAATAATCCTTCGGCATCTTGTCCGCGATTTGCTCAGCTGTATGTGTTTTGATGAACTTCAAAGTCTTCACGAAAGCGCGCGCCAGTTTGGCCGCTTCCGCCTTGTGCGAGTCCAGCCATGAACGCTGCACATACAGACTCGACGCCGGGTACAGCCCGCCCAGCGCCTTGACCGTTCCTTCGACGCTGCGCAGGTCGACCAGCACCGATGCATCGCCGGTTTTCAACAACTGCGATACGGTCGGTTCCGTGGTCATCCCGGCATCGATCCGTCCCTGCTTGATGGCAGCGATGAAGGTGTTGTCCGCGCCGACCGGCAGAACCGTATATTCTTTCGACGTGATGCCCTGCTTGAACGCCAGATATTGGGTCAGGAAGTTGGTCGATGAGCCCAGCCCGGTGACGCCCAGGGTTTTGCCGCGGACATCGGCCATGCTTTTGATCGTCGGCGCTTTGCTCGACACCATTTCCACTTCGCCAGGCACCTGCCCGAAGATCACGATGGCGCTGATTTCCTTGCCCTTGCTCTGCAAGTCGATGGAATGGTCGTAAAAGCCGACCACCGCCTGCACCGCACCCGCCAGCAGCTCGTTTTCCGCATCGACGCCGGCCGGCTGCGATTGCAGCTCGACATTCAAGCCTTCCTCTTTGAAGTAGCCCAGCTGTTCCGCCAATTTGGCGGGCAGGTAGATCATTTTGGTGATACCGCCGACCATAATGGTTATTTTTGGCGAGTCGGCCGCGATCGCCGGGCTGGCGCCGATGATCGTCGCGGCCAGCAGCAGCGCACCCAGCAATGAACTACCGATAGTTTTCTTCATGGCATATCTCCTGATTTTTTGTTTTTGCTAATACTTGGTTAAAAAATGCATTTCTTTCAAGTTACCTTCAACGCAGCATCGGTATATTACGATAGCTTGCTCGCGAGCGAACCATTGAATGATGATTCACAACATCACTTTTGCCGGAGCCTGTCGCCGTGCAGTGCCGGGACTATAAATTTCGCAAGCTTACTAATCGCTTTCAACCATCTAATTCATGTGTATTTTGAGCCACAATCGAACAATAAATATTACGCTTGAAAGTGGAACGTAAGTATTGCCATGTTCCAAGCCGGAAGGAATTCTGGGATGGGAAGCTCTGTTCCGACCGAATATCCGGCGCTTAGCGCCGTGAAAGCACCGTGGTGACGATCAGTCCCGGATGGGCGAGCGGGGCCGACAGCGTGATTTCGGCGTCGCAGGCCGTGGCTATTTCGCGCACGATCGCCAAACCCAGGCCGGACCCCTCCGCATTCTCGGGGTGAAGCCGATAGAAGCGTTCGAAGACATGCTCGTATTCTCGCTCGGGAATGCCGGGGCCGTTGTCTTCGATCCGCAAAATGACGCGATCGTCCCGGCACTTGGCGGAAACGGTGACGATCCCTCCCGCCGGCGTATAGCGCAAGGCGTTGTCGACCAGATTCGAGACCAGCTCGCCCAGCATCGACAATTTGTCGCGCACCATCATGCTGTCGTCATCGCATTCAAAGCCGAGATCGATCGCCTTGCTCTGCGCAAGCGATGCCAGGTCCTCCAGAACGCCTCTCACGATCGCCACCAGATCGACGTCTTCGTACGGCGGACCGGCGCTCATCTCGGCCATTGACAACATCAGCAGTTGATTGACCAGCCTGGTGCCATGCCGCACCCCTTTTCTCATCGCTGTCAGCGCCGCGTTCTTGCTTTCGATGTCGTGGCTGCGCAGGCCGTAATCGAGCTGCGTATTCAAGACGGTCAGCGGGGTTCGCAATTGATGCGAGGCGTTGGCGATAAAGCGGCTGTGCGCCGCCATGTGCTCCTCCAGCCTCCTGACGTAATCGTTCATGGCGTTGGCCAATGGCGCCATTTCGTACGGAACGGCCGCCAGATCCAGCGGCTCCAGCGTATTCGGTTCGCGTTGCTGCACCGTATTGCGTAGCTTCATGATTGGCGCCAGTCCACGGCGCATACCGATCCAGAGCAGCACCACCACCGCCGCCAGTATCAGCAACTGTTGCTGTACTGCGTGTTTCCATAGTTGGCCCGCCAGCACCTTGTATGAGCCCCTGGTCTGCGCCACTTCGATCAACACCGGGCCGTGTTCGGGGGACGCGAAGACCGGCTGCGAAAATGCGACCAGCCGTACCGCTTCGCCGCGGAATACGGTATCGATATAGACCGATTCCTCCGATTTCGGCGCGATCGGCACGATCGGAAGATCGTCGGAACCTGCCAGCAGCTTTCGATCTGGGCCGGATATTCGGTAATACACACTGTCGTGCGAATCGGACTGGAATAATTCCAGGGCGGCGGGGGGAACGATCAACTGCAGGGTGTCGTCTTCGTAATGGACCTGTTCCGCAATGATGCGGGCCGATCCCAGCAGCATGCGGTCATGCACCACCGTCGCCATGGCGAACGCATTGCGATAGGCGACCCAGCTGTTGAACGCCACGAAAAACGCCAGCGGCACCAGCAGCCATGCAAGTAACTGCGCTCTGAGGCTACGCAGTTTCATGGAGCTGCTTCAGTAAATAGCCCAGGCCGCGCAAGGTGATGATCGCTGCGTCGCCATGCTCCAGTTTCTTGCGCAGGCGGTGAATGTAGACTTCGATGGCGTCCGGAGAGACTTCTTCATCCATCGCGAACAGGCTTTCGGCCAAGGCCTGCTTGCTGACCGTCTTGCCCATTTTGACCATCAGGGTTTCGAGGACGGATTGCTCGCGCGGCGTCAGGCTCAATTGATTGACGCCCAGCGTAAAAATACGGGTGTTGCTGTCGTAGGCCAGGGCGCCGCAGCGCAGCACCGGACTGGCGTGCCGGTTGGAGCGGCGCAACAGAGCACGCACGCGCGCCTCCAGCTCAATCACGTCGAAGGGCTTGGCCATGTAGTCGTCGGCGCCCGTATTGAGCGTTCCGACGCGGCTCTCCATCGAGTTGTTGGCCGTCAGGATCAGTACCGGCACGGTGTTGTGGCGGCTGCGCAGGCGTTGCAGGACTTTGTCGCCATTGAGCTTCGGCAGCGAAATGTCCAGAATGACCAGATCGTATTGCTGCGTCAGCAATAAATGATCGGCATCCTCGCCGTCATAGACACAGTCGACCGAGTAATTCTGGCGATGCAAGGCCATCGCCAGCCATTCCGACAGCGGCCTGTTGTCTTCCACCAATAGAATGCGCATGATCTCCGTGTGTCATTATTTCCGGTCTTGGAGCGACCAGGATTTATTGTTATCAAGATACAAATGAATAAAAAAACCCGCGCTGCTGATGCAGCGCGGGCTTATTTTGCCACGAATGCCGGAGGGGTCCCACCTCAGCCGGTAACCGCTCCCTTGCTGGCGGACGAAGCCAGCACCGCATACTTGGCCAGCACGCCGCGCGTATACCGCGGCGCAGGGGCCTTCCAGTTGGCGCGGCGGCGTTCAATTTCCGCTTCCGGCACATTCAGTTGCAGCAGCAATTGATGCGCATCGATGGTGACGGAATCGCCCTCCTCGACCAGACCGATCAAACCGCCGGCCGCGGCTTCCGGCGCGACGTGCCCGACCACCATGCCCCAGGTGCCGCCGGAGAAGCGGCCGTCGGTGACCAGTCCCACCGATTCGCCCAGCCCCTTGCCGATCAGCGCCGACGTCGGCGCCAGCATTTCCGGCATGCCGGGGCCGCCCTTGGGGCCCAGATAACGCATGACCAGCACATCGCCCGGCTTGATGCTGTCGGCCAGGATCGCGTCCATCGCGGTGTATTCGTCGTCGAACACGCGCGCAGGTCCGGTGATGACAGGATTCTTCAAACCGGTGATTTTGGCGACGCAGCCTTCCGGCGCCAGATTGCCTTTCAGAATCGCCAAATGGCCTTCCTTGTACAGGGCGTTGGCTATGGTCTTGATGACCGGCTGGTCGGCGCGCGGCGCATCGGGAATATCGGCCAGTTCTTCCGCCAGGGTGCGGCCGGTGATGGTGATGCAGTCGCCGTGCATCAGCCCCGCATTGAGCAACAGTTTCATCACCTGCGGAATGCCGCCGGCCTTGTGCAGATCGGTCGCCACGTATTTGCCGGACGGTTTCAGGTCGCAGATGACCGGCACCTTCTTGCGCATTCTTTCGAAATCGTCGATGGTCCATTCCACTTCGGCGGCATGCGCGATCGCCAGATAATGCAGCACGGCATTGGTCGAGCCGCCGGTCGCCATGATCAGCGCGACCGCGTTTTCTATCGATTTGCGGGTAATGATGTCGCGCGGCTTCAAATCTTTTTTGACCGCTTCGACCAGCACGCGCGCCGATTCGGCGGCGGAGCCGGTCTTTTCATCGTCGGGGTTGGCCATGGTCGACGAGTACAGCAGCGACATGCCCAGCGCCTCGAACGAAGACGACATGGTGTTGGCCGTATACATCCCGCCGCAGGAGCCGGACGAAGGACAGGCGTTGCGCTCGATGCCGTCGAAATCTTCCTGCGACATGCGCCCGGCCGAAAATTCGCCGACCGCTTCGAACGCGGAAACGATAGTCAGATCCTTGCCCTTCCAGTTGCCCGGCTTGATGGTGCCGCCGTAGACGTAAATGCCCGGCACATTGGTGCGCGCCAGTCCGATCATGCCGCCCGGCATATTCTTGTCGCAGCCGCCGATCACCACGCAGCCGTCCATCCATTGGCCGTTGACCGCGGTTTCGATGCAGTCGGCGATGACTTCACGCGAAATCAGCGAATATTTCATGCCTTCGGTGCCCATCGACATGCCGTCCGAAATCGTCGGCGTGCCGAACACCTGCGGATTGGCGCCGCTGCTTTTTACCGCCGAAATCGCGATGTCGGCCAGTTTCTGCAAACCGGAATTGCACGGCGTGATGGTCGAATGGCCGTTGGCGATGCCGATCATCGGCTTGTCGAAATCCTCTTTCTCGTAACCCAGCGCGTAATACATCGAGCGGTTGGGACTGCGGGACACGCCCTGCGTGATGTTCTTGGAACGGCGGTTATACATATAGCCCCTTATTGCCGATTTGGCGGTAAAAATGAAGAATGCGCTACAGTGCCTTGCGTAAAGCTATGTGTCAAATATATGATTCATTGCTTAATCATATCCAATAGATATTTATTGTTTTAAAGGAATCATCGGACCATGCCGCTTGAATTACGCCAGTTGCGCTATTTCGTCGCCGTCGCCGAAGAAAAACATTTCGGCCATGCGGCGATCCGCTTGCACATGACGCAGCCGCCGCTGTCGCAAACAATTCAGGCGCTCGAGCAAATGCTGGGCACGCCACTGTTCGTGCGCACCAAGCGCAGCGTGGCGCTGACGCCGGCCGGCATGGCGCTGCTGCCGGAAGCGCAGCGCATACTGCAGCAGGCCGCCGCGCTGCCCGATCTGGCGCAGCGCGCCGCCAGCGGCGGTTCCGGATTGTTGTCGCTGTCCTTCATTTCCACCGCCGACTACAGCATTCTGCCACCGCTGCTGCACCGCTTCCGCGCCCGCTATCCGCAGGTGCGTATCGATCTGCGCGAAGCCACCACCGATATCCAGCTGGAAGACCTGATCCTGGACAAAATCGACGCCGGCCTGCTGTTGCCGCCGCTGTCCGATAAAACCCGGGCGGTGCTCGACTATCTGCCGGTGTTGTCGGAACCGCTGCTGGCGGCGGTGCCCAAGGGCAGCGCCGTGCTCACCACGAAAGGTCCGCTGACGCTCAAAGCCCTGGCCGAACTGCCGCTGATCATCTTCCCGCGCCGCATCTCGCCGGCCTTCCACGACACCATCCTCGGCTGCTTCCGCGATGCCGGCGCCACGCCGCACATCGGGCAGGAAGCGATACAAATGCAAACAATTGTGGGACTGGTGTCGGCTGGCATGGGAATGGCACTTGTGCCACAATCTGTGTCGAATCTGAAACGGCCCGGCGTCGAATATCGCCCATTGCGCGACGCCGCGCCGCTGATCGAAACCGGATTGGCCTGGCGGCGCGACAATGCGTCGCCGGTATTGCGCGCGCTGCTTGCGATGCTGCGCGAGCCTGCCGCCGCGATCCGCTGATATACGGCCGATGCCGTTCCCCTCTTTTCTTCACGATGAAAGTCCCCCTATGCTGATACACCCGATGCCCAACCCGATCGCATTTTCCATAGGCCCGCTGGACGTTCACTGGTACGGCCTGATGTATCTGGCGGCGTTCGCCCAGTTCATCGCGCTGGGCCGCTTGCGCGTGAAGCAGCCGCACATCGCCGCGGCCGGCTGGAAAAGAGAGGATCTGGACGACATGCTGTTTTATGGCGTACTGGGCGTGGTGCTCGGCGGCCGTCTCGGAGAAATCCTGTTTTATCACCCCGATTTTTATTTTTCGAATCCGGCCCAGATGTTCGCGGTCTGGAAGGGCGGCATGTCCTTCCACGGCGGCTTTCTCGGCGTGATGTTGGCGATGTATATCTGGGGCCGCAAAAAGGGCCGCAATCTGATGAGCATCATGGATTTCATCGCGCCGATGGTGCCGCTGGGCTACGCCTTCGGCCGCCTCGGCAATTTCATCAATGCCGAGCTGCCGGGACGAGTGGCGGATCCTTCGCTGCCGTGGGCGATGATCTGGCCCAACGTCGATAATCTGCCGCGCCATCCGTCGCCGATCTATCAGGCGCTGGTCGACGGCGTGCTGCTGTTCATCATCCTGTGGCTGTACGCGCGCCATGCGCGACCGTTGATGGCGGTGGCAGGGATGTTTTCCCTTCTGTACGGCTGCGCGCGCTTTTTCACCGAGTATTTCCGGGTGCCGGATTACAACGTGAGCTGGGCCGGCATCACCATTTCGGCCGGACAGATGCTGTCGATTCCGATGATCGTGCTGGGGATTATTCTGCTGGCGGTGGCCTATCGGCGGCGAACGGCGCCAGCTCAGTAGTCGACTGTAACAGTCCGCTAGGACGGCGCTTATCCCAGATCGGCCGCCAGCGCGATCGTTTCGGCGACTTCCGCGTCCGACACGGCATGCTTGTAACCGACGCTCCATCCCGCCAGATAGGCTTCGACGCGTTCGCGGGTAGCCTCCGATCGCAGATAAGCGAACAACATGGTCAGATGTTCCAGCACGGAGGCATTGTTTTGCGGTCGGCTTCCCGGCGCGGCGGCCGCTTCCGAAATGGGGAAAAGCTGCCGGATTCCGCTATCCGGATCGATAGACGCATACACGCCGGCGCCGGGCAAGGAACCCATCCTATCCACCGTGCCGAGCAAGGCATGCGAAGCTTCATGAACCAGATTGGCGGCCTGAGCGTCGATCACCACGGCAGGGTCCATGAAGTACTCTTCATCGAGAACCAGGAACGGTATTTCCAAATCGCGGAAATCGACCGGATCGGCCATCGCTTCGTTTGTCGTGAGGCCCAATGTAACATCGACGTCGCTGGGGTCCGCCCCGGCTGACAAGCCGATTGCGAAACGGCTTTGCGCATGCAGATATGGCATCGATTCCGCCATCCGCCGCACATTCTTTTGCATCGCAAGCAGCAGCAGGCGCGCTTTGGCGGCGCCCCGGTCAACACCGAGCAATCTGGCGCAAACGTCGATGGCGCGTGAATCCGGATCGTTCGCCACATGAAGCGCATCATTTAACAGTGCCCGGCTGCGCTCGAAAACGACATCGAATTTCGCTTGCACATTGCCGGGTTGATCGCCTAATTTGACTGCCTGGCCGATCATCGGATTTTTATTCCCCCTGTCGACCGACATCAGCGCCTGGAAGCGGGCGTATTTGCGCATCTCGGCAGCGCCGGCCGGCCTTAACGTAATTTCGCCGTCGATCCCCTGCAGCGGCAGCCGGCCCGCGTCGACCCGGAAACTGTAGGGGTTCTCCAGATCCGGAAACAGAACGCCGACAATGCCGCCGTCGATTTCCCTATAGGTCCCGAACGGAACGTAACGTTCGTTGCGAACGATGGCGCCTCCCCCCGCGTCGACCTCGACCGAGAAAACGGCATAATCCGCACCGGCGCTGCCCGGCGCCTGCGGCAGATTCTCGATGCGCGCGGGTATCGCGGCCGCCAGCGGCGACGGCACGCCGCGCGCATCGGGCGGCTGAGGCGCATGCACAAAGTGCGCCGCGGGATTGGGAACGATTCCCAGCGTGCCGCCGGATGGATTGCGCAGGCTCGTGGCGTAACCGACATCGGCGACGTTGACGATCCTCAATGACTCCGATGCAGGGACCGATGCGGAAAAGCGCCCGGCGTTCGGCGCCGTCAGGCGCACCTGAAATTTCTTGATTACCGGCGGATTCTCGCGCGCATAGCCGAACGAGCCGAATCGCGAGTCGCCGACAAAGCGGCACGGCGACGACAGGTCGCCGCTGCGTTTGCTGCGGCACGCGGCCACGTCGAGCAGGCCGATAGTCGGCGGGGCAGAGTCGGCCGCCGATACGGGGCGGGCAACCTGGTCCAGGCGTATCACCGGACCGTAACCGCGACCGCTTTGCGGATTGAGCAAACGCCATTGCGCGCCGTTTCGCAATACCAGAACGTGCTTGTTTTCACCAATGTCGGAGACTTCGAAATGTTTGCCATCGAATTCGATATACCGTTTTCCATCGCGCTGAACCACGGCTTGCGCTTGCGCATGCCAGATACCTCCCTGCGGATAGCAGGTCGCCGCCAATTGTTCCGAATTTTCCAATTTGCCTGTCAATGCTTTCAGGCCCGGCATATCGCGAAACTTCGCCGCCAGCCGCCGCACCGTCGCCGACCCGAGCCGGATGGACAATTTCGACAAACCGGACGCCAATTCGAAACCCGGATCGAATAGCCTGATTCCCTGTCTGCCGACATCCAGCAGCGGCGGGCCCAGCCGCGCCATCGCCGTCGCCGCTCCGTGCACGGCAGCGGCATCCGGGCTGCGCGTGATGAACGCCCGCGCCAGATTCCTGATCTGATATCGATTCAGTCCGGCGCCGACCGCGAACGCCGCCTTGCCCAGTCTTGCCCCCGCCGCGACCATCGGCGTCAACGCCAATGCATCCAGCGTGCAAAACAGCTGGGCGCTGTCGCGTTCGTTTGCCTGCACCGCCTTTACGCAAGCACGCAATGGAATAAAGTTGAGCAACGTTTCCCTTGTCTGTTCTCTCAGCGCTTCGGCATCGGTCAGCTGGCGCGCGGATTCGCGCAAACCGCCCAGGCGATCGCGCAGCAAATGCATGCTGATGGTTTGCAACAGATCGCCGTCCTGCCCGATACCGCGCGCGCTGAATTTTTCGTATGACAACGGCGCATTCGGTATCCGGCCCTGCAACTTATCGCCGGGGCCGGCCTTGAAAAATCTGGCGATGCCGGCATCGAACAATGCCTCGTCGTTGCCATCGTAACGGCGCAGTTCGAAGGGTTCCAGCGTTACCCAATAATGGCGGTAAAGGCTGGTGCGCGGCTGGCCGCCGGACGTCAGTGTCAGCTGGATCAACAGGCTGTCCCGCGCCGTGTAGCGCATCGCCTGGTTCGGCCCCGCCGCCGCGCCGGTGCGGCCGGTGACGCCGGCATGCGCACGGCGCGTATTGATCAAGACGCTCGGGATCTCCACGACCCCCTCGCCGCAGCGCCAGAAGCGCTCATCGTCGGCGTCCATGAATTCGATCTGGTCCTGCAGCGCGGGGCCCATGATTTCACGCGCCAGCGGTTTGAGCATATCGTCGAAGGTGCGCTCGAAACGCGCGTTCATTTCCTGGTAGTTGAGCGTCTTCAACGCGGCCCGGTCGGCAGCGGAAACGCCGCCGCCGGCCAGCAGCGCGCCCAGGCAGTCGCTCATGAATATCGATACAGCGGATATTCGTTCAGATCCGCCATGCACGATGGCGTGCGGCGTCTTTCGGCGAACACCTTGCCCGAAATGACCAGGCGCGATCCCGCTACCGCCAGACGCCGCTCCGGGTCGTCAATACCGGCTTCGCGCAGCATGTCCTTGGCGATGTCGCCGCGCGTCGGCAAGCGCGCGATCATGCGTTCCAGCGGCGGCAGCTTCTTTCTTTCGTCCAGCAGCTGCGACCGGAACAGGCGCAATGCGATTTCCACGTCGTTTTGCGTCAGGCCGCGCCGGTCCAGCAGATCGATTTTTCCCTGCGCATGCGCCATCCTCAATATCGCCTGCATCGCGTGTTCGCCGTGCGCCGATTGCAGCACCGGTCCGTCAAAGACCTCCGCGGCCGCGGCCAGCGCGATCAGTTCGTGCAGTGACAGATCGACATGCGCATCGCCGGCCAGGCCGATGCCGATGGCCAGCAGAGCCCAGGACAGCGAACCGTATCGAAATGCATCCGGCAGATCGTTGCGCACCAGCGTCGGCTCGAACAGCTGGCACAAGCCTTCGAACGCCCAGCTTCTGGACGGCCCCGCATCGAAGCGTTCGTAACTCTTCAGATAATGGCGGCGTAATTCGTCTTTCAGCGCGCCTATGCGCGGCAGCCACGATGCCGGCGCCGGATGGCCGGCGGGCCTGCACATCCGGCGTTGCGATGCGTCCGGATGCGCCAGCCGCAGCAGCGCCTGGTCGAACGGCGCCCGATGCCCGCCATTGCCGTCGCCCGCTTCGGGCGCTGCAAGCTGCAGAAACCAGCGGCTGAACAGCGTCTGCAGATAAGCCGGATCGGATGCGCCATGCGCGGCTTGGCCGTAGCCGTTGGCCTGCAATACGCCGTCGGCGAAACGCTCCAGACGGTGTTCATCGAACTGCGCGATATCCAAGGGCAATTTTCCCGAACCGGCCCTTTGCGGAAAGCATTCGTGCATCGCGCGCAGCCGGCCCGGCAGCCCGGCGCGATCGTCGACATGCACGCCGCACGCGGTGAGGAATGCCACTTCGTCGAATGCGCGCCACTCTATCGCATCGATCCAGCCGGATGCCGGCGGCGGCGCGCCGCTCTCGATGAATGGCGCGGTATCGGCGGCCGATGTGGAGGTTGCCGATAAGGGCGCGGCCGTCGCGGCAACGGCGTTTGCTGTCGTCGCCACCGCTGCAGTTGCGGCGGAGGACGGATAGACGATCGATGCGGCGCCAGCGGCAATCGCCGCCTGCGCGCCGGCGTCGCGCCGGACGCGGCTGCCGGCGTATGCATTCGGCAAAGGGGGCGTCAACATCAGTCCGGACAGAAAAGCGCCGGTCGCCGACCGCAATTTCCAGCGCTCCGGCAACGGATAGCCTGCCGGATTCCGGGCGGCGCGAATCCGCGTAAGCGACGCGTCCATTTCATCGACTGCAACGCCCTCCCGGATTTCTTTCATCGTCGCACCGATATCGGTATCGGCTTGCGCGCGATGCCATATACGCGTCGCGGCCGCCGTCGACCTGATCGATTTCAAACCTTGCGTGATCGGCTTCGCGCCGCCCCGTGCGGATGGCCGACCGCCGTCAGCGCGGGGGGGATTCCAGGACTGCCGGCCAGGCCGGCGTCCCATGACAGATTCCAGATTCTTCATTGATTTCCTCGCCAGAATGCAATCGCCGGCTTTGCACCGGTCCTTGGCATGCTAATCGAGGCACTGCGATCTTTTATTGATTGCTGATCGCTTCTTAGCGCATCGCCTCCGCAAAGCAGGCGGCGCACGAAAAAAAACCGCGGCGCATCGCAATGCCCGCGGTCTTAGGGTGATGAAAATGCTTATTTGCGCAAAGCGCTCGCCGCCGTGGCCAGCGCCGTGATGCGTTTCCAGTCGCCGCTCCGCACGGCGTCGCTCGGCGTCAGCCAGGAGCCGCCGACGCATGCCACATTTTTCAATGCCAGAAACTGCGCCGCGTTGTCTTGCGAAATCCCGCCGGTAGGGCAAAACATCACATCGCCCAGGGGTCCGGCGATGCCGTTCAACATGCCGATGCCGCCCGCCGGCACCGCCGGAAACAGCTTCAGGCGGCGGAAACCGGCTTCGCGCGCGCTCATCACTTCCGAGGGCGTCATCACACCAGGCAACAACGGCAGACCGCTGCTCCTGGCCGCTGCGATCAGCGCCGGCGTGAGGCCCGGCGACACGCCGAACACCGCGCCCGCATCGCGCGCGGCGGCGAATTCATCTGGGTGCGTCAGCGTGCCGACACCGACAATGGCGTCCGGCACCTGCTCCGCGATGGCGCGGATCGCCGCCAGACCGTGCACAGTGCGCAGCGTCACCTCCAGCACCCGGATGCCGCCCGCCACCAAGGCCCTCGCCAGCGGCAGCGCATGCGCCAAATCGTCGATCGCAATCACCGGGATGACCGGCGACACAAGCATGAGTTCGAGAATATCGCGTTCTTTGTTCATACGGTTTCTTTCGTTTCGACCGATTTTTTCAGCAGCGGCGGCAAGTCGAAAGTAGTGGCGCCCTCCTCTGCCGTGCTGACCGCGTTACGGAACAACGCAAACAATTCGCGTCCCATGCCGACCTGGTTTTCCGACAGATCGATCGCCTCCGTCTGACGCCGCTTCCATTCCGCGTCCGGCACCTCGGCTTGCAGAATACCGGCCTCGCCGTCGAGCAGAATCATGTCGCCGTCGCGCACCAGACCGAACGGACCGCCGGCCAGGACTTCCGGCGTGACGTGGATCGCCGCCGGCACCTTGCCCGATGCACCGGACATGCGGCCGTCCGTCACCAGCGCGACATGGCGGCCCTTGTCCTGCAGAATGCCCAATGCCGGCGTCAGCGCATGCAGTTCCGGCATGCCGTTGGCGCGCGGTCCCTGGAAGCTGAGCACGGCGACGAAATCGCGGTCCAGCTGACCGGCCTTGAACGCGGCCATGAAGGCCTGCTGCGAATGAAATACCAGCGCCGGGGCGTGAACCCTGCGATGTTCGTGCTTGACGGCGGATATCTTGATCACCGCGCGCCCGAGATTGCCGGACAACAGTTTCAATCCGCCGTCGGGCGCGAACGGATTGGCGGCCGCGCGCAGCACGGTGTCGTCGCCGCTGATGGCCGGCGTGTCCAGCCATTTGACCTTGTCGCCGTCCAGCGTCGGCTGCGTGCAATGCGCACGCAGGCTGTTGCCGAGAATGGTCAGTACGTCGTCGTGCATCAGCCCGGCGTCGAGCAATTCGCGAATCACGAAACCGGTGCCGCCCGCGGCGTGAAAATGATTGACGTCGGCGGCGCCGTTCGGATAGATGCGCGTGATCGAGGGAATAACCGCCGACAGGTCGGAGAAATCGTCCCAGTTGATCACCATGCCCGCGGCTTTTGCGATCGCCACCAAATGCAGCGTGTGATTGGTGGAGCCGCCGGTGGCCAGCAAGGCGACGATGGCGTTGACGATCGCCTTTTCGTCGACCACGCGGCCGACCGGCGTGTATTGACTGCCGTGGGCCACCAGTTGCACCGACTGGCGGGCCGCGGCGACGGTCAGCGCGTCGCGCAGCGGCGTGTTTGGCGTGACGAAAGCGGAGCCCGGCATGTGCAGGCCCATCGCCTCCATCAGCATCTGATTGCTGTTGGCGGTGCCGTAAAAAGTGCAGGTGCCGGCATCGTGATACGACTTCGATTCGGCCTCCAGCAAATCGGCGCGGCTGAGCTTGCCCTCTGCATACAATTGGCGAATTCTGACCTTTTCGGAATTGCTCATGCCGCTGGTCATCGGACCGGCCGGCACGAATACGGCGGGCAGATGCCCGAAGTGCAGCGCGCCGATCAGCAGGCCGGGGACGATCTTGTCGCAGATGCCCAGGTACAGCGCCGCATCGAACATATTGTGCGACAACGCAACCGCGGTCGCCATCGCAATGGTGTCGCGCGAAAACAGCGACAATTCCATGCCGGTCTGGCCCTGCGTGATGCCGTCGCACATGGCCGGCGTGCCGCCGGCGAACTGGGCCACGCCGCCGGCCGCGCGCACCGCGTCCTTGATGATTTTAGGGAATCTCTCGAACGGCTGATGCGCGGACAGCATGTCGTTATAGGCGGAGACAATGGCCACCGACGGGCTGCGGTCCTGCTTCAGCAATAGTTTGTCGTTGGTGGGGAAAGCGGCGAAGCCGTGCGCCAGGTTGGTGCAGGACAAGGCGCCGCGATGCACGCCCCGGCTGCCGGCGGCGTCGAGCCGATGCAGATACGCCTGGCGGTACGGCCGGCTGCGTTCGGCGATGCGCGAAGTGACGCCGGCTACGGTTGCATGAATGGCCATCGGTAACAATCCTCGCGGGTGAATGGAATATATAAATGTAATTTTACTACGAAATAATCAAGCAACAGGGCGCCGCACGTCTTGGCAACTAGCTTTTTTAACATACTATTTTTACAACATGATGAATTTCGCTTCTTGCGCTATGCCGAAGAATAGTCAAAAATACAACGAATTAGCCGCAATTAAATTGTAGTGAAATTACGACTCACAAACTAAACTACGGTATAGTTGTCCCAGGATACCCTTCCAACTTAAAGCATAATCATGCCGCCAACAGCTCTCGCCCGTACTGCCGTCCATGCCGGCATATACACCGCCGCTTACCAAGCCTTGATTGCGCATCACGCCGATGCCAGCGCATGGCGCCTGAATGATTTGTTCACCGCCGATCCCGATCGGTTCAATCGATTTTCAATTAAAGCGGCGGGACTGACGCTCGACTATTCGAAGAATCCGCTCACCGCCGAAACCCGTTCCCTGCTGTGCCGCCTGGCGGAGGAGCGCGGCGTCGAACAGCAGCGCGACGCCATGTTCGCCGGTGCGAAAATCAATACTACCGAACATCGCGCCGTGTTGCATACCGCATTGCGTGCGCCGCGCGGCCCGGGCGGCCCGCAGGTCGACGGCCAGGACGTCAACAAAGACGTGCACGACGTGCTGGACCGGATGCGCGACTTCGTCGAGCGTGTGCGCAGCGGCGCCTGGCTCGGCTACACCGGTCAGGCGATCACCGATGTGGTCAATATCGGCATCGGCGGTTCGCATCTGGGACCGCAAATGGCGGCGCAGGCGCTGCGCGCGCACCAGCATCCGCGGCTGCGTTCGCACTTCGTCTCCAATGTCGACGGCCACGATCTGGCCGCGGTGCTGGCGCAGGTCGATCCGGCCACCACGCTGTTCATCGTCGCCTCCAAATCCTTCAATACGCAGGAAACGCTGATGAACGCGCATTCGGCGCGAACCTGGTTTCTGGGCCATGGCGGCCAAGCGGATCTGGCCAAGCATTTCGTCGCGCTGTCCACCAATACCGAGGCGGTGCGCGCATTCGGCGTCGATCCGGTCAATATGTTTCCATTCTGGGATTGGGTCGGCGGCCGCTATTCGCTGTGGTCGGCCATCGGGCTGTCGGTGGCGCTGGCGATCGGCTTCGACCGCTTCGCCGAATTTCTCGCCGGCGCGCACGCGATGGACCAACACTTCCTCAGCGCGCCGCCGGAGCGGAACATGCCGATGATGCTGGCGCTGGTCGGTATCTGGCATCGCAATCTGCTCGGCGCGAGCTCGCTGTCGATTGCGCCCTATCATCAGGATCTGCGCTATCTGCCTGCATATTTGCAGCAGCTGGAAATGGAAAGCAACGGCAAGCGCACCACGTCCGGCGGCGGCACGCTGGAAACGGCGACCTGCCCCGTGATCTGGGGCGACGTCGGCACCAACGGCCAGCATGCGTATTTCCAGTTGCTGCACCAGGGCTCCGACGCGATCCCGGTGGATTTTATCGCCGCGCTGCAGGCGCGGCACGATCTGCCGGGACACCATGCGGTGCTGCTGGCCAACTGCTTCGCGCAATCTGAAGCCTTCATGCGCGGCAAAACGGAAGACGAAGCGCGCGACGAGATGCGCGCGCAGGGACTGCCGGAAGCGGAAATCGCGGCGCTGTTGCCGCACAAGGTTTTCCCGGGCAATCGCTCCAGCAATACCATTCTGATGGATACGCTGTCGCCGGCGTCGCTGGGCGCGCTGATCGCGCTGTACGAACACAAGACTTTCGTACAAGGTGTAATCTGGGGCGTCAACAGCTTCGATCAATGGGGAGTCGAATTGGGCAAGGTACTGGCCAAATCGATACAAGACGAACTGACCGGGGCGGCGATGCCGCAACGGCACGACGGCTCGACCAATGCGCTTATTGCGCTGGCAAGGGAAGCAATAGCGACGCGTCCACAATAACTTCACCGCAACCTCAACATTTTATTTCTATGACTATCAGCGATTTCGATCTGGTTTTATTCGGCGGCACCGGCGACCTCTCCATGCGTAAATTATTGCCTGCGCTTTACGCGCGCGACCGCGCCGGCGATCTGCCGGCCGGCGGCCGCATTCTGTGCATCGGCCGCGATCACGTCGAAACCTCGGCGTTCGTCGCCGTGATGGAACAGAAAGCGCTGCCCAATATCGCCCATTCGGCGGTGGAACCGGCGGTCTGGCAGCGCTTTTGCCAGCGCATCGTCTACGTGTCGCTGGATGCGAAAAAAGCCGACGGCTACCGGGCGCTGGCCGAGGCCATGCGCTCCGATCCGGCCATCGCGCACGTGTTCTATCTGGCCACGCCGTCCGACCTGTTCGCCGGCATATGCAAAAACCTGGCGGCCGCCGGACTGGTGACGCCTACCTCGCGCGTGGTGCTGGAAAAACCGCTGGGACGCGATCTGGCCAGCGCGAAGGCGATCAATGCCCAGGTCGGCAGCGTCTTCGCCGAATCGCAGATTTTCCGCATCGATCATTATCTCGGCAAGGAAGCGGTGCAGAATCTGCTGGCGCTGCGCTTCGGCAATGTGCTGTTCGAACCGCTGTGGCGCCGCGAATGGATTTCCGACGTGCAGATCACCATCGCCGAACAGCTCGGCGTGGGCGGCCGCAGCGGCTACTACGATGACTCCGGCGCGTTGCGCGACATGCTGCAAAATCACTTGCTGCAATTGCTGTGCATCGTCGCGATGGAGCCACCGATCACCACCGACGCCGACGCGGTGCGTGACGAAAAGCTCAAGGTATTGCGGTCGCTGAAACCGTTTACCCGCACCACGCTGGTTTCCAATCTGGTACGCGGCCAGTACCGCGCCGGCCATGTGGAAGGCTCGGCGGTGCCGGGCTACCGCAAGGAACCGGACGCCGATCCGGAATCGCGCACCGAAACCTTCGTCGCGCTCAAAGCCGAGGTCGATACCTGGCGCTGGGCCGGCGTGCCGTTCTATCTGCGCACCGGCAAGCGGATGGCCGATCAACTGGCCGAGATCGTGGTACGCTTCAAACCGGTGCCGCATTCGATCTTCAATCAATCCGGCGGCGGGGACACGCCGAACTGCCTGGTGATCCGGCTGCAGCCGGACGAAGGCCTGCATTTGAATCTGATGGCGAAAACGCCGGGCGACGGCATGCGCCTGAAACCGGTCGAACTGGAGCTGGATTTCCGCGAAACCTTCAAGATGGCGCGCATGGATGCGTACGAACGTCTGCTCCTGGACATCCTGCGCGGCCAGTTGACGCTGTTCATGCGCAGCGACGAACTGGAAGCGGCCTGGGAATGGGTGGAGCCTATCCTCAATTATTGGGAACGGGAAGAAAGCGACCCTCTCCCGTATACCGCCGGCACCTGGGGTCCGGCGGCGGCCAGCGCGCTGATCGGCCGCGACGGCCTGCAATGGCGTGAAGAAGCCTTCCCCGAAGTCTGAGCATGATGCTGCTAGACGCAATCCGTAGCAATCTGGACCTTCTTTCCAAATCGGAAAAAAAAGTGGCGGTGACGATCCTGACCAATCCGCAACTGGCGCTATCGGAAAACCTCACCGCCCTGGCGCGCAATGCACATGTGTCCGAACCGACGGTGATCCGGTTTTGCCGCACCGTCGGCTATGAAGGCTGGCACGACTTCAAGCTCAAGCTGGCGCAGAGCCTGGCGCTGGCCTTGCCCGGCGCCAATGAATCGCCGGCGCAGGACGATCTGGTGTCCGATCTGTGCGCCAAGATTTGCAGCCGTTCGATCAATACGCTGCTGGAACTGCGCAACCATCTGAATCCGGACGCGGTGCAGCGCGCGCTGGACGTGCTGGCCCTGGCCCACAAAATCGAATTCTACGGGCAGGGCACGTCCGGCATCGTCGCCAACGATGCACAGCACAAGTTTTTCCGCTCCGGCGTGCCGACGGTGGCATATTCGGATCCGCATATCCATTGCATCGCGGCGTCGCTGTTGACCCGGGGCGACGCGGTGGTGGCGATTTCGCAGCGCGGCGGCAATGCGGCGCTGCTGCGCAGCGTGCAACTGGCGCGCAAGGGCGGCGCCGACATCATCGTCATCGGGCCTTCCGGCACGCCGTTGTCGGAATTGGCGACGGTGCTGGTGCCTATCGATCTGAGTTTCAATACCGATCCGTATACCCCGATTTCGGCCCGGCTCGCGCATCTGGTCGTGATCGACATTCTGGCGGTCGGACTGGCCTTGCGGCGCGGTCCGGAATTCCGCAAGAAAATGCAGAATGCGCAAAAGGCATTGCAAAAATACGATATGCAATTCGATTCCTTTTTCCGCTGACCGGGCATTGGCCGGCTTCCGGCCTGCCTTGCGCCGCGGGTACAATCTCAGTTTGAACACTTCCCTTTCATTACCGGTGCGTCGATCATGAACCAACTCGAGCAACTGAAGCAATTCACCACCATCGTGGCCGATACCGGCGACTTTCAGAGCATGCAGGCCTATACGCCGCGGGACGCGACGACCAATCCGTCGCTGATTTTGAAGGCGGTGCAAAAAGACGCCTATAAACCCCTGCTCGAACGAGCCGTGCGCGACCATGCCGCGCTGTCCACCGAAGCGATCATCGATAGGCTGCTGGTAGGCTTCGGACTGGAAATCCTGAAAATCATCCCCGGCCGCGTGTCGACCGAAACCGATGCGCGGCTGTCATTCGATACCGAGGGCACCATCGCCAAGGGCCGCGCGCTGATCGCCCTGTATGAGGCGGCCGGCATTGCGCGCGATCGGGTGCTGATCAAGATCGCCTCCACCTGGGAAGGCATCCGCGCCGCCGAAGTGCTGGAGCGCGAAGCCATCCATTGCAATCTGACGCTGCTGTTCAGCCTGCCGCAGGCGATCGCCTGCGCCGACGCGGGCGTCCAATTGGTTTCGCCGTTCGTCGGCCGCATTTACGATTGGTATAAAAAAGCTAACAACACCGAATACAGCGGCGCCGACGATCCGGGCGTGCAATCGGTGAAACGGATTTACAGCTATTACCGCAAATTCGGCTATGCCACCGAAGTAATGGGCGCCAGTTTCCGCAATACCTCGCAGATTGTGGAGCTGGCGGGTTGCGATCTGCTCACCGTGAGTCCGGACCTGCTGCAGCAATTGACCGAAAGCGATGCGCCGGTGGCGCGCAAGCTGGATCCGCAGGCCGCGCACGACAGCCCGATCGAAAAGCTGACGCTGGATCAGAAACGTTTCCGTCTGATGCTCAACGACGATGCGATGGCGACCGAGAAGCTGGCGGAAGGGATACGGGCGTTTTCAGTGGATTCGGTCAAGCTGGAAGGCATCATCGACGGCTTGCGCAAGGCTTAAGCACGCCGGCAGGCAAGCATCGATGCCCTTGTCTCTTTACAGGCGCTCGGTTTCGCCGGATTTGGGCTGCCATTTCATCAGCCGTTTTTCGATCGCGCCGACCATCGTATCGAGCGCCAGCGCGAACGCCGTCAGCACCACGATGCCGGCGAACACGGTATTCACATCGAAGGCGCCCTCGGCCTGCAGAATCAGATAGCCGACGCCGCGCGCCGACCCCAGGTATTCGCCGACGATCGCGCCGACGAACGCCAGCCCGACCGACGTATGCAGGCTGGAAAACACCCAGGACGTGGCCGACGGCAGGTACACGGTGCGCAACAATTGCCGCGCATTGGCGCCCAGCATGCGGGCGTTCGCCAGCACCACCGGGCTGACTTCCCTGACGCCCTGATAGACGTTGAAGAACACGATGAAAAACACCAGCGTCACCGCCAGCGCCACCTTGGACCAGATGCCCAAGCCAAACCACATCGCAAAGATCGGCGCCAGAATCACGCGCGGCATCGAATTGGCCGCCTTGATATAGGGATCCAGAATGGCCGAGCTCAGCGGCGATAGCGCCAGCCATAAACCCGTGCCCAGACCGAGCGCCGTGCCGATGCCGAAAGCCAGCATGGTTTCGCACAGCGTCACCAGCAGGTGCGAATAAATTTCGGCCGGGAATTGCAGCGTAAACCAGGTCCAGTCGCCGATGCCGACTTCCAGCGATCCGGAACCGACGGTGAACCACTGCCAGATGCGCAGCGCCACTTTCAGCGGCTCGCCGAAAAAGAACGCGGTTTTCTGATTGCGCGTGGCGGCATGCCACAGCAGCAAAAACGCCAGCAGCACCAGAATTTGCCAGACGCGCAGATTGCTTCGTTTAGGTTTGATCAGATTCCACATATTCTTGTTTTACGCCACGCGCCGTTGCTGTTGATACCCCTTGAGCACTTCATCGCGCAGCACGTGCCAGATCTGCTTGTGCAATTCGACGAAGCGCGGATCGGTACGGATTTCGGCAACGTCGCGCGGACGCGCCAGGTCGATCGCGAATTCGCCGATAGGATGCGTGGCCGGGCCGGCCGACAGCACGATCACCCGATCCGACATCGCAATCGCTTCGTCCAGGTCATGCGTGATGAACAGCACCGCTTTCTTTTTGGCGTTCCATAAATCCAGCACTTCGTTTTCCATCAACTGCCGGGTCTGGACATCGAGCGCCGAAAACGGTTCGTCCATCAAAATGATGTCGGGGTCCAGCACCAGCGTTTGCGCCAGCGCCACCCGTTTGCGCATGCCGCCGGACAACTGGTGCGGATAACGGTCGCCGAAACCCTGCAGCCCCACGCGCGCCAGCCATTGCTCGGCCGATTCACGCGCGTCGGCGTCAGCCATGCCGCGATACTGCAAGCCGGCGGCCACGTTTTGCAGCGCGCTGCGCCATGGCATCAGCGCCTCTGCCTGGAACATGTAGCCGGCGCGCCGGTTGATGCCGTCCAGCGGCTGGCCGAACACGCGCACTTCGCCGGTGGACGGCTGGGTCAGGCCGGCAGCCACGTTCAACAGGGTCGATTTGCCGCAACCGGTCGGGCCGACCACGGAAACGAATTCGCCCGGTGCGACGGCCAGCGTGGTGTCGGCGACGGCCGTATAGCGTTGCGAACGGTCGTCTTTCGAGATAAAGGTGCAAGCGATATTATCCAGCAGCAGAGCAGGCGTCATGGCGATGCGGTCTCAAATTGTTATTTGTATTTGGCGTCGGCCTTTTTGACGAACTCGTTGGTATAGGTTTGCGACAAATCGATTTTCGCCGCGGCGATCTCCGGTTCGAAGGCCTGAAGAGTCTTCAGCGCGACGGCGGGCCCGCCCTCCGGAAACTGGCCGTCCGGCGAAATCGCTTCCTTGACCTTGTTGAATGCATCGATGTACAGCGCGCGGTCGCCCAGCAGATAGCTTTCGGGCACGGCCTTGACGATGTCCGAAGGACCCGCCTTCTGCAGCCAGCGCAAGGCGCGCACCATCGCGTTGGTCAGCGCCTGCGTGGTATTCGGATATTTGCGGATGAAGTCTTCGGATGCGTACAGCGTCGCGGCCGGCATCGGACCGCCGAAGACCTCGTTGGTGTCTTTCAGGGTGCGGGTATCCGACACCACCTTGATTTCGTCATGCTCCTGCAGCATTGTGATCAGCGGATCCAGATTCGCGATCGCGTCGATCTGGCCGGAACGTATTGCCGAGATGGCGCCGGCCGATGTGCCCACGCCGATAAACGAGACATCGCCCGGTTTCAGGCCCCCCTTGGCCAGCACGAAACTGGCCATCATGCTGGTCGATGAGCCCGGCGCCGATACGCCGATTTTTTTGCCTTTCAGATCGGCGACGGTCTTGTAGCCAGGCATGGTTTTATTGGACACGGCCAGCACGATCTGCGGTGCCCGGCCCTGCAGCACGAAGGCGCGGATGTGCTGCCCCTTGGCCTGCATATTGATCGTATGTTCGAAAGCGCCGGAAACCACATCGGCGCTGCCGCCGACCAGGGCCTGCAAGGCCTTGGCGCCGCCGGCGAAATCGGATATCTCGACCTGCAGACCTTCATCCTTGAAATAACCGAGTTGCTCGGCGATGGTCAGCGGCAGATAGTAAAGCAGGTTTTTACCGCCCACCGCGATCGCCAGTTTGGGCTTTTCTATGGTTTGGGCGAACGACGGAGGATTAAAGCTGAAATAACCGAACAGAAACAGGCCGAATGCGATTGCTATTTTTTTCCAACTGATTTTCATTATTGTCTCCTGATTGGATTTGATATGTCCGCCGGTCATGCGCCGGCTTGTTTGAATCTTTTTTGGTGCGGCGGCGCTGCATCTTGCGCTTATGTCGCGCGCCGGTCCAGCATTGCGCGGGCAATCGTGCCCGCGTCCACGTATTCGAGTTCTCCGCCGACCGGCACGCCGCGCGCCAGCCGGCTCACTTTCAGACCGCGCGCTTTCATGGTTTCGCTGATGTAATGCGCGGTCGCTTCGCCTTCATTGGTGAAATTGGTCGCCAGCACGACTTCGCTCACCACCCCGTCGGTGGCGCGCGCAATCAGTTTTTCCAGGTGGATGTCCTTGGGGCCGACTCCGTCCAGCGGCGACAAATGCCCCATCAGCACGAAATACAGGCCCTTGAACGTCAGCGTCTGCTCGATCATGATCTGATCGGTCGGCGTTTCCACCACGCACAGCAGGGAGGCGTCGCGTTGCGGGTCCGCGCAGGTTTCGCAGATATCGTGTTCGGTAAACGTATTGCACATCGCGCAGTGGCGGATCGCTTCGGTCGCCTGCAGCAGCGCGCGGCTGAGCTGCGCGGCGCCGGCGCGGTCGTGCTGCAATAAATGATAGGCGATGCGCTGCGCCGATTTGGGCCCGATGCCGGGCAGGATGCGGAGCGATTCGGTAAGGAAGGCAAGACTGGAAGGCGTTTTCAATTTTTCTCGGTAGGGCGGAAGGCGGACAACAATTCGGTCGTCATCGACGGGACAAACTCCGTGATCTCATACGTCGCCACGTCGCCGATGAAGAAGGGATCTTCCTGCACGATCGCCTCGATGTCGGCGCGATCGCCCCCATCCGCCAGAATGACGCTGCCGTTGCGTGGCACCTTGCGTCCCGACATCAGGAAGGTTCCATTGGCGAAATGCTCTTTTAAATATTGACGACGCGCAGTCAACAGTGCATCGATCTCCCCCGCCGATTTGATGTAAGTTATCGAGATAATGAACACGTCCGCCTCCCCTTGAGGTGAGTGCTGATATGGCTCTGCAACTTTGCGGCAGAGTGTCGTTAAAAGGGCAATTTGAAACCGGGAGGCATTGGCATGCCGGCGGTCAGGCCGGACATTTTCTCCTGCGACGTCGCTTCCGCCTTGCGCACCGCATCGTTGAATGCGGCCGCGACCAGGTCTTCCAGCATATCCTTGTCGTCGCTGAGCAGCGACGGATCGATCGATACGCGTTTGACATCGTTCTTGCAGCTCATCACGACTTTCACCATCCCGGCGCCGGACACGCCTTCGACGTCGATGTTGGCGAGTTCGTCCTGCGCCTTCTTCATGTTGTCCTGCATGGCTTGCGCCTGCTTCATCAGTCCTGCAAGTTGTCCCTTCATCATGATGCTGCTCCTATATCAATATCGGTTAAACAAATTTGGGTAAAACGGGCGCATCAGGCCGGCCGGATGGATTCCTGCGCCACCGTCGCGCCGAATTCGCGCATCAGCGTCTGCAGAAACGGATCGGCATTGACGCGTTGTTCGGCGTCGCGCTGCCGCGCCGCCTGCTCCGCCTGCGCCAGAATGTCGGCGGTCAATTGCACCGCCCCAACTTCAACTTCGATGCGGACGGGCTTGCCGAAGCGCTCGGTCAGCGCCGCGCCCAGCTTGTCGACGCTGCCGGCCGCGCACAGATTTTCGTACGGAATCCGGAAACCGAACGTCAGCGCATTGCCGACGCTATCGTCGCAGCGGCACAATTGGCTGTGACGCGCCAACTGATGCGCGACACCGCGCAACGGCAAGGCGATCGCCAGCGCCGGCCAGCCGCCGTCCCAGTTCAGATCGGCGGCGATGCGCAGGATATTTTTTTCGGCCTCGGGATCGGCCGGGGCGAAGGTTTGCGGCTCGGCCGCGGCCGGGGGCGCAGCAGCCGCGATAGCCGCAGGCGCTGGCGCGGAGACCGGCGTTTGCCGGGCGGCGGGCCGTGCTTCCGTACGGGATTCGGCCGTCGAAGGCTCGGCATCGCCGCGTTCCCACGGCGGAGCTTCCTGCTCCCATGGCGGCGGCGCGCTCGATGATTGCGGATCCATCGCGGGCGCCGGCGCCGGCGCCGCGGATCGGGCCGGTGCGGCGGCCGGCGGCCTGGCCGGCTGCGCGGAAGGA
>JAQGLY010000086.1 GCA_028292625.1 Herbaspirillum sp. | reverse complement strand
CAGGACCGTGAAACGACTTCGCGCCGATGATAGTGCTGCAACCAGTGTGAAAGTAGGTCATCGTCAGGCTGTTATTCCGAAAAACCCCCAGGCCCAATCGCCTGGGGGTTTTTTTTTACAACTTCATTTTCCTTGCAAGCGCCAGTTTCCCATAATCGATACCTTCGCCGTGCGCCTGGACGCCACATCGTTTTATCCCTCCTCACTATTTCTGCGCCGTCCCTGTAATCCTTACCTCTACCGCACTCCATCGGCTACGCCCGTTCATTCAATGTAGTACGATCACCCCTTCGATCCGGTTTGCACGGCACACAGCAAATCAAAAAAGCAATGATCGCGTAACGCCCAGATGCCTTGCTTCAACAACCGCAATGAAACCAACAAATCCGCAGCAACAAAAAGAAATACTCTTTCCCTCCTGGCTGATATTAATGGCGGCACTGACCGCCATCGGTTCGCTATCGATCGACATGTATCTTCCGAGCTTTCCGGCGATGGCTGCGGATCTCGGCGTCGGCGCGAACATGGTGCAATTGACATTGGCCAGTTTTCTGATCGGCCTCGCCGTCGGACAATTATTCTATGGACCGTTCAGCGACCGCTTCGGCCGCAAGCCGCCCCTGTATTTTGCGATCGGGCTATATGCGGTGGCGTCTTGCGCCTGCGTTTTTGTGCGGGATGTCGAAACTCTGATCGTATTGCGATTCTTCCAGGGACTGGGCGGCTGCGGCGGATTCGTCATTTCCCGCGCGGTGATACGCGACAAGATGGGCGCGGAGGGATCGGCCCGCGCATTTTCGCTGATGATGCTGGTATTCGGCGTGGCGCCGATTCTGGCGCCATTGTTCGGTGGACTGGTGTTGACGCTATGGGGCTGGCGATCGATATTCGTTGCGCTGACGGTCTTCGCCGCGATCTGTCTGGTAGCGATGCACCATGTGATGGACGAATCGCGGGATCCGCAACATGTGCAACCGCTGCATCTGGGGCGCATTTGCCGGCAATACTGGGGCTTGCTCAAAGATCGGCAATTCATGTCTTACGCTCTGTGCGGCGGCCTGGTGCAGGCTGGATTGTTCGCCTATATCGCAGGATCGCCGTTTGTCCTGATCGAGTTGCACGGCATTCCCGCACAATATTACGGTTTGGTATTCGGCGCCAACGCCATCGGCCTGATCGGCGCTTCACAAATCAATGCACGATTGGTCATCAAGCGTCCGCTGGACCGCATCCTGAACCACGCGCTGACGGTGGCGGTAATCGTCAGCATGAGCAGCGCACTGGCCGTCGCGGCCGGCATCGATAGCCTTCCGCTTCTTTTGGTCTGTCTGTTTTTCTACCTCGCCGCTTACGGCATGATCAGCCCGAACGCGATGGCCATCGTACTCAAGCACCAGGGAAAACAGGCCGGTACTGCATCGGCGCTGATGGGTACGCTGCAATTCGGTCTCGGCGTCCTGTCAGGCATCTGCATGAGTATGTGGAATACCAAAAGCGCGCTGCCGCTGACGAGTGTCATGGCGCTATGCGGTCTGTCCGCGTTTCTCCTCTATCATTTGGTAGCGAAAAAGCAATCGTCGCCCGCCACCGCGAT
Source organism: Herbaspirillum sp. (assembly GCA_028292625.1). Lineage (GTDB taxonomy): Bacteria > Pseudomonadota > Gammaproteobacteria > Burkholderiales > Burkholderiaceae_D > Herbaspirillum. The sequence continues at coordinate 84,916 of JAQGLY010000086.1, read as the reverse complement.
CTGATATGCGAAACGCAACAGTATTTCCATGGCCCACGCATCCATAGAGATATACTCTACGCACAACCGCCATCCAGCAACCGCGGCGCTCCGGCAGCAGCTACGCCGAACGCTTCGCCGCACGGACAGCACGCGCAATTTCATATTTCACATCACGCATTTTTAATCTCATATCTGACCGCAAACATGGCTCAATACGTCTACACAATGAACAAGGTCGGCAAGATCGTGCCGCCGAAACGCCAGATCCTGAAAGACATCTCGCTCTCCTTTTTCCCGGGCGCGAAAATCGGCGTGCTCGGCCTGAACGGGTCGGGTAAATCGACGCTGCTGAAAATCATGGCCGGCATCGATAAGGATATCCAGGGCGACGCCATTCCGATGCCGGGCCTGAACATCGGCTATCTGCCACAGGAACCGCAACTCGATCCGGATCAAACCGTACGCCAGGTGGTCGAAAGCGGCCTGGGCGAAGCGTTCGAGGCGCGCGCGAAACTGGACGCGGTGTATGCGGCCTACGCGGAACCCGATGCGGATTTCGATGCGCTGGCGGCAGAGCAGGGCCGTCTGGAAGCGATCATCGCGACCAGCGACGGCGGCAATCTGGAGCTGCAGCTGGAAATGGCCGCCGACGCATTACGGCTACCTCCTTGGGACGCGAAGATCGGCGTACTGTCCGGCGGCGAAAAGCGCCGGGTCGCGCTGTGCCGCTTGCTATTGTCAAAACCGGACATGCTGCTGCTCGACGAGCCGACCAACCATCTGGACGCCGAATCGGTGGATTGGCTGGAACAATTCCTGCAGCGCTTTCCCGGCACGGTGGTCGGCATCACGCACGATCGCTACTTCCTCGACAATGCCGCCGAATGGATACTGGAGCTGGACCGCGGTCACGGCATCCCGTGGAAGGGCAATTACAGTTCATGGCTGGAACAAAAAGGCAATCGCCTGAAACAAGAAGAATCCACCGAATCGTCGCGCCAGAAAACCATCGCCAAAGAACTGGAATGGGTGCGTCAGAATCCGAAGGGCCGCCAGGCCAAAAGCAAAGCCCGTCTGGCCCGTTTCAACGAACTGAGCGAACACGAATATCAGAAGCGCAACGAAACCCAGGAAATCTTCATCCCGGTCGCCGAGCGCCTGGGCAATGAAGTGATCGAATTCAAGAATGTATCGAAAGCCTTCGGCGATCGCCTGCTGATCGACAATCTCAGCTTCCGCGTACCGGCCGGCGCCATCGTCGGCATTATCGGCCCCAACGGCGCCGGCAAATCGACGCTGTTCAAGATGATCACCGGCAAGGAACAGCCGGGCAGCGGCGAAGTCGTCATCGGCCAGACCGCCCGGGTCTCTATCGTCGACCAGTCCCGCGACGAGCTGCAGGACAAGAAAACGGTATTCGACGACGTATCCAACGGCGCCGACATCCTTACCGTGGGCCGTTTCGAAATGTCGTCGCGCGCCTACCTGGGCCGCTTCAATTTCAAAGGCGGCGACCAGCAAAAAATCGTCGGCAACCTGTCCGGCGGCGAACGCGGCCGCCTGCATCTGGCGAAGACCCTGCTGCAAGGCGGCAATGTCCTGCTGCTCGATGAACCGTCCAACGATCTGGACGTGGAAACGCTGCGCGCATTGGAAGACGCCTTATTGGAATTCGCCGGCAGCGTCATGGTGATTTCGCATGACCGCTGGTTCCTGGATCGCATCGCCACGCACATTCTCGCGTTCGAAGGCGATTCCCAGGTCAGCTTCTTCGATGGCAATTACCAGGAATACGAAGCGGACAAAAGAAAACGTCTGGGAGAAGAAGGCGCCAAGCCCAAGCGCATCCGCTACAAACCGCTGACCACCTGATCACACCGGGCGCAGCCGATGCCGGCGGTCATCGGCGCGCCATCAGGGGAGAGTACTTTGCAAAAACGACAATTTCTTGCCGCCGCGCTCGGCGCCGCCGCGGTTCCCGCGCTAGCGAAAACGCGCACCGCGCCAATCGCCCTGGCGGCAGGTCCCGTGCTGCTGACGATTACCGGCGCCATCGGCAAAGGCAACCGCGGTCCGCTCGACCCGGCGCTGGATCAAATGATGAGCAAGCAAAAAATCCGCTTCGGCAAGGCCCAGGTCTACGATTTCGCAACGCTGGCCGCGATGCCGGCGGTCACGCTCAGACCAACGCTGGAGTACGACGCCAAGCCGCACGCGCTGAGCGGACCGCTGCTCGGCGATGTGATCGATACGGCGACCGCCGGCGCGTTGCCCGGCACGGCACTCGCCCTATTGCGTGCGGTCGACGGTTACGTCGTTCAACTCAGCATGGCGGATCTGCGCAAGTATCGCTATATCGTCGCGACCCACCTGGACGGCAAGCCCATGCCTTTGGGCGGCTTGGGACCGCTATGGGCGATTTACGATGCCGATCGCTTTCCGGAAATGATGGCGCGGCCGCTGACAGCGCGGTTCACCTTATGTCCGTGGGCGATGTACCACATTGAATTGCGTCAGGCATAAGCGCCGAAAACGAATCGCAACATCGAGTTTGTTACTATCTTGGCTGTTCAATCGTTTATATTCGAAAAGTTTTCATGAGCAAATTCTGGAGTCCCATTGTCAGCCGCCTGACCCCCTACACCCCGGGCGAACAGCCCAAGGTCGGCAATCTGATCAAGCTGAACACCAACGAAAATCCGTACGGCCCGTCGCCGCGCGCCATCGAAGCGATGCAGCAGCAGATCGGCGACAGCTTGCGCCTGTACCCCAGCCCCGACGCCGAACCGCTGAGAACAACGATCGCGCAGCGCGCGGGGCTCACTCCCGCGCATGTCTTCGTCGGCAACGGCTCCGACGAAGTGCTGGCCCATGCTTTCCAGGCGCTGCTGCAACACGGCGCGCCGGTGCTGTTTCCGGACATCAGCTACAGCTTTTATCCGACCTATTGCGGGCTGTATGGCATCGACTACACGCCGGTGCCGCTGGCGGAAGATTTCACATTGCGCGTGGACGATTATCTGCGAGGCGACCTACGCATAGGCGGCATCGTTTTCCCGAATCCGAATGCGCCCACCGGCTGCCTGCTGCCGCTGGCGCAAGTCGAACGATTGCTGCAGGGACGGCCGGACAATGTGGTGCTGGTTGATGAAGCCTATATCGATTTCGGCGGCGAATCGGCATTGTCGCTGGTGGCGAAACACCCGAATCTGCTGGTGGTCCAGACCCTCTCCAAATCGCGTTCGCTGGCCGGCTTGCGGGTCGGCTTTGCGGTCGGCCATCCGGACCTGATCGATGCTCTCGATCGCGTCAAGAACAGCTTCAATTCCTACCCGCTGGACCGAGTGGCCATCGCCGGCGCCACCGCCGCGATGAACGATGAAGCATATTTCGACAGCACCCGGCACGCCGTGATCGCCAGCCGCACCCGATTGACCGGGCGTTTGCAAAAACTGGGTTTTCAGGTGCTGCCGTCGGCGGCCAATTTCGTTTTCGCGCGCCATGCGCAACACGACGCCGCCGCGCTGGCGGCCTATTTGCGCGGCGAAAACATTATCGTCCGTCATTTCGGGCAGACCCGCATCAAACAGTTTCTACGCATCACGATCGGCACCGACGCGCATTGCGACGCGTTGGCCGATGCGCTGGCCCGGCATTTGCGGCCGGCGGTGAGTTGACGTCTCTGCGGCAGACGACGCAGCGAGCGGCCGTGCCGGCGCCGGCGATATTTTTACAATGACTCAAAAGATCGACATACCCGGTAACGCGGTGGTCTCAGCCGGCCGCCGATTTCAGCGCTACGCGATCCCATGCCTGTTTGTCCTGCTTGGCATGGTATACGCCAGCTGGACCGCGCGCATTCCCTCGATTCGGGATGCCTTGCATCTGAACCCGGCGACGCTCGGGGCGGTGCTGTTGTGCGGCGGCATCGGCTCCGTCCTGTCGTTTCCCCTGGCGGCCTGGCTCAATGCCCATTACGGCGCGCGCCGCAGCGCGCTATACGCCGGCGTCGGCCTGTTGATCGCCTTGCTCTGCCTCGGCTTTGCGCCAAACCTGCCGTCGTTGCTGCTGGCCATGGCCATCGTCGGGATCGGATCCGGCTGCTTCGACGTCGCGATCAACGCCTTGGGCGCGGCGGCGGAACAACGCGCCGGACGCTCCATCATGTCGCTGCTGCACGCCTGGTTTTGCGTGGGCACCTTTTGCGGCGCGTTGCTGGCCGGCGCGATCGCCGGCGTCGGCGTGGCGCCGGGTTGGCACCTCCTGGCGCTGGCCCTGCTGCTGGCGGCGCTATTGCACCGCTGCTATCGCAATCTGCCGAACGACCGTGTGCCCAGACTGCGCGGCGAGCGTTGGTTCGTCATTCCGCACGGTTCCCTGCTGATGCTGGGCATGATCGCCTTTTGCGGCGCCATTGTCGAAGGCTCGATGGCGGAATGGAGCGGCGTCTATCTGAAAGATGCCTTCGGCGCCGGCAACGGCATCGCACCGTTGGCGTTCGCCGGATTTACCGGCATGATGCTGTTGGCGCGGCTGATCGGCGATCGCCTGAAAGAATATGCCGGCGCGCGCCGGGTGGTCGGTTTTGGCGCACTGTTGGCGGCAGTCGGCATTTTCGTCGCCGTCGGGGCCGGCGCCGTCATGCCCGCCATCGCCGGCTTCACGCTGGCCGGCGCCGGCGTGGCGATGGTTTTCCCGTTCGTCTTCAGCGCCGCGGGCAGACATGGGGCGACGGCGCTGGCGGGCGTCGCCACTCTCGGCTACAGCGGAGGCCTGATCGGGCCGCCCGCGCTCGGTTTTCTGGCTCAGGGTTGGGGTTTGCATGCCGCGCTCGGATTTGTTGGTATATTGTGTGTCGGCGTGGCGCTGGTCGCCAGCCGGGCAAAATGGCTGACCTAAAACGGCTTTTGGCGGAATAGCCGGATGATCGAATAGCCAGGCGGCCCGATTCATATTAAGGGGATCCCGATGCGCTTACAATTTTTGACGTCCTCTGCTTGTAAATGGGCATGGCTGCTGTGCGCCGTTGCGCTGGCCGGCTGTGCGGCGCCGCATACTGGCGACAAGGGCCGGCTCACGCTGACCGCGGCGCAATGGGAGCTGGTCAAATGGTCGACGCAAGTCATGCCGCCGGTCGGCAAACGTCCGGTCACCTTGCGTTTCGATCAGGACGCCAACGGTAGTCTGGTCAGCGGCTATGCCGGCTGCAATCGGTTTTCCGCGCCGTTCGTATTGCGCGACGCAGGCGAACTGACGCTCGCCACCCCGGTCGCCACCAGGATGGCCTGCGCGCCCGAGGTCATGGACTTCGAAGCGCGTTTTCTCGATAAACTGGAATCCATCTCTTCCTACAAAATCATCGGCAACAAACTGGAGCTGACCGCGGCCGACGGTCATGTGCTGAGCTTCGTCGCGCACGATAAAGTGGGCGCCGAAGCGCTGATCAAATTCATTTTCGTCGCGCCGCAGCAGGTTGCATGCAGCAGCGGCGCGGCGCGTACCATGTGTTATCAGATCAAGGAAAACGAAGACGATCCGTGGCAGATCTGGCACGGCGGCATCGCCGGCTTTCAATTCCAGCCGGGAACCGCATATCGGCTGCGTGTGCTGGAAGAACGCATCGCGCATCCGCCCGCCGACGGCGGCAACGTCAAATGGACGCTCGACATGGTGGTCGAACAGGACACCGGCGGCAGCCAGCCGTAAAGGCTGTAAACGTCATCATCTCCCAGGGAAAGACACGATCGCCATGAGCATGCCGCATGCCGCCCGCTAACGCCGCAACCCCTGCCGCCGAAGGATCCGCGCCGAAAGATTTATTGTTGCTGCCCGGCTTCATGCTGACCGAAGCGCTATGGGACGACATGCGCGACGGCTTGAGCCGGCTCGGCCGCTGCCATTTCGGCGATCTGAGCCGCGACGATTCGATTGCATCGATGGCCGCGCGGGTACTGGAAACCGCACCGCCGCGTTTCGTCCTGTTCGGCTTTTCGATGGGCGGCTTCGTCGCGCAGCAGATCATGCGTCAGGCGCCGGAACGCGTCATCGCGCTGGCCTTGCTCAACACCTCATCGCGCCCGCAGACGCCGCAGGAAGTCGCTCGGCACCTGGCTCAAATCGAATTGGCCCGCAATATTCCGTACAAAGGCCTGACCTCGCGCGCGTTGGCGTCGTCGGTGCATCCATCGCGGCGGGACGATACGGTGCTGCGGGGACGCCTGCAGGCGATGGCGTTGAAGAACGGCAAGGAAGTTTTTCTGCGCCAGATGGGCGCGCTGCGCAGCGACCAACCGGCAGGCCTGGAACGGATCCGCTGCCCGACATTGATCGTCAGCAGCAGCGACGACGCCTTGCGCAGCATCGCCGAATCGGAATACATGGCGCGGCGCATCGCCGGCTCGCGCATGGTGATCGTTCCCGATTGCGGACACATGACGCCGCTGGAAAAACCGGACGAGCTGCTGGCGATCATCGCGCAGTGGCTGGCGCAATTGCCCGCATGACGACAGGCTACAGCGCCAGCCGCGCTCTGGCCGCATCGTATTCGCGCGCCAGCCGGTCGACCATCTCGGCCACCGACGGCACGTCGTCCATCAGACCGATGCCCTGGCCCACGCCCCAGATATCGCGCCAGGCCTTGGCGCTGCCGGCGCCGAAATTCATCGCCGACTTATCCGCCGTCGGCAGATTATCCGGATCCAGGCCGGCATTGATAATCGATTGCTTCAGATAATTGCCATGCACGCCGGTAAACAAATTGGTGTACACCACATCGGCCGCGCTGCCTTCGACAATCGCCTCGCGATACGCGTCGCTGGCGTTCGATTCCATGGTCGCCAGCCAGCGCGACCCGATGTACGCAAAATCGGCGCCCATCGCCTGCGTCGCCAGCACCGCATCGCCGGTGGCGATCGCCCCCGACAGCACGAGCGGACCGGCGAAAAATTTGCGGACTTCGCCGACCAGCGCGAACGGCGACAGCGTACCCGCATGCCCGCCGGCCCCGGCCGCGACCAGGATCAAACCGTCGACGCCCGCCTCCAGCGCCTTGCGCGCATGGCGAATCGAAATCACATCGTGCAGCACGATGCCGCCGTAGCCGTGAATCGCATCCATCATTTCCTTAGGCGGCGCGCGCAGGCTGGAAATGATGATCGGCACCCGATGCCTGACGCACACCTCGACATCGTGCGCCAGGCGGTCATTGGATTGATGCACGATCTGATTGACCGCGATGCTGCCGACCGGGAGTTCGGGATGGGCTGTGCTGAATGCCGCCAGATCGGCTTGCAGATCGGTCAGCCAGGTATCGAGCAGTTCGGCCGGGCGCGCGTTGAGCGCCGGAAAGGAACCGACGATGCCGGCCTTGCACTGCGCCGCCACCAGCGCAGGACCGCTGGCGATGAACATCGGGGATCCGATGACGGGCAGGCGCAGGTTTTGCAGCGCTTTGGGTAAGGGGGGGCGGGCGGAAGGAGGCGCCGATGCGGATGATGCCATCTCGTTCTTTCTGCGGAGTGACGATGGCCGATTATAGGGGGAAAAAAGCGCCTTTCGGTGAACTATTAAAAGCACGCATCGTTCGATTTTACGGGGCTAGCGCGGCGATCGGCGGCGACCGGACGCGATGTCAGCGGTCCGCTTTTTCGTCAAAAATATGGTACCGGTTCTTCCCCTCGCGCTTGGCCTGATACATTGCATTATCGGCGCGCGACATCAATTGCGAAGGCGTGACGCCGGCGTCGCCGGACAGGGCGATGCCGATAGAGGCGCTCGGCAAAAACATCTTGCCGTCGATATCGAAAGGCGTCGCGATTGCCGTCAGCAATTGCCGGGCGACGCCGGCGGCATCCGCGCGCGCATCCTTCAAATCGGTCAACAGCACGACAAACTCGTCGCCGCCGAAGCGCGCCACGGTGTCGCCCCGCCGCCGTCCGGCCGACAGCCGCACCGCGATTTCGCACAGCAGGGCATCGCCGGCCCTATGTCCGTATTTATCGTTGATCGGCTTGAACCCGTCCAGATCGCAAAACAGCAGGGCAAACGGCGCGCCGTTGCGTCCGGCATGCGCCGCCACCTGTTCCATGCGTTCTTCCAGCATGGCCCGGTTGTACAAACCGGTCAGCCCATCGTGATGCGCCATGAATATCAAGCGCGCCTCGCTCTCCCTGAGCGCGGCATCCTTGTCGCGCAGGCGCGCCACCAGATAATTGAAACCGAGCGCCAGATCGCCCACCTCGTCCTGCCGCACGATCGGCAGCGGCGCCAGCGGCCGTTTGCCGTCGGCCATCTCGCGTATTGAGCGCGCCGCGTCCGTCAATGGCCGCAGCATGCGCGGCAGCAGAATCATCAATATCGCAACCAACCCAGCCATAAATGCAAGGCTGCTGATCAGAAGAACGTTGCGTACTACTCTGATCGGATGAAACACCTCGGCCGTAGGCATGCGCGCGACCACAAACCAGCCGGTGCTGGGCACCGTCACCATGGTCGACAATTCCTCGACGCCGAAGGCATTGGTCGTAATTTCCGTGCCACGATAACCGGCCATCGCGCGATCGTGAAGGCGATTGACGCCGGGCGGCGGCGTCGGCTTCAATACCATGGACGGGTTGGTGGCGGCGACGAACAATTTGTCGGCCGGAGAAATCACTAAAAATCCGCCGCTGGCGCCGAGAGGGATTTCCTGCAGCCGATCGAGAAAACCGGGAGTATTGAGCGTCACCACCCCCGCCATCACAGCAATCACTCCCTTGGCGGCATCGCGTACCGGCACTGCCATGATCATGATCGGTTTGCCGCTGGCGCGCCCGCGCTGCGGCCTGCCCATGACCGGCCCATCCGCCCGCAGCGCCGCCTGAAACCAGTCCGTCTCCGCATAAGACAAAACCTTGCGCAATGGCACCTGCGGATACTGCGCAATATAGCCTTGGCCGTCCGGCGGCACCACCATCAGCCCGTTGTTGAACAAGGGATTGATACGCTGCCGCTCCCGCAGCCAAAGCGCCAGCTTCTCGGGGTCCCGCACCAATGCCGGCGGCAGCGTCGCGCCCAGTTCGGAGAGCAGCGCGCGACGCGCCAGGATGCTGTTATCGACATCCCGCGCGACATAGGTCGCGATCGACTGTTGCTGCGCCTCCACCAGATGGCGCAGCAGCGTCTGCGCGAACGGAAGCGCGAGCATAATGCGGAGCACGACGGCGATCAGCATAAGGGTCACGCCGAGTCCGATCAGGCGGAATTTCATGCTTTGAAAAATCTTCATCGCGCAATGATATAGAAATCGGTCGCATACGTCGCCGTATTGGCTTGCAAATCGATGATTTGAAGCCGCTTGCGCGTCACGGGGAAACGCTGTCCCCGCGCTTCGCCGCGATCGCGTTCCCCGCCCGGCTGCTCGATTTGCGCTGCAGAACCGCTGAAATGAACTGTCCCGCATCGACCACCTGTTGCAGGTCGACGCCGGTTTTTATCCCGAGTCCTTGCATCATGTACAACACATCTTCGCTGGCCACATTGCCGGTAGCGCCTTTCGCGTACGGACAGCCGCCCAGACCCGCTACCGACGAATGGAAAATCGCGATGCCGGTTTCCAGCGCGGCGTAGATATTGGCCAGCGCCTGACCGTAGGTATCGTGGAAATGGCCGGACAAGCCGCCGACCGGAAATTCCGCCATCGCGCTCTGCATCACCGCATGCACCTGTCCCGGCGTCGCCACGCCGATGGTGTCGGCGATATCGATTTCGTCGCAGCCGAGATCGCGCATGCGGCGCACCACGTCGGCCACGGCCGATGGATCGACCCGGCCCTGATACGGACAGCCGAATGCGCAGCTGATCGCGCCGCGCAATAATTTGCCGTGTTGCTTCGCCGCCGCGGCGACCGGGCGGAAGCGTTCTATCGATTCGGCGATCGAGCAATTGATATTCTTTTGCGAAAACGCTTCCGACGCAGCGCCGAAAATCACGATTTCATCGGCGCCGGCCGCCAGCGCGGCGTCGAAGCCCTGCATATTCGGCACCAGCGCCGAGTAGACCGTGCCGGGCCGGCGCGCGATGCCTGCCATGACTTCGGCCGCGCTCGCCATCTGCGGCACCCATTTCGGCGATACGAACGACGCCGCCTCGATATTGGCGAAACCCGCGCGGCTGAGGCGGTCGACCAAGGCGATCTTGACCTCCGCCGCAATGGTTTGCGCTTCATTTTGCAGCCCGTCGCGCGGTCCGACTTCGACGATTTTTACTTGTTTCGGCAATGTCATACTGGCCTCCGATAAATGGTTGACGGCTAATAACCCTTGTCGCGATCGACGACGCCGGCGACCTTTTCATTGCGTTCCAGCGCGCCGATCTTGCTCCGGATCTGCTCGACGGATTCGGCGCGCACCGTGATCGCCGAAATGTGCGGCGTAATCGTGATCCGCGGCTCTTTCCAGAAGGCATGCTGCGGCGGCAGCGGTTCCTGCCCGAATACGTCGAGCATCGCGCCGGCCAGATGGCCGGAACGGATCAGCGCCAGCAAATCGCGCTCATCCACGTGGGCCCCGCGGCCGACGTTGATCAGATAGCTTTGCGGCGGCAATTGGCCCAGGGTGTCGCGATTGAGCAGCCCGCGCGTTTCGTCGGTCAGCGGCAATATCGAAATCAGTACGTTGGAGGTCTTCAGCAGTTGCGTCAGCCCGTCGGCGCCGTGATGGGTATCGACATGCGCCAATTGCTTCGGCCCGCGGCTCCAGCCCTGCACCGGAAAATCGAAATGCGTCAATGCGCTGGCGATGCGCGTGCCCAGCACGCCGAGCCCGAGGATGCCGATCCGGAAGCTGCTTTTGTCGCGCGGGGGCAGCGGTTGCCAGCGGCCGTCGCGGCCCTGCTGCGCATAGCGATCGAACTGGCGGAAATAATGCATCACGCCATAGGTCGCGTATTCGGCCATCTGGATCGCCATCGCGCCGTCTTCGATGCGAATCAGCGGCAGATCCGGCGGCAGCGCAGACTGCGCCAGAATCGCATCGACGCCGGCGCCAAGATTGAACACCGCTTTCAGGCCGCGCGGCGCCTGCAGCAACGCCGCCGGCGGATTCCATACCAGCGCGTAATCGGCCGGCGCGTCGTCGCCCGGCTCCCACGACCGTACCTCGGCATCGGGCAGCGCGGCGCGCAACATTTGCATCCAGTTGTCCAAACTACTTCTATCGGCTGTGTAAAACAATATCTGCATTGATGATCCTGCGAATTGCCGGCCTCGAACGTCGAGGCCGCTGTTGGTAGGTTGTCCGGGCTGCCAATTTAACCGACATCGCACAGCGTGTCATCTTCGATCTTCGCCGCGCCGGCCCGTATCAGCCGCGTGACGATCCAGTCCGCCAACGCCTTGTCGGAAAGCTGAAAATAACGCCTATTCGCCACGCAAAACATGGGGATGCCGGCCAGCAGCGACGGTAATTGCGCCAGCGCAAGGCGCTTGCGCTCCAGCAGCAGAAACTTGAGCAACACCTTCACCGCGTTTTCCGCGTTGCGCCGCGGATCGGCGGCCAGCCAGGCGATGCGGGAAAACGCGATATCCAGCGCGGCGCGCACATCGGTGAATGGCGCGCCGTGGCCGGGAATTACCAGATCGACATTCAGCCCGGCGATGGTTTCCAGCGTGGCCTGGGTTTCGGCAAAACCGGCTTGGCCTGCGATTTCCGGGAAAATCACGCCGAAACCATTGCGCCATAAGGCGTCGCCCGTGATCAGGATGCGCGCGGACGGACAATAAAACAGTAGCGCATGCGGGTCGTGGCCGGGTGCGGCCAGCGCCCGCCATTCGATATCGGCCAGCGTCAACGCGTCGCCGGGCCGGATCGTGGCGTCGAAACCGAAGCGTTCGCATTGCTGCCCGCCGGCGCGGAAACTGAGCGCGTCCTCGTCCCAATTGCGCACGGCGTCCGCTTCCGCCGCCGGAATCGCGGTATGCGGCGCATAAGCCCGTTGCAGCGCCGCGTTGCCGCCGCAGTGATCCGAATGCAGATGGGTGTTGATCAGTCTATCCAGCGCACGCCCCTGCAACGCTTGCCGCACCAACGCCAGGGTTTGCGGCGCATGAGTCGCATAGCCGCTGTCGATCAGCGCGGTCTCTTGCCGGCCGGTTGCGCGGCCCGTGAACAGAATGTTGTTCGACGATAGCCAGCCGCGCTCCAGGATCCTGATGCCGTCGGGTAAGTTCATTTGCCGCGATCCGCGCTGGAGATTGGGACGATCGCTCTCCGTCGTTCGACGCTGGCGAGAATCGCGCGCTTTTCCGCATCGTCGGCCTCGCCCCACGCCACGATCTCGTCGAGCGTGCGATGGCAGCCGACGCAGATATCCCCGTTCGCATCGAGCCTGCACACATTGGTACAGGGAGAACGGGGGCTGTCTTCCGGAGCGGTTTCGGTATTCATGAACTTGACGGCGAATGACCTGTATCAGGCCGGGTTCAGGCTCAGCAGCGGCGCACCTTCGGCGACCTGATCGCCGATCGCGTACAGCAATTGCGCGACGATGCCGGCGCTGGGCGCGGCGATGGTGTGCTCCATTTTCATCGCTTCCATCACCAGCAGCGGCGCACCCTTTTCCACGGTATCGCCTTGCGCCACCAGCAGCGCGACGATCTTGCCGGGCATCGGCGCGGTCAGCCGTCCGCCGCCGCTCTCATCGGCGCCGGCATGCGCCAGCGGATCCTTGCGGCGCAAGGCAAAGCTTCCGGCCCCAGTGAACACCAGCGCCGATGCACCGTCCGGCACGACGCTGCCGCTGACGATTGCGTCGCCCAGCACGATGCGCAAATCGTGGCCGTTGCGTTCGGCGATCCTCATCCGTACCGGCTTCGAAGCGGCATCGCCGTATGCGCCGAGCAGATAATGATCGTCCATATAAGTCAGCGTCAGCCGATAGCCTTGCGTTTCATCGGCCCATTCCAGCATCCGATGCAAGCGGTCATGCATGCGCCAGCCGTCGCGCGCGGCCCATGGGTCGCCTGCCCGGCCGTCGCACAGCGCCGCTTTTTCATCGTCGAGCAGCGCCGCCGCGGCCAGCGCCAATACCGATAGCGGCGCGGTCTGCGGCGGCGGAAACAGCGCGCCGTGATGGCGCTCGATCAGCCCGGTATCCAGATCCGCGCCGGAAAACGCGTCGCAGGCGATCAGACGCTGTAAAAAGCCGACATTGGTCGCCAATCCGCCGATCCGGTACGCCGCCAGCGCGTCCGCCATATTGGCCAGCGCCGCAGCGCGATCGGCGCCCCAGACGATCAGCTTGGCGATCATCGGATCGTAGAACGGCGAAATCGCATCGCCCTGGCCGAAGCCGGAATCGATGCGCACCGGCGCCGGCTGGCCGTCGCCGCCGTCCGCGCAGACCTGGAAATGGACTGCCGCCGGCGTTTGCAGATAATGTATGACGCCGGTTGCCGGCAGAAAACCTTTCTCGGGATTCTCGGCGTAGATGCGGGCTTCGATCGCATGGCCGCGCATCGTCAGCTGCTGCTGTTGCAGCGGCAACGGCTGTCCGTCGGCCACGCGCAGCTGCCATTCGACCAGATCCAGTCCGGTAATCATTTCGGTGACGGGATGTTCGACCTGCAGCCGGGTGTTCATCTCCATGAAATAGAACGCGCCGCCATCTTGCTCCGGCTTATGCTCGACAATGAATTCGACGGTGCCGGCGCCGACATAGCCGACCGCCCTGGCCGCCGCTACCGCCGCCGCACCCATGGCGGCGCGCCGTGCCGCGCTCAAGCCCGGCGCGGGCGCTTCTTCCAATACCTTCTGATGGCGGCGCTGCACCGAGCAGTCGCGCTCGAACAGATACACGCAATCGCCGCGGTTATCGGCAAACACCTGGATTTCGACATGACGCGGACGCGTCAGATATTTCTCGATCAGTATTTTGTCGTCGCCGAACGCGGCGAGCGCTTCGCGTCGGCATGAAGCCAGCGCCGCCGCGAAACCGGCGGCATCGTCGACGATGCGCATGCCTTTGCCGCCGCCGCCTGCGCTGGCCTTGAGCAACACCGGATAGCCGATGCGATCGGCTTCGCGTTGCAGCAGCGCGGCGTCCTGATCGTCGCCGTGATAACCGGGCACCAGCGGCACCCCTGCTTGCGCCATCAAGGTTTTGGCCGCCGATTTCGATCCCATCGCGCGGATCGCCGACGCGGGCGGCCCGATGAAAATCAGGCCGGCATCGGCGCAGGCTTGCGCGAATGCGGCGTTTTCAGACAGGAAACCGTAACCAGGATGCACCGCCTGCGCCCCGCTCGCCAGTGCGGCGGCAATGATCTTGTCGCCGCGCAGATAACTGTCGGCGGCCGGCGCGGGGCCGATGGCGACGGCTTCGTCGCAGGCCGCGACATGCCTGGCGCCGGCATCCGCCGCCGAATACACGGCGACGGTGGCGATGCCCATGCGCCGCGCGGTGGCGGAGACACGGCAGGCGATCTCGCCGCGGTTGGCGATCAGGATCTTGCTGAACATCGTTATCTCCTCACGCTGTTTCGCAGACGGCCTCGCCATGCGAAAAATCGTTTCGGGCTAGGGCCTAGCGCATTCGTTTTTGCTACTCGGCAATCTCGCAGCGCGCATCATGACCGTTGGCGCGGGTGCGCATGCCCAGCTTGTCCAGCAAGGCGCGATCTTCATCGACTTCCGGATTGCCGGTGGTCAGCAGTTTGTCGCCGTAGAAAATCGAATTGGCGCCGGCCAGGAAGCACAGCGCCTGCACCGCTTCGCCCATTTCGCGGCGTCCGGCCGACATGCGCACGCGCGCGGTCGGCATCGTGATGCGCGCCACCGCGACGGTGCGCACGAATTCCAGCGGATCCAGCGCCGCGGTGCCGTACAGCGGCGTGCCTTCGACCTGCACCAGATTATTGACCGGCACCGATTCCGGATACGGCTCCAGATTGGCCAGCTGCGCGATCAAGCCGGCGCGCTGGCGGCGCGATTCGCCCATGCCGACGATGCCGCCGCAGCAGACCTTGATGCCGGCGTCGCGCACGCTGCTCAGCGTGTCCAGGCGGTTTTCGTAATCGCGGGTGCTGATGATGTCGCCGTACAGTTCCGGCGCGGTGTCCAGATTGTGGTTGTAGTAATCGAGCCCTGCCTGTTTCAGGCGGTCGGCCTGGCCTTCGCCCAGCATGCCCAGCGTGGCGCAGGTTTCCAGTCCCAGCGCCTTGACTTCACGCACCATTTCTTCGACCTTTTCCAGATCGCGGTCCTTCGGTTCGCGCCATGCGGCGCCCATGCAAAAGCGCGTCGCGCCATGCGCCTTGGCTTCGCGCGCGGCGTTCAGGACGGTGTCCAGCGGCAGCATTTTCTGCGCCGTGACGCCGGTGTCATAGCGCGCGGCTTGCGGGCAGTAACCGCAATCTTCCGGGCAACCGCCGGTCTTGATCGACAGCAGGGTCGCCAGCTCGATTTCTGCGGCGTCGAAATGAGCGCGATGAACTTGTTGCGCACGGAACAGCAAATCGTTGAACGGCAGATCGAACAGTTCGGCGACGGCATCGACCGGCCATTTTTGCGGGGCGGCCGGGGCCGCGGCCTGTTTGGCGGGATGTTGGTGAAATGCAATGGTTTGGGACGACATGGTTTTACTCCGATAGCAAAGTCAAATTCAGGAAATCAACCGCGGGCCGTTGCCATGGCGGGCGGCAGCAGCGGCGAGAAATCCAGGTGCGGCAAGGCCAGCGCGGGCTGCGCCCGGGGCAAATACGGGACGCGTCCCAGCAGCGGCGCAGGCAGACGAGCTGCGAGTGTAGCGCAGTTGTCGTCGGCAAACGGCATTTCTGCCGCGCCGGGCTGGTTGGCGACCCACCCGGCAATGTGCAAACCGCGCGCCAGAATCGCTTCGGCGGTCACCAGCGCCTGGCTGATGCAGCCCAGCCGCAGCCCGACCACCAGGATCACCGGCAGCGCCAGTTGCTGCGCCAGATCGGCGGTATCGGACAATGCTCCCAGCGGCACGCGGAAGCCGCCGACGCCTTCGACCACCACCGCGTCGGCAAACGCCGAGACTCGGCGGTAACAACTAAGAATGTGCGGAATCTCGATCGCGCGGTGCTCCAGCCTGGCGGCGATATGCGGCGCAACGGCCTCCCGCAGCAGATAAGGATTGGCCAGTTCGGCCGGGACCGCGACATTGCCGTGCGCGGCGATCAGATCGACGTCTTCGTTATGCCAGGCGCCCTCGCGCCATTCGGCGCCGGCGGCCACCGGTTTCATGCCGGCGGCGCGCAGGCCGTGCCGCGCCAGCGCGCTCAGCAGCGCGCAACTGATCAGCGTCTTGCCGATTTCGGTATCGGTGCCTGTGACGAAAAAATGCGGCTGTGCGGTCATCGTCGTCATGCCTCCGCCATCGTTTGTTCGAAGCTGCGCAAGGTGGCCGCCGCCATGTGCGCGATGTCGCCGTCGTCCAGCACATACGGCGGCATCAGATAGACCGTGCGTCCGATCGGGCGCAGCAGCAGTTCGTTTTGCAGGGCGGCCGAGAAGAAGCGGCGCGAAAAGGTGCGCGCCGCGTCGGCGTCGTTCACCACCGCGTCGAAGGCCCAGATCATGCCCTGCCGGCGGAAATGCCTTACCTGCGGATGCCCGGCCAGCGGCGCCAACGCCGCACTGATGGCCGCGGCGCGTTCGGTATTGCGTTGCAAAACCCGGTCTTCGGCGAAAATCGCCAGCGTCGCCAGTGCGGCGCGGCAGGCCAGCGGATTGCCGGTATACGAATGCGAATGCAGAAAACCGCGCGCGGCGTCGACGTGATAAAACGCCTGATACACCTCGTCGGTGGTCATCACCAGCGACAAGGGCAGATAGCCGCCGCTGATGCCTTTCGACAAGCACAGGAAATCCGGCCAGACATTCGCATGCTCGCAGGCGAAGAAACGTCCGCTGCGACCACAGCCGACCGCGATTTCATCGGCGATCATGTGCACCTGATGGCGGTCGCACAATTCGCGCACCAGCTTCAGATAGAGCGGATCGTGCATCGCCATGCCGGTGGCGCACTGCACCAGCGGTTCGACGATCACCGCCGCAATCCGGCCGCTGCGTTGCTGCAGCAGCGCTTCCAGATCGGCGGCGGCGCGGCGGGCGACATCGGCCGCGCTTTCGCCGTCCAGCGCGCCGCGCGCGTCCGGCGAGGTCGTCACATGCGCGGCGCGCAGCAGCGGTCCATACGCATCGCGGAACAGCGCGACATCGGTCACCGCCAATGCACCCAAGGTCTCGCCGTGATAACTGCCGCGCAGGCAAACGAACTCCTGCTTATCGCCCTGGCCCGCATTGCGCCACGCATGGAAACTCATCTTCAGCGCGATTTCGACCGCCGATGCGCCGTCCGACGCGTAAAAGCAATGCCCCAGCGCGTAGCCGGTCAGCACCGCCAATTGTTCCGACAGCGTCACCACCGGCTCATGCGTGAAGCCGGACAGCATGGCATGCTCCAAGCGGTCTAGCTGGTCCTTGAGCGCGGCATTGATGCGCGGATTCGCATGCCCGAACAGATTGACCCACCACGAGCTGATGCCGTCCAGATAGCGTTTGCCGCCGGTATCGTACAGCCATGCGCCGCGGCCATGGCTGACCGGAATCAGCGGCATCGCGTCGGGGCCGTGCTGTGCGTGATGCTGCATTTGCGTACACGGATGCCAGACGCTGGCAAGGCTGCGCGCGACCAGATTGTCGGCCGCCGTCGAATCGGGAGAAGGTTGATCGTTATGCATGATGCGCGTCGCTTGTTTCGGTCGGTTCGGCGGACGGCGCCAGATGCGTCAGCGCCAGCAAGGCGTCGATCAGCCTTGCGATATCGGCGGCGTCATGCGCGGCCGACAGCGAAATGCGCAGGCGCGCCGTGCCGGCCGGCACGGTCGGCGGACGAATCGCCGGCGCCCAGATGCCGCGTTCCTGCAGCGCAGCCATCAAGTTCAGCGCCGCCTGATTGTCGCCGACCAGCAGCGGCTGGATCGCGGTCTGCGACGGCATCAGCCGCCATGGCGATCCGGCCACGCCGTCGCGCAGTTGCTGCGCCAGCGCGCGGAGGCGTTCGCGCCGCCAGGATTCGTCTGCGATCAGGCGCACCGCCGCCGACAGCGCCACGGCCATTGCCGGCGGACTGGCGGTGGCGAAAATATAGGTGCGCGCACGCTGCATCAGCCATTCGATCAGATCGGCTGCGCCCGCGACAAACGCGCCATAAACGCCGGCCGCCTTGCCCAGCGTGCCCATGTAAATGACGCGCGGCGATCGCAGGCCGAAATGGGACAGACTGCCGCGGCCGTGTTCGCCGAGCACGCCGAAGCCGTGCGCATCGTCGATCAACAGCCAGGCATCGTATTTTTCGCAGAGGGCCAGCAATTGCGGCAGCGGCGCGATATCGCCGTCCATGCTGAACACGGCGTCGGTGACGACCAGCTTGCGCACGCCGGCGCTGGCGGCGAGCATGGTTTCCAGCGCCGGCAGATCGCCGTGCGGATAAACCGTGCGTTCGGCGCGCGCCAGACGGGTGGCGTCGATCAGGCAGGCGTGGTTCAGCTGATCCGAAAAGACGGCGTCGCCTTCGCCCATCAGCGCTGGAATGATGCCCAGATTGGCCATATAGCCGTTGCCGAAAAACAAGGCGCGCGGCATCTGCATAAATGCGGCCAGCTCGTCTTCCAGCGCCTGATGGGCGGAGGTATGTCCGCACACCAGCGGCGACGCTGCGCTGCCGACCCCGAAGCGGTCCAGCCCGCCATGGGCGGCGGCGATCAATCGCGGATGATTCGCCAGGCCGAGATAGTCGTTGCTGCAGAATGCGAGATAGTCGCGGCCGTCGACGTGCAGCACCGGACCCTGCGGGCCGTCGACGGTGCGGCGGGTGCGCAGTTGCCCGATGGATTCGAGCTGCGCCAATTGTTGCTCAAAATTATGCATGCCGGGTTTGCCGCGTAGGCTGGTGTCGATTGATGAAGCTCATTGCTTGTCCTTTCAAATACCGGCGGACGGCCGATTCAGGCGCCCGCAGCTGTAATGCGATGGCCGACAACATACACCATTTGCCCGGCGCGCGGGCTGCGGCGCATCGTCATGTCGATCATATGCTTCTTACTCCCGCTATCGTGTCGTCTTTGTCGCGCTTTCCGGTTAAACCCGTTTACATGCGAAACACACCGAAGCGCGTCTCTTCAATCGGCGCATTCAGCGCCGCGCTCAATCCCAGTCCCAGGACCCGCCGCGTATCGGCCGGATCGATCACCCCGTCGTCCCACAACCGCGCCGACGCATAATACGGATGACCCTGCCGTTCGTACTGCGCGCGTATCGGCGCCTTGAACGCGGTTTCTTCTTCGTCGCTCCACTCATCCCCGCGCGCCTCGATGCCGTCGCGCCGCACCGTCGCCAGAACGCCCGCAGCCTGCTCGCCGCCCATCACCGAAATCAGCGCATTCGGCCACATCCACAGGAAGCGAGGCCCAAACGCGCGGCCGCACATGCCGTAATTGCCGGCGCCGAAACTGCCGCCGATGATCACCGTCAGCTTGGGCACCGCCGCGGTCGATACCGCGGTCACCATTTTGGCGCCGTGGCGCGCGATGCCTTCGTTTTCGACTTTTTTGCCGACCATGAAGCCGGTGATGTTTTGCAGAAATATCAGCGCAATCTTGCGCTGGCAGCAGAGCTCGATGAAATGCGCGCCCTTGATCGCCGATTCGGAAAACAGAATGCCGTTGTTGGCGACGATGCCCACCGGCATGCCGTACAGATGCGCGAAGCCGCACACCAGCGTGGCGCCGTAGCGGGCCTTGAACTCGTCGAACTCGCTGCCGTCGACGATGCGCGCGATCACCTCATGCACGTCGAACGGTTTGCGCGCATCGGTGGGGATGATGGCCAGCATTTCATCGACCGGGTACAGCGGCTCGGCGGATTCGCGCAGCACGCCCTGCTGCGGCTTGCGCCGGTTCAGGTTGCCGACGATGCGGCGCGCCAGCGCCAGCGCATGCGGATCGTTTTGCGCCAGATGGTCGGCCACGCCGGACAGCCGCGTATGCACGTCGCCGCCGCCCAATTCCTCGGCGCTGACCACTTCGCCGGTGGCCGCCTTGACCAGCGGCGGGCCGGCCAGAAAAATCGTGCCCTGCCCATCGACGATGATCGATTCGTCGCTCATCGCCGGCACATACGCGCCGCCGGCGGTGCAGGACCCCATCACCACCGCGATTTGCGGAATGCCCTTGGCCGACAGATTGGCCTGGTTGAAGAAGATGCGGCCGAAATGCTCGCGGTCGGCAAACACTTCGTCCTGATTCGGCAGATTGGCGCCGCCGCTGTCGACCAGGTAAATGCAGGGCAAGTGATTGTGATCGGCGATTTCCTGCGCACGCAGATGTTTTTTGACGGTCATCGGATAGTAGGTGCCGCCCTTCACCGTCGCGTCGTTGCAGACGATCATGCATTCGCGGCCTGCGACGCGGCCGATGCCGGTGATGATGCCGGCGGCCGGCGCCGCGTCGCTGCCGTCTTTATCCGGATACATCTCGAATGCGGCCAGCTGCGACAGTTCCAGGAACGGGGTGCCGGGGTCCAGCAACATGTCGACCCGGTCGCGCGGCAGCAGCTTGCCGCGCGCGGTGTGTTTGCTGCGCGCGGCTTCGCCGCCGCCTTGCATGATGGCGTCGATTTTGGCGCGCAGGTCGTCGACCAGCGCTTGCATCGCCGCCGCATTGGCCCGCGCGTCCGGGCTGTCCGGTTTTAATTTGCTTTCGATCACAGGCATCGGCAGTCCTTTAATCGTAGCCGGGGAAGGTGCCGTCCACGTAATACCAGCGCGGCGTCCCCATATCGTCGGGCTGACGGACGAAATTGCTGATTTCGTGCAGTTTGTGCGCGCGTCCGCCAATCTTGAAGCGGGCGACGAATTCGACCGTCGCGTCGTCGGCATCGTCGGCATGATGATGAGCGACGATTCTCAGGTCGGTCCATTTGACGTCGTCTTCGGACGTGATCGCGCCTTCGGGCAGCGTGTCGGGCAGCCAGGTGCTGCGCAGATAGGCGTCGTTGTGCTGGGTAAAGGCGGTATAGCGCGAGCGCATCAGCTCCGCGGCGCTGGCCGCGGGCCGGCCGCCGTCGATAAAGCGCCCGCAGCATTTGCTGTACAGGCCGTTGCCGCAGGGGCAGGGGATATCTTTGATTTTGCTGGTCATAGGCCGCGCCCGGTTAAATGTTGCCGTTTTTCAGATAAGCCGCGAGCTGGTCGAAGCGGTCGAAACCCCAGAACGCTTCGTCGCCGACGATGATGAACGGCGCGCCGAATACGCCCCGTTGCAGGGCCTGCGCCACTTCGGTTTTCAACTGTTCCTTGATTTCCGGCGCTTCCAGCGCGGTCTCCAACGCTGCCGCATCCGCCTCCAGCGCGGCGGCGATACGCAATACTTCGGCCTTTTGGCTGATATCGATGTCGTCGACAAACATGGCGGCGAAGATTGCCTGCGCAAAGCGGACCGCGGCCGCGTCGCCCTGCCGCTGCCGTATCCACAGCATGGCGCGCGCCGCGATCTGTGTGCCGAGCGGGAAGTGCGTGGGATGCTTGAACGCGATGCCATGGAAACGGGCGCTGCGCGCCAGGTCGTGCCAGGCATAGCGGCCCTTGAGCGGCACTTCGGTCATTTGCTGATTGCCTACGGTCTTGAAAATGACGCCCAGCAATATCGGATGCCAGTTGACGCCGTAGCCGTGTGCGGCGGCCAGCGCATCGATTGCGGTCGATGCGAGATAACTGTAGGGCGAGCTGAAATCGAAATAGAAATCCAGGGCTTTCGACATTAAGTTTTTCTCCATTTACATTAATTCGAGCGCCAATGCGGTCGCTTCGCCGCCGCCGATGCACAGCGCCGCGACGCCGCGTTTGCCGCCGCCCCGTTTCAGCGCGCCGATCAGCGTAATCACGATGCGCGCGCCGGACGCGCCAATCGGGTGCCCCAGTATGCACGCCCCGCCATGCACATTGAGCCGGTCGTGCGCGATGCCCAGCTCGGCCATCGCCGCCATCGGCACCGCGGCAAAGGCTTCGTTGATTTCAAACAGATCGACGTCCGCGGTCTTCCAGCCGGTCTTCGCGTACAGCTTGCTAATGGCGCCCACCGGCGCTGTGGTGAACCATTCCGGCGCCTGCGCATGGCGGGCGTGGGCCACGATGCGGGCGATCGGCGTGCTGCCCAGCGCGCGCGCGGTCGAAGCGCGCATGAGCACCAGTGCGGCGGCGCCGTCGTTGATCGACGACGACGATGCGGCGGTGATGGTGCCGTCTTTTTTGAACGCGGGTTTCAGCGACGGGATTTTTTCCGGACGGGCTTTTTCCGGTCCCTCGTCCTTATCGACGACGATGTCGCCGTTGCGGCCCTTGACCGTCACCGGCGCGATTTCCCATGCGAATGCGCCGGCGGCAGCGGCGGCCTGTGCACGCTGCACCGACGCGATGGCGAAGGCGTCCTGGTCTTCACGCGTGAAGCGGTATTTGGCGGCGCAGTCCTCGGCGAAGGAGCCCATCGCGCGGCCGCCGCCGTTATCGCTCTTGGCATAGGCGTCTTCCAGCCCGTCCAGCATCATATGGTCGTACATCATGCCGTGGCCGATCCGATAGCCGCCGCGCGCCTTCGGCACCAAATACGGCGCATTGGTCATCGACTCCATGCCGCCGGCGACCACTACGTCGCTGCTGCCGGCGCACAGAGCGTCGCTGGCGAACATCGCGGCCTGCATCGCCGATCCGCACATTTTGGACAGCGTGACCGCGCCCGCCGAGGTCGGCACCCCGGCCTTGATCGCGGCCTGCCGCGCCGGCGCCTGGCCCTGGCCGGCCATCAGGCAATTGCCGAACCAGACGTCCTGCACCTGGTCGGCGGCGATGCCGGCGCGTTCGATGGCGGCACGGATGGCGACGGCGCCGAGGTCGTTGGCGCTCAGCGATGCGAAATCGCCCTGAAACATGCCCATCGGCGTGCGCGCGGCGCCGACGATGACGATGGGGTCCGTGAAATCGTTGGCTTGGCTGGAAGTGTTCATTGAGGAACTCCGGTGAGTGGATAGGCCGGGGCAAGGGCCACGGCCGGATCGTGTTTCAGCCGCAAATGCTGCGGATAGGGAAAGACATCGTTCAGATGCCCGTCCAGAATGCGTTGTCGATGCCGTTGCCAGTAACGATAGTCCAGCAGCTCGGCATGGTGCTGCATGAATATTTCGCGGATCCGCGGGTTGCCCAGCAGAAAGGCGTCGAACTGTTCCGGAAACACGTCGTTTCTGGCGATCGGATACCAGGGCTCGGCCGCCATTTCGTCCTCTTCGTTGTGCGGCGCGGGGATGGCGCGGAAGCGGCAGTCGCTGATGTATTCGATTTCGTCGTAATCGTAAAACACCACGCGGCCATGGCGCGTGACGCCGAAATTTTTATACAGCATGTCGCCGGGAAATATGTTGGCGCCGATCAGGTCCTTGATCGCATTGCCGTATTCGACGATGCCGTGGGTCAGCGCCGCATGGTCGCCGCGGCGTTCGGCGTCGGCCAGGAAAATGTTCAGCGGCGTCATGCGACGCTCGATGTACAAATGGCGAATCACGATTTCATCGCCGTCCTCTTCGACCGCCGACGCCGCCACGCGCTTGAGTTCGGCCAGCAACGCGGCCGAAAAGCGCGCGCGCGGAAAAGCGACGCTGGAATATTCCAGCGTATCGGCCAGGCGGCCGACGCGATCGTGATATTTGACCAGCAGGTATTTCTGCTCGACCAGCGCCGGAGTGGTGTCCTTGGGCGGCGGAAAACTGTCCTTGATCACCTTGAATACATACGGGAACGACGGTAGCGCAAACACCACCATCACCAGTCCGCGGATGCCGGGCGCGCTGTCGATGCGGTCCGATGAATGCCGCAGGTGGCGCAGGAAGTCGCGATAGAACAGCGCCTTACCCATCTTCTGCAGGCCGAGAATGGTATAGATTTCGCTGCGCGGCTTGGCCGGCAGCAGCGAGCGCAGGAATTGCACGTAAGCCGACGGTACTTCCATGTCGACCATGAAATAGGCGCGGGTAAACGAAAACAGCATCGCCAGCAGATCGCTATCGGCCAGGACCGCGTCGATGTACAGACCCTTGCCGCCATCGTGCAGAATCGGCAGCGCCAGCGGGATTTCGTGGACGCCGTTGACGATCTTGCCGACGATGTACGCTCCCTTGTTGCGATAAAACAGGCTGGCCAGTATCTGGATCTGAAAATTCGGATATCTGTCGCCGCCCAGCAGTCGCTGCAGTCTTTGCTCAACCAGCGCGACGTCGCGCTCCAGATCCGCGAACGGGCAGCGCAGTTGAAAATTGGTGACGACGCGCCGCAGCGTATAACGCAGGCCGTCGGCGCCGGGATAGTAGACGCGATAGGTCGGGGCCGGTTCGTCGGTGTCCAGATAGTCGGTGGACACGGCCGGCCGCACGAAAATGAAATCGTTGTGGAAATAGGCGCGCTGCAGGATCTTGCAGCAGACCGAATTGAAAAAGATCTCCGCCAGTTCCGGTTGCTTGTGATCGATCAGCAGGCCGATGTAGTGCAGTTTGACTTCGCGCCAGACTTCACCGCTCAGATCTCCCGGCGCGTATTCGTCCCGCAGTATTTGCACGCATTCGGCCACGCGGGTATCGTAAAACCCAATGCGTTCGCGCGCGGCGGCCTGCCCCACACGCCAGTCCGCCTGTTCGAAGTGCTGCCGCGCGGCCTGGCTGGCGGCGCGGAACAAGCGGTAATGCTTGTCGAAGCCGTCCAGAATCGTGCGCGCGGTGTCGAACGCGATTTGCGAAGACAGCTGCTTGGGAAAAGGGGTCCGTGGCATAAGTGTCCTGGCCGGAGCGGCGTCGTCTCAGGCGATCACAGGGTTTCGGCAAACAATTCGCGTCCGATCAGCATGCGGCGGATCTCGCTGGTGCCGGCGCCGATCTCATACAATTTGGCGTCGCGCCACAGGCGGCCGGCCGGGTAATCGTTGATGTAGCCGTTGCCGCCCAGCGTCTGTATCGTTTCGCCGGCCATCCAGGTGGCTTTTTCGGCGGCATACAGGATCGCGCCGGCGGCATCCTTGCGCAATGCGCGCACCTGTTCCGGCGCCGCGGCGCGGTCGCAGGCCTGGCCGACCGCGTACACATAGGCCTTGCACGCCATCATCGTCGAATACATATCGGCAATCTTGCCCTGCATCAGCTGGAATTCGCCGATGGCCTGGCCGAACTGCCTGCGGTCGTGCAGATATGGCACGGCCACGTCCATGCAGGCCTGCATGATGCCGAGCGGGCCGCCCGACAATACCGCGCGTTCGTAATCCAGGCCGGACATCAGCACCTGCACGCCGTTGCCGACCGCGCCCAGCACATTGTTCGCCGGCACTTCGCAATCGCGAAACACCAGCTCGCCGGTGTGCGAACCGCGCATGCCGAGCTTGTCCAGCTTTTGCGCGACGCTGAAGCCGGGAAAGGTTTTTTCAACCAGAAACGCGGTCATGCCGCGCGCGCCTGCGGCCGGGTCGGTTTTCGCATAGACCACCAGCACGTCGGCGTCGGGGCCGTTGGTGATCCACATCTTGTTGCCGTTGAGCACCCAGCGATCACCCTTCAGCTCGGCGCGCAGCTTCATGCCGACCACATCGGAGCCGGCGTTCGGTTCCGACATCGCCAAGGCGCCGATGGCGTCGCCGGAAATCAGCCGCGGCAGGTATTGTTGTCTTTGTTCCGGGGTGCCGTTGCGTTTGATCTGATTGACGCACAGGTTCGAATGCGCGCCGTAGGACAGTCCCACCGCGGCTGAGGCGCGCGAGATTTCTTCCATGGCCACGATATGCGCCAGGTATCCCATGTCGGCGCCGCCGTATTCTTCGCCGACGGTGATGCCCAGCAATCCGACGTCGCCCATTTTTTTCCATAGATCCATCGGAAATTGATCGCTGCGGTCGATCTCGGCGGCGCGCGGCGCGATTTCGGCGGCGGCAAAGTCGGCCACGCTCTGGCGCAGCGCATCGATATCTGGGCCGTGGTTGAAGCTTAATCCGGGCAGATGCAGCATGGGGGTCTCCGTGGCGATCGGGCGCGCCGGGCTCAGGCGCTGCGGCTGAAGCGGGGGGCCGATCGTTGTTTCAACAATTGCACGCATTCCTGTTCGTGCGCAGCGATTTCGGACAGCGTCAATTCCAGATCTTCGCGCTGGCGTTCGAGTTTGGCGCGATGCTGCGCCAGCACGGCCAGGAATTGCTGCAGTTGCGCCTCGGTATCTTTCGGCGAGTCGTACATGTCCAGCAAACCCTTGATCGCCGCCAGCGTCAGGCCGAGCCGTTTGCCGCGCAACGCCAGCTTGAGCCGGATGCGTTCGCGCGCCGGATACACCCGATTGCGGCCGCCTGGGCCTTCGCGCCTCGGATTGAGCAAGCCGTGGTCTTCGTAGAAACGGATCGCGCGCGGGGTGACGTCGAATTCCTGGGCCAGTTCGGCGATCGTATAGGTCGGCATATGCGTCGGCGGAAATTGGTTAGAATGGCGTTTTTAGGGCCTGTTCACACTTAATTTAGGAGTGCGTTCCCTCCGGGTTCAATCTCCTAAATTAAGTGTGAACAGGCCCTAATTGACGTTAACGTAAAGACGCCTGCATTGTAGGCATCCGCGCCGCCAAAACACAAGCCGTTTTTG
Organism: Herbaspirillum sp.; assembly: GCA_028292625.1. Classification (GTDB taxonomy): domain Bacteria; phylum Pseudomonadota; class Gammaproteobacteria; order Burkholderiales; family Burkholderiaceae_D; genus Herbaspirillum. The sequence continues at coordinate 58,229 of JAQGLY010000086.1, read as the reverse complement.
AAAGGTAGTTCATGAATGCACTGGAATCCCAACTCGACTATCCGTTGGGCGAAACGCTGCCTGAAACCGGGCAGGTGATCGAACTTGCTCCGGGGGTGTTGTGGCTGAGAATGGGTTTGCCGTTTGCGCTCAATCACATCAATTTATGGTTGCTGGAAGACACCGTCGATGACGGTCATGGCGGCGCGCTGCACGGCTGGACCGCGGTCGATTGCGGCATCGCGTCCGACGCGCTGCGCGCCGCGTGGGAAAACATCTTCAGTCATGCGCTGCGCGGTTTGCCGATCGTGCGGGTGCTGGCGACGCATTGCCATCCCGATCACGTCGGACTGGCCGACTGGATATGCAAGCGCTGGAATGCGCCGCTGTGGATGACCGCCGGCGAATATGCGTTTGCGCGGATGATGTCGGCCGCATTGCCGGGCGCCGACGGCAGCGCCGCGGTGCCGCATTTCCGCAAGCATGGCGCGCGCGATGCGGACATGCTGGAGAAGGTGGCGGGCCGCAGGCATTATTACCAATCCCTGGTGCCGGCCATGCCCGAATCGTATGTGCGCATACAAGACGGACAGACGGTGCGGATCGGCGGCCGCGGATGGCGCGTGATCAGCGGCTTCGGCCATTCGCCGGAACATGCGGCCCTGTACTGCGGCGATCTGAACATGCTGATTTCCGGCGATATGGTGCTGCCGCGCATTTCGACCAATGTGTCGGTGATGGCGATCGAACCGGAAGCCGATCCAGTGCGGCAATACCTGGAATCGCTGAAAAAATATGCGGCGCTGCCGGCCGATACGCTGGTGCTGCCGTCGCACGGCAAACCGTTTCGCGGTTTGCATATCCGCATCGGGCAGCTCGACGATCATCATGCGGCGCGCCTGGCCGAAGTGTTGGAGGCCTGCGCCACGCCGCGGAGCGCCGCCGATATCGTGCCGATCATGTTCCGGCGGCCGCTGGATACGCATCAGATGACCTTTGCGTTGGGCGAAGCGCTGGCGCACCTGCATCGGCTTTGGTTCGCCGGCGCGCTGGTGCGGCGCCTGGATCAGGACGGGGTGATGCGTTTCTCGCAGGCTACGGCGGCGGTCTGAAGACGGTAGGCCGATAAATGGCGCTAAGGGGCGCGGAGCTAAGGGCGGTTCGCCAACGCGGCGATCGCTTCCCGCAGGAACTTCCGGCGCAGATGTTCGATCGATGGCGGAACGTAGCTTGGCGCGTTGGCGGCTGCGCGCAGCACTTGCGTGCGAACGGCGATGCGGTCGATCAGATCGGGATCGCTGCCTGCGCCCCATGCCTGCTCAAGCGCTGTGGCCGATTGCGCATGTTCGCAGAAGTCCGCCGGCAATAGAAAAGCAGGCGCGACCGAAAACGTATCCTGATTATTTCGCTCCATCGCGGCATTGTTCCCGTCGTTGCCGACCGCGCGGCCGTTGCGATGCTCGGCATGCAGCGCCGCAAACGCCGATGCGTACCGATGCGCCTTCAGCGCGAAATCGATTGCATATATCAGACAATCGGAACCGCTTTTCTGCACCTGCGCATTGAAGCAGCTGATGCGCCTGCGGCTGAAAAACGGATCCGACATTATTTTGATCAGCAACTGCAGCAGGACCTCGAGCGCGCCGCGATTGCCTTGTACGCTGGCGGATTCGACCACCAGAAAAGAAAGCGGGCTATCCGCTTCCCGGGCGATGTCGACGTACAGATGATGCGTGGCACAGTCCGTCAGCATCGGCGAACTGAGTACGCAACGCAGACGAAATGCAGGGGGCATGGCCTTGATCCGTTCAAGCAGCGCCGGCACATTATCGACGAGGCACAGATTCAGATCGGCCGACTGCCGGTTCCGTATCGCGACGAAATCCGGCATGGTCTGCAAGTCGCCGTCCAGCACGGCCTTATCGGCCTGCCTGCCCTCATGGATGTAGCGGGCCGTCAATTCCAAATGCCTTTCGAATCGCTGCCGTGCGTCGACAGGCCGGTTGAGCAACACTTCCATTGTTCTGATCATTTGGCGGCGTATGCGGCTATTGAACGGGTGCGTCGGTGTACGGTTCGACGTTGACCGCCAGCATGTTGTAGCCGGCCACCCCCATCATGGTTTGGCTGGTGCCGACCTTCAGCGTGCCGCTGATCCATACCGCATCCATGGTGCGAATGCCTTCGATCGCCTTGTTGCTGTGGACATGGATGATCTGATTCAGCGGCGGCGGCGGCACGTGAATGCAGCCGCCGTAATACGGCACCAGCAGAAATTCATTGAGCGCATCGCCTTCGCGTTCCAGCGACACCACGAAACCGGGAATCCTGACCGCCACATTATCGATCTTAGGATTGACGGGCGCCTTCTGCCAGTATTGCTTGGCTTCCCGCAACGCTTTCATCGCGCGCGGATCGTCGTCCTGCAATTTGTCCAGCTTCAGATTTTTGAACGGCTTCATCGGATCCCAGTTGGCCGGCATCAGCGCATCCCACATGATGTCGCGGTAGGGGGACTTCGCTGGCGCCGACGCGGCGGCGACTGGTTGGGGGGCCAGATAGTCGCCGACCTTGTACTGGGTCGTGGTCGGCGGTGCGGAATCGACTTTGACGGCCGCGGCCATCGCCGGAGCGGCCTCGGAGTGATGACCCGCGAGCCGGCTGGCCAGGTGCCCGATCAATAATCCGGAGCCGACGATGGCGACGATCCAGACGAGTAATTTCATAGGAGCTTTCCGGCAAAGGGGAGCAAGTAGATTGCGAAATACGACACGGATGGACCGTATTGTAGCGTTACCTGATATTTTCGGATTTACGGCGGAATATTGGTCATGATTGATGGCTGACGCGGGCGTTTTGGACTTGCCGGGGATGGATCTAACAGCCATCAAACCCGCGGACTCAAGCCATCCGACAAACTGAGCCGATAAGCCCGCAAGCCCGGCAGCAGACTGGCGATAAACCCGGCGGCAACCACCGCGCCCAGCAATTTCCACTCCCCGGCGGTGGGCCAGGTCAAATGCAGCACAATGCCGAACTGCGCTTCCAGCCATGGTCCGCCGGCAACGATGCCGAGATTGAGCAAGACCAGACCCAGCAGCACCCCGCTGAGCATCACCGCCAGGCCTTCCAGCGCCAGCAGAAAAAACAGATCCAGCGGCCGCGCCCCGACCGAGCGCAGGATCGCCAGTTCGCGCCGGCGTTCGCCGAGCCCGGCCAATATCGACGACACCAGCCCCGTCAGGCCGACCACCACTACCAGCGCCGAAATCAGCAGCAGTGCGTTTTCGCCTATGCCGACCACTTCCCATAACTGATCCAGCGCGACGCCGGGCAGCACCGCCATCAGCGCTTCGTCCTGATCGTCCGCGATATCCCGCTGCAGACTGAATACGGTGGCGCGGTTCTTCAAACCGATCAGCATCGCGGTGATGGTTTTTGGCGTCAGATCGAATTTCTTGACCAGATAGGCGGGGATCGACAGCCCCGGCATCGGCGCGCCGCCTTCCCAATCCAGATGAATCGCTTCCATCGCGTCGAGCCCGATATGCACGGTGCGGTCGACCGGGGTGCCGGTGCGCGCCAGCACGCCGACGATGGTGAACGGCTTGTCGCCGTGCGCGATCAGATGCGGGCCGCCGATGCCGTGGCTGAGGACGATGCGATCGCCCAGTTTGTAATGCAGGCTTTGCGCGACTTCGGCGCCGAGCACGGTTTCAAAGACGCTGCCGAACGGACGTCCCGCGACGAAGTGCAGCGACTGGCGGCTGCCGTACTGATAATGGGTAAAAAAATCGCCGGTAGTGCCCAGCACCGGAAAGCCGCGATGCGAGTCGCCCAGCGACAACGGAATGGTCCACGCCACCGCCGGGTTTTTGGCCAGTTTCCGCGCGCTGTCCCATCCCATATTGTTGGTCGCGCCGCCCAGATGAAAAATCGCATACAGCATCAATTGCACCGGGCTGCTGCGCGCGCCGACCACCAGATCGGTGCCGGATACCGATTGCGAAAAGCTGTCGCGCATGTCGTGGCGCACGCGTTCGATGCCCAGCAGCAGGGTACTCGACAGCGCAATCGCGATCAACATCAGCACCAGCGTGAAGCGGCGGTTCCAGGCGCTGCGCGCGGCCAGGCGGATCAATAGTTTCATACGGCGGCGCCTTCGTCTTCCGTGTGCACAGGCGCGGTGTTGATCGCATCGAGCGCCACGCGATGGGTAAACCGTTGCGCCAGCCGCTGGTCGTGACTGACGAACAGCAGGCTCGCTTCGGCCTGCGCGCATTCGCGTTGCATCAGATCGAGAAAACCTTGCTGGCGATCGGCGTCCAGCGCCGAGGTCGGTTCGTCGGCGACGATGATTTCCGGGCGGCCGATCAATGCGCGCGCCGCGGCGACGCGCTGCTGCTGGCCGATCGATAGCTGCGTGGCCGGACGGTCCCACAGCGTCGGCGCCAGATCGAGGCTGCCCAGCAAGGCGGCGGCCGCCGCGCGCAGTGTATGGCCCTGCTTTAGCGCGCGCTGCCGCCGGTAGGCCGAAAACTGGCACGGCAGCAGCACGTTGTCGAGCATCGATAAATACGGAATCAGATTGAATTGCTGGAAGATGAAGCCGATATGGTCGACCCGGAACCGGTCGCGTCCCGAGGCCGATAGCGCGCGCATGTCCTGGCCGAGCAGGTGCACGCGGCCGGTCTGCGGCAGCACGATGCCGCCGATGAGCGCCAGCAGCGTGCTTTTACCGCTGCCGCTGGGCCCGGACATGAAAACCTGATCCTGCCGGCCTACGCTGAAATCCGCTAGTTGCAGCGTGGCGGCGGTCTGGCCCGGCCAACTGAAGCGGATGTTTTCCAGTACGATGGCCGGATCGGATGAGTTGCCGTGATCGCCGTGCATGGTACGGTTTTCGTTCATGGACGGATGATGCTTAAAGAGAGATGCGGATCGCGTCCGGTTTCAATGTCGCGGCCGATTGCCGTTTCGGCGTCACGGCCTGTACGTCGATTTGATGGAAGCCCGGAAAAGCGTCGAACAGCCGCACGTCGATTCCCTGCAGCTTCTCCGGATGCGCGCATTGCAGGACGAAATCGCCGTCCAGATCCGCATGATCGCCATTGGCGTGCGCCGGTTTGCCGCCGGCCGGCGCCGCCGCTTCGCCCAGCAGAGTCGGATCCAATGCCGCCGACACCAGTTTGACCGATACCGTTTTGCATTGCGCTGCGGGGGTGGTCACGAAGATGTCGGCAGCGGAGCGCAATTGGACCCCCATTTTTTGCACCGCCTGTTTATCCGGCGCACTATTGGCCGGATGTTCGAAACCGACCAGATTGATCAGCGGGGAATCCAGATGCAGTGACAGCGTGTTGCCGTCCAGCGCCACGTCGAGCCGGCCGAGGCCGTGGACATGCGCTTCGTGCGCACCGGCCGGCGCTGCGCAAAAGACGGAAAAGGCAATAAAAGCGGCGGTTGCAGTGCTCAGACGAGTCGATTTCATGCGATTCCCTTGTTCCGGATGAACGTGGCCGGCTTGATTTATCGATGTTTGCGGATTATTTACCAAGTCGCCCATCGAAGCGGGGCGTCATTTACGGCGTGTTGCATTATAATTGCTTTTTGCAACCGAGTTGCAAGCAATTTCCGCAGGGGCAAGACGTGGGGACAATTAAATCTTATTTTGAGCAAGCCAGCATGCTGGGCCTGAGCGCCTGGCTGCGGATCGCGCTGGTGCTGCCGGTGTGCGCGCTGTTGTGGCTGGGCGTCTGGTGGGCATTGGACGGGGTGCCGGCTTGAGCGCGCATGCGCATGCGCCGATGCGGGCGCACGGCCCGTCGGCGCAAGACGCCGCGATCGCACTGGAAAACCTGACCGTCACCTATCAACGTCATCCGGCGCTGCATCATATCAACGGCTGCTTTGAAAAAGGCTCGCTGACCGCGGTGATCGGCCCTAACGGCGCGGGCAAAAGCACGCTGCTCAAAAGCATTCTCGGCCTGATCCGTATCAATAGCGGCCGCGTCGTCACGTCGCCGCAACGCAAGCGCATCGCCTATCTGCCGCAACAGGCGGAAATCGAACGCGGCTTCCCGATCTCGGTCTTCGATTGCGTGCTGCTCGGCTACTGGTCGCGCATGGGTCTGTTCGGCCGCGCCGACGCCGCGATGCAGCAGCGCACATTCGAGGCGCTGGCGGCGGTCGGTCTGGAAGGCTTCGAGCGGCGCCCGGTCGGCAGCTTGTCCGCCGGGCAGTTCCAGCGCGTGCTGTTTGCGCGCATCCTGCTGCAGGACGCCGAATTGATCTTGCTGGATGAGCCGTTCAACGCGATCGATGCCCGCACCACCGGCGACTTGCTGGCCATCATACGGACCTGGCACGGTGAAGGGCGCACGGTGATCGCCGTGCTGCACGATTACGATCAGGTCCGCACGCAATTTCCGCAGGCCTTGCTGCTGGCGCGGGAAGTGGTGGCATGGGGCGATACCGGGGCCGTGCTCAGCAACGCCAATCTGCAGCGCGCCAAGGCGATGGCCGAAGCGCAGGATGCGCATGCACCGGTGTGCGAGGTGCCGGCATGAGCGTCGTCGACAGCGTCTATCAGTTCGCCATTGCGCCGTTTCAGGAATTTGCGTTCATGCGTCGTGCCTTGGTCGGCACGCTGGCGCTGGCGTTGAGCAGCGCGCCGCTGGGCGTATTGCTGACGCTGCGCCGCATGAGCCTGTTCGGCGAAGCCCTCAGCCACGCGGTGTTGCCGGGCGTGGCGGTCGGCTTCATTCTGTTCGGCCTGTCGCTGCCGGCGCTGAGCGTAGGCGGTTTTCTGGCCGGCGTGATCGTGGTCGGCGTCGCCGGTCTGATCAGCCGCCATACCGATCTGAAAGAAGACGCCAGTCTGGCGGCGACCTATCTGGTGGCGCTGGCGCTTGGCGTGATCCTGATTTCGAAGTACGGCACGCAGATCGATTTATTGCACATCCTGTTCGGCAACGTGCTGGGTGTCGACACCGGCGGTCTGTTGCTGGTGGCGGGGGTGTCGTCGATCAGCCTATTGATGCTGGCCGGTTTGTACCGCGGCTTTTTGCTGGAAAGTTTCGATCCCGCCTATCTGGCGGCCAGCGGTAGCCGCGGCAGCATTTACCAACAGATGTTCCTGATGCTGGTGGTGTTGAATCTGGTGGCCTCGTTTCAAACGCTGGGCACGTTGATGGCAGTCGGCCTGATGATGCTGCCGGCGGTGTCGGCCCGCTTGTGGCACGACACGCTGCCGGCGCAACTGGTCAACAGCACGCTGCAGGCGGCGGCGGCCGGCTATGCGGGGCTGATGCTGTCGTATTACGCATCGGTGCCGTCGGGACCGACCATCATTGTCTGCGCCGGCGGGTTTTATCTGCTGTCGCTGCTGATTGCGCCGCGCGGCTGGCTGCCGCGCCTGTTGCGGCGTCCGCATCTGCGCGCATAGAACGATTAGAAATAACCTTTTCAGGAGAATATCGATGTTTAGTTTGCGAGGCTTGTTCCTTACGGCCGGTTTGGCCGTGGGCCTTATGTTTACCTCCGTCGCCGGCGCGGCGGAGAAATTGCCGGTGGTGGCCAGCTTCAGTATTCTGGGCGACATTGTGGCGCAGGTCGGCGGCGACCGCATCGCCGTCAGCGCGCTGGTCGGGCCGGATCAGGATGCGCACGTGTACGAGCCGACGCCGGACGATATCAAGAAAGTGGCGCACGCCAAACTGGTGGTGGTCAACGGGCTCGGTTTCGAGGGCTGGCTGGATCGGCTGGCGCACGCAGCCGGCTATAAGGGCGTGATCGTGGTCGCATCGCATGGCGTCAATCCGCGCGAAATGTTAGAAGAAGATCATGCCGAACACACCGATCCGCATGCATGGCAGGATCCGGAAAACATCATCGTCTATACCGGCAACATCGTCGCCGCGCTCAGCAAGCTGGACCCGGCCGGCGCCCGCGTCTATAAAAAGAACGGCGATGCGTACATCGCGGCGTTGAAGCAGCTCGATGCCTGGACCGCGGCGCAGATCGCGACCATCCCGGCCGGAAAGCGCAAGATCATCACCTCGCACGACGCGTTTCACTATTTCGGCGCGCATTACAACATCGAATTCATTGCGCCGCAAGGCATGGCGACCGACAGCGAGCCGAGCGCCCAGGACGTGGCGGCGATGATCCGCCAGATGAAAACGGAGCGCATCAAAGCCGTGTTCATCGAGAACATGACCAGCCCCAAGCTGCTGGAGCAGATCGCCCGCGATGCCGGCGTGGCGCCCGGCGGAAAACTGTATTCGGATGCGCTGTCCGGGCCGGGGGGCGTGGCGCCCGATTACTTGACAATGATGCGCTACAACGTCGCCGAGATATTGGCGGGGCTGCGCAAAAACTGAAGGTTTCGCTTACACCGACAACGCCAATATATCGTCGTCGGCGCTGCCCGAATCCGGGGCGCCGTCGCGACACGCTTTGCGCAGGTAGCCGTTTTCGCTGACGACGGCGCGATTGATGGTCTGCTGATAGCGAAGAACGACATCCGGCCCGTCCGATAGCCCGGCGCAAATCCGCTGCGCAGAGGTATCGCCGATCTGCTGCAGCACTTCATTTTCCAGCAGTACCGTCAGTCCGCGCTCATTGTATGGATTGTTCAGCCCTAGATGTTGTTGCGAAATCAGATCGCCCAGAAATAAATCGATTACCGCCCCCGTATATTGGCGCACGCGATTGAGCGGCACGACGTCGAATTTCGAGAAGTAATACAGTGGCTGTTTGGTAAGCGATATGGTGTTGCCGTCAATGGAAATGCTGTGCGCAATCAGCTCCGGTGTCGAATGGATGGACACGACCTCGTCCAGGCCGAGATCCAGCACGCGGATATTGACGGGGAGACATTTGATTTTGGCGGACCAGGCCGCGGCAAGCGTACGGAATGTTTTACTGCCGGCGATCAGTTCATGGAGTATTGCGCGATCGTGCAGATGCAGCTGGGCCGGATTGAACGCACTGCAAACCAGCTCGAACAGATGGCGGGAGTCGGCGGTGTCGGGCTTTTCGGCATTTCTAATGTGGCGGGCCAGCGCCAGGCCTTGGCGGACGGTGACGCGGTCGGTGATGGCCTGGCCGAATATCTTCATCGTCGCGGAAAACTCCCGACCCACGTCCAACAGATCATCCAGATAATTATTTTCGGCAGTGGCCAGCTCGCTGAGTCCGCGTATGGCATGCGGCCATTCCGGCGGCTGCGGGCTTGCGTCCGGCAGAGCCGGCGTTCGGTATGCGATGCGGGGCGGTACCGGCGTCCGGGAACCGAGTTCCGACAGGATGCGGTCCGTCATGAAAGCGACGGCGCCGCGATGGCTGTGCGCGATGGGCTCGGGCGGGTCTTCCAGTTTGGTCAGCCAATGCGTGGTTTCATGCACCCACATGCGCTCGCGCTGAAAAGGCTCCAACCCGTCCGGTGTCAGATAATGCATTTTCGCAAGATCCGCTTCGCGCAGGAACTGGATTTCATTGCCCAATACGCCGGCGCGATCGGTATCGAAGCTGATGGCGCAACCATGCGATTTGTATCGGTCGAAAGCCGAGTTGAAAATCACGACGGCCGTATCGGAAAGCTTGTAGACCTTCTGCCAGAATTGCTTGAACCCGGTGTACGACGATGAACTTTTCGGATGCTCGAACAGTTCATCGATCATTGCCTTGACGTCGGTGCGCCGGGCGCGCAGCCTGAGCGAGGTTGCCACCAGACTGCGCCAATAGCTGCTGACCGCCGTTACCGTGGGGCGTTGCAACAAGGCCGACAGCGATACTCCCGCGGCGCCGCCGACCAGCCCGAAATTGCGCCCAAGTCTGAAGCCGCGGCCGGTCTTCGGATCGACGAGAATGGGCGGCGCAGGGGCGATCGGCTCGCCGCGCAGATCGGTCTCGATAAAACCGGCAGAGGTCCGCCGCACCGGAATCTGCCTGCCTTCCTCTTCCAGATAAAGCAGCGGAAGCGGACGATTCTCGGGCGTGCGCAATGCCTGCGCCGATTCGATGGGCGTGCGCGGCGGGTTTAGAACGTCGAAGGTATCTTCGGCGGCCGTCACTCTTTGCTGCGCCAGATATTGGGGCGACATGTCGGGAAACAGTTCGGCCATTTCGTGCATCATGTCGACGTTCGCGCGTTCGACCCCGGACATGCTCGCGCGCGCCAGCAATATGTCTTCCGCCGCACCGGCCAGCTGGCGCCGCAGCATCGCATTCGCACCGGCGCCGATCGCCATCAGCAATGCGTCCGCGCCAAAACGGAGGGCGCCGCTTTTGATACGGTCGCCGTCGCAGAGCCGGATGCCTTCCTCGATCTCGTATAACGGAATGACGAACGGCAGCAAGGCCAGGACTTGCTTCGGTTCGCCGCTGGCAATCGCATTGACGATCGAGGTGATGGTCGAACTGCGGAACAGCATATCCAGGATAGCCATGGTGTCTTCCAGCCAGGTACTCGGCGGGCGGCCGATAATGCCGCGAGCCACTGCATGACGGATGAAATCGATATTTTGCCGCTCGACCTCCCGGCCGTGTTGCCTCAGGATCTCGGTTGCCTTGGCGACGACGACAGGATCGTCGGCCAGCGATGCGGCGACTTCTTCCTTGACGGCCGCCAGCTCCTCGGCGGGACGGATGTCGCGGCCGTTGAAGTCCATCTTCATATTGGCGGTGTTGCGGACTCTGTGGAACTGTTCTATCGGCGTCAGCACAAATTTACGCACGCCCGCCGACCCCATGTATCTGGCATGGCTGGTATGTATGACCGCTCTTTTGGTATGTAAATCGGTGCTCGTCATTTTCAATTTCCGACGCAGAATCCCCTCGATCAGAAAGTTTTCGTCGTAAACAGGCAGCGGCGCCTGCGCCAGCAGGCGCTGCTGCAGATACTCCTTGAGTTGCCGATGCAGATCCTCGACACCGTTGTAGCGGATTTTCTCCGGCGCAAGCCTGAGCGCGTCGACGCGGGCCTTGATGCCTTCGTATAATTTTTTTTTGTCGATGAGATTGACAATGCCGATCTCTTTCCCCTCGGCAAAGGCGTTGACCGCTTTGTTCCAGTACCGGGTTTCGGCATTCGAGTCGGCGCTGGCCTGCCGTAGCGCTGGCCGGATAACGGCTAGCGCCTGTTCGGCGATTTGTTGCGCCTCGGACAGCGGCGATTGCGCATCCAAAAACAGCACGTCGCTGGTTTGCGCCAGATAATGGGCGGCGCATAAGGACGGCTCGACGGCGTAATGCGGATTCCGATGCCAGGCGCGGTTGAGACGGTGGAACGTCTGCGTCAATTCCGTCGGACGATTGAAGCCGTTGAAGACGATGCCGTGCAAGGGGCCGAGCCGCTGCACGATGGTGGCGACCGCATGCAACGACGTGCCGATCGGGTAGTGAATGTCCAGCGCCAGACCGCGCATGGTTTTGTCCACCACGGCATACAGTTCGTCGCGCGTGAGCCAGACGCCGCCGATACCGACGGCGCCGGCGCGCTGCCGGTAACGCGGTATCGCCGCGTCGTCGCCGTGCATCGCGTGCATCAGCGCGTCCCGCTGAGGCGCCGCTATCGGGCCATCCGGCTGTCCCAGCAGATATCTGGCGCGGTTGGCGTTGTCGATCATCACATGCAAGATCCGATTTTCCTCCGCACCCGATGCGGCATCGAACAACTCGCTGACGATCGTTTCCAGATCCTTGCCGCGCGCATTCCGCATCACCGTGCCGTCGTACCAGAACTTGGCATGGCTGGGCGCAATCGGAGCCGACGGCAGCAGGACCAGGCCGAGCCAGGCGTCCTGCCATTCATCGATCAATGCGGCGGCGTATCGCGCCCGAATCCGATGCAGCGCTGCATCGGGCGGCAGGGCGTGGTCCCCGGGCCGCGCCTGGAAGAAGATCAGCGCGGCCTCGTCGATCACCACGTCGCGCTCGTGCCGCATCCGTTCGGTGAGCGCGGCGCGGGTGTCGATGCCGGTATGCCGGTATCTGCAGACGGTCTGCAGGATCTGGATCGCCGATAGATCCTTGGCGCGGACCTTGTCCGGATCGATCCAGTCGATTCCCCGCTGCAGCACGCCATGGTAGATATCGGTCAGCGTATCGTTGCCGATGGTGGTGGTGGGCGGCGCGGTCAGATACATTCGCGCTGCGTTGAGCGCGTCGGTTTCGGCGAGGCCGGCATGCGCTTGCAGATACGACTTGAACAAGGTCGCCGCATAGGTCAGATCGTAAGACACATACGAAGCGTCGGCGGCGGCCCGGCTCCGGGCGACTTCATCGATATTGCTCAGCCCGCGCCAGCTTTCGTACAGCTCCCGATCGGCGCGTTGCAATACCGCCTGCGCATGCTGGAGCGTCATTTTATGGATGTCCGCATACGCGTGCATCAATAGTGTGTCGGCATAGAAGCGCACCGGCTCCGGCGCGTTGCCGGCGGCCGGCGGCATCGATCTTCCGCGTCTGCCGGAACGCGCCGGGCCGGTGCTGTCAAGCCGTATCGCAAATGGCTGCGGCGATCCGGATTTACGCCCGGCGCCGTCGCCGGATCGCCGATACCGGTAAAGCGGAGAAAACGGCGGGGCGTCCGGCGCCGCCGGATGATGCATCGGAAGAGCGTTGTGTGTTTGCGGTACGGAAGTATTGGCGAGACCTGAAAAGGAAGGCTGCGATGCAGCCAGTCCGGTGAAATTCATAATGGTGAGAGTGCGGAACTAGCGGACGGGTATTTTATGTATTTCGCTGCAGGCGTTCTACCCCACCTGATAAGGTTTCTGGCGCGATCGGTCTTTGCTTGACAAGCGATGGGCTACTGCGCTGCCGCTGCGCCGCCCCGGGTCGACAACCCCAATATATCGTCATCGGAAAGCTGCCAGAGCGGCGTCTCGCCGCGGCAGATTCTTTGCAAATAGCCGTTTTCGCTGGTCACGGCGCGATTGACGGTGGCCAGATTGGATAGAAAGAAATTCGGATGACCGGTAAGCGCGGCGCAGATGCGCGGTGCGGAAGGGTCGCCGATTTGCCGCATGACTTCATTTTCCAGCAGAACGGGCAAACCGCGATTTGTATGCGGATTGGGAAAACTCTCGCTTCCCATGTCGGCAATGAGATCGCCGACGAATAAATCGATCATGGCGCCGGCGTATTGGCGCAAGGGCGGCAGTTCGGTGACGTCGAATCGCGAGAAATAAAAGAGCGGTCCCTGATGGAGCGTGATGGTTTTGCCGTCGCCTGAAACGATATGCGCCGGCTGCCCTAATCCGGCGGCCCAATTTTCAGGATTGATTTTCAACTCGCGAATCTGGATGCGCGTGCTTTGGAAAATGCTGGACCAGGCTGCCGCGAGCGCGCGAAACGTTTTGCTCGAGGCGATCAGGGTTTTGAGCGCCAGCCGGTTTATCTGACTTAACGCAGCGGGTTCGAAAGCAGCGCCGATCGTTTGATACAGCCGGGCGGGGTTGTCGCGGTCCGGCATGGGAAAGCTTCTAAGGAATTCGGCCAACGCCACCCCCTGATGCACGGTGAAGCGTTTGGTGATTTTTTCGCCCATCACCATCAGGGTAGGCGGAAAATCCCTGCCGACATCCAGTAATCCATCCAGATAGTTGTCTTCCGCCACGGCCCATTCACTGAGTTTGCGTATCGATTTGGGCCATACCTGCGTATCGCTGTTTTCAGCGGCCGGAACCGATGTCTCCGGCCGCGCCGGCGTCTTATAGGCGACGCGCGGCGGTATCGGCGGCCTGGAGCCGAGCTCGGATAGCATGCGATCGGTCAAGAACGTGGCGCCGCCGCGATGATTTCCCGCGATGTGCGCCGGCGGATCTTCCAGCTTGGTCAGCCAATGCGTGGTCTCATGCACCCACATGCGATCGCGCTGGATGCGCTGAAGGCCGTACGGCGTCAGGTAATTCAGTTGCGCCAGCGCGGCATCGTCGACGAGGTGAATCCGGTTGCCGTTGACATGCGCGCGATCGGCGTCGAATCTGACTTCACAGCCGTGGGCGCGGAGTTTGTCGAATGCCGAGTTCAAAAGCACCACCGCCGTATCTGACAGCGAGTACATTTTTTCCCAGAACTTCTTGAAATCGACATGCACGGGAGAGCTTTCCGCGATCTCGAACAGATCGTCGATCAGCATTTTGAAATCGGGGCGTCTGACGCGAATGCGGGGCAAGGTCACAACGCTTTGCCAGTAACGCTTGACCGCCTGCACCGTGGCGCGTTTCGTCAGATCGCTCAATGTGACGCCGGCCGCGCCGTGCGGCAGGCCGAAGCGGCGCCCCAATCTGAAGCCGTGGCCGGTCATGGGATTACGGAAGATGGGGATGGCGGCGACAATGAGATCGCCTCTCAGGTCGGTTTCCACGAAGGCCATATCGATTTGCCGTACCGGAACCGGTCGGTTTTCGTCTTCCAGATACATCATCGAAAGCGGACGGCCATCGGGCGTGCGCAGTCCGGATGCCGACGCGGCCGGCAATTGCGATGCGTCGCTAGATAGCGGACCGGGCCGGAAAGCGGGCGGCAGGTCCGGCTGCGCGCGCACATCGAACGCATCTTCCGCAATCGTCGTCCTGCGCCGCGCCATTTGCTCCGCCGAGACCTCCGGAAACAGCTCGGCCATTTCGTGCATCATGTCGACGCCCGCCCGTTCGATCGGAGACATACGCCCCCGCGCAAGCAAAATGCTTTCCGCCGCGCCGGCCAGCTGGCGCCGCAATAGCATGTCGCTGCCCATGCTGACGGCCATCAGAACGGCGTCGGCACCGAAATGAATGGCGCCTTGCGTCGCGCGTTCGGAATCGCCCAGCCGTATGCCTTCCTCGATGTCGTATAGCGGAACGACAAACGGCAGCAGGGACAGAATCTCTCGCGGCTCTCCGCTTGCAATCGCGGTAACGATGGCGCTGACGGTCGGACTGCCGAACAGGGCGTCCAGAAAGGGCAGCGTTTTCAGTATCTGGCCCGGTTCCGGTTTGCCGAGAATGCCGCCGGCCAGCGACGAACGCAACAATTCGATTTCCTTCTCCTCGATGGCGGAGCCGTGCTGTCGAACGATCTCTTTGGCCTTGGCGAGAATGACGGGGTCGTCGCCAAGCGAGACGGCGAGCCTGTCTTTTGCGTGGGCGATTTCCCGGGCCGGATCGATGCTGCGACCCTTGAATCTTATTTCGCGGCCGAATGCGCTGCGTTTTTCCTTGAATTCCTCGATCGGCGTCGTCCGCCGTATGTGCGTCGTCGGAAGCGGCGGAAATCTGGCATGGCCGCCCAGGTCGCGCGCCCTGATGGTATGCAGGTCGGCATCCGTCATGTGTAATTTCAGGCGCAGAATTTGCTCGATCAGAAAATCTTCGTCGTAGACCGGCAGCGGCGCCAGCGCCAGCAGGCGCTGTTGCAGATAATCGTTCAATTGCCGATGCAGGTCCGCCGCGCCGGCGTAACGGATCTTTTCCGGGGCCAGCCTCAGGGCGGTGACGCGGGCCTTGACGCTCTCGTATACCACCCGTTTGTCTTCGACAGGCACAATCACGGGATCACGTCCTTGGGAAAACGCGCTCACCATATTTTTCCAGAAAACGTCTTCGGCATGCGAGCGGCCGCCGGCTTGCCGTATCGCGGGCTGGATGTCGGCCAGCGCCTGCTCGGCGATTTGTTCCGACTCGGATAGCGGCGATCGCGCATCCAAAAACAGCACGGCGCCGGTTTGCGCCAGATAATGAGCGGCGCACAACCGCGGCTCGGCGGCGTAGTGCGGGTTTTCATGCCAGCGGCGATTCAGCCGGTGGAAGGCTTGCATCAATTCTCCAGGGTGGTCGAAGCGGGTGAATTCGACGCCGTGCAGAGGGCCGAGCCGCGCCACGATGGTGGCGATCGCGTGCAAGGTCGTGCCGCCGGGATAATGCGTATCCAGCGCCAGTTCGCGCACGGTCTTCTCGACCACGGCGCGCAGTTCGTCGCGGGTGAGCCAGACGCCGCCGACATCGACGGTTCCCGGACGTTGTTCGTAGCGCGAAATCGTCGCGCTGTCGCCATGCATCTGCTGCGTCAGCGTGCGCCGTTGGCGTGCATCGATCGGACCTTCCGGCTGGCCCAGCAGATACCTGCCGCGGTTGGCGTTTTCGATGATGTGCTGCAAGGTCACCTTTTCCGGCGCATACGGCGCGCCGGCGAATAAGGTATCGGCGATCGCTTTCAGATCCTTGCCGCGTGCGTTCCGTACCACCGAGCCGTCGAACCAGAATTGGTGATGGGTCGGCGGTATCGGCGCCGACGGCAGCAGGTGGAAACCGAGCCACGCGTCCTGCCATTCATCGATCAATGCGGTGGCGTATTGCGCGCGAATGACATGCAGCGGCGCATCGGACCGGACCGCGCGGCCGTCTGCCTGCGCATCGAACGCGATGAGCGCCGCTTCGTCGATCAGGATGTCGCGGGAATGCCGCATGCGCCCGTCCAGTCCACTGCGGGTCTCGATGCCGATGCTTCTATAGCGGCAGACGGTCTGCAGGATGTGGGTTGCCGACAAGCCTTTGGCGCGCACCTTGTCCGTCGCGATCCAGTCGATTCGCCGCTGCAGTACGCCGTGATAGATATCGGCCAGGATGCCGTCGTCGATGGCCGTTGTCGGCGGCGTTGTCAGATACATCCGCGCCGCGTTCTTCAGCTCCGCCTCATCCGATTCTGGACTGTCCCGCATGTAATTCTTGAGCAAGGTCGCCGCGTGAACCAGATTGTGCGCGTTGCGCTGCCGGTCGTCGGCGCCCGGGGTCCAGCGAATATCGTCGATGCTGCGCAGATCGCGCCAGCCTGCCGCCAGCGTTTCGTCGGCCTGTTGCAGCGCTTTACGCGCTTGCGCCGGCGTCAGCCCGTGGATCTCGGCATAGGCGCGGGTCAGGACCGTATCGGAATAAAAGCGAAGCGGCGCCGGCGCCGATCTTTTCGGTCGGTCTCCCGGCGGCGGCGATCGAAGCTGCAATTCGGCGATGCCGGCAGTTCTTCCCGCGGAGCCCGTTGCCGCTCTGCCGTTGCCGGACAATCTTCGATACCGGTAATGCGGACCCGGCCGCGTGGCATATGCCGCGCTTCTGTCGCCCATGCTGAAGGCCGCTTGCCGAGCATGGTGGGGAATGAAGTGCGCTTGCGGTAGGGAGTTGCTGGCGGAATGTGAAACGGAAGGCTGAAGGGAAGGCCAGGAGGCAGCCAGTCCGGTGATATTCATAAGGGAACGTTCAGGAGATTCAAATAGCGGACGGCTATTCTATTGAATCCCCGAAAGGCGTTCTACCTGACAGGGTTGCTGGCGCGGCGCACGGCAGTTTGCCGGACCGCGGCGCGCCATTTCATGGCTCGAAACTCGCCAGATCCTGCACAGTATCGATATCACGCAGAATGCCGGGATCGGCGCATGGAACGCCGACCAACGCCGCCGCATGCGCGCGCAACACGGGCTGCGCGCCGGTGTCGCCTTGCAGCGCGATCAGTTCGGCGTAATAAGCGCTGCCGAATGCGACCGGGTGTCCGCGTTGCCCTTGGTGGAGCGGCGCCGCAATGCTGCGCGGCGTTGCGCAAGCCGCGCACACTTGCAGCATGGTCTGCGTTTGAATGGCCGGCATGTCGGCCAGCGCCACCAGCCAGCCGGCGGCATCCGGCGCCGCGCGCACGCCGGCCGCCAGCGAATGGCCCAGCCCGGCCGCGCTGTCCTCGCAAAAGACGATTTCGCAACCGGCCCGGTTCAGCAGATCGGCCAATGCGGCGGCATGTCGGTCGCGTGGCGCCGGCGCATGTTGCGGCAGGATCGCAATTACCCGCGCGCAGCATTGCAGCAGACGCCGCGCCGACGCCAGCGCGACCGGCGTGCCGTCCGGCAACAGCGCCAGCAGTTTCGATTGCCGGCCGCTTTCATCGAAACGGCTGCCGCGGCCCGCCGCCAGCAACAGGCCGGTCAGGCCGCCCCCGTGGCGCGGATCCTGCGGACTGCGTTCAGGCATGTTGCGCCGGCGCTGCGGCGGCGGGCTGCGTTTGCTTTTTCTGCGTCAGCGAAACCCCGTTCTTGACCGACGTGATTTCGGCCAGAATCGACACCGCGATTTCCGCCGGCACGCGGCTGCCGATATGCAGTCCGATCGGGCCATGCAGCCGCGCAATCTGTGCGGCGTCGAGATCGAACAGCGCCAGCCGTTCGCGCCGTTTCGCGGTATTGGCGCGGGAACCCAGCGCACCGACGTAAAACGCCGGCGATTTCAGCGCTTCCATCAAGGCCATATCATCCAGCTTGGGATCGTGCGTCAGCGCGACGATAGCGGTATGGGCGTCCGGTTCGATGCTCAGCACCACGTCGTCCGGCATGCCGGGCAGCCATGGCGCGCCGGGAACATCCCAGGTCTGGTGATATTCTTCGCGCGGATCGCACACCATCACGTGATAATCCAGCGCGGCGGCCATTTGCGCCAGCACCCGCGATAGTTGGCCGGCGCCGATCATCAGCAGGCGCCAGCGCGGACCGAACCAGGTGCTCATACGCTGGCCGTCGAACGCCAGCTGCGATTGGCCGGCCGGATCGACTGCGCCGGGCCCCGCATCCAGCGTGACTTTGCCGGTGTTCAGATCCAGCGTGCGCAATACATGTTCGTGGCGTCCGGTGCGTTCCAGTAACGTGTCCAGCCACGCGATATCGGCCAGCGGTTCCTGCACCAGCCGCAATGTGCCGCCGCAAGGCAGTCCGAAGCGGGCCGCTTCGTCCTTGCTGACGCCGTAGGTCAGCAGTCCGGGCGCGGAAGGCCGATCGCCCTGGCGCACCCGCGCGATCAAATCGTCTTCGACGCAGCCGCCGGAAACCGAGCCGGCGACGATGCCGTCGTCGCGGATCGCCAGCAGGGCGCCCGGCGGCCGCGGCGCGCTGCCCCAGGTCTCGACGACGGTGATCAAGGTAACCGCATGTCCGGCGGCATACCAGTCGCGCGCCGAGCGTAAAACGTGCAAATCCAGACTTTCCATGGCTAGTCGCAATGCTTTGGAGGTGATTAATGGGAGGAAACCCTAGGTTAATTCCTATGGTGTAGTGTAGCGGATATGGCGGAATGCAGCGGAATGCCACGGTAGTCTGTTACGCTTGCGCCTCTTTGCGTATCCAATAAAAAAGATTCATCCATGAAAACACCGAAACGCATACAGCCACTGATAGAAGAAGGTCTGATCGACGAAGTATTGCGGCAACTGATGAGCGGCAAGGAAGCCACCGTCTACGTGGTGCGTTGCGGCGACGACGTCCGTTGCGCCAAGGTCTACAAGGAAGCCGACCGCCGCAGTTTTCATCAGGCCGTGTCCTACCAGGAGGGAAGGCGCGTCAAGAACAGCCGGCAGGCGCGCGCGATGGAAAAGGGCACGCGCTACGGGCGCAAGATGGCCGAGGAGGTCTGGCAAAACGCGGAGGTCGACGCCTTGTACCGGCTGGCCGCCGCCGGTGTGCGTGTGCCGCAGCCGTATATCTGCTTCGAGGGTGTGCTGCTGATGGAACTGCTGACCGACGCCGATGGCAATGCGGCGCCGCGGCTCAACGATGTTGTCCTCAGCGAGGAGCTGGCGCTGCAGTTTCATGCGACGCTGCTGCATCAGGTGGTGCTGATGCTGTGCGCCGGCGTGATTCATGGCGATTTGTCCGAATTCAATATCCTGGTGACGGCCGACGGGCCGGTCATCATCGATTTGCCGCAGGCCGTCGACGCCGCCGGCAATAACGCCGCCGGCGACATGCTGGAACGCGACGTCGCCAATCTGGCGGCCTATTTCAGCCGCTTTGCGCCGGTATTGCTGGGCAGTCAGTACGGCAAGGAAATCTGGAACTTGTATCGGGCCGGGTTGCTGACGCCGGATACGCCACTGACAGGTTACGTGGCCCCGGACGACACGCCGGCCGATGTCGGGGCGGTATTGCGTGAAATCGAAGATGTCCGTCTGGAGGAAGAGGCGCGACAGCGTTATCTGGATTCGAGAAGCGCTAATTAAAAAGCCGCGCAATTCGAAAAATCATCGATTCTCGCTGACGGCGTCTCCCTGATGCCGGAATGGCCAGACGGGGCGACGGCGACATGCGGCGGTGCTTTTGGATAAAATATGCGCACTCTCACTTCGCAGGAAAACATCATGAATCGTCGTCAATTCGGACAAACCGGTTTGCTTGCGCTCGCTGCGCTGGGCTTGGCTGCTTGCGGCCGGAAGGATGCCGCGGCGCCCGCCGCGTCCCCCGCGCCTGCCGCGGAGTTGCCCGCGGCTCAGATTTATGAACTGGCCGCTACCGCCAGCGGCTTTTCGGTCGGGCCGATGATGGCGGCTAATACGGCGTATGTCTTTTTCGACCCGGGCTGCCCCCATTGCGCGGTGCTGTGGGGCAACGCCAAGCCGTTGGCGAACAAATTGCGGATCGTCTGGATTCCGGTCGGTTTCCTGGCCAGGACCTCGGCGCCGCAGGGCGGCGCGATTCTCGCGGCCTCCGATCCCGTGCAGGCGATGAACGCGCATGAGGCGAGAGTGTTGAGCGGCGCCGACACTGCGGAGGTCGATGCGCCACCCAATGCCGAAGCAGAGAAAAAGGTGATCGCCAATACCGATCTGTTGAAAAAAACCGGCACGCAAGGCGTCCCGCTGATCGTGTATAAAAATGCGAAAACCGGCGAATACGGCAGCCAGACCGGCGAGATGGAGACCGCGCAATTGGAGGCCTTGCTAGGGGTGTAGGCTTTAGCGGGCCGCTGTTATCGCTATTATTGTCCGTTTATAGTCCGTTTGCGGCCGCCCACCAAGGCGGCCGCTTTCGTTGCCGAGCTCGTTTTTTTTCGCTGTTCGCGGGGGCTGTTTTGCAGCCTTCTTCGCAAGGCTTGCCGGATGTTTCAATATGGAAAATCGACACGCCGCCCAGCGCATCGGCCGCAAAATTAAATTTGTTAAATTAAAAAAATACATAATCTTTATTTGAATAAACTTCGAAATTAACAGAATTAATATTTGCTTTTTCCTCATAGAATTGCCACATCTGCAGATGCCAATTGCATTCGCGCCGGGCCGGCTTGCCCATTCCCAATATTCGATTAAACATGTCTCTTTCTCTTGCTTCCGCCCGTGCCGCGTCCGCCGCCGCCTCCGCAACCCATCCGGCGCCGGAGGCGCCGCCATTCTCGGCATTGGCCGACGAGGTCGCTGGCGCCGCAACGCCGCTGCGCGAGGCGGTCACAGCCGCCTATCGGCGCGATGAGCGCGACGCGGTCCGCACTCTGCTGGCGCAGGTCGACAGCGATCCGGACTGGGCGGGCCGTTCCAGGGATCTGGCCCAGCAACTGGTGACGGCGGTGCGCGGCAAACGCAGCAAATCGTCCGGCGTCGATGCGCTGATGCACGAGTTCTCGCTGTCGTCCGAAGAAGGGGTGGCGCTGATGTGTCTGGCTGAGGCCCTGCTGCGGATTCCCGATCGCCAGACCGCCGATCGCCTGATCGCCGACAAGATCAGCAAGGGCGACTGGCGCAGCCACCTGGGCGAATCGCCGTCGCTGTTCGTCAATGCCGCGACCTGGGGACTGTTGGTGACCGGCAAACTGGTCGGCAGCGCCAGCGAGCGCGGCCTCGGGGCGGCGATCACGCGGCTGATCGGCAAAGGCGGCGAACCGCTGATCCGCAAGGGCGTCGATCTGGCGATGCGCATGCTCGGCAATCAGTTCGTCACCGGTCAGACCATCGCCGAGGCGCTGGCCAACAGCCGGGGCAGGGAAGCGCGCGGCTACCGTTATTCGTACGACATGCTGGGCGAAGCGGCGCTGACCGCCGCCGACGCCGATCGCTATTACGCATCGTATGTGTCTGCCATCCAGGCGATCGGGAAAGCCGGCAATGGGCGCGGCGTCAGGAACGGCCCCGGCATTTCGGTCAAATTATCGGCTCTGCATCCGCGTTACAGCCGGGCGCAGCGCACCCGTGTGCTGCAGGAGCTGCTGCCGCGCCTGAAAGGCCTGGCGCTGCTGGCCAGGCAGTATCGCATCGGCCTCAATATCGACGCCGAAGAAGCCGATCGGCTGGATCTGTCGCTGGATCTGATCGAAGCGCTGGCCTGCGACCCCGAACTGGATGGTTTCGACGGGCTTGGGTTTGTGGTGCAGGCGTATCAAAAGCGTTGCCCGTACGTCATCGATTACCTGATCGATCTGGCGCGCCGCACAGGCCGTAAACTAATGGTGCGGCTGGTCAAGGGCGCGTACTGGGACGCGGAAATCAAACGCGCGCAAGTCGACGGCATGCCCGGTTATCCGGTGTATACCCGCAAGGTATATACCGACCTGTCTTATCTGCTCTGCGCGCAACGCCTGCTGGCCGCCAACGATGCGATTTATCCGCAATTCGCCACGCATAACGCGCTGACTGTGGCGGCCATTCATGTCAAGGCGCGCGAAATGCGTGTGACCGATTATGAATTTCAGTGCCTGCACGGCATGGGCGAGATGCTGTACGACCAAGTGGTCGGCGCCGACAAGCTGGGCGTGCCCTGCCGTATTTACGCGCCGGTCGGATCGCACGAAACGCTGCTGGCGTATCTGGTGCGCCGGCTGCTGGAAAACGGCGCCAATTCCTCGTTCGTCAATCAACTGGTCGATGCCGACGTGGCGATCGACACCTTGCTGGCGGATCCGATCTCCGCGGCCGCCCGGCTCGATGGCGCTCCGCATCCGGCGATCGCGCTGCCGGCCGCGATGTTCGGCCCCGAGCGCCGCAATTCGGCCGGCTTCGATTTCAGCGACGAGCATGCCCTGCGCGCGTTGAGCGAGGAGCTCAATGCGCTTGGCCGCCGCCAGTGGCACGCAATGCCGTTGCCGGACGGCGGGCGACCAGGGGAAGCGGCCGCCGTCGCGCCGGTCGAATTGCGCAACCCGGCCGATCGCCGCGATACGGTCGGCACCGTGCTGGAAGCCGCGCCGGACGATGTCGAATGCGCGCTGGCGCTGGCGGCGGCCGCCGCGCCCGAATGGCAGGCCGTCGCGCCGATGCTGCGCACGGAAATATTGATGCGCGCCGCCGATCTGCTCGAACGGCACGGCGTCGAACTGATGGCGCTGGCGGTCAGGGAGGCCGGCAAGTCCCTGCCGAACGCGATTGCGGAGTTGCGCGAAGCGGTCGATTTCCTGCGCTATTACGGTGCGCGCGCCGGCGCAGGCGGCCCGACCGTGGCGCTGGGGCCGGTGGTCTGCATCAGTCCATGGAATTTTCCGCTGGCGATCTTCGTCGGTCAGATCAGCGCCGCGCTGGCCGTAGGCAATGCGGTGCTGGCCAAGCCGGCCGAACAGACCCCGCTGATCGCCTTTCGCGCGGTGCAATTGCTGCACGAGGCGGGCGTGCCGGTAGGCGCATTGCAGCTGCTGCCGGGTCGCGGCGAATCGGTCGGCGCGCAATTGATTGCCGATGCGCGGGTATGCGGCGTGATATTTACCGGTTCGACGCAAGTGGCGCAAATCATCAATCGCACACTGGCGCAACGCAGCGTCGCCGAGCGGCGCGACATCCCGCTGATTGCCGAAACCGGCGGGCAGAACGCGATGATCGTCGATTCTTCCGCATTGTGCGAACAAGTGGTGCAGGATGTGATCGCATCGGCGTTCGACAGCGCCGGCCAGCGTTGCTCGGCGTTGCGTGTGCTGTGTTTGCAAAACGATATCGCCGATAAAACCCTGAAGATGCTGCACGGCGCGATGCAGGAATTGCGTGTCGGCTGTCCCGACCGGCTGGCTGTCGACATAGGTCCGGTGATCGACGTCGACGCGCAACGCGATCTGCTGGCCTATATCGGGCAGGCCTGCGCCGGCGGAAAAGTGACGCAACTGGCATTGCCGCCATGCGTGGCGATGGGGACATTCGTGGCGCCGACGATCATCGAGATCGATACCATGGCCGCCCTGACGCGCGAAGTGTTCGGCCCGGTGCTGCATGTGTTGCGCTATCGGCGCCGCGATCTGCCGCAGCTGATTGCGGCGATCAATGCGACCGGCTATGGCCTGACGCTGGGCGTGCATTCGCGCATCGATGAAACCGTCGCCTCCATTGCCGATCGCGCGCATGTCGGCAATATCTACGTCAATCGCAATATCGTCGGCGCGGTGGTCGGCGTGCAGCCATTCGGCGGCGAAGGCCAGTCCGGTACCGGCCCGAAGGCGGGCGGTCCGTTGTATCTGAAGCGTTTGCAATGCAAGGCGGACGAAGCGCTGGACGCGCAATCGCTGCGGGACGAAATCGCCGCGCCGGCGGCGCTGGAAGCTTTGCTGCGCTGGGCCCTGGAGCAGGGCCATCTGCAGTTGGCGGCGCTGGGGCGCGCTTATATGCGCGACAGCCTGTACGGCAGGACCCTGCGCTTGCCGGGGCCGACCGGTGAGTCCAACACGCTGGTCTTTGCCGCTAGAGGATCGGTGCTTTGCGATGCCGGCAGCGCGCCGGTGTTGTTGAATCAACTGGCGGCGGTGTTGGCGACCGGGAACCGGCCGGTCTTGTTGCAGCGGACTGCGGCGCATTTGCCTGCCGGATTGCCGGCGCAGGTGAGCGCCGGCATACAGGTGATCGCACAGCATGGGGAATGCAGCGGATTGGCGCTGGCGCTGTACGATCCGCAGGTGGCCGGCAGCGGCGAACTGCTGACGACGCTGGCCGCGCGCGACGGCGCGATCGTGGCCGGCCTGCGGACCTCCGGCGACGTTCCGATCGCGCTGTGGCGGCTGGTCGCCGAGCGCGCGCTATGCATCAACACCACCGCCGCAGGCGGAAACGCCACCCTGATGTCCATGCTTCCTTAGGCAGCGCCGCCTGAGCGCGCTTGGACAGCACTTCCTTCTTTCCGTGGTTTTTTTCGTCACTGGGAAATGTTCATTACAATTCTCGGGACAGCGGTCCGGATTGCAGCGCGGCCTTTTCTTTCGTCTCTAAGTTCGTTTATCTTGTCCCCTTCTTTGCGCTTGTCATGGGATTCCACCATCGCATCGGGGGCGCAGCTTTTCCGCGTCCATGAACCGCGCAAAAAAAAATCGGTACCTATAACATTTTACGGGTCAGTTACAGGGAGAATAATCGCTTCAATTGCGTGACAGACAGAGTATTGTTCTTGTATAAAGTCTTTGGACTAATAATTGATGAAGGGCGCTGTCGCCCCTGAACTCGAATCAACCAAGGCTCCTTTATGCCAGATCGGCCATCCGGATCGTAGTATGAAGATATTCCAGTCATTATTTCGCAGCGTCTATGCCCGCATGTTTCTGGTGGTGTGCATGGCTGCGATTCCGACTTTCATCGGTTTGTGTTTTTATGTGTATCAGCAACGCATGGAATACGGGCGGCTGGCGCGGGACAGCGCGCAAAGTTATGTCGATCTGGCGGGGCGTTATCAGAATTGGCTGATCGCCAGTTCCAACGAAACCCTCAAGGCGATCGCGGTGACGCCGATGATACGGCGCGGCGATTGGAGCAACTGCCCGAGCTATTTCGCCGATCTGTTGAAGGACCAGAACCGCTACGTCAATTTCGGCATTGTCGGCCTGGATGGCGAGTTGCTATGCAGCGGCGTGCCGGCGCAGCCCGGCATCAATCTGGCCGACCGGCCTTATTTCAACCATGCGCTGAAGTCGCTGGATTTCGTCATCGGCGAATATCAGTGGGGGCGTATTACCAATTTGCCAACGATAGCAGTGGCGGTGGCATTGCGTCGCGATAAGCAACAACCGTATGCCGTGTTGTTCGCGACCATGAACCTGGGGTCGATGGCGGCCAGCATTTCCAATATGAATGTCTCCGACGGTGCGCGCTTCCTGGTGCTCGATCGCGACGGCGCGTTGCTGCAGGCGTCCTCCGTGCAAGGCCTGCGGGACGCCGGCCAGGTAAAGCTGTCGGCCGTGGCCCAATTGAGTTACAACGGCCTGCGCGACCGCGGCGCCGATGTGCTGCCGGCAGACGACGGCAGCCAGTGGCTGGTCAGTTATGTGCGCAGCGGTCCGCCGCAAGACCCGCGCGCGCTGACGGTAGTCTACGAACAGCCCGCGCAGACGCTGCTGAAGGCGGCCAATCGCGAGTTCTGGGTCGCGGTGGCCGCGATATTGTCGTTGATGGCACTGGCGCTTGGCGCCGGATGGCTGGGCACGCAGGTCATTATCGGCCGCAATCTGCGCTATCTGACCGCCGCCGCGCAACGCTTGCGGCATCGCGATTTCGACGTGCGCATCGGCAGCAAGGCCAGAGGGCAGGAGTTCGTCGAAATCGCGCATCAGTTCGATCAGATGGCCCAGGAGCTGGAGGCGCACGAATACACGACCCGGCGCACGATGGCGCGCCAGGTCGGACAAAACAAGATTCTGCAATTGATCACCGCCGGCCGTCCGCTGCCCGAGACGCTGGCTGAACTGGTGCTGTTTTCGCAGCGCCAGATCGATCATGTGGCGGGGTCGATCATATTGCTGGGCAGCGAGGGCAAACGGGTGGCTCAATGTATCGCGCCGAATCTGCCGCAGTCTTTCGTGGAGGCCTTGATCGGACAGGAGATCGGGTCAGGCGTCGGCGCCTGCGGCGCTGCCATGTACCACAAACAGCTGGTGGTCAGCGAAGACATGGCAAGCGACCCGGCATGGGCGGCGTACCGGGATCTCATCGGCGATCTGAAAGTATGCTGGTCGCATCCCATCATATCGTCCAGCGGCCGCGTGCTGGGATCGTTCGCACTGTATTACCGCCACTATCAGCCGGTCGGCGCGGAACAGCTGGTGCTGGGCCAGTTGGCGGCCGAACTGGCCGCGGTGGCGATCGAACGCAGCCGCATCGAAAACGCGCTGACCCATTCCGAGGCCGAATACCGCTTGTTATTCGAACGCAATCCGTATCCGATGTGGGTATACGACGACCACAGCCTGCGCATTCTCGCGGTCAACGACCCGGCGATCGCGCACTATGGCTACAGCCGCGCGCAGTTTCTGTTGATGACGGTCGGCGATCTGGAATACAAGCCGCAAAGCGGCAGCCAGGACACGGCGCCGGCGGCCGACAATCACGTGCGGCATCGGCGCATGGACGGCAGCATGATCCTGGTCGATGTCGCGGTGTTCCCGACCAGTTTCGGCGGTAGCCCGGCGCAACTGGCGCTGGTCAACGACGTCACCGAACGTGAAGCGATGGCGCGCAATATTTCCGAACGCGATCAGATGCTGTCGCTGCTGATGGACTCCACCGCCGAAGCGATTTACGGCATCGACCTGAACGGCAAATGCATCTTCACCAATAATGCCTGCGTGCGGCTGCTCGGCTATGCCAGCCCGCTCGAATTGCTGGGCCATCCGATTCACAAGATGGTGCATTACAAATACGAAGACGGCAGAAACTATCCGGCGCACGAATGTCCGACCCACCGCTCGCTGCAGTTCGGCGAAAACCAGCATATCGACGGCGAAGTCTTGTGGCGCAAGGATGGCTCGGCGTTGCCGGTCGAATACTGGTCTTACCCGATCCGCCGCAATGGCGAGATCAGCGGCGCGATGGTCACCTTCCTCGACGTGACCGAGCGGCGCCGGCATAGCGAAGCGCTGGCCTATCAGGCGCGGCACGATTCGCTGACCGGCCTGAACAACCGCGGCGTGCTGCTGTCGGCGATCGACCGCGCCATCGGCGAATGCAGCCAGGGCAATTCGGCGTATGCGCATTTCGGCGTGATGATCATCGATCTGGACGGCTTCAAGGAAGTCAACGACGCGCTCGGCCATCAATCCGGCGATCTGTTGCTGCAGCAGGTGGCGCAGCGTTTGCGCGGCGCTTTGTCGCCGGAAACCATATTGACCCGCCTGGGCGGCGACGAATTTGCGATCCTCACCACCAAGGCGACCACGATGGAGCCGGTGGGCGATATCGCGCGCGATATCCTGACGCAATTGCAGCAGCCGTTCCAGCTCAACAGCATCCAGATCCAGATCAACGCCAGCATCGGCATTTCCTGCTATCCGCGCGACGGCGTCAACACCATGCTGTTGATGCGCAACGCCGACGCCGCGATGTATCAGGCCAAACGCGAAGGCACCGGTTTCGTGTTCTATCACCAGACCGAAACCGACCAGACGCCGAGCCGGCTGCTGCTGATGACGGAACTGCGCAATGCGCTCGGCCAGCATCAGTTCACACTGCATTATCAGCCGAAGACGCGCATGAGCGACGGCGTCACGATAGGATTCGAAGCGCTGATCCGTTGGGAGCATCCGGAACGCGGCCTGTTGTATCCGCACAGCTTCGTGCCGATCGTCGAAATCAGCGACCTGATCCATCCGTTGACCGCCTGGGTCATCGAGACGGCGGTGGCGCAATGCAAGCAATGGCACAGGGAGGGAAGCCAGACCACGGTGGCGGTGAACATATCGATGCGCAATCTGCTAGATATCGGTCTGGTCGACCGCGTGCAGCAGATTCTGGAGCGGCATGCGCTGCCGGCGCACTATCTGGAGCTGGAGCTGACCGAAAGTTCGATCATGGCCGATCCGGCGCGATCGCTGGATGTGCTGACCAGCATCCATGAATTGGGCGTGCGCATTTCGATCGACGACTTCGGCACCGGTTATTCGTCGCTGGCCTATCTGCAAAAGCTGCCGGTCGACAGCCTGAAAATCGATCGATCCTTCGTCATCGAAATGGAGCACAGCGTCGACGCGCGCGCCATCGTCAGCGCGATCATCGCGCTGGCGCATACGGTCGGCCTGAAGGTGACGGCCGAGGGCATCGAGGACGCCTTGGTCATGGACCGGCTGGCGGCGTTGGGCTGCGACGTGGCGCAGGGCTATTTCGTGTCGCGGCCATTGACGGCCGAAGGCGCCGGCCGCTGGCTGACGGCAGCGGCCGATGCCGATCGTCCTAGCGATGCAGTTGACTGACGAACTTGGTGTTCAAATACGCTTCGACCGCTTCGCTGCCGCCTTCCGAGCCGTAGCCGCTGTCCTTGATGCCGCCGAACGGTACTTCGGGAAAGCCCAGTCCGCTGTGATTGATGGTCAGCATGCCGCTCTCGATCCGGTTCGATAGCGCATGCATCAATGACGCCGAGCGGGTATACGCATACGCAGCCAGACCGTAAGGCAGGCGGTTCGCTTCGGCGATCGCCTGTTCCGGATCGTCGAACGGGTTGATCAGCGCCAGCGGGCCGAACGGTTCTTCATTCATCGCGCGCGCATTCAGCGGCACCTCGGTCAGCACCGTCGGCGCGAAGAAATTGCCGACACTGCCGATGCGCTGGCCTCCCAGCTTCAACCGCGCCCCGCACGCCAGCGCATCATCGATCAATTCGATCATCGCGCGCATGCGGCGAGGGTTGGCCAGCGGTCCCATCGTGCTGTCCGTATCCAGGCCGTTGCCGACCTTCACCTTCGCCGCGGTCGCGACGAATTGTTCGACGAAGCGATCGAATACATTACGCTGAACCATGAAGCGGGTCGGCGCGACGCAGACCTGTCCGGCATTACGGAATTTTCCGGCGGCCAGATTTCTGACGGCGGCGTCGATATCGGCGTCATCGAAGATCAGCGCCGGCCCATGGCCGCCCAATTCCATCGTGGCGCGCTTCATGTGCGTGCCGGCCAGTGCGGCCAGTTGCTTGCCGACCGCGGTCGAACCGGTAAACGAGATTTTGCGAATCGTCGGCGAAGCGATCAGATAGCTGGAGATGTCGGCCGGAACGCCGTAGACCAGATTGACCACGCCGGCCGGCAAACCGGCGTCGACGAACGCACGAATCAGTTCGGCCGGCGCCGCCGGTGTTTCTTCCGCCGCCTTGACGATCATCGAACAGCCGGCCGCCAGCGCCGCCGACAGTTTGCGCACCACCTGATTGATCGGGAAATTCCACGGCGTGAACGCCGCCACCGGCCCGACCGGCTCCTTGATCACCAGCTGATATACCTGCGGTACGCGCGCCGGCACGATGCGGCCGTAAGTGCGGCGCGCCTCTTCCGCGAACCAGTCGATGATGTCGGCGGCGGCCAGTACTTCCATGCGCGCTTCGATCAGCGGCTTGCCCTGTTCACGCGTCATCAGCCAGCCGATCCGCTCCACCCGTTCGCGCAGCAGTTGGGCGGCGCGGCGCATGATTTTGGAGCGCTCGAATACCCCTGTGTTGCGCCATGTGTCGAAGCCGCGCTGCGCTGCCTGCAGCGCCCTGTCGAGGTCGTCGAACCCGGCGTGCGGAATGGTGCCTATGGTTTCGCCGGTGGCCGGATCGGATATCGGCAGCGTGCGGCCGGAGGCAGCCGCCTGCCATTGTCCGTCGATCAGCATCAGGACATCGGGATATTGATGGACGGCTTGTGCGGCGATAGTGGCAGTAGGGCTCGCGGTGGTGTTGGTGCTCATGACGGGGCGCTCCGAAAAAAGAATCGCCCTATTGTCGGCCGAAACCGACATTTTTGCTTGCGGCCGCGGGCTGCCGTCTTATCCGCCTAACGCACCGCGCGCAAAATCCGGTTCGCCAGTCCGCTGTAGTCGCCGTCGAAATGATGGCCGCCGATCAGCTTGACCGCCTTGATCGCGCCGCTGTCGACCGCCGGGCAACCGGAATCTTTCTCCTCCGTACCGTATACGCAGAGATATTTGCCGCTGTCGAAGCGATCCAGTTCGGGACGGGTCGCCAGGCCGTCATTGCTGTTCTTGATCCAATTGCTGAGCCGGAACTGGAAATCGGCGTTGCGTCCCAGCGCCAGCATCACCGTCAGCGCCACCTTGCCGCGCGTGTCTGGCGGCAATCGATTGACGATAAACGGCAGCACATCGGCGCCTTGCGAATAGCCGATCAGAATCACCTTCGATTTATGCCAGCGCGCCAGATAGAAACGGATCAGCCGGTCGACGTCGGTGGCGGTCGACGCCGGTGTGCGGGCGCTCCAGAAATAACGCAGCGAATCCACGCCGACCACCGGTACGCCGTTTTTCGCCAGCGCGTTGGCGACATCGCGATCCAGACCGGCCCAGCCGCCGTCGCCGCTCAGAAAGACCGCCAGGAGTTGATCGGAGGAGTCGGCGCTGCGGCCCGAGGCCATCGTTTCGACAATCGGCAAATCATGCACCGCCGCCGGCAATGCGATCGATGCCGGCGCGGAGGCCGGGCGCACGTTCAGACGCGCATGCGCGGCTTTCCACTGCGGAAAAAGGTCGACGCCGGGGACCGGATACGGCGATGGCGGCGGCAACAGTTGCATTTGGGCGCGCGGCACGCTGGAGATGAACGCCTGCGCCTGACGCGTGCGGCAGGACGGGAAAGTCACGGCTTCACCCGGCAATTCGCTAACGGTGCGATGTTGCAGTGCGATCCAGGTCGGACGGAGGGTCTGGCTGGGCAGCAACTCCACGCCGTCGCGCGCCGAACGCGGTTTGAACGTGACGCCGGCGCCTTTGCACAGCGGCTTCTTCAACGCCAATTCCGGGCAGAAATCGACCGTCAGCAGGCCGGCGAATATATCTGCAGTGGAACCGGCGGCGACCGCATAAGCCAGCGCCCCGCCGGCGCCGTCGGCGGCCAGCACCGGCGGCATGTAGCCGGGCAGTTTTTCATAGGCCTGCACGAAGCGGCTGAGATTTTCCAGATCGCCGTCCGGAAATACACAGGTGCCGCGATCCGCTTCCAGTCTGGCGGTCAGATCGCGGGTATCGATGCCGACCACCAGCGCGCCCTGATCGGTCAGCGCTCTGGCCATGCGCGCCGAGCGCCGGTCCCAGCCGTGATCGTCCGACAGCAGCAGTACCGCGCTGTCGGCTACGCCTTCCGGTTTGTAGATGTGCACATTGTGGAACTGGCCGTGCGAAACGGTTTCGGCATGCGCGCAGGAAAGCGTTGCGGACAACATCAACGCCGCCGCGGCCGACGCGAGCCTTGCTGCAAATTCAAAAAATGACTTCATTTGACGATGGATCCTTTGAGACCGCCGTTGATCAGCGCGGTGACGTCCGAAAATGTAAACAGCGGCGCAATGCCACCTTCGGCAATCAGATAACGCGCTTCCCATTCTGGATCGAATTTATCCTTGAAACTGCGCAAGCCGCGGAAATTATAAAACCGTTCGCCGTACTGGAACATCATCCGGCCGAAGCGATGCCAGCGCGACGCCAGCTGGTGCTCCTGCATGCCGGACATCGGCGCCATGCCCAGGCCGAAGCGTTGATAGCCCTCCGACTGGCAATACAGCATCAGATTGACGAACAGAAAGTCCATGGTGCCGGCCGGCGCGTCGGCGCGTTGCCGCATCAGGTCGATCGCGGCTTCGATGCGCAGCACGTCGGGCGCCATCAGCGTGGCGAAGGCGACGATGCGCTGATCTTTCCTGACCACCGCCACCGGCTGCCTCTCGACATACCGTTCGTCGAAAGCGCCCAGCGAAAAGTTCTTTTCGCGCGTGCGGTGCGCGCTCAGCCACCCCTCCGAAATCTCGCGCAGCTCCGGCATGATCGCGGCCGCTTCGCCGGCGCCGATCATGTCGAAACGCAAGCCCTCGCGCTGGGCGCGCGCGACGCCATGCCGCAGATTGGCGCGGCGCGGCCCTTGCAAATTGAAATCCTGCAGCGGCACGCTGGCTTCTTCTCCCAATTTGTAAGCGCGCATGCCGGCATCCAGATACAGCGGCAGTGTCTGCGGCCGCACCTTGTAGAAGCCGGCGCGTCCGCCGTGGCCGTCGGCCATTTCGATAAAGCGCCAGATCAGCTCGGGCCATTCCTGCTGCGCCCCGACCGGATCGCCCAGCGCCAGCCACGAGCGCCGCTGTTTGGCGTACATGATGAAGGACTTGCCGGAGGCCGAAAACAGCAGGCTTTTATCGCCCATCAGCGCCAGGCAGGCATCGGCGGCCGGCTGCGCGCGCACGATCACGCGCGCCTGTTCAAGCGTTTGATCGTTCGGCTTGTCGGCCTTGCCGTCGGGTTTGCGCATCAATTGGCGCAAGCCGAACGCCACGGCCAGAATCGCCACCAGCATCCAGGTGCGCATCGCGCGCGGCGCATAAGCGTCGAACGCGAATTGCCACCACAGGCGGTCGGCGTAATCGACGTCGCGGTAAGCGAAAAACAGGATGCCGGCACAACCGGCCAGTACGCTGGCCACCGCCAGCAGCCAACCGGTTTCGAAGCTCTGCGCAAACAGCGACGAACGGCGGTCGAACTGCTTGCGTGAAATGATCAGCAGGCCGGACAGCAAAACCAGCACCGCCAGTTCGGACAGCGCATAGCCCTTCGGCAAAGCCAGCACGGCGGCCAGGACGGTCAGCGCCAGCGCGGCCCACCATGCCGCATCCAGCCGGTGCAGCAGACCGCGCGCGACGAACAGCATCGCCAGCCCCGCTACGCTGCCCATCAGATGCGAGGCTTCGACCACGAATAGCGGCACCGTCATGCGCAGCATTTCTTCGGCGTCGTCGGTGGTCGGCGTCACGCCGGAAATCAGCAGCATGATGCCGGCCACCAGCACCAGGGCGCTCAGGATGCCGGGCGACAAACGCACCGCGGCGCGTCCGATCGGCGCCATGGTCGGACGCAATTCGAGCAAGGCCAGCAGAAACGCCGCAATCAGCAGCGGCAGCAGGAAGTAAATGATCCGGTACAGCACCAGCGCGCCGACGATGTCGCCGGACGGAGCATGATGCCGCCCCCAGGCCATCAGGATCACCGCTTCGAACACGCCCAGCCCGCCCGGCACATGACTGATCACGCCGAGCGCCATCGCCAGCGCATAAAACGCCGCGAAGGTCGGCAGCGGAATCACGTTGGGCGGCAGCAAAAACCATAGCGCCGCCGCCGCCGCGGTTAGATCGGCGGCGGAAATGAGCAATTGCTGTATCGCCAGCCAGCCGTCGGGCAGCTTCACTGTCCAGCGTCCGAACAGCAGCAGGCTGCGGTGGCGCAGGCAAAGCAGGATCAGTCCGGCGATGCCGAGCAAGGCCGCGGCGGCGAGGATCTGCAGCGACAGCGGCGAAGTGTGCAGCAGGCGCGAAGCGTGCGGCGCACCCCACAGCAGTCCGGCCGCGCCGAAGGCGGTCATGCCCAGTCCGAAGGCGCCGGCGTTGAACGCGATCACCCGCGCGACCTGCGACGCTTCGAGTCCGGCGGCGGTATACAGCCGCATGCGCACAGTGCCGCCGGTCAGTACCCCGAGGCCGATGGTATTGCCCAGCGCATAAGCGATGAATGACGTCAGCCCGACGGTGCTGCCTTTGAGTTTGGCGCCGACGTAGCGCAGGCTGGACACGTCGTAACCGGTCAACGCGACGTAACTGAGAACAGTGCACAGCAGTGCGAGCAGCAGATTATGCGGCGGCATGTGCCGCATGGTGTCGACGATGTCGGCGTATTGCACATCGCGCAGCACTTTGCGCAATGCATTGAAAACCAGGCCGCCGAGCAGCAATAGCCCGACGCCGGTCAGCCATGGCTTGACGGCGGTCCAGCGTCCGGAGCCGGCGGCCGCGTCCGGGATCGCGGGGCGATCGGCTTCTATTTGATTTATTGTCATACGATTAAGGCTTGCTTCCGGAAACGCGTGCTAAAGGTTATAACGCAATTGCCGAGAAAAGGATGACTTGACGGAATATAGTCGGGCGTTGAGTACGGGAGAAGGGGGCAGGGGCATCGTGAATCGCATTTTATTGACTTGGGTCGCAGTAAAAGAAAGGGTGATCGAGTATCTTACGACCCAATCCCGAAAAATATATCATTTTGTGATGTAATCTTTCGAATGATCCGGTCCTCCGGATTTCGGGGAAACAACATAACAACGAATAGTACAAAATATGCCTGAAGAGTTCATACATTGGCTGCGCGGTTTCGTGCCGCCGCCGGGAACGGTGGATCGTTTCGAACGCATGCGCGGCACCGCGGGAGCCCTGTTCGGTTTGATTCTGGCTGCCGCGTTGAGCCGCCTGACCCTGGGCCATTCGATCGGCGCGCTATGGCTGATTGCGCCCATGGGCGCGTCCGCGGTGCTGCTGTTTGCGGTGCCGGCCAGCCCGCTGGCGCAGCCGTGGTCCATTATCGGCGGCAATCTCTGCGCGGCGACCATCGGCGTGGCTTGCCGCATGCTGGTGCAGGATCCGATGATCGCGGCGGCGCTGGCGGGCTCGCTGGCGATCGGCGCGATGTTTATGCTGCGCTGCCTGCATCCGCCCAGCGGCGCGGTGGCGTTGACCGCCGTGCTGGGCGGGCCGGCGGTGCATGCGCTGGGTTTCGGTTTCGTGCTGATTCCCGTCATGCTGAACTCGCTTTTCCTGCTCGGCGCGGCGCTGTTCTTCAATAACGTCACCGGACGCCGCTATCCGCATGTCGCCCAGGCCGAACGCAGCAGGCGGCACGACACCGCCGATGCGCCGCCAATGGAGCGGCAGGGCTTCGACGCCGACGATCTGGAGGCGGTGCTGCGCTCCTACAACCAAGTGATCGACATCAGCCGCGACGATTTGCGATCGATTCTGGAACAAACCGAAATGCGCGGCTATCAGCGCCGCTTCGGCGCATTGACCTGCGAGGCCATCATGTCGCGCGACGTAGTCAGCGCCGATTTCGGCACCGAGCTGGACGTGGCCTGGGATCTGATGCGGCAACATAGCTTGCCCGCGCTGCCGGTGATCGACCGCGCGCGGCGCGTCATCGGCATCGTCACCAAAACCGATTTTCTGAACCACGCCCAGCTGGATCATCATCGGCATCTGGCCAGCAATCTGGGAGGTCTGCTGCGTCGCGTGCGCCATACGCATTCCGAAAAACCGGAAGTCGTCGGCCAGATCATGTCCGCCAACGTGGTGGTGGCGGAGGCCGCCAAACCGGCGGTCGAGCTGGTTCGGTTGATGTCGGACGGCGGTCTGCATCAGCTGCCGGTGGTCGATGAAAACCGCAAACTGATCGGCATGTTGACGCAATCGGATCTGATCGCGGCCTTGTATGAGGGAAGTTTGCATAAAGAATAGCCTGCCTTATCTGAAAATCGCATAAGCAAACGTCGAATCTATCCTTGGATCAACGGTCGATATTTGTTACATTTCGCCAACGCCGGGCCTCTGCAACCGGGCGACTGTCTCCGATTACAAAAAAAAGGAAATCACATGCTGAAAAAAATCGTCATCTCGGCCGTTCTGGCGCTGGGCGCCTTGTTGAGCGGCGCCGCATCGGCGCAGGCGCAGTCGAAACCGTTCCTGAACGCGTCCTACGACGTGGCGCGCGAAGTATTCGCCGCGATCAATCCCCGCTTTATCTCCTACTGGAAGACGCAGACCGGCGAAGATCTGAAGATCGATCAATCGTTCGCCGGCACCTCGCGCCAGGCGCAGGACATCATCCAGGGCAAGAAGGTCGATACCGTCACCTTCAATCAGACCACCGACATCGATTTCCTGGCGCAGCGCGGCCTGGTCAGAAAAGACTGGCAAAAAGCGTTTCCCAACAATGCATCTCCGTATTACAGCACCATCGCTTTCCTGGTCCGCAAGGGCAACCCGAAACACATCAAGAACTGGGACGATCTGGTGCGCGACGACGTGAAACTGGTGTTCCCGAATCCGAAGACCTCCGGCAACGCGCGCTACACCTATCTGGGCGCGTGGCTGTACGCCAACGAGAAATTCAAGGGCGACGATGTCCAGACCAAGCAATTCATCGGCAAGTTCCTGCATAACGTGGTCAATTTCCCGACCGGCGGACGCGGCGCGACGGTGGCGTTCGCGCAAAACAATCAGGGCGACGTGCTGCTGACCTTCGAATCGGAAGTGCTGAGCATCGCCAAGAGCGACGAATTCAAGTCCGGCGGCTATGAAGTCGTGGTGCCTCCAGTGTCCGTGCTGGCCGAATTCCCGGTCGCGGTGGTGGACAAGGTGGTCGACGAAAAAGGCACGCGCAAGGTCGCCACGGCGTATCTGAATTTCGAATATTCGCGTGAAATCCAGCTGTTGCTGACTACCTACAACTTCCGCGTCAATCATCCTGACATCGCCAAGGTGGTGGCCGACCGCTATCCGAAAGTCCGCCTGATCAATCCGACCTCGGTGCTTGGATCCTGGGATCAGATCCAGCAGAAACATTTCGCTCCCGGCGGCCTGCTGGACCAACTGATGAGCGCCGGCCGATAAATTACATGACGCCGAGGTGCGGGCCAAGGCGGCAACGCGACATCGCCGTCGGCTTCCGCTGCGTTACAATTCGGCCTCATGCAGCCGCTCTGGTTGGTTCAGGGCGGTTTTTCCATTTTTGAGCGAACGATCATCCCCGATGGCTTTCTTTTTCCGCCGCACTCCGGTGTTGCCGGGCTTCGGCCCCAGTTTTGGCTTATCGGTCCTGTTTATCAGCCTGGTGACGCTGGTGCCCTTGTCGGGGCTGCTGGTGTATGTCGCCGACATGAGCTGGTCGCAATACTGGCTGGCCATCAGCGACCCGCGCGTGGTGCAAAGTTACAAGGTGACGCTGCTCGCCGCGTTCTATTCGACCGTCTCGGTGACGCTGATCGGTTTCCTGCTGGCGTGGGTAATCTCCCGCTACGATTTCCCCGGCCGCCGTCTGATCGACTCGCTGGTCGATCTGCCGTTCGCGCTGCCGACCGCGGTCGCCGGCATCACCCTGTCGGCGCTGTTCATCCCGACCGGCTGGCTGGGCCAATGGTTCGCACCGCTGGGCATCAAGATCTCGTATGCCTTTCCCGGCATGGTGGTGGCCATGATCTTCACCAGCCTGCCGTTTATCGTACGTCCGGTGCAGCCGGTGCTGGAAGATCTGGAAAGCGAACTGGAAGAAGCGGCGCTGATGCTGGGCGCGCGCAAATGGCAGATTTTCTGGCGCGTGGTGCTGCCGTCGCTGGCGCCGGCGCTGATCACCGGCGCGTCGCAGGCCTTCATCCGCAGCCTGGGCGAATTCGGCGCGGTCATCATGATCGCCGGCAATATCCCGTTCCAGACCGAAATCACCTCGCTGATGATTTTCATCCGCATGGAGGAATTCAATTATCAAGCCGCCGCGGCGATCGCCTCGGTGGTGCTGCTGGCGTCGCTGATCCTGCTGTTTCTGCTGCAGATCGTGCAGACCCGTTTTCTGAACCGACAGTAATTCCGTCTCAACCTTTTTCGCCGATCGGGATTCCACCATGGCCAACTCCCTCAAACGTCCGACCGAATGGCATCAGCGGCTGCTCATCGCGCTCGGCATGGCGCTGGCGCTGCTGCTGCTGGTGACGCCGCTGGTGCTGATTTTCGTCAAGGCGTTCGGCGAAGGCTGGCGCATGCTGCTGGAAAACCTGCATCAGGATTTCATGCTCAATGCGATCTGGCTGACGGTGGTGGCCACGGTGCTGACGGTGCCGATCAATCTGATTTTCGGGGTTTTGCTGGCCTGGTGCGTGACGCGTTACGATTTTTTCGGCCGCCGGCTGCTCATTACGCTGGTCGATATCCCGTATGCGATGTCGCCGGTGGTGGCCGGCTTCTGCTATCTGGTGGTGTACGGCGCGGAAGGCCTGTTCGGGCCGTGGCTGTCGGCGCACAATCTGCAATTGATGTTCGCGTGGCCCGGCATTGTCATGGTGACGGTGTTCGTGACCTCGCCTTACATCGCGCGGATTCTGATGCCGCTGATGCAGGCGCAGGGCAGCGAAGAGGAAATCGCCGCGCTGTCGCTGGGCGCGTCCGGCTGGCAGATATTCCGCCGCGTGACCTTGCCCAACATCCAATGGGCGCTACTGTACGGCTCGGTGATCACCAACGCGCGCGCTGTCGGCGAATTCGGCGCGGTGGCGGTGGTCTCCGGCACGATCATGAACCAGACGCTGACGCTGCCGCTGCTGGTGGAGCAATTGAACAACGATTACAAGACCGCGGCCGCCTTCACCGCTGCGGCGCTGCTGGCTTGCATGGCGCTGTTGACGCTGGTGCTGAAAACCTTCATGGAATGGCGTCAGGCCAAGCGCGGCGAGCGTGTCGTGGATACGCACGCTTAGGCCTAAAGAAATCGGTTGACGCGGGCGCGAAGTCTGCAATACTCCGTTTAGAAATTCCCGCGCAAGCGGAATTCGATAAAAAATAATTAACCGCAAACAGGAGACACGCATGAAAACAGTGCACAGCACAATGCTGGCCGTCGCATTCGCAGCGGCGGCCGCCACTGCAACCGTCGTCGCGCAGGCACAGGAAGTGGTCCGCTTGGGCAATCTCAAATTCGCGCACTACGGCGCAGTGTCGTACATCAAGGAAATCGCGCCGCAGTGCGGCATCAAGGTCGAGGAACACGTTTTCGCCAAGGGGCCGGACGTGATGCAGGCGATTCTGGCCGGCGAACTGGATGTCGGCGCGACCGCGTCCGAGGGCGCCATCACCGCACGCGCCAACGGCGCACCGATTTACCTGGTGGCCGGCTTTGCCAAGGGGGGCGCGCGGCTGGTGGCGCGTCCCGACGCCGGCATCAAATCGGTGGCCGATCTGAAGGGCAAACGCGTCGGCGTCACCCGCGGCGGGATTCAGGAAGTCCTGCTGGCCGCCGAGCTGGCGAAAAACGGCCTCAGCATGTCCGACAAGCCGGGCAAGGACGTGCTGATCGTGTATCTGGCGTTCGCCGACCTGAACCAGGCGCTGCTGGGCAAGAATCTCGACGCCATCATGCAAAGCGAACCGCAATCGTCGCAAGCGATCAACAAGGGTTTCGGCGTTGAAGTGCTGAAACCCTACGACACGCCGATCGGCGAACCGGTGCGCACGATGGTGATGACCGAGAAGTTCTATACCGAAAAACGGCCGCTGGCTGAAAAATTCATGCGCTGCTTCGTGCTGGCCACCAAGACCTTTATCGATAACAAGGCGCTGGCTGAAAAATACGTGCGCGAAACCATCTTCAAGGGCCAGATCACGTCGCAGGACTTCAACGATGCGATCGCCAATTCGCCGTATTCGTACGACGTGACGCCGGAGCATATCCAGATCACCACCGACGTGATGGTCAAATACGGCGTGGGCAAGATGGCGAAACCGGCGCTGGCCAAGGACTGGGTCAAAACCGATCTGCTGCAGGAAGCCAAGAAGAGCCTGAACGTCAAATAAGGAGCGGGGGGATGGCAAAATCGGCAAAATCCAAATGGCGCAATGTGGCGTCGGGCTTGCTGGTGCCCATCGTCGTGATCGCGCTGTGGCAGGCGGCCTGTTCGATGAGCATGGTGAGTCCGTTGAAACTGCCGGCGCCGCTGGCTGTGGCGCAGCGCTGGGTGCAATACCTGTTGCCGGCCGAAGCCTATACGGCCGACGCCGGCAATTGGTGGACCTGGGCTTTCTCGGGCGAGTTGATCCACGACACGCTGGGCAGCATGTATCGCGTGGCGGTCGGCTTCGCGATCGGCGGCGGCCTGGCGCTGCCGCTGGGCGTGCTGATGGGCGCCAGCCAGCGCGTCTATCAGCGGATGTACATCCTGGTGCAGGTGCTGCGGCCGATTCCGCCCAGCGCCTATACACCGCTGGCGATGCTGTGGTTCGGACTGGGCAATCCGCCGGCGGTATTCATGATCAGCATTGCGGCGTTCTTTCCGGTACTGATCAACACCATCGTCGGCGTGCGTCAGGTCGACAGCATCTATCTGCGCGCGGCGCATAACCTGGGCGCCAACCGGCGCACGATCTTCCTGCGCGTGATGCTGCCCGCGGCCACGCCGTACATTCTGGCCGGCGTGCGCATCGCCATCGGAGCGGCATTCATGATCGTGATCGTGTCGGAACTGATTGCAGTGCCGGACGGATTGGGCTTCCGCATCAACGAAGCGCGCGAATATTCGTGGACCGACAAGGTGATGGCCGGCATGTTTACCATCGGCATGATTGGACTGGCGCTGGATATCGGCATGAATAAACTGAACAATTATCTGCTGCGCTGGCACCGCGGCCTGGAGAGCTGACATGACCCAAGCGCAAATTGTCGTGTCCGGCGTCAGCAAGGTGTTTTCCGATGGCGAACGCGAAGTGGTGGCGCTGAAAGACATCGATCTGGAGATCCCTGCGGGCGAATTTGTTTGCCTGCTGGGACCTTCCGGCTGCGGCAAATCGACCCTGCTCAATGCGATAGCCGGGTTTTCGCTGCCGTCGCAGGGGGCCATTCACGCGGATGGCGAGCTGATTACCGCGCCGGGACCGGAACGCGGCATGGTCTTCCAGGAATACGCATTGTTTCCGTGGATGACCGTGGAGCAGAATATCGCCTTCGGTCTGGAAATCAAGGGCATCGCGCGCGCCGAACGCAGCGCCCGTGTCGCGGCCTTGCTGAACATGCTGGGGATGGCCGATTTCGGCAGCCGTTTTCCCAAAGATTTGTCCGGCGGCATGCGGCAGCGGGTGGCGATCGCGCGCGTGCTGGCGCTGGATTCGCCGATCCTGCTGATGGATGAACCGTTCGGCGCGCTGGATGCGCTGACCCGGCGCAATCTGCAGGATGAATTATTGCGGATCTGGGCAGAGCTGAAGAAGACCGTGATTTTCGTCACGCACAGCATCGAGGAGGCGATTTATCTGGCCGACCGCATTGTGGTGATGACCTACCGGCCCGGCACCATCAAGCGCGATCTGCGGGTCGATCTGCCGCGCATGCGCGATCCGTCGACGCCGGCGTTCAATGCGCTCAAGCGCGAACTGGGCGAAATGGTGATGGAGGAACAGCAGCGCCATCATCATGACGAGATGCGCGCGGCAGTCGATTGATCAGGTGCTCGCGCGCAGCGCCAGCTCGAAGCCGAGATCGATGCGCGTCTTCGGAATGGGGTTGCCGCCGATTTGATCGAGCAGCAATTGCGCCGCGCGGTAACCGATCTGGTAGCGCGGCGTCACGATGGTGGTGATGGCCGGATTGGCGCAGGCCGACCACGGCAGATCGTTGAAGCCTGCGATGGCGAGACGGCCCGGCACCGCCAGCCCGCGCCGCTGGCATTCGAACAGGGCGCCCAGCGCCAGATCGTCGTTGCAGCAGAATACCGCATCGCAATCGGGATGGCGCTCCAGCATTCTGCTCAGCAGTGCGGCGCCCATCTGCACATCCGACGGTTCCGGCGTCAATATTTCGATATCCGCGGCCAGCCCGGCATCGGTCAGGCCTTTGCGAAAACCCATGCGCCGCTTCATCGCGCGCGGATCGAGCTGGGCCGCCAGAAAACCCGGTTTCTTATAGCCGCGCGCGGCCAGATGCCGCGCCATCGCGTAACCGGCCTTGCGTTGAGAAAAACCGACGCTCAGATCGCGCGCTGTCTTGCCCAGATCGAACATGCGCACGATAGGGACGCGATTGGCGAGCAGTTGGTGTTGGGCGTCTTCCAACTGGTCGACGCCGGTCAGCAAAAAGCCGTCAGGCGCGTGCCGCATATAGGCCGCGATCAGCCGGCTTTCGGCTTGCGCCGAATAAGCGGTTTCGCCGATCAGAAACTGGTAGCCCTGCAAGCCCAGGTAATCGCGGATGCCGCTCAGGGTTTCGATGAAGACCGCATTGGTAAATGACGGCACGATGACGGCGATGACCTTGGACTGCGACGAGGCCAGCGTGCTGGCGGCCTGGTTCGGCACGTAGCCGAGTTTGTCGATGATCGCGGCGACGCGTGCGCGCAGGTCCGCCTGCACCAATTGCGGCGTTTTCAGCGCGCGCGAGATGGTCATCGCACTCACGCCGGCCACGCGCGCGACATCGACGATGGTGACGCGTCCGCTGCCGCGGCTGGTTTTGCGCGGCGGTTTGGCCATCGTTTGCGCCGTGCTGTCTGCCTTCCCTGCGCGCGGCGCTTTCGCCGTTTTCAGCGGTTTGATCATTGGATGTCATCGTATTTGGCACGAATCGGCAAATCATACCGTGCAATTGGGGCGCGTTGCGCGTTTTGGGGAAGGCATCGCCCCGCCCTAAAGCGCACTGACCCCGGGCTCGCCGTTGCGCGCCGTGCCGGGCGAGTTGACATACATGTCCCGCAACGCCTTTTGGCTTGCCATCAGCGAAAGCGTGACGGGCATGGCGATCAGCTTGTGTATGGCGGCGCGGTATTCCTGCCAGTCCAGCGCGGGTTGCGTTTCGCCCAGGTATTGAATCAGACGTTCGGGCGTGGGGTCGCCGTCATGCGTCCGGTTTTCGTTCCAGCGCACCAGCAGCGGCGCCAGCAATTCGCGGCAAATATAGGCATTGACGCCGGCGTCGGTCCAGCAGGCCGGCTCGTCCAGCCAGTGCTTCAGAGCGATCGGCGCACTGGGATGATGCGTGTTTTTTATGC
Source organism: Herbaspirillum sp. (assembly GCA_028292625.1). Classification (GTDB taxonomy): domain Bacteria; phylum Pseudomonadota; class Gammaproteobacteria; order Burkholderiales; family Burkholderiaceae_D; genus Herbaspirillum. The sequence goes on along the minus strand of JAQGLY010000086.1, from coordinate 14,998 downwards.
AATCGATCAAGCCCCGGACCGCTTCGATATAGCAATCCGGATATTGCGCTTTATCGATGGACGCCAGCGCCTCGAACTGCTTTTTCCGGTATGCGCCCAGATCGGGTTGCGGCGCGAAATCGCGCCAGAAGCGGCGGCCGTGATCGATCGCTGGAGCGGTCTCGCGCACCGCCAGCCGCGCGTTCCGCAGTTTTGCGCCGGAAAAGACGGTGCCGGACGAGCAGCACAGGCCGACCGCATCCTCCATGTCGGCCAACGTCAGAACCGCCGCCGATAAATCGGCCTCGACCAGGCTGGCGCGTTTGAAATCCGTCCCGGAGGCATACACGCCGGTCATGTTGGCGCCATCGAATACCGCGTCGGACGCCGTTGCATCTTTCAATTCCGCGTGGCGCAGATCGGCGTTCTTCAAATTGCATTTCCGCAGATCGGCGCCTTTCAGATTGCAACGGCGCAAATCGGCGTCTTCCAGATTGCATTGGCCGAGTTGCGCGCCTTCCAGATTGCAGTCGTACATCGCCGCGCCTTTCAGATTGCTGCCGCGCAGATCGCTATTGCGCAGATCGCTGCCTCTCCAATAGCTGTTTTGCAGATTGGCGTTTCTCAAATCCAATCCTTGCCGCAGCGCGCCGTGATTCGTCAGCCCGGAAAGATCGGCATAGCTGAAGTCGATCTTGCTCCAGTCGCAGACGGCAAACAGCGTGAGCACCGTTTCGGCGGGCCAACCGGTCGGCGCGCCGCCGGGATCGATGCACATCATCGGGAAACGGTGCGCGCTCAGCATGTCACGGTTGTAGGGGCCGGCGGCCCCGACGATGCGAAGGATATCGTCCAATACCGACTGGCGCGCCGCCAGCCCGGGTTCGAGGTCGGCCAGCAAAGCGCCGACACGTTGCCGGCTGACTTGAATGGCCGTCAGCGGCGCGCGCATCGTGAAGTCCGGCGGATCGCCCTCGCGCGCTTCGAGCATGTCGGGAAAATGCAATTTCATCGCCACCAGATTGCGGGTCAGATCGACCACGGCCTTTTCAAGCTTGCGGTCCTTGTAAAGATGTTCGCTCAGCAATTCCCGAATGCTGGCCTTGATGCGCGGGCCGGCCGGCACCGGCGGCCGCGGCAATGAAGGCAACGGGTCCGGCGGCGATGCGGCGGCCGGCGGAGTGAAGGGGATAGTGGTCAGGGGAAGGGTTAAATTGGGCATCGGTTTGCGGCGATCGAAAAAACGGGTGTCGGACGCAGCATAGTGAGCGGGATAGGGAGGGGTAAATCGGCGCAGGAAGATTTCAAAAGAGGAATCTTCTTATTTTGCACCTGCTTCTGGACAAGGGCGGAGGCAACGGGGCGCGCAAATCGGATGGCGGCTTTTTGGGTTACGCTACCGGGAACCGGCGTCCGGTCGCACACGTCCAATGCCGGTTCGCGGCTCCGATATACCGGTATGCATCGATAAGAATAAGGAGAAGCTTCATGTTCGGTCTGGGTCCAGAAGCATCGCTGCTGTTGAATGCGCTCATCGCCGTCGTCGTGTTGATTCTGGCGATCACCAGGCTGCGCCTTCACCCATTCATCGCGCTGATCATTGTTTCCGGCCTGCTCGGACTGATATCGGGCATGCCGCTGGCGAAGATCGTGCAATCGTTCCAGGAAGGCTTCGGCGGCGTCCTGGGTTTCGTCGGCATCGTGCTGGGCCTGGGCACCATGCTCGGCAAGCTGATGGCCGAATCCGGCGGCGCCGACCGCATCGCGCAAACGCTGATCGGCACGTTCGGCAAATCGAAGGTGCATTGGGCCATGATGCTGGGCGCGTTTCTGGTCGGTATTCCGCTGTTCTTCGAAATCGGCTTCGTGCTGCTGATTCCGCTGGTGTTCATCGTCGCCCGCCGCAGCGGCATGCCGGTGTTCAAGATCGGCATGCCGATGCTGGCCAGCCTGTCGGTGATGCACGGGCTGGTGCCGCCGCATCCGGGGCCGCTGCTGGCGATCGGCATATTCAATGCCGATATCGGCACAACCATTTTGTACGGGTTCGTGGTCGGCTTGCCGACGGTGATTTTGGCGGGGCCGGTATACGGTTCCTTCATTTCTAAATACGTGTCGATCACGCCGTCGCCCGCGCTGATGGAGCAGCTGGCGCACGAGCCCGAGGCGAAAAATCAGCCCGGTTTCGTCGTCACGCTGGTCACCGTGCTGCTGCCGGTGGCGCTGATGCTGCTGAAAACCATCGTCGATATCGCATTGCCGGAAGGCAATCCGGTTCGCAACCTGATGGAATTCATCGGCCATCCCATCGTAGCCCTGCTGGCCGCATTGCTGCTGGCGCTCTACACCTTCGGCATCGCGCGCGGCTTCACCCGTCAGCAAGTATTGAAATTCGTCGATCAAAGTCTGGCGCCGACGGCGGCGATCGTGCTCATCATCGGCGCCGGCGGCGGCTTCAAGCAAATGCTGGTCAACAGCGGCGTCGGCACCGCGATCGGCCAGATGGCGGTGCATGCGGACATCAATCCCTTGCTGCTGGCCTGGCTGGTCGCCGGCGTGATCCGGATCGCGACCGGCTCGGCGACGGTCGCCACCATTACCGGCGCCGGCATCGTGGCGCCGCTGGCGGTGATGGTCCCGGGCACCAGCCGCGAGTTGCTGGTGCTGGCGACCGGGGCCGGATCGCTGATTTTTTCGCACGTCAACGACGCCGGGTTCTGGCTGGTCAAGGAATACTTCAATATGACTATAGGCCAAACCTTCAAGACCTGGAGCGCGATGGAAACCATTATCTCGGTGGCGGCCATTGTGTTTATCATGGCGCTTAGCAGGGTCGTGTGACATTCTCATAAAGCGGAACCGGAATATGGCGGCAAGGATCATGCTTGGTGTCGATATCGGCACCACCAGCACCAAGGCAGTGGCGTTTACGCTTGCGGGCGAGATCGTGGCGCAGCATGCCTGCGCCTATCCGATGATCTCGACCGTGCCCGGCATGGCCGAGCAGGAGCCGCAGCGGATCGTCGATGCGGTATTCGACGCGATCGGCGGGGCGGTGCATGCCGCCGCTGCCGCGCCGGAAGATATCGCGCTGGTGTCGTTCAGCGCCGCCATGCACAGTCTGATCGCGCTGGACAGCAACGGCGAATTGCTGACCAACAGCATTACCTGGGCCGACAACCGCGCCAGCGAATGGGCCGCGCGCATACGCGATGAACACGACGGACATGCGATTTATCTGCGCACCGGCACGCCGATTCATCCGATGTCGCCGTTATGCAAATTGATGTGGCTGCGCCATGCGCATCCGGATGTATTCGGGCGCGCGGCGCGCTTTGCCGGCATCAAGGAATATCTGTTCCACCGTCTGTTCGGACGCTGGCTGGTCGATCATTCGATCGCGTCGGCGACAGGACTGTTCAATCTGCGGCAACTCGACTGGGACGCCGGCGCATTGGCGCTGGTCGGCGTGACGCCGGAACAGTTGTCCCAGCTGGTGCCGACCACCCATTGCGTGCAGGGCTTGCCGTCCGATCTGGCGCAGCGGCTGGGTCTGGCGCCGGATACCCCGTTCGTGATCGGCGCCAACGACGGCGTGCTGTCGAATCTGGGCGTCAACGCCATCCAGCGCGGCCAGGTGGCGGTAACCGTGGGCACCTCGGGCGCGGTGCGCAGCGTGGTCGACCAGCCCGTCACCGATCCCGCCGGCCGCACCTTCTGTTATGCATTGACCGAACAACATTGGGTGATCGGCGGTCCGGTCAACAACGGCGGCAACGTATTGCAATGGGTGCGCGAGCAACTGGCCAGGGGCGCGGCCGAACGCGCGGAACAGATGGGCATCGATCCTTACGACGCATTGACGTATATCGCGGAAGGCGTGCCGCCGGGTGCGGAAGGATTGCTGTTTCATCCGTATCTGGCCGGCGAACGGGCGCCGCTGTGGAATGCCGACCTGCGCGGATCGTTTTTCGGACTGGCGATGCATCACCGCAAGGAACACATGATCCGCGCCGCGCTGGAAGGCGTGATGTTCAATCTGTACAGCATTCTGCCGGCGGTGGAGGATTTGATCGGCCCCGCCACGCGCATCATGGCCACCGGCGGCTTCGCGCATTCGGCGTTGTGGCGGCAGATCATGGCCGACATCTTCGACCGCGAGGTGGTGGTGCCGGCCAGCATCGAGTCATCCTGCCTGGGCGCGGCGGTGCTGGGTTTGTATGCGTTGAACATGATTGCGTCGCTGGATGTGATTTCCACCATGGTCGGTTCCACCCATCGGCATTTGCCGATTGCGGAGAACGCCGCGGTCTATGCGCAATTGCGGCCGATATTCCTGGCGATTCCGCGCAAGCTGGAACACGAGTATTTGCTGTTGGCGCAGTTTCAGCGGCAGGGTGGCGGGGGCGATTGATGCGTGTTTCCGTGCGCTTCCTTCGATACGCCTTCGGCTACTCAGGACGAACGGGCTTTTGTCGAAAGCATTAAGAAAAACCCGTTCGTCCTGAGTAGCGGCAACGCCGCGTATTGAAGGAAGCGCACCGGCGCCTCACTCCGAAAACGTATCGAACAACAAATTACGCAGCCACTGATTCCCATCATCCTGATTAAAGCGCCGGTGCCAGAAAATATTGGTTTGCAGCGTCGGCAGCCGCAGCGGCGGTTTGATCGTCGCCAGATTGAACGGCCCGGCCGCGCTGTCCGCCAGTTTTTTGGGCACGGTCACCACCAGATCGGTGGTGCTGACGATATACGGCACGGCCACGAAATGCGGTACCTGGGAAGCGCCGTTTTTCCAGATGCCCGCTTTCTTCAGCGTCTGGTTGATGCGCTCGTACGGATTTTCGGTGGACGCCACCATCAGATGCTGCGCCGCGACGAATTCCTTCAGCGTCACCGCCCGGCCTTCGAACGGATGGCCGCGACGGAACATGCTGACATAGGCCTGAATGAACAGGCGGCGCTGGTACAGCCCGGCCGACAGATTGTCGAAGGCGCCGACGGCCAGATCGATGCGGCCGGTTTCCATGCCTTCCTTCATATCGACCGCACGCGCGCGCACGGTGCCGATTTGCACGCCCGGCGCCAGTACGCCGCAACGCTCGATCAGCGACGGCATGAAATACACTTCGCCGACGTCGCTCATCGCCAGCGTAAAGCGCCGCTTGCTGGTGGCCGGATCGAAGGGCTCGGAGCGGTTCAGCGCGCGCGCGATATGCTGCAGCGCCAGGGCCACCGGCTCGGCCAGTTCTTCGGCGAAGGGTGTGGGCTGCAGACCGGATGCGGTACGCACGAACAATTCGTCGCCGAAGGTGCGCCGCAGCCGCGCCAGCGCATTGCTGACGGTCGGTTGCGACAGCTGCAGACGCTTGGCGACCGGCGATACGCCGCGTTCCTGGAATACCTCGTGGAAGATGAGCAGCAGGTTCAGATCGAGATCGCGGATGCCTACCATTATTCTCTCTGTGAATGGCTTACATTCCGGTATTTATACAGTAAAAATCCATCATTTGCAGTAGAGTTTCTTCTTGAAAATCGATACCGCAATCGTGCCATGAACGTCAGCGCATCCCCCGTATTTCCCGCATCGCCGGCATCCCAGGCGGATTTCGAAGCGGCCGCCTACGAAAGCGGTTTCGCCAACGAATTCGCCACCGAAGCGCTGCCGGGCGCATTGCCGGCCGGACAAAATTCGCCGCAACGGCCGCCGTTCGGTCTGTATGCCGAGCAATTATCCTGCACCGCATTTACCGCGCCGCGCAGCCACAACCGGCGTTCATGGCTGTACCGGATTCGTCCGGCGGCCGTGCACGGGCCCTTCGAGCGGATCGCCAATGGCCGCATCGACTGCGATTTCGGTCTGATCGCGGCACCGCCCGACCAATTGCGCTGGGACCCGCTGCCGCTGCCGGATGCGCCCGCCGATTTCATCGACGGATGGGTGACGATGGGCGGCAACGGCGCGCCCGATCAGCACAACGGTTGCGCGATCCATTGCTATGCGGCCAATCGCTCGATGACGGATCGCTTTTTCTATTCGGCCGACGGCGAGCTGCTGATCGTGCCGCAGCAGGGACGGCTGCACATTGCGACCGAACTGGGGCTGCTGGCGGTGGCGCCGCAGGAAATCGCGGTGATTCCGCGCGGCGTGCGCTTCCAAGTGAGCTTGCCGGACGGCGCGGCCCGCGGCTATCTCTGCGAAAATCACGGCGCGCCGCTGCGCCTGCCGGATCTGGGCCCGATCGGCTCCAACGGCCTGGCGCTGCCGCGCGATTTCCTGACGCCGCATGCGCGCTTCGAGCGCCGTAGCGGCGCATACCAGCTCGTCGCCAAATTCTGCGGCAATCTGTGGCGCGCCGCGATCGATCATTCGCCCCTGGACGTGGTGGCGTGGCACGGCAACTGCGCGCCGTACAAATACGATCTGCGCTCCTTCAATGCGATCGGCAGCATCAGCTTCGATCATCCCGATCCCTCCATCTTTCTGGTATTGCAATCGCAGAGCGACACGCCGGGCGTCGATGCGATCGATTTCATCATTTTTCCGCCGCGCTGGCTGGCCGCCGAGCACACTTTCCGTCCGCCATGGTTCCATCGCAACGTCGCCAGCGAATTCATGGGGCTGGTGCACGGCGCCTACGACGCCAAGGCCGAAGGGTTTTTGCCGGGCGGCGCCAGTTTGCACAACTGCATGAGCGGCCATGGTCCGGATGCGGAGACCTTCGACAAGGCCTCGCATGCCGACACCTCTACGCCGCAACGCGTGGCCGATACGATGGCCTTCATGTTCGAAACCCGCAGCGTGATCCGGCCGACCCGCTATGCGCTGGACGCGCCGCACCGGCAGGCCGCTTATGCCCAATGCTGGGAGGGCCTCGCCGATCATTTCGACCCCGATGGAAAGCAAGCATGAACGACGCCACGCACCATACCGCCCCTCTGTTGCGCAGTTGGATCGCCAGCGCCAATGTTCCCGACTGCGACTTTCCGATTCAGAATCTTCCGTTCGGCGCCTTCACTACCGCCGATAATCGCAAGGCGCGCATCGGCGTCGCCATCGGCGACCGCATTCTCGATCTGGCCGCGCTGGAAAGCGCCGGCGCGATCCGGCTGCGGGGCACCGACGGCCCGGTGTTCGACAGTCCGACGCTGAACGCTTTCATGGCGCTCGGCCGGCCGGTCTGGCAGGCGCTGCGGGCGCAATTGAGCGCGCTGCTGGGCGCCGACAACGAAACCTTGCGCGACAACGCCGCCTTGCGCGAGCGCGTGCTGACGGCGCAGGCCGACGCCACCATGCTGCTGCCGGTGCAGATAGGCGGCTATACCGATTTCTATTCGTCGCGCGAACATGCGACCAATGTCGGCAGCATGTTCCGCGATCCTGCCAATGCCCTGCTGCCGAACTGGCTGGAAATGCCGATAGCCTATAACGGCCGGGCATCGTCAGTCGTGATCAGCGGCACGCCGGTGCACCGCCCGCTGGGCCAATACAAATTGCCGGATCAGCCGCGCCCGTCGTTCGGCCCCTGCCGCAAATTGGACTTCGAACTGGAAACCGGCTTGATCGTCGGCGTCGGCAATCCGCTCGGATGGCCGATTACGACCGCCGATGCGCAGCGGCATATTTTCGGCATGGTGCTGCTCAACGACTGGAGCGCGCGCGATATCCAGGCCTGGGAATATGTGCCGCTGGGACCGTTCAATGCCAAGACCTTCGCCACCACGATTTCGCCGTGGGTGGTGACGATGGACGCGCTGGAGCCGTTTCGCGTCGCCGGCCCGGTGCAGGAGCCGGAGCCGCTGCCGTATCTGCGCCATGCCGGCGCGCATCATGTCGATATTCGGCTGGAGGTCCGTCTGCAGCCGGCATCGACATCGGCGACAGCCGCGCCGGCGGATGTGATCTGCCGCACCAATTTCCGCCACATGTATTGGTCGATGGGGCAGCAACTGGCGCATCACACGATCTCCGGCTGCAATACGCTGCCCGGCGATCTGATGGGATCCGGCACCATCAGCGGCACGGCGCCGGATGCGTTCGGCAGCCTGCTGGAAATAAGCTGGAACGGCAAGAATCCATTGACGCTGAGCGGCGGCGTTCAACGGACTTTCCTGGAAGACGGCGACACGCTGACATTGAGTGGATGGGCGCAGGGCGACGGGTATCGGATCGGCTTCGGCGCCTGCGTCGGGACCATCCTGCCGGCGTTGAATGCAGCTCGCCATGTCGATCGGTGAACGGAGGAAGGCATGATGCAATTGCATAGTTATTTTCGCAGTTCGGCGTCTTATCGCGTGCGCATTGCGCTGAATTGGAAGGGGCAGCCGTATGCCACGGTCCCGGTGCATTTGCTCAACGACGGCGGCCAGCAGCATGCGCCGGCGTTTGCGGCGCTCAATCCGGAGCAGCTGGTGCCAGTGCTCAGCGATGGCGGCCAGGTATTCACCCAGTCGCTGGCGATTCTGGAATATCTGGAAGAGCGCTTCCCGCAGCCGCCGCTGCTGCCGCATGACATCGTATTGCGGGCGCAAGCGCGCAGCATTGCGCTGGCGATCGCCTGCGATGTGCATCCGCTCAATAATTTGCGGGTATTGCGGTATTTGAAGCGTTCGCTGCAAGTGTCCGACGAGGACAGGGACCGCTGGTACCGGCACTGGATCGCCATCGGTTTCGATGCGCTGGAATCGCGGCTGACCAGCGTGGCCAGCGGCGCGTTCTGCATCGGCGATGGCCCGACTTTCGCCGATTTGTGCCTGGTGCCGCAGGTGTTCAATGCGCGCCGCTTTGCCGTCGATATGACGCGCTATCCGCGGATTGCGGAGATCGACCGGCATTGCCTGGGCATCGACGCATTTGCGGCGGCCGCGCCGGAGCGGCAGCCCGACGCGGCGTAAGGTCCTTTCGACACCACCAAGACGCATTGCCCCGCCGACGTTAAAATAGCGCACTGATTTAACTATTGCGAAGCAGAGCGTCAGCAGCATGCCAAAAATCTCCATCCTGAATCCCTATACCGGCCACGCATGCGGCATCGGCGTCCGGAGCGCCGCTTGAGCGCTGCCGCGACCAGCGATGTGATCGTCATCGGCGCCGGTATTGTCGGTGCGGCCTGCGCCGATGCGCTGGCCGCGGCCGGCATGTCGGTGACGGTGGTCGAGAGCGGCATCACCGGCGGCGCCGCCACGGCGGCCGGCATGGGCCATCTGGCGGCGCTGTACGGCGGCGCGCCCGAACTGGCGCTGACCGCTTATTCGCTGGCGTTGTGGCGCGAGTTGGCGGCCGCCGATCCGGCACGCCATGAATATACCGAATGCGGCACATTGTGGATCGCCGCCGATGAGCGGGACATGGCGGCGGCGCACCGCAAATACGCGATATTGACGGCGCATGGCATCGACGCAGAGATGCTGGATGCGGAGGACTTGTACGCCCGCGAGCCGCAATTGCGTCCCGGCCTGGCCGGCGGGCTGCTGGCGCCGGCCGATGCCGCGGTTTATCCGCCCAAATCGGCCGCTGTTCTGATGGAGCGGGCATGCCGTCACGGCGCGCAACTGGTGTCCGGACACGTAACGAAAATGACCGAGCAGGGCGTGACACTGGCCGGCGGTACGCAACTGCACGCGGACAAAGTCGTCGTCGCGACCGGCAGCATGTGCACCGAACTGCTGCCGGAACTGCCGATCCGTGCGCAAAAAGGCCACCTCGTCATTACCGACCGCTATCCCGGCCTGATCCGCCATCATTTGGCGGAGCTGGGGCAGGCGGCAAGCGCGCATGCCGCCGAAGGCGAATCGCTGGTGTTCCATCTGCAACCGCGTCCGACCGGGCAATTGCTGATAGGCGCGTCGCGTCAGTTCGAGGCCGCCGGCGCCGATGTCGAGCCGCGCATCGTGGCGCAGATGCTGGCGCACGCGGCGCGATTCGTGCCTGCATTGTCCGCTCTGAACGCGCTGCGTTGCTGGACCGGCGTGCGCGCCGTCAGCAGCGACGGTTTGCCGCTGATCGGACCGCATCCGGAGCGCGCCAACATCTGGCTGGCGGTGGGCCACGCAGGATTGGGCGTGACCACCGCGCTGGCGACGGCGCAATTGTTGACCGCGCAAATGCTGGGCAAGACCACGCAGATCGCCGTCGAGCCGTATTTGCCGGCGCGAATGTTAAACAAAAAATAATCGGCTTGATCCAGCGTAAAAAATACGCGGCAAACAAAAATATTCGGGAATTGGGGAATCGCAATGAATACTGACAAGGCGGAGATATTTGCCGACAGCCTGGCCGAACGCATCATGGAAATGCGCCGGCGCAGCGGGGCGGACGCCGACGGCCGCATCACTGTGCTGATCGACGACAAGCCGTTCAAGATACTTGCCGGCAGCACGGCGGCGGCGGCGATTGCGTACGCCACTGATGATGTCGGCGTAACCCGGCGCTCGCTCGGCGGCGCGTTGCGCGCGCCGCTATGCGGCACCGGCGTCTGTCAGGAATGCCGCGTGACCATCGACGGCAGGGCGCACCGGCTGGCATGCCAGACCTTGTGCGTGCAGGGCATGCATATCGATACGGCACGGGTGGCCGTATGAAGATGCGGCATGTGCAGGTAGTGATCGTCGGCGCCGGACCGGCCGGTCTGGCCGCGGCCCAGAGCGCGGCGGCAGCCGGCGCCAACGTGGTGATCGTCGACGACAATCCGCAACCGGGCGGCCAGATCTGGCGCGGCGGCCTGCTGCAGAGCAGCGACGCGGAGGCATCGGCGCTATGGTCCGATTTGAAGGCGTTGCCGCAGGTGCAGTGGTTTTTGCAGAGCCGCATCGTGGCCGTGCTGCCGCGCGCCGCCTTGCTGTTGGAAACGCCGCAGCAAAGCGTGATCCTGCATTACGACAAATTGATCATCGCCACCGGCGCGCGCGAGCGGCTGTTGCCGTTTCCCGGCTGGACCTTGCCCGGCGTGACTGGCGTCGGCGGCTTGCAGGCGCTGGTCAAGGGCGGGTATCCGATCGATGGCAAACGCGTGGTAGTGGCGGGCACCGGCCCGCTGCTGCTGACGGTGGCCGCTTCGTTACGCGAGTACGGCGCGCAGGTGGTGCAGATTCTGGAGCAAACCTCGCGCTTGCGGCTGGCCCGTTTCAGCCTGCATCTGGCGCGTTCGCCGGCCCGGCGGAAACAGATGCGGCAATTACGCGAGCAATTGAAGGGCGTGCCGTTCGCTCCGAACAGCTACGTGCTGCGCGCGGGAGGCGCGACACGGCTGGCGGCGATAAGGGCCAGTCTGCGCGGTGTGGAGCGCACCATCGATTGCGATTATCTGGCTTGCAGCTATGGGCTGGTCCCCCACAATGAATTGGCGGCGGCGCTGGGCTGCGAGATCTTCGGCGGCGCGGTGCGGGTCGATCGTCATCAGCGCAGTAGCGTGGAAAGCGTGTATTGCGCGGGCGGCTGCAGCAGCATCGGCGGCGTCGACCTGGCGCTGGCCGAAGGCCATATCGCCGGTGCACATGCGGCGTTCGAATCGGCGCCGGCGGCGCGTTACCGGTCGCAGCGCCGCCGCGCCGCCGGCTTCGCCAAGCGGGTCGCCCGCGGCTTCATTTTGCGCGACGAACTGCGCACGCTATGCGCGCCGAATACCCTGGTATGCCGCTGCGAAGACGTCGCTTACGAAGCCTTGTCGCGGCATGACAACTGGCGCAGCGCCAAGCTGCATACGCGTTGCGGCATGGGCGCATGCCAGGGCCGCATCTGCGGCGCGGCGGCGATTTTCCTGTTCGGTTGGGACGGCGCCGGGGTTGCTGCGCGTTTGCCGATCTCGCCGACCCGCATCGACAGCCTGATCGGCGCGCACCGCGGCGGGAACTAGCCCCATCACCGATTCAACACCGCCTCGTAATTCACGCTGCCGGATGCTCCCGCGGGCAGCGTGCCGTCCATCCGCCATTCCAGCGTGCCCGGTTTCCGCTGCTCGGCCGTCTTGCATTGCAGTGTGTCCGGCATAGTCGCGCCGCAGTGCGCGCTTTTCAGCGTCAGGTATTCGCTTTGAAAAAAATCGGTGATCACCAGTTCGCGCAGAACGTCGGGACTGGCATTGGTAAACATGATGGTGTAGCGCAAGGTGTCGCCGGGCAAAGCGCTCCGTCTGTCCACGGTTTTCTTCAGCCGCAAGCGGTTGTCGACGAAGGCTTCTTCCACCAGGATGAAATGCTCGACGGTTACCTCGCCGCTGATATTTTCCGCGGCGGCTTTCACTTCGCTGCGGATGGCTGCATCGAACGTCGCCGCGTCGGTCACGCGCATCGGGATGGTGACGGTCAGAGAATTGCCTGCCGCGAATGGATCGCCCGGCGCCGACCACAGCAAGCGCTGGTCGCCGTTTTTGCCCCAGTCCGGATTGCGCCTGAAGCGCGCCGCGCCGTCGCCCGTCACGTGGATATCGCCCGCGCTTTGCAGGCCGTTCGGCAATGCATAAGACAGGCGCACGCCGTTCAATGCCCAGGTCGGCGCATGTAGGGTCACGCGGTAGTCGAATTCGGTGCCCCGGGCGTATTTCCGATCAGGCTGCATCGATTCCAGTTGCAGCGTCAATGCACGGTCGGCGGGATAGCTGCGTTGCAAATTCAGCCTGTGACTGACGAGCAGCGCGCCTGTGGCGTTTTTCGCCTGCAGGGAGATGACGCTGTCGATTGCGCCGGCGGTTTGCGCCGCAGCGACCGTCAGAGGGATATCGATCGTCAGGCTGTCGTGGGCCGGCAAATCGACGCCGTCGGCCAGCAATTGCGCATCGCCGCCGCCATTCCATCGACTGTTCAGGCGGTTGTTGTCGACGACCGCGCTGTCCGCCGCGAACTCGGGGAGCAGGCCCTGCGTCATGCTCAGCCCGGCCGGCAGCGCATAGCGTATCGACAGCCCGTGCGCATCGGACCTGTCCGCGCCGACTTGCAGGCGGTAGACGAATTCGTCGCCCGGACTGAGGCCGCCGGAGTTGTCCCTGTCGGACAGGATATTGTTTTTCAGCGCGAGCTGCGCGTTCTGCAATAAATCGCGCACAGCCATCTGTCCGACCACGGTGCGCACCGGCGACCAGGCCGACAGGTTGCCGGCTTCGTCGGCGGCGCGCAACCGCAATTGATAATTGACGTCTTGTTGCGGCACCGGCAAATCGTGGCTGAACTTGCCGGCGGCATCGCTGACGGGCCGGGTCTCGCTGTGCCATTGGGTCTCGTTTTCAGCGCGCCATGCGATCTCGACGGTATCCGGATGACGGTCATCGACGATGCCTGCTACATGAATCTGGTCGCCGTGCAGCAGCGCCTGATCAGGGGGTTCTCGCCAATCGATGGAGGGCGGCGTCCTGTCCACATTGAAGCTGCCGACCTTGAGCCAGCCGGTGGCGTTGCCGGCGAAATCGGTGGCCCGGATCTGGATTTCCTTTACGCCTTCGGCGAGCCGCGACGTATCGATTTCATATCCGTAAGTGTCGCCGACTTTCATGTTCATCTGTTTGCCGTCGGAAGGCGCGCCGGGCCACCATATCCTGGCTTCGCGGACGCGGGAACCGGCATCGGCGATTTTTGCCTTTAACGTGATGCGGTCTTTCGCATAGGCGGGGTTGGCGCTGTCCCACGTCACGGACGGCGGCGTCCGGTCTATCGTGACGGAACCGAAACGGGTCCAGCCGGTGCTATTGCCGGCCTTGTCTTCGGCCAGGTATTCCAGGCCGGACACGCCTTCCGACTGCTGCGAGGTATCGAGCAGGACTTCGAATTCGCGGCCGTTTCTGGTTTCCATCCGCTTCGCATTCGAAGAAAATTGGCCGGCCGACCTGACGTATACATCGGCCACGCCGGAACCGGGGTCTCTCACGCTGAGAAGTATTCTGAGGCTGTCGCCGGCAAAGGCAGGCAGGCTGCTGCTGCCGATCCGCGGCGGCGTCCGGTCCACCGTGAAGCTGCCGACCGTCTCCCAGCCCTTGCTGGCGCCGCTGAGGCTGGCGGCCCAGATTTGCACGTCTGTCGCGCCTTCGGGCAGGCGCGATGTATCGATTTCATATCGGTATCGGTCGCCGCTTTCCTTGCGCATTTCTATATTTCTCGATGGGGCGCCGGGCCATAAAATCCATACTCTGTCGACGCCGTCGCCGGCGTCGCTCACATGTGCGTCGATGGTGATGCGGTCTTTTGCGAAGCGGGCGTTGGCGCTGTCCCATTTCACCGTTGGCGGGATCGGGTCGATCAGCTTGAACGATCTGCTGACTTCATGATCCGAGCGATAGCCGCTGGTGGTGAAGCATTTGAATTTTACGATGAACGTTTTGCCGAGATGATTATCTGCGACAAAAGAATGGGAGAGGCCGGTTGTGCCGTAGTAGACGGTGCTTGCGTCGCCGACCGTCCATGTCGTTTTGTCGACGGCTTCGGACGGCCATTTGGTGGCGACGCGGCATTGTCCTTGCATTTGTATCGTCTCGCCTCGCCTGGCTTCGTAGGTCGCCGCGCTGTCGCTGTATTTGCCGACGATGGCGGCCGTTAATGCATAGGCGGATGGCGAGGCGATCATCAGCAGCGCGGCCAGCCAGTAAGAAAAATAGTTCTTCAAGTTTTGTCTACCTAAATCGATTTTCCATAGCACTGTCAACGTCGATCGCTTGGATTGGCGAAGGCTATCATCGGGTTAGGAGGGTGGGAGTCGTCGAACTCTCAATATGACGAGCGAATATTCTGATTTTTTTATAAGGCGGGGGCGGGTGCTATGTTCACGCATGCTGCGGGTACTGCTCTCTCTGACGAGATTCGCTTTCGGGCCGGCTTGCCTGGTTTAGTGGGTGCTTGTTGGTTTTGTGCTCCGTGGGTCGTCGCCGGGGGCGGCCCGGCAGCCGCTCACTTTTTTTGCTCCGCCAAAAAAAGTAAGCAAAAAAAGGCGGCCGCAAGCAGTTGCCCCCTTCGGGGGTTCCCATTTAGAGAGAACCAAAACGGGAAAAAAAATAAACTCGCTGCGCTCAGACAAATTTTTTTTCTGATCCGTTTTGGTCCT
>JAQGLY010000064.1 GCA_028292625.1 Herbaspirillum sp. | reverse complement strand
GGGATCAACCTGTAGCTTCTATCCAGTTAATTCCATTTTTTCGAATGATTTAAATAGGAATCCGGGAAATCCAGAAATAATCCGCAGAAAAAAAAGGCACAAAGAACCGTACGAGCAAAGCGAGGTACACCCAAGCGAATTCCGAAGGAAGAGCCGTCCGGCCCTTGAATTCCGCATAAAAAGTAGTTGCCATTTAGAGAGGACCAAAACGGATCAGAAAAAAAATTTGTCTGAGCGCAGCGAGTTTATTTTTTTTCCCGTTTGGTTCTCTCTAAATGGGAACCTCCGAAGGGGGCAACTGCTTGCGGCCGCCTTTTTTTGCTTACTTTTTTTGGCGGAGCAAAAAAAGTGAGCGGCTGCCGGGCCGCCCCCGGCGACTACCCACGGAGAACAAACCCAACAAGCACCCACTAAACCACGCAAACCAGAACGAATGCGAATCTCGATAGAGAGAGCAGTCAGCCAAGCGCGAGCGAGATTAAGGCGCCCCCTTACGCAACTTAGCAACCCCACCCGCATCAACCCGAACCTCAGGATTCCCAAACTGCGCAGTCAGATAATTGCTAAGCGACGCAATCTGCGCATCGGTCAACTCATTGGCGAACCCGGGCATGCCGGCGTCATTGCCCGGCGTCACCCGATGCACGCCGAATAAAATCACCTGCACCAGATTATCGGCACTACGCGCGCCGACCGTTGAATTACGCAACAGGGAAGGGTAGTAGCCATCCGTGGTGCCATGCCCTTCGGTTTGATGGCAGGACGCGCAATTCCCCAAATACAGCCGCGCCGCATCGGAAGCATCGGCGCCATCCTTCGACGCCGGCAAAGCCACGCCTCGCAACCGCACCGCATCGGTGGCAGGCATCCCCCAGGCATGACGCGGCCGCGCACTATTGTCATGCACCGCCGGCACCGTGTGCAGATAGGCGGCGATGGCATCGACATCGGCCGCGTTCAACTTCGAAAAACTATGTTGCACCGCTTCCCCCATCGGCCCCGCCGCCTGCGCCAGATCCGGCACATTACCGGTGCGCAGGTATTGCGCGATCTGCGCCGCCGTCCACTCTCCGATGCCGCTATTGCGATCGGATGTGATGTTATAGGCATCCCAGCCGCTCAAGGAGGCGCCCCCCAGATACCCGGCGCCATGTTCATCCAGCGCCTTCTCCTGCATCGCCACGCCGCGCGGCGTATGACAGGCCCCGCAATGTCCCAGCCCCTGCGTCAGATAGGCGCCCCGATTCCATTCCGCGCTTTGCCCCTCATCCGCCTGAAACGAACCGGATTTCAAAAACATCCAGTTCCATATTTTCAACGGCCAGCGCATGTTCAGCGGCCAGCGTATATCGCTGGGCTGCTGCGCCCGCTTCACCGGCATCACGCCATGCTGAAAATACTCGAACATCGCCTCGATATCGCGGGTAGTGATTTTGGCGTACGACGGATAGGGCATCGCCGGGTACAAATTGCGGCCGTCGCGCCCGATGCCTTTGCGCACCGCGCGGTCGAACTCCTCCAGCGACCAGCTGCCCAGGCCGGTGTGCGCATCCGGTGTGATGTTGCTCGAATAGATCGTGCCCAGCATCGGTACTTTCATCGGCAAGCCGCCGGCATACGGCTGCTTCTTGTCAACGGTATGGCAAGCCATGCAGTCGCCGGCGGCGGCCAGATATTCGCCGCGCTTGATCGAATCGCTGGTGGCCGGCTCCTGCGCATGCAGGACAAACGACGCCGTCAGCAATGCCGTGAAACAAAGCAAACGACGCAGCGACATCGGAAAAGCGGACGGTTTCAACACATCAAACCTCTTTTTTCAATTGATCCGCAATCCGTAACGCCAACGCCGCGATGGTCAGCGTCACATTGACCGTGCCCACGGTGGGCATGGTCGCGCTGCTGGAGATAAACAGATTCGGGTGATCGAAGGTGCGGCAATCCTTATCGACCACGGCCCGCCGTGCATCGCTGCCCATGCTGGTCGCGCCGGTCAGGTGGTTGTTGGGCGAGAATTCGTCCTGATAGGCGATCTTGGCGCCGCCCAGTACGCGCGCCGCCGCCGCGTACACGCTGCGGGTATGAACCGCGCTGTGCTTGACGTAGTCGTCGATCCGGTAAGTGATTTCGGGACGCGGAATGCCGAGCGCGTCGGTTTCGGTCCGGCTCGGCACGATGCGGTTTTCCGGCAGCGGCAGGATTTCGTGAAAACAATCGAATTGCACGTAACGCGTCGATTGATCGCGGATGCGGGCGTCGAGCTCGGATGGTTTCAATAGCTTGCCTTCGTCGAAAATGGCTTTGGTTTGCTCGTCCACACGAGACAGATTCGACAAATGGATTTTCTTGGCCGACTGCATCGAACGGAACGGGCCGTCGCGGAAACCGATCAGCGAAGTCATTTCCTGCGGCCCGCGGCCCGGCCATAGTTTCCGGTCGGCGAAGAATTTGACGCCGGTGCCCGGATGATCCATCAGGTTGCGTCCCACCATGTCGGAACTGTTGCCCACGCCGTTCGGAAAATCGCGGCTGGTCGACATCAGCATCAGCTTCGGCGTTTCGATGCCGTTCGCCGCCAGCACGAAGAATTTGCCTTCGACGCGATGCTCGACGCCGGATGGATCTTTGTACAGCGCGGCGCTGATTTTCTTTTGCGCATCGACTTCCAGTTTGTAGACCACCGCGTTTTCGATCAGTCTGGCGCCGGCGCGCTCGGCTTTTTCGACGTGGACGATGCCGTTGTACATCGCGCCTATCGGGCAGATCGGCATGCAATTGTTGTTGCCGCAGCAGGTCGGCCGGTCGTCATAGGGGCGGCTGTTGCGCGCCACCGGCTCGGTGACCACGCGATAGCGCGCGTCGTGCGCATTGAGCGCGCTTTTGATGGTCTGCTCGTTATACGACAGCGGCAGCGGCGACATCGGATAGGGCCGGCTGCGCGGCGAGCCCAGTTCCTCATCGGATGGCCCCCATACGCCCAGTTCTTCTTCCGCACGGTGGTAATAGGCTTCGAGATCGTCGTATTGCAGCGGCCAGTCGCGTCCCACGCCGTACAGGCTCTGCATCTTGAAATCGTTGGGCAGAAAGCGCCAGGCCGACGCCGCCCAATGCCAGGTGGTGCCGCCGACGGCGCGGATGTATTGGGAATTGAACTTGTGCTCGCCCTTGAGGACAAGGTAATTGTTGGGCGGCCCGTATTCCGGATGCGGCGCCCAGGCGCTGGATGGATACGGCGCCATGAAATCCATTTTGTCGACCTGATTGCGGAAGCGTTCGACGATCTGCCAGCGCGGCATGCGCGGGCCGGCTTCCAGCAGGATCACCGATTTTCCGGCCAGCGCCAGTTGATGCGCGACCAGCGCGCCGGCCACGCCGGAACCCACGACGACGACATCGGCGTGTTCTACTGCCGCCACCTCAGGTGTGGCTTTCCACCGGTCGCGCGGACCAGAAACCTGGCGCGCCGGAACAGTAGCTGCGAACGGGGATGGTGTCGGACACGGCATCGAACATCAGCGCTTGCTCATAGCTGACGACGACGTCGCCGATCAGGCCGCGGTACCAGCCCTGCACGATTTGCACCGCGCAGGTGCGCTGCGGCGCGGCGAGCAGGCCCCCGGATACCACGACGTCACTCAGCAGCCGCATTTGCTGTGCAAAATCCGGCGTCGCCTGTTGCAGCGCCGCCAGCAGCCGAGCGCCGACGGCGCGGTCCAGTCCCGGCTTATCGGTCAGGGCTTGCGACAGGTTCATGAAGGCATCGAGGTCGGCGTGCTGCGCCGGCCCGGTAGCCGGGCCTTCCGCCATTGAATCGAACGCCAGCGGAGCGGTAGCGCCGGCGGCGCTCATGACGACCGCCCGTTGCAGCCATCGGCGCCGCGCGTTAAAAGGCAAAGGGATGAATACTGCGGGGCTGTCGGCGGGGTGGTCTGGTTCCATTTGCATCCTCATGTGATGTACCGGATGGCAATTCAGACGACGAGACAAGGAATAAGTTCATGTCATTAATGCAAGTAAACATCATTCAGACTTCAGGTATCGCCCCATTGCCGCAGGAGATTGTGATAACAGCCGATCAGCGTCCGACGCGCGCTTTCGTCGGCGTCGGTGAGATTCAGTTTCTGTATGGCATTATCCATATCGAACAGCAGGCTGCGCCGCGCATCGTCGCGCACCAGGCTTTGCACCCAGAAAAAACAGCCCACGCGCACGCCGCGCGTAACCGGCGTGACGCTATGCAGGCTGGTCGCCGGATACAACACCATATCGCCGGCCGCCAGTTTCACTGCATGCGTGCCGTAGGTGTCCTCGATCTGCAATTCGCCGCCGTCGTAGGCGGCCGGATCTTCCAGAAACAGGGTGGCGGAAATATCGGTGCGCAGTTTCAGTCCGCTGTGCGGATGAATGCGCACGCTGCCGTCGACGTGCGCGCCGAAGCGCATGCCCTCGCCGTAGCGGTTGAACATCGGCGGATACACGGTATTGGGCAGGGCAGCGCTGATGAAGCGGGGGTGACGCTCCAGGGCCCGCAGCACAATGCGCTGGCATAACAGCGCGACGTCGGAGCGCTCGTCGATCTGCTGATTGAATTTGACCGCCGACCCTTGATAGCCGGCGGTCACGCGACCGTCCACCCACGCCGGCCCGGCCTGATCCAGTAATTGACGCAGGGCGCCCAGCTGTTGCGTATCGAGCGCTTGAGGAATGGTAATGAGCATGGATGGTTCTCCGAAAATTACATCCGATAAACAAGCGACAGCATCGCGGTGCGTCCGTTGCCGGGCACCGCGCGTCCCCCATCCGATTGAATCAGCGCGTCGTAATACATCTTGTTGCTCAGATTGATCAGATTCAGACGGATATCGACCTTCGGCAGCAGATAAGCGACGGTCGCATCCCAGCGGGTGAAGCCGCCCACCTGCGTGGTATTGGCGGCGTTGGCGAAGCGTTGCGCCATATACGTGGCGCCGCCGCCCAGTTCCCAGTGCGGCGCCAGCCGGTAAGTGTTCCACGCGGTCAGCGAATGCCTCGGTGTGTTGATCGGCACCTTGCCCAGCGTGCCGTCGGTGGCCGATGCGGCGATTACCTGCGCGTTCAGATAAGTGTAGTTGGCCGAGATTTGCCACTTCCGCGTGATGCGGCCGGTGGCGCCCGCGCTGGCGCCTCTGACGCGCACCGTGCCGTCGAGTTGGTACACGCCGGGAGCAACCTGGCTGCGCGCATTGTCCTTCCTGATCTGGAACAGGGCGGCGTTGCTCGCCAGATTCTGCGAGACGTCCCACTTGCCGCCCAGCTCATAGGATTTGTTCTTTTCCGGCTCTAGCGATTGCTGTCCGGCGGTGCCGGTCAATTGTTCCAGCGAAGGATTGAACGATGTGCCATACGAAAGATAATAAGCCTGCGCCGTGGTCGGCTGCCAGATGCCGCCCGCGCGAACGCTCACGAAATTGACGGTCTGGCTGGCGCTGGCGGGCGACGAGATAGTGTTGGAAATGTTGACGATGAAGCGGTCGTAACGCAGGCCGCCGACCAGCTTGAAGCGATCGTTCAATGCCATGGTGTCGTTGCCGTACACCGCGATCGTATTGGCCGAGCCGCCGGCCCGGTTGCCGCGGCGGCTGCCCAGATCGGTGTCGGCGGCGTTGAACGAGGGATCGACCACGGGTACGCAGTCGACATACGACTGGGTCGCGTCGGAGGCGTTCATCGGTACGCCGTTGCAAGTCCCGTCGCGGAAATAGGTCTGATTGTTGTAGCCGTCATGACTGACTTCCAGTCCGAGCAGGGTGTCGTGCGCGAAGCCGCCGGCGTCGATTTTCGCCGCCAGTTCGGTCTGATTGGAGATCGAGTAGTCGGTGATGATTCTGTCGTGCGTTTGTTCGCGTACGAACAGGCTGGACAAGGGCTGCGCGCCAATCGCGCCGGTCAATGGCGTAAACACGCCGGCCGCCACGGTGCCGATGCTCTGCGGCGAGGTTTCGCGTGCGTCGGTGTGAACGTAATTGAATTGCGTCATGCTGCGCAGGGTCACCTCCGGCGCAATCCTGTGCTTGATGTTGGCATTGAGCGCGATCACGTTGGATTGCGTGCGATCGTTATCCAGCCCGTACGAGGTATTGCGGTCGACGGCGACCGGATGGCCGTTCAGCGGCGGCAAGCCGTAGTCGACCTGATCGTTATTGTGTTGCACCAGCGCCGACAAGCTTATTTCATCGGCGCTGCCGATGCCGAGCGCATACGACACGGCCAGGCCGAAATCCCGCAGGTCGGTTTTGTCGCGGGTGCTCGCCGCGCCGTCCTGCGCCATTGCCGACACGCGCAATGCCGAGGTATCGGTCAGCGGCTGGTTATGGTCGACGGTGGTGCGCACCAGGCCGTTGCTGGTGGCCGAGGCGGTGACTTCGGTGGATTCCTTCAGATTGGCTTTTTTGGTGACCTGGTTGACCACGCCGCCGGTCGATCCGCGGCCGAACAGCATCGACGACGGTCCCATCAGGACTTCCACCTGATCCAGCGCGAAGGTGTCGCGGAAGTATTGGCCGCGGTCGCGGAAGCCGTCCAGGTAAATATCGGTGCGGGCGGGGAAGCCGTTCAGATTGATGTTGTTGCCGATCTGGCCGCCTTCCGCGCCGCCGAGCGTGATGCCGGACACATTGCGCAACGCGTCGGCCAGCGAGGTCGCGCCCTGCGATTGCATCAGCGCCTTGTCGACCACGATCACCGATTGCGGCACGTCGTGCAGGTCGGCCGGCAATTTGGTGATGGAAACGGTGGGTGCGTTGAAATCGTCGCGGCTGCCGGTCACGGTGACGTTTTCCAGCACGGCGGGAGTGGCTATGGAAGCGGAGGCGGGGTTGCCGCCGGTTTGTTGCGCCTGCAGCAGAGGGCTGCAGAGCGTGAACAGTGCAGCGGCGATCGGAGTCGGTCGGTTCATTTTATCGTCAGCAAAAAAGGTGACGGCTCCATGCATGCTGGGAGCCGGGCTTTGGCTGACTACTGCGATGCGGATCGGATCGTTTCGCTGGCTGCGGGAAGGAAATGTTCTGTGCTTAGTGTTATTTCGCTCAATCGAACAATCCCGTGTCCGCATTGTAGGCGAAAAGGCTGACGAAGGCGTAAAAATGAGAATGATATCGAAAATCATTTAGATTTATGGGCGGCGAACCTGCTCCCGACCGCTTGGCAGGTATTTGATTCATATCAATCTCCCGACCAAAACATGCCGCTATATTGTGCTGTATTTTAGAAAAGTGATTTCGGGAAATGGAAATTTCCGGAAGGCGTGAACGGAGGGTCGCAATGAAGAAAATATCACTATTTTCATTGATGGCATGGGCGATGCTCCAGCCTTTCCCGGCGGAGGCGCACGTCAAGTGGTTCGTGGAATTCGATACGACCAACCCGCCGCTCCCCATTTTGCAGGTGATCGAAGCGCCCGATTTTTGGGGCGTCCTGTTGCTTTCGATCATCGTGATATACGTCACATCCGTATGGGACAGGAAATTGACATCGCCCGCGAATCATCCACGCTGGCAGCCCTTATTGTCGCAACTGTACGCGACTATTCCCCAGGTAATGAGGTATGGCACATCGATGTTTTTCCTCATATTGGCGATCGGATTCCCGCATATTTTACTGACGCCTGAACTCATCAGCGACAATCCTTATCTGCGCTATGTGCATTTCCTGATAGCGTTAACCGCTTTTTATCGCCCGACAAGCTTCATTGCCGGCATAGGCATCATTTTCCTGTATAGCTATTCGATACAACT
This sequence comes from Herbaspirillum sp., assembly GCA_028292625.1. Classification (GTDB taxonomy): domain Bacteria; phylum Pseudomonadota; class Gammaproteobacteria; order Burkholderiales; family Burkholderiaceae_D; genus Herbaspirillum. The sequence goes on along the minus strand of JAQGLY010000064.1, from coordinate 8,342 downwards.
GTACGGCTTGTTCCATATGCTGGATTACGTCATGTTTGTGGGTACCGGGGTGTTTCTTGTATTACAGACCTGGCGCAAGGGCGTGGTTGGCGGTGAACTGGAATTGCTGCGATTGACCTTCTGCTACTCGTTTATCTGGGGCGCGATAGAAAAATTTTTGCAACCCGCGCTTTTTTATCAACTGCTGACCGACCACCCCTATATTGCAATGGGATTGGATTGGGAATTTTTTGTCAGAACTTGCGGCTTTATCGAACTCTGTTGCGTCTACCATATTTACACCGGAAAAACCGCGGCTTATGCAGCCATCGGCGTCCTTACCTTCTTCGTTCTTCTGGCCCTCATCCCTTTCGGATTAATCGATTTTATCGGCCATTTCCTGTTTATCATTCCGATGATCGCCATCCTTTTCGCTCCGAGAAAAGAGGATTTCTCTTTTTCCGCGCTCACCAATACGGGACTTTTTTTACTCACTTCCTGTGTTTTTTTCTTGTTTTCCTACGGCAGTTATTACGTACTGCATTACCATCTTCACGGTTAGCTTCACAGCGTCACGCAGCAGGGACCGCGCGTAGCGCCATCATCTTCAATTCCGATAGGCAGGCGCCGCAGTTGATTCCGCAATGCAAGCCGTTCTGCACCTGTTGCAGTCGCTGCGCCGGGTTGCCGTCGGCCGCCGCCAGCGCTTCGACGATCTGGTTTTCGCCGATGTCGAAGCAATTGCACACGATGCGGCCGCGCACCTTGATCTTGACCGGCGCGGCGGACGAGGCCATCAGCAATGCCGGTCCCAGATTGTCGACCGGCTCCTGCTGTTCCAGATATTGCCGCAGCCAGGATTCGGCGCGGATGTCGCCCAGCAGCGAGACGGCCTGCAGTGTTCCTTGGTCCACCCTGACCGCGCGTGCATGGCCGTGGCGGCGGTCGCGATAGCGCAGCACGCGTGCGTCGCCGAGTCCGAACAGCGCTTCGATTTGCGCCAGCAACGCCGCATCGATCGCGGTGCCGGCGGCGGCGCGCAACAGCACACCGCCGCGTTCGCGGCCGAACAGCGTGCAAGCGGCATACGCAAAACTTCCCATGTACTCGCGCAGCCGCGCCTGCAAGCCCGGGGCGTCGCCGTCCGCGGCCCAGCCGAAGACGGTCAGCCGCAGCGGCAGGTCGGCGGCCGCCACGCGGATCGCGGCATGTTTGAGCGCGGGCTGCTCGGATATCGGGCAATACAGCGGCGAGAAGAGGGTATTGACGCCATGCATGCGCGCGCCGTCGGCGGCGGTGCCGGATACGTATTCCTGGCCCCAGTGCATGGCGATGAAGCTTTGACCGCTGCGCATCTCGTTCGAGGCCCGCACCGGCAGCACCAGTTCGCCGCGCTTGCTGTTGATGCGCACCAGATCGCCGTCCCGCAAACCGCGGCGCAGGATGTCGTCGGCCTGCATCAGGATCGCCGGTTCCGGCGCATGGGCGAATGAGCGCGGCAGCACGCCGGTGCGGCTCATGCCGTGCCATTGATCGCGCAGGCGGCCACTGGTCAGGTGCAGGGGAAAGCGCGCGTTGACCGGCTCGGCGCTTTCCTGCCAGGCAGTCGGCATGAAGCGCGCGCGGCCGTTGGCCGTGGCGAAACGGCCATCCAGATACAGGCGCGCAGCGCCGCTTTGCGCGCCTTGCGCGAACGGCCATTGCTGCGGTCCCCGCTCTTCCAGCAATGCGAACGACAGACCGCCGATATCCAGATCGCGGCCGCGGGTGCTGGCGCGATGCTCGTTCCAGATCTGTTCGACGTCGGTATACGGAAACAGCGGCGACTGCGGTGTTTGGCCGCCGCTGCGCAGCCGTTCCAGCGCATGCGCGAAATCGACCGCGATGCGCCAGTCGGCGCGCGCCAGTCCCGGCGCCGCGACGGCTTGCCGCACGCGCGTGATGCGGCGCTCGGAATTGGTGACGGTGCCGTCCTTTTCGGCCCAGCTCGATGCCGGCAGCAATACATCCGCATACAGCGTGGTGGCGGTGTTGGCGTAGGCTTCCTGCACGATCACCAGCTCCGCCTTTTGCAACGCTTCGCGTATGCGCTGCTGGTCGGGCATCGATTGCGCCGGATTGGTGCAGACGATCCACAGGATCTTGATCTCGCCCTGGCGCACCGCCTCGAACAGGTCGACCGCGGTCTTGCCCGGCTTGGCCGGCACCTCCGGCACGCCCCACAGCGCGGCGACTTCGCGTCGATGCTGCGGATCGTCCAGATCGCGATGCCCGGACAACAGATTGGCCATGCCGCCGACTTCGCGGCCGCCCATCGCATTGGGCTGGCCGGTCAATGAAAACGGCCCGGCGCCGGGCTTGCCGATTTGATGCGTGGCCAGATGCAGATTGATCAGGGCCGCGTTATTGGCGGTGCCGGCGGCCGATTGATTCAGGCCCTGGCAGTACAGCGACAGGCTGGCGCGCGAAGCGCCGAACCAGCGCGCCGCCTGCACCAGATCGGCTTCGGCGATGCCGCAGACCGCGCTGACGTATTTGGGCGTGTAATCGCGCACCAGGTTTTTCAGCGCGGCAAAGCCTTCGGTATGGGCGTCGATGAAGGCCTGATCGATCAGGTCTTCCCACAAGCAGATATGCAGCATGCCGTTGAACAGCGCGATGTCGGTGCCCGGCAGCAGCGGCAGGAACAGGTCGGCGTCGGCGGCGGTGTCGGTGCGGCGCGGATCGGCGACGATCACTTTCATGGCCGGATTGCGGACGCGCGCATCGGCCAGGCGGCGGTACAGCACCGGATGTGCATAGGCCATGTTGGAGCCGGCGATGAATACCACCTCGGCCTGGTCGATGTCTTCGTAACAGGCCGGCGGCGCATCCGCGCCCAGCGTCTGCTTGTAGGCGGCCACTGCGCTGGACATGCACAGGCGCGAATTGGTGTCGATGTTGTTGGTGCCGAGCATGCCCTTGGCCAGCTTGTTGAAGACGTAATAATCTTCGGTCAGCAATTGGCCCGAGATATAGAAGGCGACGCTGTCGGGGCCGTGTTCGGCGATGGTGCGATCGAAACGTTGGGCCAGGAAATCCAGAGTTTCATCCCATTCGGCAGGGCGGCGCGGCGCCTTGCGATCGCGCCGCAGCTCCGGCGTCAGCGCGCGCGTGCGCGCCAGCAATTGCGGCTCCTGCGTCAGGTGCAGCGTGCTGCCTTTGCTGCACAGACGGCCGAAATTGGCCGGATGATCCGGGTCGCCGCGCACGCCGGTGACTTGCCGGCCGTCGCTTTCGATGATGACGCCGCATCCCACACCGCAATAACAGCAGACGCTTTTGGTTTCCACCGGAATAGGCTTCATGGCGATATCTGTGCGGCGGGGGTCAGGCTGCCGTCGTTTCGGCGGCGATTTCAGTCGGATCCAGCCACACCTCGCCCGCATCCACCCGCACCGCGAAACGCGCGACGCAGCCGACGTCGGGCGCCGCCGCGCAGCCGGAATCCAGCGCGATGTTCCAGCTATGCAGCGGACAGGTGACGCGTTCGCCGGATACGATGCCCTGCGACAGCGGACCGCCCTTGTGCGGGCAGCGGTCGAGCAGCGCGAATATCTTGTCGTCGGCATTGCGGAAGATCGCGATGTCGGTCTGCGCCCGGCCGTCGACGGCGGCGCGGCGCACCACGCGGGCGCCCAGCACCGGAATATCGTCCACCGCGCAAATCCGTTTCCATTCACTCATGACACTTCTCCTTTGGATAACGGCGGTTCAAATCCTGATCGGCGTGAACTGGCGGGTATCGATTCCGGCCTTGATCTGCTCGTGCCATGGATCCGGCTCGCCATCCAGCGAAAATAGCATGCGCTCATACAGCGCCTGGCGGTTTTCCGCATCTTCCACGACCTTGTGCTTGGCGTAATCGAGGCCGACCCGCGCCAGGTAATGCACGGTGCGCTCCAGATACCAGCCTTCTTCGCGATACAGCTGCAGGAACGCCGCCGCATATTCCAGCACCTCGGCGTGGGTCTTGCACTTGACGAAAAATTGCGCGACTTCGGTCTTGATGCCGCCGTTGCCGCCGACATATATTTCCCAGCCGGAATCGACGCCGATCACGCCCACATCCTTGATGCCGGATTCGGCGCAATTGCGCGGACAGCCGGATACCGCGATCTTGACCTTGTGCGGCGCATACATGCGCCACAAGGCGCGCTCCAGCTCATGCCCCATGCGCGTCGAATCCTGCGTGCCGAAACGGCACCATTCGCTGCCCACGCAGGTCTTCACGGTGCGCAGCGCCTTGGCGTACGCATGGCCGCTGGGCATGTCGAGTTCTTTCCAGACCTGGGTCAGGTCTTCCTTCTTCACGCCCAGCAAATCGATGCGCTGGCCGCCGGTCACTTTCACGGTCGGGATCTTGAACTTGTCCACCACGTCGGCGATGCGGCGCAGTTCCGAGGCATTGGTTTCGCCGGCCCACATGCGCGGGATCACCGAATAGGTGCCGTCTTTCTGGATGTTGGCGTGCGCGCGCTCGTTGATGAAACGCGATTGCGGATCGTCGCGCGCCTCCCTCGGCCAGGTCGAGATCAGGTAATAGTTGAGGGCGGGGCGGCAAGTGGCGCAGCCGTTCGGCGTGCGCCACTTGAGCCGCTGCATGGTGTCGGCGATGGTGAGCAGTCTTTCGGCGCGGATCGCGTCGCGCGCCTGCTGATGCGTATGGTCGGTGCAGGCGCAGATCGGCTTGGCCTTGGTCGATACCGAATAATCGCCGCCGGCGGTGGCCATGATGAGCTGTTCCACCAGTCCGGTGCAGGAGCCGCACGACGCCGACGCCTTGGTATGCTTGCGCACGTCTTCCAGGGTGAACAGGCCTTTTTCCTTGATCGCGCGCACGATGGCGCCCTTGCAGACGCCGTTGCAGCCGCAGACTTCGGCATCGTCCGGCATCGCCGCGGCGCGGGTGTGGCCTTCGTGGCCGGTGTCGCCGGGACGGGTGGTGTTGCTTTCGCCGAACATCAGGGTGTCGCGGATGGCGGTGATGTTCTTTTGCTCGCGCAGCAGTTTGAAGTACCAGCTGCCGTCCACCGTATCCCCGTACAGGCACACGCCGATCAGACGCTCGTCCTTGATCACCAGCTTCTTGTAGATGCCGCCGATAGGATCGGACAGCGTGATTTCCTCGGCGTCGTCGCTGCCCATGAAATCGCCGGCCGAAAACAGGTCGATGCCGGTGACCTTGAGCTTGGTCGAGGTCACCGAGCCCTGATAGCGGCCGATGCCGAAATGCCCCAGATGGGTGGCGCAGACTTTCGCCATTTCGAACAGCGGCGCGACCAGGCCGTACACGGTGCCGCGATGGTTGACGCATTCGCCCACCGCATAGATGCGCGGATCGTAGGTCTGCATGGTGTCGTTGACCACGATGCCGCGGTGGCAGTACAGACCCGAAGCTTCGGCCAGCGCCGTGTTGGGACGGATGCCTACGGCCATCACCACCAGTTGCGCCGGCACTTCCAGACCGTCGGCGAAGCGGATCGCCTTGACTCGGCCGTGTTCGTCGCCGAGGATGGCTTCGGTATTTTTCTGCAGCAGGAAACGCAGGCCGCGATCCTCCAGCGACTGGCGCAGCATGCCGCCGGCGGTTTCGTCCAGTTGCCGTTCCATCAGCCATTCCGGCAGATGCACCACGGTCACGTCCATGCCGCGCAGTTTGAGGCCGTTGGCCGCTTCCAGCCCCAGCAGACCGCCGCCGATCACCACCGCATGGGTGTGCGCGCCGGCGGCGGCGATCATTTCGTTGGTGTCCTTGATGTCGCGATAGGGGATCACGCCCTGCAGATCCTTGCCCGGCACCGGCAGCATGAACGGCGTCGAACCGGTCGCCAGCAGCAGACGGTCGTAAGCCACGGTGGTGCCGTCATCGGCGCTCACGGTGCGATGCACGCGGTCGATCTGGGTGACGGTCTTGTTCAGATGCAGTGCGATGCGATGCTCGGCGTACCAGTCGACATCGTTGAGCATGATGTCCTCCACCGTCTGCTCGCCGGCCAGCACCGGCGACAGCAGGATGCGGTTGTAATTGGCGTACGGCTCGGCACCGAATACCGTGATGTCGTAGCTGTCCGGCGCGATCTTCAGCAATTCTTCCAGCGTGCGCACGCCGGCCATGCCGTTTCCGACCATGACCAGTTGCATCCTGCGTTGCGGGGCTGCCGCCGTTGTTGCGATTGCCGCAGCCGCCGGCGCTTCCATCGATTCCGTCTCCAACATTATCTTCTCCTGAAACGCTAGGCCGCTGCCGGATGGGCGTGTTTGCGATACAAAAATTCCAGCACCGTGCCGCGATATTCCGAATACAGCGCATCCTGCGCCAGCGCGACGCGTTCGCGCGGACGCGGCAGGCGCACGTCGACGATCTCGCCGATGGTGGCCGCCGGACCGTTGGTCATCATCACGATGCGGTCCGACAACAGCACCGCCTCGTCCACGTCATGGGTCACCATCACCACCGTCGAGCCGGTCTGCGCGACGATCTTCAGCAATTCGTCCTGCAGATGCGTGCGGGTCAAGGCGTCGAGCGCGCCGAACGGCTCGTCCATCAATAACACCTTCGGCTCCATCGCCAGCGCGCGGGCAATGCCGACGCGCTGCTTCATGCCGCCGGAGATTTCGTTCGGGCGCTTGCTTTCGGCGGCGCTCAAGCCGACCAGCGCCAGCGCCGCACGGGTCCGGTCACGCAATTGGGCACGGCTTTCGGTGGCGCCGAACACGCGCTCCACGCCGAGATGAATGTTTTCCGCGCAGGTCAGCCACGGCAGCAGCGAATGGTTCTGGAACACCACAGCGCGCTCCGGCGCCGGGCCGGCGATTTCGCGGTTGGCGCACAACAGCACGCCGGAAGTCGGCAGCAGCAGCCCGGCGATCAGATTGAGCAGCGTCGATTTGCCGCAGCCGGAATGGCCGATCAGCGTGACGAACTCGCCTTTGGCGACATACAGGCTGACTTTTTGCAACGCATGAAAAGGACCCTTTTTGGCGTTGAACACCATGTCGGCGTCGTTGATCTCGATGAATCTGGCGTGCGCTTGGGATTGACTCATGGTTGGCTCCGCTATTGATCGACTTGTTCGTAAGTGAAGGCCTTGGCCAGCGCCACCAGCACCTGTTCCAGCAACAGCCCGACCACGCCGATGACGACAATGGCGATCAGAATGTGCGGCACGTTCAGGTTGTTCCATTCGTCCCAGACCCAGAAGCCGATGCCGACGCCGCCGGTCAGCATTTCCGCCGCCACGATCACCAGCCACGCGGTTCCGACCGCCAGCCGTACGCCGGTCAGCGTGTACGGCAGCACCGACGGCAGCAGGATCTTGGTCAGGATTTTCCATTCCGACAGATTCAGCACGCGCGCCACGTTCATGTAATCCTGCGGCACGCGCTGCACGCCGACGGCGGTGTTGATCACCATCGGCCAGATCGAACAGATGAAGATCGACCAGATCGCGGCCGGATCGGCCGATTTGAACACCAGCAGGCCGATCGGCAGCCAGGCCAGCGGCGATACCGGTTTCAGCAGGCTGACGATAGGGCCGAACATGCCGGCGACGAACTTCACGCGGCCGATCAGAAAACCCAGCGGTATGCCGATCGCGGCGGCCAGGCCGAAGCCGATGGCGACCCGTTGCAGCGACGCCAGCACATTCCAGCCGATGCCCTGGTCGTTGGGGCTGTGGCGATAGAAGGGATCGGAAAACAGTTTGATGGCTTCGGCCAGCGTCGCGGCAGGGGTTGGAAAGCTGCCGTTCTTGCTGGCGATGATTTGCCATACCAGCACCAGCAGCGCGAGCCCGGCCAGCGGCGCCAGGCCGCGGTACAGCAGGCTTTGCTGCAGGCGAAGACGGGACGCCGCCGCCGAGCGTTCGCTTGGCGTCAGCGCAGCCGGTTTGGCCGGTGCCGGGTCAGGAGCGGAGGCGGCTTCTTTCCCGCCTGCGGGGGAAGCATCGCCGATGACAGAGGTGAAAGCGTTCATGCTGCATCCTTGTTGAAGGGACGGACCTGGCGGCCCGTCCGATTGCAATGCCTGCGGCATCGACTAAGCCCGGATCTTGAACGATGCCGCATAGGCCTTCGGATCCTTGCCGTCCCATACCGCGCCGTCGAGCAGCTTGGACGCGCGCATGGCATCTTTCGGCACCGGGGTCTTGGTCATCGCGGCGGCTTCCTTGTACAGATCGATGCGGTTGACCTTTTTGGCGACCGCCAGGTAATCCGGATCTTCCTTCAGCAAGCCCCAGCGGCGATGCTGCGTCATGAACCACATGCCGTCCGACAGGTAAGGGAAGTTGACCAGGCCGTCGTTGTAGAACTTCATGTAG
>JAQGLY010000056.1 GCA_028292625.1 Herbaspirillum sp. | reverse complement strand
TTTCCGTATAGCGTGATGTCTTCATGTAAAACTTCCTCAAAATCTCATTTAAGAAAATTCTACTTTCAACTGATGCTTTTTTGTGGGGGGATTACCGGGCGAGCTGAGGGAACACCGACCCCGCTAACTAGCACATGCTGGTTTTGTTCGCGGCACACTAAATTTCTACCATATACAGATAATACTTTTTTAAGAAAAATAGATTCTCATATCTGCCATCAAGATATCCAATAGATTTGCATGGATCAGTTTGCATGCAACTGCTCAGCGAGTAGATGAAAGGCTTCGTTATATATAGGTATTTTTTAACGATGCGAGCTTTCTCACACCGGCCAAGAACCTTTTACCGAGTCTGAGGATGACCCTCGGATGCAGGACAGCACATTTGCGTCTGCTGTTGACGTCACGCGCGTACTGCGTGATACGCCTGAGTGTATTCAGTTCGCCAAGATGCTCTTAGACGCTGCGAATCCAAGCTGTGGTTCGGGCGATTACAGGCAGACAGAGTCGGCCAGAGTTCGCGACACCATCCCGGAAACCTATAATGGCCTTTTCACGCTGCAACCCCTATGGCTGCTCTCCAAGACATCGCGGCAACACGTCCAGTAGCTCAGGACCAATCATCTGCGCCGCAGAACCAACAGCACCCTAAACCGGCGGTATCGCAACCGCAATCATCGCCTACGCAAGTCGTGGTGATTTCAAATGAAGTTGGCACGGCCCAAGCGTAGGTGGACACAGCTGGACCAGTGGTGTGTATATATTTTTATTAAATTTTTATTTTTTAATCATTATTTTTTCTCTTTAGTGGTTCACCTCGTCCGGGAAACCGATCTAATTACTTTGATTGGATAAACGGCGAGCGAAGCCAATGAAGTGAAAAAAAAGTGGAGCAACAGTCCACTTTCTTTATATTTAAGGATAGCATTTCTTAATGTATGGTACCTCGACGAAAACTTCCCAAAGTCTGATTCCGGCACCCGCTCAGGCGTTGGAGCGGAGCGAACCCTCAGGCTGGCCCAATCAACGCTAAAGCTTCAAGCCGCTAGCAGCCTTCGTCGAAATATACTTTGGCGAGATGCCACGAGTAAGCAATTTCTTTCCTTCACTTTGCAAACGTAGCTTTTAGAAACTCTTGAACATCATGGACGGCCTCAGCGCTTAACCTGGGATTGCCTTCGATGATGTAGCCTTTGCGTAGCCGGCAAGCAGCATAGGTATTACCCCACGCATCAAAGCCAATAATCGGTTGGCCTGTCTTCTTGTCGATAGCTTCACCCAAGCCGGAACCAGGAACGTCTGTCAGTTTCACTTCCATATCACAGTTGCGTCCGCTCTCGCCGCCCAAGGACATGTGATACTGGCTGTGTCCGTCAAAGCCGTGGTAAGCACCCTGGTAGATTTTGTACTGGATGTTCAATCCGTCTGCGGCATTCAGTTCATCGGCGTACGCCACGCAGTCTTTGGCCGGGGTTGAATCGTCTTTCTCAGCCAGCAGCATGAGCATTGGTGCGTGGTTCGTGTTCGCCCAATCTGTACGGTATTTGACGTTGCATCCGTTGGGGTAGACGGGAATGTTGGCAGCGAATTTGAGATCGTCTTTCAGAATGCCGTGACGGTACATGTCAAAGTACGTGTCAATGGCAACGCCACCACCTCGGCTAAATCCAATATTGGCAATCCGGGTCTTGTCGATGCGAGGATCGGCTGCCAGCAATTTTAGTGCATTGATTGCGTCCGCCACATTCGCCATTGGATCGAGCATGCTTTGATCTTGACCTGTGCTACTGATCCCGCGAGGAGTAAAGCTATCGACGATAAACGCCGCATAGCCCCATTTGACAAATGCAGCTGCCCACACGTCGTACAAAGCGGGACCAACACCATCACTGCCGTGAGAAATAACCACGGCCGGCACCGGTCCCGTTGTATTTGTTGGCATGATGAGGTCACCGAACACCTTGACCGGCTTGTTGTCGCCAGTGTGACGAACCATTTCAAACCGGCCCTTAGGCGTCACCGAATCGAATTCGATCCGTTCAACTTTTTCGTTGCTGAGAGCTGATGGTGGAGCTGCTACAGACTGTCCCGCTATCAAGCAACATAAAAGTGCTTTTGCGGTCGCTCTGAAAGTTACTATGAGTCCATTTTTATTTATCATTATTTTTCCTGTTTGGGGTCCCCGATCGCTTGGGAAACCGATCTAATTATTTTTGATTGGATGAATCACCGACTGCGGTTGTATGCTCTATTCGCACATACAACCATGTCATATATTTGTTGCTGCACCGGCATTACAACAGGGCCGGCAGAAGGCACTTTCGATTGCGATTGTTAGAATTTTAGTTTTTTCTCTTCTGCTTTTGTATTTCGTTGTTGTTGCAGTTGCTTGTTTTTCTCCCACATATCCACGTATTTATTTGATGCTATCGAGATGATTGGTAGTACGCCGTGCGGCGTTGATACGGCCGTGGCGAAAGTAACCACACCCCACGGTTTATTCCAAATAGCTGCATAGTGATAGCGTTGTCCGAATACGGTCATAGGCGTTCGCTTGGATTCTTTGCCCAGACGGGCGACCAAATGCTCATAAATCGAGTTGATTCCTTTTTCGCCGATATCAGCCGAGAGCACGTCGGTGTGAACGATGATCGACTGCACAACGTTTTCCGCGTCAAACGTCTCCACGTCGGCATCTTCCAGAACGATCCAGTTCGGAACAAGATCCCTAGGGAAAGCCATGCTTCTGACCTTAACAGCAATGCCAGATGGCGTCGGAACAGTTTTTGCGGCAAAGACACAGATTTGGGAGCGTTCGCCTTTGCACGAAGGGTAGTCAAATTCTGCGCCTAACGTCATACCAAAGAACGTCATGTCCTCTGCTGAATAGCAATAATTCATGTTGAGAAGTAATACAAAGAATCCTGCGTACAGTTTTTTCATGAAACACCTCGATTAGTGATGTAATTAGTTGGGTACTATGCGTTCAATACAGCCAATGACTGAGCCCCGCTGATAGACCGCCCATGCGCTCTATTTCATAAAATGAGTAAGCACCCCAAGCACAAATATCACTGTGAAAATAATCCGCGTACTTTTAGGAAAAGTTTTTAGTTGGCCCTTCTTTTCATAATAGACGTCACCGGTATATGCGATCGCCAGAAAGACGGGCATAAATATCAGCAGACAGATAATCGCAAACCAACGCTTCCGGAACCACGGTACCTGGTCATAACTTGTGTATGACGTGGGCACGTCAGTTTTTTGAACAGACCCTACCGTCGGTGTCGGCTGCTGCGGCGGCGGCACGACCGCACTGGGTTGCGGCGCCCCACACTTTGGACATGCTTGCGCGGTTTCATGAATTTGATGCGCGCAACCGCGACAAAATACAAACGTAGTCATTTCTTAAACTCCCTTTTAATTGTTATCCATTTCTGCCGAGACAAATCAGCAGACTGATTGATGCCAGCACAACCCCGATAATTGCCATCGTTTTGCCAGCGCGTTGTTGCTGAAAATTGACTACCCCAAGCACAATCGCAATGATCGCGACCATTGCAGTACCAATCACTTGGTCTTTATCGAGCGTGTCTTCAACGCTTACCAATAACGACAATGACGCAGTTACAAGTGATGAAATTGCAAGCCAATTCGTACCTTTTGAATTCGATTGACTGTTTGCGTGAGTTACTTGTGTGGCCCCGCATTTGGGACAAAGCGGTGCGCTTTCGTGAATCTCCGTGCCGCAACCGCGGCAGAAAGCCATGTTCATTTTTTCCCCTTTTATGTAAGCCGTACTTCGGCACTTTTGCTATTTGCAGCATTTTAATGCGCAATATATCAGACATTTAAATTATCAATATATTGAGTCGCATCATAGGCAACATTTGTGCAAAATTTGCTTTATGAAATCAACCCTTTCCGCTAAGATTGCCGAAGCGAATAACGAGGTCTTTATCGCCATTGGAAAGACGTTGAAAGTCAAGCGCATCGCTGCCGACAAATCCCAAGAAGCGTTGGCTTTTGATTCGGAAATCGGACGCGGTCACATTAGTCAGATCGAACGCGGCCAAGCGAATCCGTCTCTTAAAACTCTGGGCGCGCTTTGCTTTGGACTTGGCATCACGCTGTCCGAATTCTTTGAGCCGATCAAGGCGTCGATCACGCCGGACGGTAGCAACCGTCAACCTGATCCAGCATTGAAACCGAGAAAATCACGTCTTCGGTAGTCGATGCAATTCGCGACTTCTCACCATTCACTTGGTTTCGCCGACCGCAACTGCTCCGATGAGCGTGACTGGCAACGCGTTTCCATTATCTGTACTTAAGTAAGTGGCGAAAGAGGAACTGTAGCCAGGCACTTTCTCAGAAAACTCAAGGCGCGCGTTGTAACCACACAATTCCGGTTGAGGTGCTCCGGGATCAAGGCACAAAAATGTCTGGGGCATAAAACGACGACCGCTTTGGAGACCTTCAATACCAATCACCAGGGTCCAATGCTGCTGCGCATGATTGCGAGTTCTCCAGGCCAAGATGACCAATCGGCCGGAGCTAAGCTGCGCTTCTGTGAACAACAGTATCCGTGAATGAGAACGATCACACACTTCTATCAGTAAATCCGCGTCCAGCGAGTGCAACATTTTTGCCAGCGGTTTAGCATGAATGCCATCAAAGTAAACTGCTTGCGCTGCTTTCCACAAGCGTGCGGCGACGCCGGTTCGGCGCTCTGACAAAACGGCCGGATTAGAAATCCGTCCATATAGCGTGAGCAAAATCGCGCAACAATATGTTCCGCATGCGCCGTCTATTTCGCCCTGACGACAATGTACCGGCACATTCCGCTTCCCTTGGTCCATCATCGCTGTGTAGCCAATCTTGAGCCGCGGATGGAACCGCTGCTGAATGTAGGGAGCACTCATGCTCAGTACTCCACTGGCTGCATGAGCGTGGTTACACTCCGGTCATGCTCAGTAATAATCCATAGCATTTCGTTTTGATGGCCGACTTCGTAAGCTGACATGATTCGGTTACCGAGTGCGATGGCACTTCTGTTTTCAGCCACATCGTCCGCGCATATCACGCCGAAGTCACCTTGCACATGCCGCACGAGTAAGTCATTGACATTGATTCCCGCTCTATCGAGAACGTCTAGTGCAAGCGGCGTGGCCACTATCTGACCCAGCTTAAAGAGGGGTGGCCGAAATAGCATGCGATTAAGAATGACTACCGCAGCGGCAACGGTATTTGTACTTGCGAATTCGATCCATACTGCGTTTTCTTCACCGTCTAATTTACTAGAGTGATTTTCAGCGTTCTCGTGATGCTTGGTCATAGTTGGTCCTGTGTTTTCAATAAGCGAACGCGTGCCTCCGAGAAACCGGATACGAGACGCACAGACATGCGGGCGCTATGAGATTAAATAGATGAAATTACTAATGGTGGGGTGAAACAGAGTTACTGCAGATGTGGCGACTTACTTGATATTAAAATTCATTATGGTCTGTGTAGTAATCAAGTTCTGCTGTTTCAGACCGTAAAGTAACTGTCGAGGATGAACAAACGCGGATGCTTTTTCAAATGGTTAGGACGTAATAAAGCGCATCGTAGAGCAAACGATAAAATAGATTTAAATTCAGGGATTCGGATTGCGGTGCAGATACATCGATAAACCGGCCAAGAAGACTGAAGATGTAGCTGACTAAGATGCTGCGGAGTTAATAGATCTAGCCGATATTCATATTATACACGAATTTTACAACAAAAACCCTTTATAATCAAATACTTAAAAAATATTACTTTTTTCAAAAAAATAGCAAAAATACCAATAAAATTGCTATTTTGAACTATTTGTATGTATTTCGCAACATGTGCCATTGAGTTAAAATAGGAGCATTCTCGCTTCGCATGAATCGAACCAGTTCGAAAATAGTTTTTGTATCCATCCTTGTATCCAAATAGAATATTATTTTCATACAAATGATGCTGTATAACGGTTTCAAGCCACTATTCGATTCCGGCTCTCGCACCAGATGAATTAGCAGTAACAGAAAAGTATGGCAAGAACCCTTTGACTCTCATGGAGCGAAGGGTTTTTTCTTGTCGCCAATGAGATCGATTCAGATTCTCTCTTATCGGTATTAGATCGCTGGACTGATGAAGCGCACGGACTGCCCTAAAGATTAATCACGGATTCTGAAGTCCTTAGAAAAGCCAGCACGGCTCCATTGGTTTCGTCAGCACGATTCACCAGCAGCAAGTTAGCCGAGATTTCCTTCTCGGCGATTGGTCGGTAAGTCAGATGAGGGATCGTCATTGTATCCAGCGAAGCTGGTATCAGCGCCAGCCCTACCCCAGCGGCAGCCAGTGTAAGCACGCCTAGCGTACTGGAGACACGGCGCACGGAATTCAACTCCATGCCTAAATGTTGACGTAGATTGGCCAGGCCATCATCTCCGTCATCTGCAGCGTAGAGAATCAACGATTCGTTTTCCAGTGATTTGAGCGAGATGCGTTTTTTCTTCGCCAACACATGATTCTCAGCCATCGCAATGAGAAACGGCCACTCCCCGATGTGTTTGGTAACTAACTGAGGGTCGAGTTTGAGGCCGATGCTGGGGCTATATCCAACATCAAGCTGCCCTTCGAGAATCGCCTCTCCTTGCCGATGCGGCGCCATTTCGTGCAGCTCTATCTCCACTGCCGGAAACAGACGATGAAACTCGCGTAGATCATTGATCAGCTTACCCATTAATACAGCATTGCCGGCAAAGCCGACCTTAACGCAGCCAATGTCCCCTCGTATCGCTTCTTGCACAACTGACTTCGCCCTCTTGGCTTGAGCCAGTGTACGACGCGCCTCTATTAGCAGTACTCCCCCGGCTTCCGTCAGTTGCACTCGGCGACTGGTACGTATGAACAGCGGCCCGCCCATTTCCTCCTCCAGTGCGCGTATCTGCATGCTCAAGGCAGGCTGCACGATATTAAGGTGTTGGGCGGCACGACCAAAATGCCCTTCTTCAGCGACAGCGACGAAATAGCGAAGGTGGCGAAGATCCATTTTCTCGATCATTTATATTTATCGATTGATCATAATACTATATTTGTATTGATCGAATTTTGACGAGACACTAAGGACTTCCGATGCAGCGATGACGGAATATTTAACGCAATCACTATCGGATTACAGTGCACCGTTTAAACGCAACAGATGGCTATTGCCTCCTGGTTTGCGTAACCACCAATTGAAATAAAGAGAGGTCATATCATGCAAGCGTATTTGGAAGACCGGCTCAGCATTGCTGATTTGATGACAGGCTGGATTCATCGAGATCTTGCGCAGTGGGACAAGTTGCGTGAGCTGTTTCATGCAGAAGGCACTATTGAGGTCACCTGGTTTGAAGGCCTCGCCAGCGAATTCGTGGATGCATCGATGCGTATGGGAGCATCGAATTTGCGCACCAAGCACTTTATCGCTGCACCTGTTGTGACCTTCAACGGCAACAAAGCACTCGTTGAAACCAACGCGATCATTGTTGCTGAAAACGCGGCCTTGAATCTGGGTTGCGAATCGCACAATCGTTTTTATGATTGGGTCGAAAAGCGCAATGGCACTTGGAAAATCGTTAAGCGCCAAAGCGTATATGACATGGGCGCGTTCACTTTTCCCGGCGGTTTGGTTGAAATCGATAAAGAATTGCTTGCACGCTATCCGCGTGAGTACGGACCACTTGCCTATCTACTGGGAAAGAGTGGCTTTCCTGTGAAGCGGGTCTTTGCGACCAAGGGCAGCGAGGAGGAAAAGACCCTGAAAATAGACGGACAAGCGTGGCTGACCAGCTAGCCGAAAGCGCCCAATCCGGCCCCTAGCCGGATTTTTTACGCCGGTCGCTCCGTAAGACTTCCCCTCCAGTCGCCTGTATAACCGAACGCCGGCGCCGGATCCTCATCTGAAAACCAGAAATCCGTTCCCACAATGAAGTTCGGCGCCATGTACCAGTGCGCCTTGCCATCGGCATCCATCGCCCACCATTTGGCACCCTTCGGTGCGTTGCTCCAATCCACGTCTGCATGCATGTTGCGCCCTCCTTTGGCAACTTTTGCTCCGTATCGGACACGCTACTTAGACAAGTGCGCGATCGCATCACCCACGTCAGGCAGACACAATCTCCGGTCGAGGCGTACATAGGCCGGATACTATTGACCAGCGGGTTTTGCCATCTTATCGCGGCCTAGCAACAGGGGGATGTTTGTAATGCGCGCAACACGGTTCGCGACACTCCCAATGAACCACGATGCCGCGCCGCGCCGGCCATGGGTGCCCATGACGACCAGATCGGCATCCCACCTGGCGGCTTCGCGGACAATGGTGTGCGGCACGTCATCGTTGGCGATTGCTGTGTCTATGAGGCCGGTTTCAATCGGGTTGGGCAAGGTTGCAAAGACGGCAGCCGCATTTGCAAGGGCCGCTTCCCCTTCTTTTGAAAAAGCATTTTCCATCAGATGGATCGGCACGAAATCGGAAAGTCGGACGCCATGATCCACGACATAGATCGCGCGCAATTGCGTCTCCGGCGCCGCGATCTGCACGCCGATACGCAGTGCGTCGATCGAGACGCTGCTGCCGTCCAGAGCGAATAAAATGCGGCGCGGTGCACCGTGCGTCTGCTGGTTGTACTCGGCCGGGACAATCAGGATGGCGCAATGACCATGCTTCGTAAGATGCCCCGAAACGGTGCCTTCCATCCATCGCAGTAATCCATGATGCTGACGCGCGCCGACAACAAGGAGGTCTGCGTCTTGCGCATCGGCAACGTCAATGAGCGCGTGCGCGATATCTCCGCCTTTTTTTGACAAATCGATCACTTGCGTATCGACTGACGTCCCGGCCTTCTCGAAGATATCTTTCGCATGCTTCAGGGAATCTTCCGCATCACGAAGCATTTCCGCGCGGGCGGCGTTCAGAACCGCGCTGATGCGGGGCCCCATGGGGGATATGGTGCTGAAATTTTCAACGACGCTGACAATATGTACCTGTGCATTTTGCGCAGCCATGTTCCCGACAAAGGCAACGGCCTTTTCAGATGCCGAAGACGAGTCCGTCGCCAGTACGATGCGTTCTATGGCCATTTGAGTCTCCTTTTATCAATTGGAAATCACCGCCTCGTCTACACGCGCGGTACGCAAAAGCCCGGCATTGCGAGGGCCGCGATCGACGGCCGTTCTTGGCACATTGCATCGTTTCAATGGAGTAGTCAATAAGATACGAAAGCACCCGGGCGCGTAATGCAGATTGGTAATGTTTGCCAATTCCAAACGTGAGCGCCTGCAGCGCAATTTTGCGTCGACGACTGGCATCGCCGTTGCCGGCGAGAATGCAAAAACTCGCGCACGAGCACGAGTTTGTGAGAGTGGTAGGAAGCTACTTTTTCGACGGCTTGCCGGCCGGCCATTCCATATCCGGCTGGATCAAGGTAATCGAATCGTCTTCGCCGTCAACGCTGATCAGAATGTTGCGATAGCTGCAAGCCGGGCAGATGAAATAACGCCCGTCGACGTCAACTTCGGGCGTGAAATCGCTGAAATTACGCTCGACACCGCAGTTACGACAGGTCCACATAATGATCTCCTTCCCGCCGGATTGCTGGCACAAGATTAGGACAGTATGAACCTATTCAAGTCCTTTTTCTGCCGTGCGACAAGATCATATCCGCACGCATCCTGAGCGGGGCAAAGCCCTGTATCGAAGCAAGCGCACAAACATGAAATCATGCTTCCTGCCCGGGCGGCGCATTGAGCAGCGCGCCGAGGGCCAGATCGATAAACCGGGCGTCGTCCGGGTTATGCGCCGGCATGCCGGCGCGGTGCCCCCAGTCGGAAGGAATGACGCGCAGCTCGGCATTGCGCATGCACGCGACCTCACGCCGGTTATCTTCTACCTGGAAGTAGAGATCGGTGGCGCTGGGCATGATCAGCGAACGGGCGGTGATGGCGCCCAGCGCTTTGGCGAAATCGCCTTCATACAGCGCATTGGCGCTGATGTCGCCTTGTTGCCAGGCCCAGATATGCGCAAGCAGATTGTCCGGGTCGCGGCGCAGGAAATTGCCTTCCCACATCGTCACCACATAGTCCTCCACTGAGGAACAGCCGGTCTGCCGCCACAGCTCGTCACGATAAAACGTCTGCGACATCGCCCAGCTGGCATACACCCGCCCCATGGCGCGCAGGCCGCGCTCCGGAAAGCCGGTAAACCGGCCGTCCTGGTAATGCGCGTCGGCAGTCAGGGTCGCCTTGACGCCTTCCAGAAACACCAGATTGTGCGGCGAGGTTTTCGCCGCACCGCAAATCACCGCAAGCCGTTCCACGCGCTGCGGAAACAGCGCGGCCCAATGGTAGGCCTGCATCCCGCCCAGCGACCAGCCGCAGGCCAGCGCGAGGCGTTCCACGCCGAAGACTTCCTGCAGCAGCCGGCGCTGAACCTGGACGTTATCGGCAATCGTGAACTGCGGCCAGCGGCTGCCGTTGGCCGGCATGACCGCGGTGCTCGGCGAGGACGACAGGCCGTTGCCGAACAAATTCGGCACAACGATGAAATAGCGCTCGGGATCCAGCGCGCGGCCGGCACCGATCATCCAGTCGATATCCGTGTGATGGGCGCTGAACGGCGTCATGAACAGGATAACGTTGGAGCGATCGGCGTTCAAACCGCCATAGGTCTGGTAAGCGAGGCGCGCACCGCGGCAGGTCAGGCCGGATTGCAGTTGCACGTCGCCCGCTTCAAAAATTTTATGTTCCATTTTTTATCGCTATATCAATTGGGAAGAAAACAGCGGCCGGCAACAATCAGCCGCCGAGATAGGCTTCTTTTACCAGGGGATGCGCGGTCAGGCGCTCGGTGACGTCTTCCAGCACCACGCGCCCGTTCTCAAGCAGATAACCGCGAGTAGCCACCGACAGCGCCATTGCCGCGTTTTGCTCCACCAGCAGAATCGTCACGCCGAGTTTGTTGATGCTGACGATTTTGTCGAACAATTGTTCAACGATGATCGGCGCCAATCCCAGTGAGGGCTCGTCGAGCAGCAGCAGCTTCGGACGTCCCATCAAGGCGCGCCCGACCGCCAGCATCTGCTGCTCGCCGCCCGACATCGACCAGGCAAGCTGCGCGCGACGTTCGGCAAGACGCGGAAAGAGCGCATAGACGCGCTCCAGATCGTCATCGATTGAATCGCGGCGGCGACGCCAGGGAGTCGCACCGATCTCCAGATTTTCCTGCACCGACATCCCGGAAAAAACGCGGCGGCCCTCGGGTGAATGTGCAATGCCCATGCGCACGATATCTTCCGGCTTGCGACCGTCAAGCTTCTGCCCCATGAAGGAAATCGTGCCGCCGGAAAGCGGCAGCAGACCCGAAATGGTGTGCAGGCCGGTGGTTTTGCCGGCGCCGTTGGCCCCGATCAGGGTAACGATCTCGCCCTCATTGACGCGAAAAGAGACATCCTGCAAAGCCGTGATGCTGCCATAGCGCACTTTGATACCGGTCACTTCAAGCATGCGCGTTCTCCTTGCCGAGTTCATTGCCCAAGTCATTGCCTGCACCCTGCCTGCGCGGCCGGCCTAGATAAGCTTCGATGACTTTCGCGTCGTTCTGGATTTCAACGGGCGATCCTTCCGCGATCTTTTTCCCGAAATCGAACACCGTGATGCGATCCGATACGCCCATCACCAGACGTACATTGTGTTCGACAAAAATGACGGTAATGCCGGCCTCCCGCAGCGCTCCTATGGTCTCCATGAGGCGTGACGATTCTTGCGGATTCATCCCCGCAGCGGGTTCGTCCAGCAGCAGCACTTTCGGGCGCGTCGCCACAGCCCGTGCAATTTCCAGCAAACGCTGCTGCGCATATGCGAGACTTCCCGCCGGCCGCGCGGCAAATGCGGCCAGGCCGACGAATTGCAACGCCTGATATGCGGCGTCGCGCATGCCTTGCTCTTGTGCGTGCTGCCTGGCGGTGCCGATCAGGATGTCGCCAACATTCGCGCCGCTATGGTTCGAACTTTTATCGCAGGCCGCCCCCACCATCACATTTTCCAGAACGCTCAGGCTTTTATAGACCCGAATATTCTGAAACGTGCGCGATAAGCCCGCTTTGGCAATCGCATTCGGGCGGCGGCCGATCAACTCGATGCCGTCGAGCAGCACCGAACCCTGCTGCGCCGCGTAAGCGCCTGAGAGGACATTTAGAAAGGTCGTTTTTCCAGATCCGTTCGGCCCGATCACGGCATGCACGCTGCCGCGCGCCACGCTGAGACTGACGCCATCGAGCGCGCTCAGGCCGCCGAAACGCATGATCACGTCGCTGACTTCGATGACCGGTTTATCGCTCGCTTGAGGCTCCGTTGACTGCTGTGGAAAGAGCAAGTCCAGCTCCGCATGCGTCGTCGCATCGACCGCAGGCGCAGCGCCGGAATGCTTGAGATGCGACCGCAGCTTAAAGCGCCGGGTAATACTGACCAGCCCATCCGGCAGGAAGGTAATCATCAGGATCACGCCGATCCCGTACAGCACCATGTACCATTCCTTGAGAAACCGCAGGGCTTCCGGCAGCCCCGTGAGGACGACCGTGCCGATCACCGCGCCCACCGCCGACCCCACGCCGCCGACGACCAGCATGACGAAAAACAGCACCGCCTGCGCATTGGAAAAAAGATCCGGGCTAACATAATTGACCGTGCCCACATACAGGCCACCGGCAATACCGGCATAGATTGACGACAACGCAAAGGCGAGCATTTTCACGCGCACGGTATCGACGCCCATCACCTCGGCGGCGATTTCGGAATCGCGCAGCGCAATCATGGCCCGCCCCAGCTTGGAAGAACGCACCCGCAGCGACAGCCACAGGGCCAGCGCGCACCACGCCAACAGGAAATAATAATGCTGCACATGGCCGACCAGGGCGATGCCGGCAATCGACACGGCGGGCACGCCGCGCAGCCCCGAGGTCCCGCCGGTGACCGGCTCCCAATGCACCAGCACAAGTTGGACGATTTCACCGAATGCGATAGTGGCCATCGCCAGGTAATAAGCACGCAAACGCAGCGTCGGCACGCCCAGCAGCAAGCTGCATAACCCGGTCGCCGCGCCGGCCGCCGGCAGCGCCAGCCAGAAAGAAACGCCGTGCAGCGTCAAAACCGCAGTCACATATGCGCCGATGCCCCAGAATGCCGCCTGGGCGAAATTAATCTGGCCGCAATAACCGGTGATGAAATTCAGACCGACCACTACGATCAGACTGACGAGGCCCAGATTGACAAGCTGCAGCATATAGTGTTCGGTAATGGCCAGCGGCAGCAACAACAGTGCGGCGGCGCACAGGAAGACCGGCAGCCAGTGGCGCGTGGGAAATTCAAGGGCTTTCATACGCGCTCACTTTGCTTTTCGCCGAACAGCCCTTGCGGCCGCACGAACAGGAATCCAACCATGATGACAAACGAAATGACATCACGGAAGTCCGATGAAATGAAGCCCGCCGCGAGCGTTTCCACGACGCCGAGCAACAGTCCCGCCAGCACCGCGCCGTAGAGGCTACCGAAACCGCCAATGACGGCGACCACAAACGCTTTCAGACCCAGCGCCCCGCCCATCGTCGGATCGGCCAGGAACAAGGGCGCGACCAGCAACCCGGCCGCGCCGGCCAGCATGGCCCCCAGCATGAAGGCAACGGCAACGGTGGAGCGTACCCGTATGCCGACCAGTCGCGCCATGTCCATATCGAGCGCGGTAGCCCGGATCATGCGGCCGAAGCGGGTGCGGTTCATGAACCACCATTGCCCGGCCAGCAATACCGCGGTGGCGGCGAAAATGAACAGCACATGGCGCGAGATCACGACGGATCCGAACTGCACCTGCGCCTCGCCGAACGGCGACGGCACCGACTGCGGCAGCGGACCGAAAAAAATCAGCACCAGGTTTTCCAGCACGATACCGACCGCAATCGTGGTCAGGATCACCAGATAAAACGGCTTGCCGCGCAACGGATAGTAGGCCACCAGCATGAAAATGACCCCGATGATGGCCATTGCCGCAAAGGTGATCAGGTACGACAACCAGATCGGCAGCGCCATTTGCGTCATGGTGGTAAAACCCAGGAACGCACCCAGCATCAGCAACTGGCCCTGCGCGAAATTGACGATCCGTACCGCATTGAAAATCTGTAGCAAGCCCAGCGCAATAAGGGCGTAAATCGCACCCATTGCCAGACCGTTAATAACGAGTTGCAACATATTCAGCTCCCTCGCTTATCAGAACCCGGGTTCTTTGATCGTACCGATCAGCTCGGTCGTTTTACCCTTGTTCCGGTAGACCCCCATCGTGTGCGCCAGGTCGCCATCCTTATCGGCGACATAGGTAATCAGCAGCCCTTTCCAGTCCTTCGTCGAACGCAGCTCATCCCGTATGCGCGCGTGGTCGCAGCCGACTTTTTCGATCGCCGTTTTCAGCATGTACATGCCGTCGCGATAGGCCACCGCGAAATTATCCGCCGGGATTTTGCTGCGATCGAGGACCCGTTTGGCAAAGGCCTGCGACTTGGGGTCGGCCGTCACCTGAGGGAACATGCCGCCGATGCCTATGGAGCCATCGGCTTCTTCGGCGGTCAGATTGGCCAGGGTCGTGGCCGCCACTGCGCTGGAATTGCCGATGACGGGGATGGCGATACCCAGCGCCTTGCGCTGCTTCATGACCAGCGCCACGTCACCCGGACGGCCGAACAGGATCAGCATGTCGGCATTGGCGCTCCTGATTTTGGTGAGCTGCGCGCTCATGTCCTTGTCGTTCAGACCGTAGCTTTCCACCGCGACCGTCTTGATTTTGAGTTTGTCAAAGGCCGCCTGCAAGCCTTTGGCCGCACCAAGACCGTAGTCGTCGGATACCGTCAGAATGGCGGGACGCTGTTTTTTCAGGGTCTCGGCCACATAGCGCGGCAAGGCATCGGCCAATTGACCGTCATGGACGTGAATCCGGATCAGCCAGGGATTATTCTGCTTCATCAAGGCCCCGTTGGTGCCGGTGGTAAACACCGGCACACCGGCCTGTTTGATGGTGTCGTTCTCGGTAAAAATATGCGGGCTGATCATCGAGGAAAACAGCGCGACCGGTTTGTCTTCGAGCAGACGATTAAGTGAGTTGAGCGCATTCGTCGACGAGCCGGTGGCGTCTTCGATAGACAACTTGATTTTTTTGCCGCCGATGCCGCCGGCGGCGTTAATTTCCTCGACAGCGTCTTCCAGTCCGAGCTTGGCCTGTATCCCCAGCAAGGCGACGCCGGAGGTCAATGGCGTCGTCAGTGCAATCGGGATAGGGCTGGGACAGCTTGCAACGCTCTGCGCATATCCATTGATGGTCACCATAGCCGCCAACGCGATGGCAGTGCGATAAAAAGTAAATTTCGAAATGAGTTGCATGTTGACTCTCGATGGTTGCAGTTAAAAAGAAAAAACGAGAAAAAGCGCCTGAAAGAAAGCTTGGCGCCTGGTGGAAATTGATGACATAAGCGCGTCGGCAGCGACCAAATCGAGCAGAGCCGATCCGCGCCGGGGCGCATCATGGAAGGCTTGCGTCAATTCGTCGGGATGATTGTTGCCGATTGCAAGTTCGCTGATATCGGTAAACCGATGTGCAAAAAGGTGATGAATGAGGCCTCACCCGAGCACTCCGATGCGTGGCAATTGGTTTTATGAATTTTTGGTATCGCAAAAGCTGTGCCAGCCGCTGAACAAGTAAGGGCTTACTTATTTTGTGCAAAGTTGGAAGGAGTGGCGCTCGAGATGCACCATTTACGAGAAATTTCACGAACCCGCGCTGAGATAGTGCATTTCCTGCACGCGGCTGTCGGAAATAATCCCTAAAAATGATTGAGGGATGATGCCAGGGGGAAAGCAGCATGAGCTGTTTCAACGCCGTGAACTGAACAAGTGCCTGCCAGAAATAGTCAATGCGTTGGGACGACGAACTCAACGAGGTGGCGTGATTGATGTATTTTTATCAGTCGGTCCGCGGTCACTTTGCAAGGCGAGGTGGTGTTCTTGTCCTCGGCATCTAATTTATTTCGTAACGCTCACCAGGCTGGATGGCCTGCGGTACCACTTCGCCGCACATTTCCAGCAACGAGCGTTCGATGTTGCGGGTCATCGCATTCAGCGCCAGGCAGTTGGGGGCCAGCCCGAACGGCTCGGCGACCTGTTGGGCGATGGCTTCCAGCGCAAACAGCGTGTAGGCGACGAACACGGAAATCAGCGGCGTCGCGAAGCCGATCGCATCGACCAATCCAAACGGCAGCAAAAAACAGTACATATACACGGTCCGGTGCACCAGCACGCCATACGGATACGGGATCGGGGTGTTGCTGATTCGCTCGCAGCCGCTGACGGCTGCCGCCAGATCATTGACCTGGGCATCGAGCATCCACAGCAGCTTGGCCTGGCCCGGCTGGCGCTGCCCCGCCTCGGCCAGCATGCGGCGCACCGTGTCGAGCAGTGCGATCGGCACGTAGCTCAGCCCTTGCAGCCGCTGAAGTTCTTGCGGTTCCAGATAGCGCATCAGGTCGTGTCGCGGATCGGTCTGGCGCAACTGATGGTTGAGCGCGTAGACGAAGGCGATCAGCCGCCGTACGAGCAAACGGTGATCGAACGCCGCCTGTTTGGCGGGCAAATAGCTGATTGTCTGCGAGGTCAGCGCCCGCGTGCTGATCAGAAGCTGCCCCCAGATCCGGCGCGCATCGACAAAACGTGCGTAGCTGGCATTGTTGCGGAAGGCCAGGAAGATCGCCAGGCTGACGCCGACCAGCGGAAACGGCGCCGTGTCGAGCGGAATCTTGACGCCAAAAATACGGCCGCCCGTCAGCAACGCCAACGAGCTGACCAGCAGCATAAGCAGCAATTGCGGAACGATGGACTGCAGCACCGAGCCGTTCCAGATGAAGAGCATGCGCAACCAGTTGCTTGTTGGACGGACGATCATGTTGCCTCTGCCGATTAGTGGTGCAAGGCCATGACTTTTCCTCGGAACACGTGATACTGGAACAGGTTGTACCCCACCATCACAGGCAAGACTGTGCCGATCCCGATGAACATGAAAATCAAGGTCGAGCTATCGGAAGCCGCTTCGGCGATTGTCAGCTTTCCCGGCAAAAGGTCGGGGAAAAAGCTGATCGCCAGGCCGCAAAACGAGGACAGGAACAGCAGGACGGCGCCACGGAACGGGCCGCGCACGCTGTTGACGCGTACCGTTAGCAGCACGTAAATGAACGATAAGGCGGCGACCAGCGCCAGCAGCAGCAAGACCTCGAACACGCCGGACTGCGCCCAACGGTCGCGCCCGATTGAACTATAGGCCATGGTGCCGGCCGACAGCACGATGGCCGAAACCACCGTGGTCAGCACGCTGATCACGGTATGGCGGCGTGCGGCCTGCTCCAGCCGGCCACTGGTTTTCTTTATCAGGTAGGTGGCCCCCAGCAGGCAATACCCGGATATGACGCCGAGCGCCGTGAAGCCCGTAAAGATCGCGTTGAGCGCACCCGGCTCGAGGCCGGTAATGATCTTGCCCAGCACCACGCCCTGCGATAAGGCGGCCAGCAAGCTGCCCAGCCCGAACACGACATCCCAGATGCGTTTGTGGCCGGCCGCATGCCTGAATTCGATGGATGCACCGCGTAAGATCAGGCTAGCGATCAGCATCATGATCGGGATATACAATTCCTGCAACAAGATGGCATAGGCGCGGGGAAATGCTCCGAACAGCGCGCCGCCGGCCACCACCAACCAGGTTTCATTGGCGTCCCATACATGTCCGATGGATTGGAAAATCAGATCGCGATCCGATTCGCGGCGGGTGAACAGGCTCAGGATACCGACCCCAAGATCGAAACCGTCGGTAACGACGTAAAACACGAGCATCAGGCCGATGAGACCGAACCAGGCAGTCCCGAGCATGTCAGGAGAAGTAACGTTCATAACGATATCCTTTGTAGAAAATGACCGCACTCAAGGGTGGGCTTGCGCCGGCGCGACGACGATGCGCGCCGGTTCCGGCGGCGGCAAGAGCGTCAGGTCCGGACCCTGCTTCAGCCATTTTCTGGCGAACACAAAAAACGAGATAAACAGCACGATATAAAACAGGGCGAACATCGCCATGCTGCCGGCCACCGTCTGCGGCGCGACGCTGGACACCGCATCCCTGGTGCGCAAGATGCCGTATATAACCCACGGCTGACGGCCCACCTCGCGCACGATCCAGCCGCATTCGACCGCGATATAGGGCAAGGGAATGCTCAGCACCCAGGCCAGCAACAATTTGCGATTGACCAGCAGCTCGTTCAAGCGCCCGCCGGTCTTGCGCCAAACAAAGGCGGTCCAGAACGACAGCAGAACAAACCACATGCCGATCCCGGCCATGACACGAAACGCGTAGTACAACAACGGCACCGCCGGAGGCTGGTCCGCACGCGGGATGTCGGCCAGCCCCGTAATCTTGCCGGTTGAGCTATGGGTAGCGATCAGGCTGAGCATGCCCGGCACTTCGATCGACCAGTCGTTTTTCTGCTTGGGCTGATCGGGCCAGGCGAGCAAGGACCAAGGCGCACCGCTGCCCGCCGCGTTGGTGTGCCAGTGTCCTTCAATCGCCGCGCCCTTTGCAGGCTGGGTCTTGAACACATCGACACCGCTGGAATCGCCCAGCCATACCTGCAAGGGCGCGATTACCACCAGCAGCAGCAGCGCGAGCTTGAACGAGCGCATAAAAAACGCTGAATGACGACGCCTGAACAGATGGTAAGCAGAGATGCCCGCGATCACGAACAAGCCGGTCTCGACCGCGGCGACCCACATGTGGCCAACTGCCCAAACCATGTCCGGATTGAAGATCGCGGCAACATAATCGGTCACGATGACCTTTCCGTCG
The DNA here is from genome assembly GCA_028292625.1 of Herbaspirillum sp. GTDB lineage: Bacteria > Pseudomonadota > Gammaproteobacteria > Burkholderiales > Burkholderiaceae_D > Herbaspirillum. The sequence continues at coordinate 149,813 of JAQGLY010000056.1, read as the reverse complement.
ACCACGCGGACTCCAGCCGGTGTCTGCAGCCAGGAATTGGCGACCATGATCCAGAACGATGAAATGGATGAGCCGAACGCCACCATGCCAGTGGCGAACAGATGCACGCCTTTCGGAACGCGTCCCCAACCGAACATCATCACACCGATGAAACCGGCTTCCAGCATGAAGGCCATCGCGCCTTCGAAGCCCAGGATATTGCCGATAAACTGGCCGCTGCTATACGAAAACGGCGCCCAGTTGGTGCCGAACTGGAACTCCATCGGAATCCCGCTGACCACGCCGACGGCGAAATTGAGGACCAATAACTTGCCCCAGAAACGCGCATGGCGGTAGTACATCGGATCGCTGGTGCGCACCCAGAGCGCTTCGACGATCAAAAGAAATAGCGACAGGCTGATCGTCAAAATGGGCCACAAAATGTGGAAGATAGCCGTCATGGCGAACTGGGCTCGCGACAGGTCTAGAACATCAAAGCTGGACATTTTCTTGGCTCCTTATGCGCTGACCGCGGCCGATTTTTGCAGCAGCACCGGGACTGACTTGAAAGTCGGCGTGCGCGAACCGTGCCCGACGCTGGCCAGCGGGACAAGCGGATTGGTTTCCGGGTAATAGGCGCCCAGGCAGCCGCGCGGAATGTCGTACTCGACCAGCAGGAAACGGTCGGCACGGCGCTCCACGCCATCATCCCAGACGCTGATCAGATCGACCCACTCGCCGTCTGCGAAACCGAGCATGGCGATGTCGTCCTTGTTGATGAAGACCACGCGGCGCTGCCCGAACACACCGCGATAGCGGTCGTCCATTGCATATATGGTGGTGTTGTACTGGTCGTGGGAACGGGTCGTCATCAGCACCATCAGCCGCTCGCCGTATTGGCGGCGCGCGCGGTGAATCGGCGTATCGAGTTCGACCGCGGCGACCAGGAACTGGGCTTTACTGGTCGCGGTTTTCCAGACCCGCTCGCGCGAGTCGATGTTGAGGTGAAATCCGCCCGGCTTTGCCACTCTTGCATTGAAGTCGAAAAAGTCATCGAACACCTTTTCGATCGCATCGCGGATCGATGCATAGTCCCTGGCGTAGCCGAGCCAATCAATGTTCCCGCTGCCCAGCGTGGCATTGGCCAGGCCCGCCACGATCGCCGTTTCCGACATCAGGTTGGGCGAGGCCGGCTGGTTCATGCCAAACGAGATGTGGACCATGGACATCGAATCCTCGACGGTGACGCCTTGCGCCACGCCGTGCTGCACGTCGATCTCGGTGCGTCCCAGGGTCGGCAGGATCAGTGCGTCCCGTCCATGCACCAGGTGGCTGCGATTGAGTTTGGTCGCGATCTGCACAGTCAAATCGCAGGAACGCAACGCGTCCCAAGTGCGCGGGGTATCCGGTGTCGCCATCGAAAAATTACCGCCCAGAGCGACAAATACTTTCACTTTCCCTTCCAGCATGGCCTCGATGGTGCCCACGGCATCGTAACCGTGATGGCGCGGCGGTTCGAAACCGAACACCTGCTGCATGCGGTCCAGGAAAGCTTCAGTCGGCTGCTCCTCGATGCCCATGGTGCGGTCGCCCTGCACGTTGGAATGGCCACGCACCGGACACAGGCCGGCGCCGCGGCGGCCGATGTTCCCCCGCATCATCATCAAGTTCGACAGCATCTGTACCGCCGGCACCGAATTCTTATGCTGGGTCAGGCCCATGCCCCAGGTGGCGATAACGGCCTTGCCATTCACATACACCTGAGTCAGTTGTTCGATCTGCTCCCGGCCGACGCCCGATTCCTCGATCAACAGGTCCCAGCTTTCGCGCCGCAGGTCAGCGGCAAACGCATCGAAGCCCGAAGTATGCTGTTCGATAAAATCCGTGTCGAGCACCCGTTGGATACCGAGCGCCACCGCTTCATCGTCAAGCTCGATCACTCGCTTCGCCACCGCCTTGAGCAAGCAAAAATCGCCGCTCAATTTCGGGCGGACAAACAGGGAACTGATCTTGGTACTGCCCCCGGTCAGCATTTCGATCGGATGTTGCGGGCTTGTGAAACGCTCCAGTCCCCGTTCGCGCAAGGGGTTGATCGATACGATGGTGGCGCCGCGCCGCGCCGCATCGCGCAACTCGGCCAGCATGCGCGGATGATTGGTCGCCGGATTCTGGCCGAAGAGCAGCACGGTGTCGGCATGCTCGAAGTCGTCGAGCATGACGGTGCCCTTGCCGATGCCGACGGTCTGCGGCAAGCCGCGGCTGGTCGCCTCGTGGCACAGATTGGAGCAATCGGGAAAATTGTTGGTGCCATAGGCGCGCACGAATAGCTGGTACATGAATGCCGCTTCATTGCTGGCGCGGCCAGAGGTATAGAAGGCAGCTTGGTCCGGGCTGCCCAGCGCGTTCAGGTGGCGCGCGACGAGCGCAAAGGCATCGTCCCACGCAATGACGTGGTACTTGTCGGTGCTGGCGTCGTACACCACGGGATCGGTCAGGCGGCCATGCTGTTCGAGCTCATAGTCGGATTGCGCCATCAGTTCAGTCACCGTATGTCGCGCGAAAAAATCCGGCCGGACTCGCTTGCTGGTAGACTCGGCGGCCACGGCCTTCACGCCGTTTTCGCAGAACTCGAAGGTCGATGCATGCTCCCGGTCGGGCCAGGCGCAGCCGGGGCAGTCGAAGCCATCCGGCTGATTGTGTTGAAATAAGGCGCGGATATTGCCCGCACCCACCTGCTCTTTAAAGAGATTGATCGCCACGTATTTGAGTGCCCCCCACCCGGCCGCGGCATGGGTGTATGGTTCGATACGTACTTGGGATTTCGACCTGCTCATGTTCTTTGCTCCTGGTAGTCCGCTCACTGTCAGACATATGGTAAGGGGCGGAGGCCAGAGCGAAGACGCACAATCCGGCTCGAACAAATAGAGCACAGATGCGTCACCGAAAAATTGCACTTGTATACAGTTACATCGACATATGATTGGGCGAGGGCGCGCCGCCTGCTCTGCTCCCCTGGCTCGGCATTGAGGAAATCATGACCAAAAGAACCGAACAAGACGACCCGACACAGGAGATTGATCAGGCTCTGCTGGTTTTGCTGTCCTTGCTGTGGGAAGCGCGGCAGACCGCTCCGGGCAAGCCGTGGTCGCTGGCGAAATTACGGAAACGGTCTGGCGGGCAGATGAGCACCTTGCTGCGCCAATTGAACGCGCTGGTCAGCGGCGGCCTGGTCGACCTCGTCATGCATGACGATGGCACCGGCAGCGCCGCCTTGAGCGCGGCAGGACATGATTTGTGCGTCGTGGTTTTCTTTCAGGCGCCCGCCGGCCGCGCTTCAGAGGAATTCGGTGATTAGCTTGCCCAGCAAGATGACGGCTTGTTCGATTTCAGTGGTCCACGGATAACTGTAGTTGAGCCGTATGCAATTCTTGTAGGCATTACTGACGGAGAACATCCTGCCCGGTCCTATCGTGATCTGGCACTCCAAAGCGCGTTGGTACAGCTTCATCGAATCTACCGGCTTGGGCAATTCCACCCAGAGCACGTAGCCGCCCATTGGACGCGAGACCTTGGTCCCCTTCGGAAAAAAGCGTTTGACCGCCGAAGCCATGATACTCGACTGTTGCGCATACGCCTTGCGTATGCGCCGCAGATGATGGTCAAAGCCGTCGTTTTTCAAATACTCGGCAATCGCCATTTGGGGGATCGATGACGTGGTCAGCGTATTGAGGAATTTCAGCTCTTCGACCTTCTCCCGGTATCGCCCGGGCAGGGCCCACCCTATGCGATAAGCGGCGCTCAGGCTTTTGGAAAACGACGCGCAGTGCAGTACCAGTCCTTTCCGGTCGAAGGATTTCAACGACGACGGGTGGGACTCTCCGAAATACAATTCGTTATAGACGCCGTTCTCTATCGCAGGGATATCATGCTCCGCCAACAGGTCGACCAATGCCATTTTTCGCTGATCGGACATCTGAAAGCCGAGCGGGTTCTGAAAATTCGGCATCACCATGCAGGCTGCAATCGGCTGTTCGGCGATGATTTGCTTGAGCGACTCGACGCTGATCCCTTCATAGGGATCCGTCGAAATTTCGATCGCCCGCATGCCCATCCGTTCGATAGCGAGCAGCATCGCATAGAACGTCGGGGACTCGACCGCGATCGTGTCTCCGGGCTTGGCGACCGCTTGCAGGCACAGATTGATTGCCTCGGTAGCACCCACGGTAACAACGATTTCTTGCGGATCCACCGCGAGACCGTTTTCCAGATACCGGCGGGCGATCTCGCGTATCAGCTCCTCATTGCCGGGCGGGAAATCGTCCATCAGGCTCCACGACCGATGGCGGCGGGCAATCGCGTTGGTGTATTGGTTGATTCGCGCCCACGGAAAAAGAGACGGATCCGGGTAAGGAGAACCCAGCGGCATCGCTTCATTCCGGCCAATGGAGCGCAACGTCGACAGCACCAGGCGGCTGACCTCTACCTCGGCCGAAACCGGCTTCGGCTTGGAAGGCTTGATGCCAAGTCCGATCGATACGGCAGCGTCTGCGCGCTGGCGTACGAAATAGCCGGACTGGGGCCTGCTTTCGATGGCGCCTTTGCTTTCAAGCAGGACGTACGCCCTTAACACTGTCGTGACGCTCAGTTTATGCTGTTGGCTACTATGACGCACCGACGGAATACGCTCGCCGGGAAGCAATACGCCACTGGCAATCAGTCCCTCGATGTCATTGGCGAGCTTTTCGTAAAGTTTCAAGTGATGTACCCCGGGTTCCCCGTCCTTATCCAGCTATATCGCCGTCACGCCGCATATTGCCGGAAAATCGGGGGAATGGCTATTCCATCACTCACACAGCGCGGTCGCGAGAAAAGGCACCAATCTAAACTAAATAAGGAGCATCGGTTTGCGGTGATACAAAATGTGCCAATTTGGTCAAGAGCGACGCCAATTCTGCGTGCCCTCGAAACCGTCGCCGACATCCGCTTTGTCATTGCTGTCAACAAACTGCAGCGCCGTTACAGGATCCATTAAAACCTGCTCGGCCTGTTTAATATCCAGCGCACCTTCCCAGCGCGCGACCGCTATCGTGGCCACGCCATTCCCAATCAGATTAGTGATGGCGCGCGCCTCGTTCAAAAACCGGTCCACGCCCAACAACAACACCAGTCCGGAAACCGGAATCTTGTGCATGGACGCCAAAGTAGCCGCCAGCGCCACAAATCCCGCGCCGGCAACGCCTGCCGATCCCTTCGACGTCAGCAGCATCACGCCCAATATCAGCAACTGATCCCAAATGGTCAGGTTCACATTCGTCGCCTGCGCTACGAAGATCGCCGCCATCGTCAAATAAATCGACGTGCCATCGGCGTTAAACGTATAGCCGGTCGGCAGCACCAGCCCAACCACCGATTTCTGGCACCCCATCGCCTCCATTTTCATCAGCATCTGCGGCAGCACAGCCTCGGTGGACGCCGTGCCGAACACGATCAGGATCTCATCCTTGATGTACTTCAGGAAGCGCCATAGCGACAGCTTGCACATGCGCATCACAGTGCCCAGAACCAGGACGATAAACAGCACTGAGGTGGCATACACCGCAAGCATCAATTCGCCGAACGAGGCGAGCGTGCCGACACCGTAACGGCCGATGGTAAACGCAATGCCGCCAAACGCGCCAATGGGCGCGACATACATGACGATCCTGACGACGCCGAACATCCCGTGCAAGAAGGTATCCAGCATATCGACGAAAAGCGCGCCTTTTTTACCCATCCTGTTAAGCGCAATCGCGAACAGGACGGAGAACAAAATAATCTGCAGCATCTGGCCCTGCGCAAATGCGCCTACGACGCTGTCAGGGACGATGTTCATGAAAAAATCGCCCATCGTATTGTGCTGGGCCGCGGTGGCGTAGCTTTTGATCGACTCCATATCGATTTGGCTGGCGTCGATATTCATGCCGACTCCTGGCTTCAGGACATTGATGACAATCAAGCCCATTACCAAAGCCAGCGTGGAACAGATTTCGAAATACAGGATCGCCTTGAGTCCGACGCGGCCGGTCTCGCGAATGCTGCCCATGCGCGCGACGCCAACCACGACCGACGCAAAAATGATCGGCGCCAACAGCATCCGGATCAACTTAATGAATATGTCGCCAAGGGGTTTCATTTCGACCCCGATGTGAGGCGCGAAATGCCCGACCAGGATACCGGCGGCGATGCCGATCAATACCTGGACGTATAGCGTCGAACCCAATTTCTTGAGCAGTGCTGCGTTCATTTTTGTCTCCTCCAGATTCCTGGAATTATTATTATGCGTTGAGCGCGATCGTCTGATCGCCATGGGGCCGAAATGGCGCGGGCCATTTCGGCATTCTCATTACTCCGCCAATTTGATCATTTCGCTATACAGATCGGACTTGCCCTCGAAGCCGATGCCGGGCAATTCCGGCAGCATGATGTGGCCGTTTTGGACCTTCACGCCATCCGGGAAACCGCCATAAGGCTGGAAAAGGTCCGGATACGATTCGTTACCGCCGAGCCCCAGCCCCGCCGCGATATTGAGCGACATCTGGTGACCGCCGTGGGGGATACAGCGTTTCGGCGACCAGCCGTGTTCGCGCAGCATATCCAGCGTCCGCAAATACTCCACCAGCCCGTAACTGAGGGCGCAGTCGAACTGCAGCCAGTCGCGGTCCGCGCGCATGCCGCCGTAGCGAATCAGATTGCGCGCGTCCTGCATTGAGAACAGGTTTTCGCCGGTCGCCATAGGATTTTTGTAGTAATTGCGCAGCGTCGCTTGCAGTTCGAAGTCCAGCGGATCGCCCGCCTCTTCGTACCAGAACAAGTCGTATTGAGACAAAGCCTTGGCATAAGCGATGGCGGTATCCAGGTCGAAGCGGCCATTGGCGTCCACCGCCAGTTTTTGCCCATCCTGCAATACACTCAGCACGGAGTCGATGCGACGCAGATCTTCGTCCAGCGAAGCGCCGCCGATTTTCTTTTTGACCACCGTGTAACCGCGATCGATGTAGCTGCGCATTTCATCTTTGAGCTTGTCGTGATTCTGCCCTGGATAGTAATAGCCGCCCGCCGCATACACAAAGATCTTGCGGTCCGGTACGCCGTTGCCATAACGATTGGCAAGCAATTGGAATAAAGGCAGACCTTCGATTTTGGCGACCGCATCCCATACCGCCATATCGACGGTGCCGATAGCGACCGAGCGTTCGCCATGACCGCCCGGTTTTTCGTTGGTAAACATGCAGTTCCATATCTTGTGCGGGTCCAGATTGTCGCCGCTGTCGCTGACCAAACTCTCCGGCGCCGCTTCAAGCACGCGTGGAATGAAGCGTTCGCGCATCAGCTTGCCTTGTCCATAGCGGCCGTTTGAATTGAAGCCATAGCCGATCACCGGCTTACCATCGCGGATGACGTCGGTCACCACGGCGACCAGGCTCAATGTCATTTTGCTGAAGTCAATATAGGCGTTGCGGATGGGCGAGCTGATCGCTATGGTTTTTTCGCGAATTTCAACAATTTTCATATCTTTTGTATCGAGAGTTAATAACAGAGGGAAACTGGAAATGAGTGTACGCAACAACCCCGATTCCGGAATACAATGAAATTCACACCACTATTAACTTTCATTTAATAATGAAACACGATGCCAGCAGTGAATTGGCCTTTTTTGTCCTGCTGGCCAAGCACGCGAACTTGTCGGCGACGGCGCGCGAACTCGATCTCACGCCGCCGGCTGTCACAAAACGCCTGGCCATGCTGGAACTGCGGCTGGGCGTGCGCTTGGTGAACCGCACTACCCGGCGTCTCAGTTTGACCAGCGAAGGCGAAATCTATCTGGCGCACGCAAGTCGCATCCTGGCCGAGATAAACGAGATGGAAGATCTGGTGTCGAGCAGCCGCGCCACGCCGCGCGGACTGTTGCGGATCAATGCGCCTTTAGGCTTCGGACGCACCACGCTCGCGCCGCTGATGTCCGAATATGCAAAACGTCATCCGGAAGTCGAGGTACAGCTGGAATTGACGGACCGGCCGGTCGATTTGGTTGAACAGGGCTTCGACCTGGCGGTCCGCTTCGGCGAATTGCCCGATACCCGTCTCAGCGCCCGCCGCATACTACCGAACCGGCGGTTCTTGTGCGCCTCGCCGGCGTATTTGCAGAAGCATGGCGTACCGCAGACACTGACCGATCTGTCCAGCCACCGCTGCATCATTCATCGACAGAACGACGACGCTTACGGCATTTGGCGCTTCACGCGCAATCGCAAGACCGAAGTGGTCAAGGTTCACGGCGCGCTGTCCAGCAACGATGGCGACGTCGTGCTGGGCTGGGCGCTAGACGGACACGGTCTGCTGATTCGCTCGGAATGGAATTTGGCGAAATACCTGGAAAGCGGACGGTTGCAAGTGGTGCTGCCGGCCTACAAGCTGCCGGAGGCGGACTTGTTCGCGTTCTATCCGAGCCGCCGCAATTTATCGGCCCGCGTCAGGACATTCATCGATTTTTTGCTTGCCGAGATCGGGCAAGCGCCGACTATCAAGGATCTGCCCGTTAAATAGCAGCGCCCGTTTTATCAAGCAAGCCAGGCTTGATCGAAACACGCAAGGGATAACAAGAAAAATTCACTGCGCCCTTTAGGAATTTTCACGGAAGCCCATCGAGGCCAAACGAAAACGTGTCGTCATGCATCGAGCACGCCGCGTGCCGCGCTTCGATAACTACGCTGAACATCAAGCGCAATCGGCGTCGCCAACGTTCTTTGAGCGCACTCCAAGCCATCCTGTTGAATAGGGATTGTTGCATCCCAAAAACCAAAACACTATCCATTCCATAGGAACAATTAAATTTACCAATTAAAATTTGAGACTTAGTCTTTGCCTCCCCTGCCACACAATTGATGAATGAGGAGTCCAGATTGAAAAACTCGAAGACGAAAATCGCTACAAGTATTTTCACCGCGCTATCCGCAATGACCATCGCGCATGGCGCCTTGGCTGCGGACATGACGCGAGATAACGGTTCGCCTGTCGGCGATAACCAGAATTCCGAGACCGCAGGCCCCGGCGGCCCCGTCCTTTTGCAAGATTCCCACCTGATCGAAAAGCTGCAGCGCTTCGATCGCGAACGCATACCGGAGCGTATCGTGCATGCACGCGGCACTGGGATCTTCGGCGAATTCGTATCGTCCGGCGATATCAGCGCGCTGACCGACGCGCAAGTGTTCGCGTCCGGCGCCAAGACCCCGGTGTTCGTTCGCTTTTCAACCGTGATGGGCTATCGCGGATCGCCTGAGCAGGCCCGCGATCCGCGCGGTTTCGCGATCAAGTTCTATACGAAGCAAGGCAACTGGGATATGGTCGGCATCAACCATCCGATATTCTTTATCCGGGACGCCATCAAGTTCCCGGACTTCGTGCATGCCAACAAGCCGTCGCCGGTGACAGGCGTGCAGGATCCGAACAATGCGTTCGATTTCTTCGCGCACGCACCTGAAGCGACCAACATGCTGACGCACTTGTACTCGGACATCGGTATGCCGGATTCGTACCGGCACATGGACGGTTACGGCGTGCATGCGTTCAAGTTCGTGAATGCGAAAGGCGAGGTGAATTATGTGAAGTTCCACTGGAAGAGCCGCCAGGGTCTCGAGGCTATTCATGGAAAAGATATCGCGCAGTCGATCGGCGCCGACTGGAACCTGATGACCGACGATCTGTATAACGCCGTCAAGGCGCACAACTATCCGAAATGGGATCTCTACGTTCAGGTGCTTGCACCGAAGGATCTCGACAAGTTCGATTTCGATCCGCTGGACGACACCAAGGAATGGCCGGCCACGATCCCCGAACGCAAGGTCGGCACCATGACCCTCAACCGGATTCCGGACAACTACTTCGAGTCGACGGAAGAGTCGGCGTTCGCGCCTTCGCGATTGGTTCCGGGCATCGAGCCATCCGAGGACCGGATGTTGCAGGGCCGTCTGTTCGCCTATGCCGATACGCAGATGTATCGCCTCGGTGCGAACTACAACGCGTTGCCGATCAATCGTCCGCTGGCCCCGGTGAGCAACAACAACCAGGACGGCAAAATGAACAGCAGCGGCCGCAAGGGTGAAGTGAACTACGAACCCTCCACGGTCGATGAGATCGCGCAGCAGGCAAAGTACAAGTATGTACAGACCCCGCTGAACGGCTCGACGCAGCAGATGGCGATTCACAAGACGCTCGATTTCCGTCAGGCCGGCGAGTTCTACCGCGCGCTGCCGGAGATGGGCAAGCAGGAGCTGGTCTCCAACTTGTCCGGCGATCTCAGCAAGGTCAGCAACGACGTGAACAAATACACGATGCTTTCGTATTTCTATAAAGCGGATGCGGACTACGGCACACGACTGGTTCGCGCGACACACGCGGACCTGGCGCGCGTGCAGAGTGCGGCGGCTAAGCTGAACGAAAACTGAAACCAGGCTGGGTTTCGCTAACAGGTCTTCACAACCGGCGCCATGGCCGACAAGTCATGGCGCCCGGCGGTACCGCCTTTTGATCGAGAACATGATGAAATTTTTTCCCGACTTGCCTGGCGTCGTCAAGAACGCGACGGTCGCCACACTGACAGCGCTTGCCCTCGCGGGATGCGCGCACGAGTATCAGCCGCAGGCCTCCTATTCGGCGAACGCGGTCGATATCCAACAATATTCGGGCGACTGGTTCGCCGCGGCGCGTGCCGGCCGCATGGACATTCTGCAGGCGATGATCGACGCCCATTTCCCGCTCGATGCAACGACCCCGGATGGTTATACCGCGTTGATCCTCAGCGCATACGATGCGCAGCCGGACGCATTAACGCTGCTGCTTTCCAAAGGCGCCAATGCGTGCGCCGCTGACAAGCGCGGCAATACGGCCTTGATGGGGGCGCTCTTCAAGGGCGAGACAGATATCGCGACGATGCTGCTCGATACGCATTGCGACATCGACCAGACTAACAATGCGGGAGAAACGGCGTTATCGTTCGCGGCGCTGTTCGGCCGGGTCGACATGCTGCCGAAGCTGGTTGCGCACGGGGCCAATCCCAACCACGTCGATGCGCGCGGGAATACCGCGTTGCGGATGGCGCAGAACCAGCACAACCCGCTGGTTGCCGAGGCCTTGCGGAAGGTCGGCGCGGTAACTGAATGACCGTATACTAGCGACCGCGACGGCCTGAGGGGCCGCCGCGGCTTGCCTATCGACATCGCAACAGCATCAAAAGCTGTGACGTATCCCGACGCTGAACTCGCGATCGGCGGGACGTGCGCCGAGTGCGTACTGCGCCGCGGTTGGCGCGGCCGATGCATGCGCGGTCGTATACATCGCGTTATTGCTGTTGTGGATAAGGGTGGCTATCGAATACAGCACCGTGCGTTTGGACAATGCATACGCGTAGTAAAGCTGGATCTGCGTGGCGTCGGCATCGCTTGCGGTCTTGTCGTTTTTGATGATGTACGTGGCAGCGACGGTGTGAACGCCGAACGGGACGCGTATCCCAAACAAGGTGTCGGTGCTATCCGCGACGGAATACACGCCGTTGGTGACGGCGCCTTTGTTGATGCCGTAGGCGAGGAAACCTGTGACCGGCCCGAAGTTGTAGCTGCCGGCAGCCAATGTGTTTTTTTGGCTGCCCTGACCCAGTGCGTCTTTCAGCTCGTTGTAACCGAGTTTGGCCGAAATCGGACCTTCCTCATAAGCGACGTAGGCGCCGATCGCACGGCTCGCCGCCATATCGCCGGGCACCTCGCCAAAGCCGTAGGCCATCTTGGCGAAGAAGCCGCCCGCCGTCGGCGTACGATACATGACGGAGTTATTCATGCGAAAACCGGCGGTCGCCATCAGATTGCTGGAATCGGCAGTCGGATCGTAATCGTCGCGCACGTTGAACAGCGGATGGAATTGCCGGCCGAACGTCGCGGTGCCCCAATTGCCTTTCAGCCCGACATACGATTCGCGGTATAAGCCGCCCAGCGTTTCGGTGCCGTCATCGACATTGAAGCCCTTGTCCAGCAAAAATAGCGCGGACATGCCGTCGCCCAGATCTTCGGTGCCTCGAAACACCAGACGCGTCGGCACCTTGCTGTCTTGCGCCATTTTCACCTGATTGCCCGCCGCATAGTTGGATGCGCCCTGCTGCGCGCCGCTGGTGGAACTGATGCCTACGCCGATAATGCCTGAAATGGTGACCGAACTCTGTGCGGATGCCGTTCCCGCCAGAGCAAATGCAAATGCTGCCAGATATGATTTGTTCATCGCTGCCCCTTGATCCCTGTTATTGAATGTCAATGTCGTATTCGTTGCCGTCGTCGCGGCAATCGGTCCCGGCTCTTTTCGTTTTTTATTTCGATCGCGCCTCCGCATGTTTTAAAACCTTGGGATGAAGACGTCCCCTGCTACGCTCAAGAGCGACAGTCTTCGCTGGTCTTCGGGGATGACAGGTTTATTTCAGCTTGCCACCGTCACCGCATACATGGCCGCTCAGTTCGCTGCCCGCTTCGCGCGCCAGCCATAAGAACGGTAGTGTGGAAATCAAGCCGAGCAAGGCGATGCCGGCAAAAACAATCTGGAAGTCGGCCGTCTCCGCCATCGCGCCGGGTGCCGTCACGGCGTGCAGGAAAATCGCGCTGAGCGAAACCCCGGCGCCGATGCCAAAGCGATCCGCGGTACTGGCAAGGCTGGTCGCCGAGCTCATCTTCCGCTGCGCAATATCGGCGTAGGCAGCCGTGTTGATGCTGGTGAAGTGCAAGGACCGGAACAAACCGCCGCAGAACAGCATGATGGAGATCAGCAGCAATGAGGTCGACGGCGTGAAGAAGGCGTACACCAGAATCGACAGCGCGCCCAGCAGGCCGTTGGCAAGCAATACATTGCGAAAGCCGAAGCGGCGCAGGATGGGCGGTCCCACCGTCTTCATCATGAAGGTGCCGACGGCGATGAAGAGCGTCAGCAAGCCGGAAGCGAAAGCCGTCATGCCGAAACCGATTTGCAATTGCAGCGGCAGCAGGAAGCCGACCGCGCCGGCCGTCATGCGGAAACCGAATCCGCCGATCAGCAGCAGCCTGAAGGTCGGAATGTTCAGCAGCGACAGATCCAGGACGGCATTCGAATGACGCCGCGCATGCCGTATCGCCATCGCGCCGGCCCCGATGCCGAGGGCGATGAAGAACGGAATCATCGCGGGGACCGTTTCGGGCCTGACCACCAGCTCCAGCCCATACATCAGGCCGCCTATGGCGACGCCGGTCAGCGCGAATCCGCTCCAGTCCAGCGGTGCGACTTCAAGCTGACGGAAATTCTGGATCACCGCAGTCACCGCCACGACACCCAGAATGCCGATCGGCACATTGATGAAAAAAATCCACTTCCAGGAAAACCAGGTCGTGACGAAGCCGCCGATCGGCGGCCCCAACACCTGTCCCAGAACCGAAGGAACGGTGACGAAGGACATGGCTTTCACAAACTGCTTTTTGTCGACACTGCGCAGGACAATCAGGCGTCCGACCGGAATCATCATCGCCCCGCCTATGCCCTGCAGAATACGGGCGAGCGTGAATTGCGTCAGCGTTTCCGACAATCCGCACAGAATCGACGCGAGCGTGAACAACGCAATCGCGCAACGAAAGACATTGCGCATGCCGAAGCGGTCGCAACACCATCCGCTTACCGGTATAAAGATGGCGACGGTGAGCATGTAGGCAGTGATGCCTATGCTCAATTCCACTGCCGTTGCATTGAAAGAAACAGCCATCTGCGGCAGCGCGGTAGCCACCACGGTGCTGTCGAAATTCTCAAGAAAAAAAGCGGAGGCGACCACGACCGGGACGATCATCGGATTTCTCGATAAGGCCTGGTTCATAGGGGGGTCGCTCCGCATGGTGGATTACTTGAATGCTCAGCTAATGGTGACGACGAGATCCTGCAAGCCATCGACGTGGCCTTCCATGACCTCGCCCTTTTTCACCGGGCCGACACCCTCCGGCGTGCCGGTGAAGATCAGATCGCCCGGCGCCAGTTCGACGAATTTCGACAAATGGGCAATGGTTTCACTGACGTTCCAGATCAGATCGGAAAGATCGCCGCTCTGACGTGTCTCGCCATTCACCTTGAGCCAGATCGCCCCCTTGTCCGGATGGCCGATTTTCGAGGCCTTGGTCAGCGGCGCGCACGGCGCCGACTGATCGAAGCCCTTGCTCATATCCCATGGACGGCTCATTTTCTTGGCCACGCTTTGCATGTCGCGCTTGGTCATGTCGAGGCCGACCGCATAGCCGTACACCAGGTCCAGCGCTTTTTCGACGGACACGTTCGAACCGCCCTTGCCGAGCGCGACCACAAATTCGATCTCGAACTGATAGTCCTGTGTCTCCGCGGGATAAGGAATGGTCGAACCGGTGGGGACGATCGCATCGGCCGGCTTCATGAAGAAGAACGGCGCTTCGCGGTTTGGATCGTGGCCCATTTCGCGCGCATGCGCGGCGTAATTGCGTCCGACGCAATAGATGCGGCGTACGGGGAACGGATCGCCGTCGATAACCGGGATGGTGGTGACTTCGGGCAGGGCAATTGCATATTTCATGGAATGGACTCCAGTATCAAATTAAAAATCAGGCCGGATAGGATAAAACCAGCCTGCTACCACATGCGCATGCAAAATTTACGCGTCTATACAACACGTACCAGCGGCGCAACCGCCGGCAAGCTTATATTCAAAACAGGATCCGACGCCAGCAAATCCTTGGTGTAGCGATGCTGCGGATTGGCGAACACTTCCGCGGTCTTGCCCTGTTCGACAATTTCGCCCCGGTACATGACCAGCAGGCGATCCGCGAAATCGGCGACGACCGGCAGATTATGCGCAATGAACAGGTAGGACAATCCGTAGTCGGCCTTCAACTGTTTCAACAGCGCAATCACCTGCGCCTGAATCGACACGTCCAGCGACGAGACGGCTTCGTCGCAGATAATGATCTCCGGCCGCAGCGCGAGCGCGCGCGCAATCGCTATGCGTTGCCGTTGCCCGCCGGAAAACTGATGCGGATTCCGGTCCGCGTCGCTGGCCTTCAGACCGACCTGCTCCAGCAACTCGCCGACCCGCGAACGCCACTGCTTGCATGGCAACACGTCAGCATGAATTGTCCACGGTTCGGAGATAATTTGCTGGACGGTCATGCGCGGATTGAGCGATGCCGACGGATCCTGGAACACCATCTGGATGTGACGCCGGATCTTGAAAAATTCCGCCTTCGACATGCTGGTGATGTTCCTGCCGCGGAAATGCACCACGCCGCTGGTCGTCGTTTCCAGTCCGAGCAGGGTCCGCGCCAGCGTGGATTTGCCGGAGCCGGATTCACCCACGACGCCCAGCGTCTCGCCGCGATGGAGTTCGAAGGAAACGCCGTCGAGCGCGCGTTCCACCGTCGCCGCACCGCGTCGGAACATGCGGGCCGGCGCCGTATAATGCTTGGCCAGCTCGCTCACCACCAGCAGCTTTTCGCGATCCCTGAGCCCATCGCACGCCGGAAATCCATGCCGTCCGGGAATCGCGTTCAGCAGCTTTTTCGTATAGGCATGCGTCGGCGCTTCAAAAATCTGTTTCACCGTTCCGGTTTCGACGATCTCGCCGGCCTTCATCACCGCGATGCGGTCGGCCACGCCGGATACCACGCCCAGATCGTGCGTGATCAGCAGCAGACCCATGCCGGTTTCCTTCTGCAGCTCTTTCAGCAGTTCGAGGATGCGGGCTTGCACGGTCACGTCGAGCGCCGTGGTCGGTTCGTCGGCAATCAGCAGGTTCGGCCTGAGCGCAATGGCCATCGCAATCATGATGCGCTGCCGCTGTCCGCCCGAAAACTGGTGCGGATAATCGGAGAAGCGCTGCGGCGCATTGCGCAGGCCGACGACTTCCAGCAGCTCCAGCGCTTTTTTATTGGCCTGCGCACTGGCGACGCCGTGCGAGCGGAAGGTTTCGGCTACCTGCCAGCCGATCGGATAGACCGGATTGAGCGCGGCCAGCGTGTCCTGAAATACCATGCCGATCTTGCCGCCATTGATGCTGCGGCGTTTTTCTTCCGACACGGCCAGCAGATCGTCGCCTTCATACAAAATCCTGCCGGACCGGATGACGCCCGGCGGCGTATCGATCAGGCCCATGATGGCGGACGTGCTGACGCTTTTTCCCGACCCGCTTTCGCCGATGATCGCGAGCGTTTCGCCTTGGTCTATATGCCAGCTCACGCCGCGTACGGCATGCAGCGTCCCATATCGCGTATGGAAATCGACACTGAGGTTTTGCACCTCCAGCAAATGCCGGCCGCTATCAACCATTCTTTTCTTCCCTTGCATCCAGGCGCCAGCGTTGCACCGGATCGGTCACGATACGAAGCCAGTTCGCCAGCAGATTCAATGACGTGGCGGTCAGCGTGATCGCAAGGCCGGGCCAGAATGCCAGCCACCACGCAATTCCCAGATAGTTCTGGCCTTGCGCCACCATCAGTCCCCACGAAAACGCCGGCGGCTGAACCCCCAGGCCGAGGAAGCTGAGCGTCGATTCCGACAGCATCACCAGCGCGAATTCCAGCGTCGCCACGGTCAACAAGGTCGGCAACACCATCGGCAGAATGTGCCGCCAGATGATGCGCAGCGAACCGGCGCCCATCACGCGCGCGCAGCTCACGAACATGCGTTCGCGAATCTCCAGCACCTCGGCGCGCGTGATGCGGATATAGATCGGCACTCTGGTCACGGCGAGCACCAGCACCACATTGTGCGGCGCCGGGTCCAGCACGTACAGCACGATCAACGCGAGCAACAGGGACGGGAAACTCATCAGCACGTCGGCCAAACGCATGACCACATTGCCGACCCAGCCGTCGCGGTAGCCGGCCAGCAGGCCCAGCGTGACGCCGATCAGGAACGAGCACGCGACGGCGGCGGCCGCCACCGCGATGGTGTTTCGCGCGCCGACGATGACGCGCGCCAGCATCGAACGGCCCAGCGCGTCGCCGCCCAGGAAAAACATCCAGCCGTGCCCCAGCGAAAATGGCGCGGCGTTGCGGGCACCCAGGTGGATGACATTTGCGTACTCGCCGAAAAAATAGTCGCCGAAGAAAACGCAAAAGAGGACGGCCAGCAGAAACAGCGCCGCGGCGCACGCGAACTTGTCGCGCGTCAGCATGATGAACGCCTGCCGCAGCATGGGGGCTTCGCGGGGTTCGGCAAGCGCGGAAGGATGAATGGCGAGCGTCATCTCAGCTGTACCTGATGCGCGGATCGAGCATGACATAGGTCAGATCGATCAGAAAATTCATCAGAAAGATCGCCAGCGCGACGACGATGACAGCGGCCTGGACGATTACGAATTCGCGATTGGCGATCGAATCCATCATCAGTTTTCCGATGCCGGGAAAGCCGAAGATGATTTCCACGATCACCACGCCATTGATCATGCCGGCCGCCTGATCGCCGGCCACCGTCATCACCGGCAGCATCGCGTTGCGCAAGGCATGCACGAAAATAATGGCGCTCTTGCGCACACCCTTGGCGCGGGCCGTCTTCACATAGGCGGAAGACAAGGCGTCGATCATCGAACTGCGCACCACTTGCGCGATGATGCCGCAGGGACGCACCGTCAGCACCAGCAGCGGCAGAACCCAGTGACTGACGCCGCCGGTGCCGGAAGTCGGCAGCCAGCGCAGCCCGACCGAAAAGATCAGGACGCTGACAATGGCGAGCCAGAAATTCGGCACGCTGGCGCTGGTCAGCGCAATCAGGCTGACGACGCGGTCGAATACGCCGTTGGGCCGCCGCGCCGCCAGCGAACCGGCCGCGATCGACACGATCATGACCAGCGTCATCGCCAGCGCGGACAGCATCAGCGTGGTGGGAAAGGCTTCCATCACGATCGACAATGCCGGCCGCTGCTGCCTCAGCGATTCGCCCAGATCCAGATGCGCCAGATCGACGACGTAGCGTTCGAACTGCACCAGCGCCGGATCGTTGAAGCCGTGCGATTGCGAAAATTCCTGACGCACATCCTGCGGCGTATCGGCCGGCAGATAGACATCCGCCGGATTCCCGGTCAGTCTTGCAAGGAAAAACACAAGAATGATCAACCCGGCCAATGAGATACCGCTATACAGTATTCGCCGTATGAGATACGTGCTCACGTTGCCCCCCTGCTTCGAACTGGTTTGCCTGCGCATCCATCGACACCGTCGGCCCTTCGTTCCGGGCAGATATTGGATACGGCCGGGTATTACATCTTGAACTTGATGCCCTTGAGTTCCAGCTTGCCGCCGGTCATGGCGTTCGGACGGTAGTTCAGCCGCGGACCGACGCGAATCTCATCGGCCATGTGGAACAACATGACGTCGGGAATCAATTGCTGGACCAGCTTGTTGGCGTCCTGGAACAGCTGACTTCGTTTTTCCCCTGTCGATCTGCTGCCTTCGTCGAGCAGTTTGTCCACTTGCGGATCGTGCAGGTCGCTGAGTTGGCCGTTCGAATCGTAGTAAACATACATCGTGAAAATCGCATCGCCGCTGGAGTTGTCGTGCTGCTCATGAAACAGCGTCGGCGGGCGATTCTCCGCATACGGCTTGCGCCGGATCGCGCCGAATTGCACTTTTTCCAACATCTTGAGCGTGACGTTCAAACCGACCGCCTTCCACATCTGGACCATGCCTTCCAGCATCTCGGCCGCATTCGCATGCTGATGCGCGCCGCCGTACAGAATGATTTCCTTGTCGACCGGCACGCCGGCGGCGCGCGCTTCCTTGAGCAATTGCCTGGCCTGGTCCGGATCGTAGGGCCAGACTTTCAGGTTCGGGTTATAGCCCACGGTGCTCGGCATCATGTACTGGCTCGCCGGCAGTACGCCAGGGCTGAGAACGGTGCCGATAAACGCCTTGCGATCGATGGCGAGATTCAATGCCTTGCGCACGCGGATGTCGTCCAGCGGCGGCGCCATGCTCAACATGCGGATGCGGGTGGTCTCGGAGTTCAGATAGCTGAAATCCGTTTTCGGGTTATTGGCGTCCTGCATCGCAATCGCGGTGCCGATATCCGCTTCCCCGACCGCCACCATGGATGCGCGCAAGGCCGGTTCGGAACGCCAGACATACGTGGCCTGTTCCACCTCGGGTTTCGGCCCCCAGTATTTATCGAAACGCCTGACCACCAGTTTTTGCGACGGATCCCAGGCCACCAGTTCATAAGGGCCGGTGCCGATCGGATGTTGCGTGATTTTCACACTATCCATCTTCGGCGACGTCATGCCGATCTGCGCCAGATACGACGGCATCAGCGGCAAAGGATCATCCGACACCAGCTCGATCGTGTACGGATCGATGACTTTCGAAGTCAGCTTGTTTTTGCCGAACAGGCGGATACGGTCGCGGCAACCGAGTTGGGGGCTGAACAGGCGATTGATCGCGGCGGCCACGGCCGTGGCGTTAAAGTCGCTGCCGTCGTGGTATTTCACGCCCTTGCGCAAGGTGATGCGCCAGGTGGTGGCGGCTTCGTCCATCGGCTTCCAGCCGGTGGCCAGCAGCGGCAATACCGTGCCGTTATGCGGATCGAGCTGCGTCAGCGATTCGACGATGTTTTGTCGCAATACGATGCCGGTATCGTTGGTCGTCATCATGTTGCACGGCTCTACCGTATCGAGCACGGTGGCCAGCACGATCTTGATATCGCGCGACGGCGGCGCGCCCTGCACCTGAGCGGCAAGCGACAGAAGCACGGCGCCCACCCCAAGGCTGAATCTGACGATCTGATACCGGTTCATGTCATTCCCCTTTTTTGCTTGTTTTATGCCCGGCAGAAAAGCTGTCGGATTCGTGAAACTGTCAGACGGGTCCGTATGCAATTTCCGCGCCTGATCGGCAGGTCCTACCGATGCGCAGTACCGAAAAATCACACCGCGACGTGCGGCTCTCCTTCTCTCACCTTGACCGAATCCAGGGTCTTTTCCTTGAAATGCACATCCGCCGAAAGAACGAAGGATGCCGAACGCACACGCTGATCTTCCGGCTTCAGTCCCGGCGCCGCGGCGCCCTTTTGCAACGCCTTGGCCGCCTGCAAAAGACGGCGGCGCGCCAGGATGATCGGATTGTCGGTGGAGACCAGATTTTCTTTTGAGCGATCGACCACCGGCCCCATGCTTTCCTGCAGCGAAGCGTCCTGAATCGCCAGCCCTTTGACACCGCTGTAATAACGGCCGATCTTTTGCGCCTGGCGGTCGATCAGGTAATCGTTGCTGCGATTGGCGGTCGGTATCGTGGTGCCGGGAATCAATTCCACATGCACCCCTTTGCCGTTGACCATCGCCTCGCGCTCTTCGTCGGACAGTGGCCGGCTCGGATGAAACGTGATCGACCAGGCCATGCAATTACCGTCGTCCATCGGAACCCAGACGTGGCCGTTGAGCGCGTTGCCGCTGTAGGGCGGAATCAAGGTGTACCACGGCATGATCCATGGCGTGATGCGCCAGTAGTTATGTCCCGGTTCGGCATCGCGCCGGGCGCCGATGATCAGGCCGCCGGGCGATTCGAGTATATCGAAAGTAGTGCTCTTCGAGCGCGCATATTTCGCGCCCTGGGTATTGCGGTGCAGCGGATCGGTATCGAGTTCGCCGCTGTGCAGAAAAGAGACGTGGCTGGAATCGATGCCACCTTCCAGCGCCTGCAGATAATTGCTTTCCTGCGAACGGCGCGAGATGTAGCAATGCGACTCGGACAGCGACACCCATTCGAACGCGGGCAAGGCCGGCTTGAGCTCCGGCGGCCCCATGTAAGTCCAGATGACGCCGCCCAGTTCGGCGCAGGGATAGGATGTCAGCTTGATCTTGGTGCAGAAACCGTTTTCCTTGGCCTCCGACGGCACCTCCACGCACTGGCCGGTGACGTCATATTTCCATCCGTGATAGGGACAGCGCAAACCATTTTCTTCATTGCGGCCGAACCACAGCGAGACGCGGCGATGGGCGCAAAATTCATCCATCAGACCGATCTTTCCCTGCGTATCGCGGAAGGCCAGCAATTTTTCCGACAACAGCGATACGCGCACCGGCGCGCCGTCCGGCTCGGCCAGTTCAGCGCTCAGCATGACCGGAATCCAGTAGCGGCGGAATAAATTGCCCATTAGGGTTCCAGGGCCGGTCTTCGTCAATAATTCATTTTCTACCACGGCATCCATGTTTTGTTCTCCATGCATTTTTTACGTCCCCATTCGCCTTCCAGGGTTGTGAATCGCATCATTCGATTTCGGGCGCGCCGTCGATGTCCGCTCCGAATGCAAGCAAGGCAGTCAGTTCGCGCACGCTGCCGATTTGTTCGATCGCTCTCAGCATGGCGGCCAGTTTGGCGGTATGCGACGGGCCGGCTACCGGCTCCACGTTTTCACGCAGCTTGCCGTCCAGGTCGGCATCCGAGAACGGATTTTTCGGATGGCCGGGGAAAGGTTTGGCTTCGCCGTGCACGACGGCGCCGTCGTTCAATTCGATTTCAATGCGGGACAGATAACCGGCCTCCGCGCGCTTGTGCTTGCCGCCGGCGATGGTGCCCAGTTCCGGCGCCGGCACCACCGTGACCTTGTCTTTCAGGAAACGCTGGCGCACGGGATCGAGCACAATCCCGGGGCTGAAGCTGTCGATTTGGATGTAACCGTCGAGCACCGCCGCCGCCGCGATGTAAGGCAAGGAGTGATCGGCCGTCTCGCGTGAAATCGGATGCCATGGGTCCTGCCGGATTTTCACCAGATGGTCGTAAGCGCCTTCTTCGGCGAATACGCGCACCTGCTTGATGGACGACAGATCCTTGACTTGCGAACGCGCCTGCAACGCAGCCTGGATGGCGCTTTGCGCGACCGAACCGACCGGCCAGCGCTTCATGAAGGTTTCCGTAATGCGCGACAGCGGCAGACTCGGATCGAGCCGCGCGCGCAGCACCGGAATCGGATCGTCCTTGTTGGCCAGCTTCTTGATGAAGCCGAAGTTGCCGACGAACGGGCGTACCGCGCCTTCCACCCCGACCGATGCCAGCATGCAGGCCTGCAGCGCATTCCTGACCGCATCGCTGCCGTTGAAACGCTTCCACATCGTGAGGTCGCCGCGCTTGTTCAAATCGCCGGATTCGATTTCATCGGTAGACATATGCGGCACGACGGTCATCGCCAACGCTTCACGCGTCTGGTCGATGTCCAGATCCAGCACCTTGGCGATCGCGCAGGTCGCGCCCAATGCGGTCAGATTGGTGTAATCCCAGCCGCCCGGCGCGGTCGAAAACGCATCGAACGCGGCGGCCACCATTTCGTAGCCGACCGCGATCGCGACCAGTAACTTTTTGCCTGACACATTGGCCCATTCGGCGGCGGCGATCACACCGTTGACCATGTCGCTCGGATGTCCGCTGTTGCGGCCGCCGACGAAGAAATCGTTATAGTCGTGGCAGCGCAGCAGCACGCCGTTGGCGAGCGCGGCATGATCGGGGGCCACGCGCTTTTGCGTGCCCCAGATCAGGCAACCCTCGTTGCCGGCCGGGAAGCGGTACGCATGGCGACGCGCGGCCTGCGCCGCGGGATGGCGCAATGCCGCGACCGATACCGCGATCGAATCGATCAATGCGCTCTTGACGGAACGCTCGGTTGCCGCGCTCAGTTTTTCCGATACATTCACCACGTAATGGGCAATCAGCTCCGCGACTTCGTCGCGATATCGTTCATTGTTTGCAGTACTCATCACACATAACCTTTTTCTTTGACGTTGTTGCCCGATTTTTCCCCACCGAGAGCGGCGGCGATTTCCTTTTCCACCGCGGCCGGAAGAAGGGAGGAATCCTTGGTGACAGTGATAAAGCGGAAGCCGCGGTCGGCGAACTTGCGGGCGGCTTTGCCCGAGCCGCACTGAATGCCCGGAATCACCCCATATTTCTGGCAGGCCTTGAGGACCTTGTCGACGGCGGCGACGTGCTCCGGCTCTTCCTTGTCGAGATTGGGCGGCAGGCCGAGCCCGAGCGCCAGATCGGCCGGACCGATATAGATGCCGTCCAGTCCCGGCGTACTGGCGATCTCTTCGATTTTTTCAATGCTCTCGCGCGTTTCGACCATGATGAAGCACATGACACTGTCGCCGACCACGGCGATGTCGCGGCTGTTGAGCACCATCGATGCGCGCACAGGGCCGAACGAGCGCACGCCAACCGGCGCATAACGGCAGGCCGCGACCGCCGCTTCCGCTTCCTCCCGGTTGCTCACCATCGGCACCACGACGCCCTGCATGCCGGCATCGAAAGCGCGGCCGATCACCCAGGCCTGATTGACCGGCACGCGCGTAAAAGGCACCGCCGTGCCGCGTCCTTCGATGGCGCGCAGCATTTCCACCATGTCGCCGTAGTCGACCAGGCCGTGCTGCTGGTCCACGCATACGTAATCGACGCCTTCGGTACATACCAATTCGGCCGAGAAAGCGCTTGGCAGCGCGGCCCATACGCCGAAAACGGTATCGCCCTTTGCCAATCGGCTTCTGAGCGAGATCGCCGTATTGCTTGCCATGTTCATCAGTCCACCTCCATTGGGTTCGAATCGGTCTCCGTCGACGCCATGTTTTTTTCTGCCATCGCCCTGCGTCGCTGCAACAGATAATCGAGCTTGCCAATGGGCACGTAAAATATATAATTGACTACCTATTTATTCTGTTTAGCTATAAGTCATGGATTTGAGACATTTCCGTTATTTCGTGGCAGTAGCTGAGGAATTGCACTTCAGCCGGGCGGCGGTGCGTCTGAATATCAGTCAGCCGCCGCTTAGCAAACACATTCAGGAAATCGAAGCGCTGCTTGGCGTCACGCTGCTGGAACGCACGCGGCGCAGGGTGGAATTGACCGAGGCCGGCAGGATATTTCTGGAGGAAGCGCGGGCGGTGCTGGCGCAGGCGGCCCATGCAATCGATACCGGCAAGCGCATTGCGCGCGGCGAAATCGGCGAACTGCGCATCGGTTTCACGGCGACGGCGGCTTACCTGCCGCGCTTTTCCCGTGCGGTCAGGGCTTATCGGCTGGCGCTGCCGGACGTGCATCTGGAACTGCGCTACATGACATCGGAACCGATGCTCGACGCGCTGCTGCTCGGCGATCTCGATGTCGGCATGATCCGGCCTTCCGCGACCCTGGTGCTGCCGCCCGAGATCACCTCCATTCCCATCCTGAAGGACCGGTTGATGCTGGCGGTGCATGCGGACGACATGCTGACGCGCTCGAAAAAAGCGATACCGATCGAATCGCTCGCGCAGCATCCGTTTGTGCTGCGCCCGCGCGGCTATGGATCGAGTTTTTACGAGCAGGTGTACACCTTATGCGAACTGGCCGGTTTCAAGCCGCGCATTGCGCAGGACGCGCATGAGGCGCCGACCATTCTGGGGCTGGTGGCGGCCGGGGTGGGCATCACCATTCTTCCCGCCTCGCTGCAGGCGATCAAGGTGGCCGATATTGCGTGGCGGGATCTATCGGCGGAAAAAGGCGTGATCGACAGCGCCGTCCTGCTGGTCTTCAAGGCGACCACGCGTCCCACGCCGCAGCGCGCGCGCTTCATCCAACTGGTGCGGCAATTGGTGTGAGCGGGCGATTCCGCCGGATATGATTTTTAGCCGGTTTCCCGCCACGCCGATGACGATTCCCTGTACCATCGATCAAATAAAAATAACGATAAAAAATAGGCAGCCGCGGATATAAAGAACTTCATCGAAACCACCGCGTCGCAGCGTATCGAATGCCTGATCGATTACAAGGAGACGGAGACAAATGAAGACCGTACCGCATCGGCTTTTTCTAGCCGCCGCAATCGCCTGCGCCATCCTGCCCTGCCACGCGCAACAGCCGCCCACCGCATTGTTCGATTACAACGGCCCCGACCGCATGGACCGCATCGTCGCCGCGGCGAAAAAGGAAGGGACCCTGACCGTCTATGCCAGCATCGCGCAGAGCGATATGACCAGGCTGACCAACGCGTTCGAAAAACAATACGGCGTCAAGGTCGTCGTATGGCGTTCCGGCTCCGACGAGGTCCTGCATCGCGGGATCACGGAGGCGCGGGCCAAGACCTATAAGGCGGATCTGTTTTACGATCCCGTCACCGAACTGGAGGCCTTGTCGCGGGAACAGATTCTGCAGCCGGTGAATTCCCCCGTGTTCAAGGATCTGCAGCCGGGCTCCGTTTCCGCCAGACGCGACCGGGCCAATGTGCTGGTATCGGTGTTCGTGCAGGCCTACAACACCAAGGCGATCAAAGAGGAAGATCTGCCGAAAACCTTCAAGGATCTGCTCGATCCGAAATGGAAGGGCATGCTCGGCATCGAAGCGAAGGAAGCCGATTGGTTCGGCGCGACGGTGCGGGCGATGGGTAACGAGGCCGCCGGCATCAAGCTGTTCTCGGACATTGCGGCGAAGAATGGCATTTCATTGCGGCAGGGTCATTCGCTGGTGAAAAACATGGTAGTCAACGGCGAGGTCCCGCTGGCGCTGACCGTATATACCTATATGGCGGACCTGGGCAAACGCGAGGGCGCGCCGATCGACTGGTTTGCGCTGGAGCCGGTGATCGCGCGCGCGAACGCCATTGGCATCGCGCGCCGCGCGCCGCATCCGAACGCGGCGCTGCTGTTCTATGAATTTCTGCTGGGGCCGGATGGGCAAAAGGTGTTCGCCAGTCTGGATTACGCACCCAGCAATACCACGATCGAATCGCCGGTGAAAAATTTGAAGTACACGCTGATCGATCCCGCCGCCGCGCTGGATGAGCGCGAGAAATGGCAAGCCGTTTTCGATAAGACGATGATGGGAAAATAATCGCCCCGGCGTTGCGCCGGCGAACAGAAGGTTGTGAGCGCTAACATCAATTTCGCATAAGGTCATTCAAAATATTTAACTAAGGTCATGCGAATTGATTCGTTTGCCGCGTCATATCGGCTCCCTATACTCGATTCATCTTGTATGGGAACAGGGAATCGCCATGACGCTGGATCGCAGGACGCTGTTGAAACATGCCGCCGCAGCCGGTATCGGCGCCGGCGCTTCGCTGCTGGGTTTAAGCGTGCGCGCCGCCGGCAGGCCGCAGGTCATCCGCATCGGCGTGGCGCAGGCGGGCATCGGCAATCCGCCCGGCTTTTCAGGCAGTTCGGCCGCCGCGGCAAATGGCAAGGGCTGGGTGGAAGAGGAATTCAAGGCCGACGGCATCAAGGTTGAATGGTATTTTTTCAAAGGCGCGGGTCCCGCGGTCAACGAAGCGCTTGCCAGCCGTCAACTCGACTTCGCCTACCAGGGCGATCTGCCCGCCATCGTGGCCAGGGCCGCCGGTCTGAAGACCAAACTGGTGATGGCCAGCGGCGTGCGCGCGAATATCTATCTGGCGGTGCCGCCGGATTCCCCCATCCGGTCGGTCAATGATTTGCGCGGCAAGCGTGTGGCCATGTTCAAGGGCACCAACGCGCAATTGCCGATCAATCTCGTCCTGGAAAAAAATGGGCTGCGGGAACGCGACTTGCGGTCCATCAATCTGGACCAGGCCACCACGCTGGCGGCGCTCACTACCAAGGACATCGACGCCGCATTCGGCAATATCAATCTGCTGCGCCTGCGCGACAACAATGCCGCGCGCATCGCCTTCAGCAGCAAGGGCGGTTCGCCCATTTTCACCACGCAGGCGCATGTATTGGCGACCGAGGAATTCGCCAACAATTACCCGGATATCACCGCGCGCGTCGTCAAAGCGTTCGTCAAGGCCGCGCAATGGTCTTCCGACGAACAGAACCGCGAAGCGCTAATGCGCTTATGGGCCCGCGCCGGGACGCCGTATGAACACTGGAAGGAAGATTACGAAGGTGAGCCGCTGCGCGTGCGCAACAATCCGAATTTCGATCCGTTCCTGGTGGCGCGCTACAAGGACGCGGTCGAGCAGGCTTATCGTCTCAAGCTCAGCCGTGGCAAGTTCGATGTGGACCAGTGGATCGACCAGCGTTACCTGAAGGCTGCGTTGAAGGATTTGAAGCTGGAAAACTACTGGCCGGTGTACCAGCCGAATGGCAAGATACTCGGCGCCTAGCCCATGAATTCGACCACTTCCTCGCTGGCTTCGCCCGGCCCGGCGGCGCAGACCGCGCGCCCTTCGGCGCCGCGGATCGAACGCAAGCGCTTGCGCCTTTCGCCGCGCTGGCTGGCATTGCCGTTTCCGCTGTGTCTATTGCTGCTGTGGTACGTCGCGGCGCGCCTGGGATGGGTGGCGCCGCAGGTGCTGCCCTCGCCTGCGGCGGTGGCGCTGACCTTTGTCGATCTGGTGCAATCGGGCGAGATGTTCGACAACCTGAAAATCAGTCTGCTGCGCGTGCTGGCCGGTTTCGGTGTGGGCCTGATCGGCGGCCTGCTGCTCGGCGTCGCGATGGGCCTGTCGCCCCTGTTCCGGGATTACGTCTACCCGCTGTTCAAGGCCGTCAGCCAGGTGCCGGTGCTGGGCTGGCTGCCATTGCTGATGCTGCTGGTCGGCATCGATGAGGCGCTCAAGATCATCCTGATTTCCAAGGCTGCGCTGGTGCCGATCGCGCTCAATACCTACAAGGGTCTGGAGAACGTGCCGGCGCGCTACGTCGAGGTGGCGAAGGTACTCAAGTTCACCCGCTGGCAATTGCTGACCAAGGTCTTGTTTCCGGCCGCGCTGCGGCCGATCTGGAACGGTGTCCGCTATGGCTTCACCCATGCCTGGCTGGCCTTGGTGGTGGTGGAACTGCTGGCGTCATCGGAAGGCCTGGGCTACATGATCGTGTTCGGCCGCCAGTTGTTCCAGCTCGATGTGGTGATGGCGGCGGTGGCGGTGGTGGGGGCCACCGGCTTCGTGCTCGACAAGGGGCTGGCCCTGATCGAAACGGCCTTGCTGCGTTCGCGTCCCAAGGGGTTCTGACATGACTTCCGCAAACCGGCATATTGTGCCCAAGGCGCTGCGCGGCTGGGTGCTGCCGGCGGCGCTGTTGCTGCTGTGGTGGCTGGCGTCCCATTTCGGCTGGTCGACGTCGCCGCTGCTGGTGCCGATCGGCAAGGTATGGGACACCGCGGTCAAACAGACGGTCAGCGGCGAATTATGGATCGCGCTGCAGGCCAGTCTGCAACGCGACCTGATCGGGCTGGCGATCGGTTGCGCCACGGGCTTGGCCTTCGGCGCGGCGCTGGGCCTGTCTCGCCTATTCGAACGGATGGTCGGTCCGACCTTCCATACATTGAAGCAGATTTCCTTGTTTGCATGGATTCCATTGCTGTCGGTCTGGTTCGGCCTGGGCGACTCGGCCAAGGTGGCTTTCCTGTCGCTGGCGGCGTTCTTTCCGATGGTGCTCAACACCTTCGAAGGCATCCGCAGCGTGCCGCGCGATCTGATCGATGTCGGCCGGGTATTGAAACTGAATCGCCGGCAATGGCTGTGGCGGCTGGTGCTGCCGGCCGCGGCGCCGTCGATTCTCGCCGGCTTCCATCTGGCCCTCATTTATGCGTGGCTCGCCACGCTCGGGGCCGAATATCTGCTGGTGTCCGGCAAGGGCATCGGCAATACGATGATCGACGGACGGGAATTGTTTCTGATGGATCTGGTGATATTCGGGATGATCGTGGTCGGCCTGGTCGGTTTTTCATTGAACTGGATCGCCGCACGCCTCGAACAACGCCTGCTCGCATGGCGCGGACGTTCCATCGCACAGTTTCGGGATTAACAGGAGAACTTCATGGCATCGGCAGGCACGCTGGATATCCGGCATCTGAGCAAGACCTATCCCGTCAAGGATGGCGCCCTGCCGGTCCTCGACGATGTGACACTGACCATCGCCCCGGGCGAATTCGTCAGCATCGTCGGTTCCAGCGGCTGCGGCAAATCGACGCTGCTGCGCCTGATCGTGGGTCTCGAAGAAAATTACCAGGGACAGGTGCTGCTGGACGGCGCGCGCATCGCCGGCACCAGTCTCAAACGCGGCATCGTGTTCCAGGAGCACCGCTTGTTTCCGTGGCTGACGGCGGCGGCCAATATCCACATGGGCTTGCTCAACGCCGACCTCACGCCGGGGCAAAAACGGCAGGCGGTGAGCGAACATATTGCATTGGTCGGCCTGGAAGGTTTTGAACATTCCTATCCGCATCAATTGTCCGGCGGCATGGCGCAACGCGTCGCGATCGCCCGCGCGCTGGTCAGCAAACCTGAAATCCTGCTGCTGGACGAACCGTTCGGCGCGCTCGATGCGCTGACCCGCGCATATCTGCAACAGGAGCTGCACCGCATCTGGCAGGCCGAGGGCATCACGATGATCCTGGTCACCCACGACGTCGAGGAAGCGATCTACCTCGGCGGCAAGGTGGTGGTGATGGAGCCGCGTCCGGGCCGCATACGCCGCATCGTTCCGGTCGATCTGGCTTATCCGCGCGAACGCACGGCGCTCGATTTCGCGCGCGTCAAGCAGACGGTGATGCGGGAGTTCTCCGCCGACAGCGCCAGCCTGGCCGAGCCGCCTTTGCTGCATCCGGCCTATGCAACACATGGGGCGCCGCAGCCGGTGTCGGTGGCGGGCTGGCAATTCGCGATTTGAGGCGGCCGTCCAGGCCGTCGTTTTATACCGCTGTTTCACATACTTCCAGGAGATACAGATGTCCGAATCATCGCTCGATTTGCATCAGGTCGCCGGCCGCATCGGCGCCGAAATCCGTGGTATTCAATTGTCCAGCACGCTGGATCCGGCCACCTTCGGCGCCATCAAAAAAAGTCTGCTGAAACACAAGGTGCTGTTCTTCCGGGGCCAGCATCATCTGGACGATGCCGGACAGGAGGCCTTTGCGCATCTGTGGGGACGGCCGATCGCGCATCCCACGGTGCCGGCGCATGACGGCACCGGCTATATGCTGGAACTCGATTCGACCAGGGGCGGCCGCGCCAACTCCTGGCATACCGACGTCACCTTCGAACTG
The DNA here is from genome assembly GCA_028292625.1 of Herbaspirillum sp. Taxonomy (GTDB): domain Bacteria; phylum Pseudomonadota; class Gammaproteobacteria; order Burkholderiales; family Burkholderiaceae_D; genus Herbaspirillum. The sequence goes on along the minus strand of JAQGLY010000056.1, from coordinate 119,814 downwards.
GCCTATCCGCAAGTCTCCATCCTGCGCGCGGTCACGCTGCCGCAAGCCGGCGGCGACACGGTCTGGGGCAATACCGCGCATGCCTATCTGGATTTGCCGCCGGCCTTGCAGCAACTGGCGGACGGGCTGTGGGCGCTGCACACCAACGACTACGACTATGCGGCTCGTTTCAACGCCACCGATGCCGGTCTGAAGCGTTATCGCGAAGTCTTCACCTCTACCGTGTACGAAACCGAACATCCGGTGGTGCGCGTGCATCCCGAAACCGGCGAACGCACTCTGGTGCTGGGTCATTTCGTCAAGAAGCTACTCGGCTGCGGCGCAGCGGACTCAGAGCATTTGCTGGCCTTGCTGAGCAACTACGTCACCCGTCTGGAAAACACCGTGCGCTGGCGCTGGAGCGCAGGCGATGTCGCGATCTGGGACAACCGGGCCACCCAGCACTACGCCATCAACGATTATGGCGACCAGCATCGCGTAGTGCGGAGGGTCACGATCGCGGGCGATGTGCCGGTCGGGGTGGACGGTCGCCGCAGCCTATCGCGCGACAAGCGCAGCCGCGAACATGAAACCGCCACCGCGGTCGCCTCGGCGCCGGCTATCGCGGAGGCATCATGAGCGGCGGCGATAAAAGGCAGTTGAAGCTGGGGGCGTTCCTGCAGGCCACCGGCCACCATATCGCCGGCTGGCGGCATCCGCAGGCGCAGCCCGATGCCGGCGCCAACATCGCGCACTACCGGCGCATCGCGCAGACCGCGGAACAGGCGAAATTCGATATGCTGTTCCTGGCCGACGGCGTGGCGATCCGTTCGCACGATGCCGATACGCTGCATCGCACCGCGCGCGGGGCCTCGTTCGAACCGCTTACCCTGCTGTCGTCCCTGTCGGCGGTCACCGAGCGCATCGGTCTGGTGGCGACGGTGTCGACCACCTATAACGAGCCTTATCATGTGGCCCGCAAGTTCGCTTCGCTGGATCATCTGAGCGCCGGCCGGGCCGGGTGGAACGTGGTGACTTCATGGTCGGAATCGGAGGCGCACAATTTCAATCTGGAGCGGCATCCGGAACACGCCGCCCGCTACGATCGCGCCGAGGAGTTCGTCGATGTGGTCAGGGGCCTGTGGGACAGCTGGGAAGACGACGCCTTCCTGTTCGATAAAAACGAAGGCTCGCATTTCGACCCGGCCAAGCTGCATGCGCTGAATCATCGCGGCAAGCATTTTTCGGTCAGCGGCCCGCTCAACGTGGCGCGGCCGGTGCAGGGCCATCCGGTGATCGTGCAAGCCGGTTCATCCGAAACCGGACAGGAGCTGGCGGCGCGCACGGCCGAAGTGATTTTTACCGCGCAGCAATCGCTGGCCGATGCGCAGCATTTCTATAAAAACCTGAAATCGCGGCTGGCGAAGTACGGACGCGATCCCGATCAGTTGAAGGTCATGCCCGGCGTTTCCCCAGTGGTCGGCCGCAGCGAAGCGGAGGCGCTGGAAAAATTCGAAGAGCTGCAATCCCTGATCCACCCCAGCGTCGGATTGTCGTTGCTGTCGCAGCATCTGGGCGGCATCGATCTGTCGCAGTACCCGCTGGACGGCCCGTTACCGGACAATCTGCAAGAGCCGAACGGCGCCAAAAGCCGCTTTCAACTAGTGACGGCGCTGGCGCGCAAGGAAAAGCTGACGATACGACAGCTGTATCTGCGGCTGGCGACGGCGCGCGGCCACTGGTCGATCCACGGCACGCCGGCAAGCATCGTCGATCGCCTGGAAGAATGGTTCAGGAACGATGCCGCGGACGGCTTCAACATCATGCCGCCGACGCTGCCGGGCGGACTCGACGATTTCGTGGCGCTGGTATTGCCGGAATTGCGCCGGCGCGGCTTGTTCCGCACCGAATACGAAGGCCTGACCTTGCGCGAAAACCTGGGGCTGGCGCGGCCGGCGCATCGGATATACCGGCAGACCACTCCGCTGGAGCGCGTCGCCTGAAAATAACGGCGCGCTTCCGGGCGCCGCACTACCGGTTCTGCGTAATCACATCGACGAATGCCGGCTTGCCGCTTTTCACCACGGCCACCGCGCGGCGCAGCGCCGCCGCCAGATCTTCGCTGCGCATGATCGGTCCTTCGCCGTGCACGCCCATCGAGCGCGCCATGGTGGCGAAATCGACCGCCGGATTTTCAATGCGCGTGCCCTGCGGCGCGTTTTCGACCGGACGTCCGCGATGCGCGGCGATCTTTGCATTGTGTTCTTCCGAGTTGTAATAACTGCGGTTGTTCACCAGGATCGTCAGCAACGGAATGTCGTGATGCGCGGCGGTCCACAAGCCGGTCGGCGTAAACAGGAAATCGCCGTCGCCCTGCAGATCGATGCACAGCCGGTCCGGATAGGCCAGCGCGACGCCGAGCGACGCGCCGATGCCGTAGCCGAGTCCGCCGCCGCTGTATTTGCCCATGTATTGATCATGACCGCGGATGTCCCACAAACGCTTGACCCAGCCGTTCGCTGTGCCGTTCGCCAGCAGCCACGGTTCGTCCTTGATCACGTCCCAGACAATGGCGGCCAGCGTGGACAGCGCCATCGGCGATTTTTCGCGTTCGGCTTCGGCCTTGGCCTGCCAGCCGGCGTACAGGCGATCCCAGCGCCCTTCCCATTTCTGCCCGCGCTGCCGGATTCTTTGCGCGGCGCCGGGACGTTTTTCGCCATGCTCGGTGCAATATTGCAGCAGCGCCGGCACAAAGCCGGCGGTGTCCGCGGCGACCGCATCGTCGGTCTCCTGCAATCGGCGGAAATCGTGACTCCAGCTGCGCACCATGTAGCCGTCCAGCGTGACGTGCGCAATGCGCGTGCCGGGCCGATACATGGGCTGCGTCTCGCGCGTCAGCCTATCCACGGTATGCAGCGCGGCGTACAGATCCATGGTATCCAGCGCAAGCACGAAATCGGCGTCGCTCAGCACTTCCTCCTCGATCTCGCCCAGCGCCATCGGATGCCGCGTCGGGAAATTGTGACGATTGCCCTGGTCCAGCACCGGAACGTTCAGCAGGTCCGCCAGCTTGACCAGGGCGTCGTACGCAATCGGAGAGCGGCCGAGCCGATCGGCGACGATGACCGGGTTGTCGGCGTCGAGCAGGCTTTCGGCAATGCGCTGCAGGGTTTCCGGCGATGCGGCCGGCGGTGCGGGCGGCAGGAATTTGGCCGGATCGGGCAGCGCCGGGAATGTGTCGAATTCCTTTTCCTGGATTTCGGCGTCGTAGCAGATGTAGACCGGTCCCTGCGGATGGGTCATCGCGGTCTGGTAGGCGCGCGCAAACGATTCCGGCGTGCTGTCGAGATCGGCCGGCTGGTCGTCCCATTTGACAAAGTCGCGCACCAGATTGCCCTGCACCAGCGCGGTATGCACCCAGTCGCTGCCGGGACGGCGCTTGGTATACGACATCGGGCCGGTGCCCCCCAGCAGAACGACCGGAATGCGGTCGCACCATGCGTTGTAGATCGCCATCGTCGCATGCTGCAGACCCACCACGTTGTGCAGGATCGCCGCCATCGGCTTGCCGGTCGCGCGCGCATAGCCGTGCGCGATCGCCACCGAAATTTCCTCGTGCATGCACTCCAGAAATTCAGGCGACTTGTTGCCCAGATAATTGATCAGCGAATCGTGGATGCCGCGGAACGACGCGCCCGGATTGAATGCGGCATACGGGATATCGTATCGCTGCAACAGGTCGACGATGAAATCGGAACCGTAACGGCGGGGAGTCAATCGTCTGTTTGCTTTGTTTGTCATGCCTGTCCTTATTTCATTGCCGAATTATTGCTGTGCTTGATAAATGTGTCGTCGAAGGATTTATTCCACCTGTCGACCTGGTCCAGAACGGTGACGGGATCCACCAGTTTGATCTGCAGATTGGGCAGCGCCGGCGGCAGTTTGGTATTGGTCGGCACATAGCCGATGGATGAAAAGACCTGCTGCGCGCCGGTCGCCGACAACATGTAGTCGTAAAACAGCAGCGCCGCGTTCGGATGCGGCGCGTGGCGCGCAATGCCGATGCCGTTGGCGCGGGCGATGGACGGCGTCAGCGCAAACCAGTCTATCGGCGCACCGCCATTCTTGGCCTTCTGCGGCATGTGCTGATAGACCGTCAGCACCAGCGGGACGTCGCCGGCGGTGACCAGATTGGTCAGCAGCGAGTCGCCCTGCCGCATCGAGATGCCGTTGGTGGCGACGATATCGCGAAACAGTTTGCCGCCCTTTTCTTCGCCCAGGCTCTGCAGCAGAGTCGCATACCAGGACCACGCGTCGGTATTCATGCCGAGCTTGCCCTTCCATTTCGGATCCAGCAGATCCCGATAGGACTTGGGCAGGTCTTCTTTCTTGATCAGCTTGGTGTTATAGGCCTGAACGTACACCTGCAGGATGGTGGCGGCCCATTCGCGATGCGCCGGCAACGCTTCCGGCATCAGTTCGCCGAATATCGGCGATTTGACCGGCTGCAGTATTTTTTCTCTATGCAGGGCTTCGAGCTGCGGCGCGCCGAAATGGATCAGATCGACTTCGTAACGTCCCGCCGCGGCTTCGCTCAGCGTGCGCTGCAATACCTTTTCAGTGGATGCGCGCCAGACGGTGACCTTAATGCCGTATTTCTTTTCGAACGGATCGATCAGCGCGCGCAAATTGCCGGCCGCCAGGCTGGTGTACAGCGTGACCGCGCCTTCCTCCTTGGCCGCCGCCAGAATTTTCTGGGCGCGGTCCGGTCCGTCGTATTGCATCAGGGATGCATTCTTTTCTTGCGCCATAGCGGGCCGTCCCAACGCCGCAGCGCCTGCCGCCACTGCCGCCACTGCCGCCGCCATCATTACCAACCTTGCCAGCGCAAGACCCCTGCGCGCCATCATGTTTGACCGGTTCATGCCTGCTCTCTGCTGAGGCCGGATAGCGGCCGGCGAGCGCAGCCGTCAAAGACGACGGCGCGCCGGCGCTACCGGTGACGAAGTTACGGATTCGGTCAGCCAACACCGCGGACGGACGTGGAGCGATAAGCATTGGATTGTCTCCTCATCAGCTTCGGAAATTGCTATGCCGAGCTTCAGTATTTATTTTTTCGTGGCGGATTCATGCCTCGGATTCATGTTCCGATATATGAAACGATGATCCGCTTATAGAAATATATGCGTTTCTGGGGCCAGCGTCAACCGCATCGCCGCGGCCGGGGCGCGTTCTTTTTTCAACTGATTTTTTTAAGGATGCACATCCTCCAAAAACCAGTCGGTCGGAACCTCGCGTCCGATGCCGAGTTCCCTGGCCTTGTCCAGAATCAGCGAACCGACCGCCGCGAACTGGATCCCCAACCCCGAACTGCCGCCGCTGCCGCTGCCGCCGAACATCGTGATTTGCTCAGGCGACGTGCGCCCCGCGGACTGGCCGGTCAGGATCGCGCCCAGCTCCTGCATCTTCGCGTCCATTTCCGGACTGGGCTCGGCAACCTTCCTGGTTTCGGCCGGTTGATGCCCGGGCACGGTCCAGTGCGTCGATTGTTCCCTGGCGCGCACCGCGATCACGTCGCTGCGCGCCAGCGTCAGCGCATCCAGTTCGCCGTTCTGCAGCGAGTTGACATGCATGCCGGGCTTGAGCCATTTACCTTCAAATACCGGTTGCAAGGAGTTGGTGGACGCGATCACGATATCGACGCCATCGATCACGGCCTGCGGATCGTCCATCGCGATCACGGGAATGCCTAATTGCTGCGCCATCTTCGCGGCGAAGGATTCCCGGTTCTGCCGGTTCGGGCTGAAAATTTTCACCTCCTGAATATCGCGCACCTGGCACAGCGCCATCAGCTGCGCATCCGCCTGCCAGCCGGTTCCATACATGCCGACCCGTTTGCTGTCCGGACGCGACAGGCATTTCGCCGCCACGCCGCTGGTGGCGCCCACCCGCATTTTCTGCAAATAGCCGTCCTGCATGATCGCCAGCAATTCGCCGGTATGGATGCTGAACAGCTGCACCAGGCCCAGCCATTTCTTGCCCGGCGCGGCCGGAATCTTGTCGCGCCGCCGCTTGCCGTCGACCACCCGCTCTTCGATGATGTCGGAACTCAGGCGCAAGGCATGAATGCCGACACGCGGCAGCGCACCGTCCATCGATTTGAACATGTAGTAGCGCTCGTCGCTCAGCGGCGAATAGGTATGGGAGCGCGGCCGATTGACTGCGTTGCCGTGGGCCAGATCGGTGAAGGCGGCTTCCATCGCATCGACATACTCGCGCATGGTGAGCAGCGATTCGATCTCCCGGTTATTTAAAATGACGGTCATCGGCTTTCCTGAAAATTCAATTGTAAAAATTGCCTGCCGCGTCGTCGAACGATTCATTGCTGCTCGCATGCAATTGCGCATACAGACCGCCGCCGGCCAACAGTTCCTCATGCGTGCCTTGCTCGACGATATGTCCTTTCTGCAGCACCACGATCATGTCGGCATCGCGGATCGTCGCCAGCCGGTGCGCAATGATGATGGTGGTGCGTCCCTTGCGCAACACGTTCAGCGCGCGCTGGATTTCCAGTTCGGTGAAACTGTCGATATTGGCGGTGGCTTCGTCCAGAATCAGGATTTTCGGCTGCGCCAGCAGCGCGCGCGCGAAACTCAGCAACTGCCGCTGCCCGATCGACAGATTGCGTCCGCGCTGCCCCAGCATGGTGTCGTAGCCGTCCGGCAGGCGCATGATGAAATCGTGGGCGCTCACGGCCTTGGCGGCTTCGACTACCTGCGCGTGCGTGGCCCATTGCAAACCGTAGCGCATGTTCTCGGCGATGGTGCCGCTGAACAGGAACGGTTCCTGCAACACCATGCCAATGCACTGGCCGAGCGAATCGAGCGTCACGTCGCGCACGTCTTCGCCGCCGACCCGGACCGCGCCGTCCCAGACGTCGTAAAAGCGATGGATCAGCGCGGCGATGCTGGTCTTGCCGGAACCGGTCGGCCCGACCAGCGCCACCGTCTGGTACGGCGCGATGTGCAGATCGATATCGTGCAGCACCGGCTGTCCCTCGCGGTAGCCGAAGGTGACGCGATCGAAATCGATGCGCGGCGGCCCGTCCGGCAACGGGCGCGCGTGTTCGCGGTCGTCCAGCGTGACCGGTATGTCGAGCACTTCGAAGATGCGGTAGCCGGACGCCATCGCACGCTGCATCACCGTGTACTGCATGGTCAGCGTGCGAATGGGATCGAAGAAACGCTGCACACAAAAAATGAAGGCCACGATCACGCCGACATTCAGTGCGCCGGAAATCACTTCGCGGCCGCCGGCCACCACCACGATCGCCATCGCGCAGCCGGTCAGGATATCGACCGTCGGCGCCATCAGCTGTGACGCGCGCGACGAACCGATCTGCGCATCCAGATTTTCCCGCGCGCGCCGCTTGTAACGTTCGAAGTTGATTTGTTCGCGGCGGTTCTCCTGCACCGTGCGAATGCCGTTGATGTTCTCCGCCAGCGCGGCGTTGACGCTGGAGGAAGCCGCGCGCGCCCGGGTGAAGGCCTTGCGCGCCCATGGCAGCCAGAACAGGCGCAGCAGCACCAGCAATGGCAGCACGCATAAAGTGAGCAAGCCGAGTTTGACGTCCATCGCCAGCAATACCGCGATAATGCCGAGCAGCAGAAAAAAATCGCCGATCGCCGAAATCGAGGTTTCCATGAATTCCTGCAGCGAACCGACGTCGCCCTGCAGCCGCGCCATCAGCCGTCCGACCTGGGTCTGATCCAGGATGCTCAGCGAAACCCGCTGCAGATGCGCGAACATGGCGCGCCGCAGGTCGAAAATCACCGTTTGCGCCAGGCGCGTCGCCGCCCACTCCTGCAGAAAATTCAAACCCGCGTTGCACACCACCAGCAGCGCAAACGTGGCCATCACGGTATCGAAGCCGAAGCCCGATTTGCCGAGCGCGCTGTCGACCGCATAGCGCACCGCCACCGGAATCGCGACCTGCACCAGCGTAAACAGCGCCACGGTGGACAAGGCCCCGATCAGCGCCGGCCGATGCGGCCGCACATAGTCCCATAAGCGCGCCATCACATTGCTGTCGAAACGCGCGAAGATTTCCTCGCCGCGTTCCTGCGCCGCATCGTCGCCCAATGCGGCCGGCTTGCCGGCCGATTTCACGGAGGCATTCACGTTTGCAGCTCCGCGCCGCCGGCGTCCTGCCGCAGCGGGAAATCGGCGCGGCCGGATGGGCCGGTCGCGGCGACCGCATCGCGCTGCGCCTGCGCGCCGCGATTCTGCAACCGCCATAGCGCGGCATAGCGGCCCTCGGCGGCCAGCAGCGCGGCGTGCGTACCGCGTTCCGCGATGCGTCCATGCTCCAGCACGATGATTTCGTCGGCATGCTTCAAGGAACTCAGCCTGTGCGCGATGATGATGGTCGCGGCCTGTTGCATCACGCCTTGCAGCGCAGCGCGCACCCGCAGTTCGGTGGCGGGATCGATGGCGGCCGTCGAGTCGTCCAGCACGATGACCGCCGGCCGATCCAGCAGGCTGCGCGCAATCGTCATGCGTTGCCGCTGGCCGCCGGACAGCGCGACGCCGCGTTCGCCGACCCGGGTGCCATAGGCTTGCGGCAATTGCGCGACGTGCTCGTGAATCTGCGCCACGGACGCCGCGCTCACCACGCGCGCGGCGTCGGCGGCCGGCTCGGCATAGGCCACATTGTTGTGCACCGACGTGTCGAACAGAAAATTCTCCTGCTGCACCAGGCCGACCGCGTTGCGCAGGGACGCCAGCTTCAGCGTGCGGATATCGTGGCCGTCGAGCGTGATGCGGCCGGCGGACACATCGTAGAAGCGCGGGATCAGATGCGCGATGGTCGATTTGCCGCTGCCCGGCGGCCCGACGATGCCCAGCGTGCGGCCGGGGCCGACCGCGAAATCGATCCCTTCCAGCACCCGCTTGGCATGCGGCCCCTGTCCATACGAAAAAGCGACGCCTTCGAAACGCAGCTCCCCGGCGGCCGTTTCCAGCGCGCGCGCATTCGGCGCATCGGCGATGCCGGCATCGGTGTCTAGCACCTCGAACAGGCGCGCGCCGGCGCTGCTGGCGCGGGCGCTGGCGTTGACGATGACGCTGATCTGCCGCAGCGGCTGCTGCAGAATCGTGATGAAGGTCAGGAATTCGGTCAGCGTTCCCACGCTCAGCCCGCCGGCCGCGACGCGCCCGCCGCCTATCCACAGCACCAGCCCCATCGACGTGTAATACGCCAGTGCGGTCAGGCTGATGCCGCGCATGCGCAGCGTGATGCGGTCGTTCGACAGGCGCAGCGCGCGTCGCGACACTTCATCGAAACGCGCCATCTCGAACAGACGCGCATTGAACGCGCGCACCACGCGCACGCCCTGCAGGTTTTCTTCCATGCGCAGGGTCAGTTCGGCCATCATTTTTTGCAACCGCTGCCAGCTGATGCGCAAACCCAGGCCGGTGCGCATCGCATTCCAGAATACGAACGGCACGAAGCTCAGGGCCAGCAGCCCCAGCGTCAGGTCGAGGCTGAGCAGCCGCCATGCGCCCACGCTCAGCAGCAGCACCAGCGTCACCATGCGCAACACGCCGGATTCCAGGAAAGCGCGCACGCCTTCCAGATCCAGCATGCCGCGCGCGATCAATTCGCCGGTATGGATGCGGTCGTGATACGCGTAGCTCAGGCGTTGCAATTTGTCGTAAAAAGCCAGCCGCAAATCGAAGCCGACGTGCTGCGCCAGCGCCTCGCCGCAATAGCCCTGCAAGCCGGTCAGCACGCCGCGCACCGCGCAGGCGCCGACGATCAGGCCGGCGGTGAGCGACAAGGCGTTCCGCGCCAACGGCAAATTGCTTTGCGCGGCGGCCAGCAGATGCGTGGTCTGGTCGATCGCCTGCCCCAGCAGCCGCGGCATGATCAGATTGAAAATCGCCGCCCCCAGCGCGCACAGGATCGCCAGCGCGCAATGCCACGGATGGCGGCCGGCCAGCCGCATCAGGCGGCCGAGCACCTGCGGCATGGCCTGCATGTCGATGCGATCGGCATGCCGCGGCACGGCGGGGCCGGCCGGCTTGCCGGGTGGGGTAGATGTTGCATTCATTTGCGGTGATCCGGGTGTTGACGGGGCCTGCCGATTGACGGACGAACCGGACGGATATCGCTAGGCCGAAGAGCGCCAAGGATAGCGCCAATCTGTAGGAAAATACAGTTGCGGTTGAAAGTCTCTTCGAATAGTACTCCGGTAACTTTACCGCAATATCGTGCGCCGGAAGCGGTACATGCAAGGCAACTCGAACGTCACTGCGCGGAATTGGAACAGGCAGCGCCGGTTTTTGGTCCGGCGGCCGCTCCACCGCGTCTCTGCGTCCCGAAATCGGGGTTTATCGTTGCGCCGCCGCGCCCGCCTGACGCCATTCGTTCACCAGCGTTTCGAGCAAATCCGCCGCCGGCATCGCGCGGGCCAGCGGCGCGCCCTGGCCGGCCCAATTGACCGCGAAATCGTGATTGCCTTGAGCGGCCGCCGCGGCATGCAGCGTCTTGGCCGCGTCGTAGGCGATCGGATAATCCGGCGGCGCGGGCGCTGCCGCGCTTTCCACTTCCGTCATCCAGCGCCCGACGATGCCGCGCGCGGCGCGTCCGGAGATGGCGGTCACCTGCCGCGTATGGCGCGCCGCGTCGCTTTGCATGGCAGCGCGATAGGCCGCGTCGGCCGACGATTCCGGCGTCAGGATAAACGCCGTGCCCAGCTGCACGGCCTGCGCGCCCAGCATCATCGCGGCGGCGATTCCGCGGCCGTCCATGATGCCGCCGGCGGCGATCACCGGCAAAGCGCTGTGCTGCGCCAGCGTGCGCACCAGCGCCAATGTGCCGATGCCGTCGCCATCCCGCCTGGACGGATCGAATGCGCCGTGATGGCCGCCCGCTTCCATGCCTTGCGCCACGATCCAGTCCACGCCGGCCCGTTCGATCGCCGCGGCTTCTTCCAGATTGGTGGCGGTCGCCAGCAACGTGATGCCGGCCTGTTTCAGCGCGGCAATCGCCGTCGCCGGAGGCAGGCCGAAATGAAAGCTGACCACTGCCGGCGCCTGCTCCACCAGCAAGGCCAGCATCGCGGCATCGTCGACGAAACTCTTGTAGATTTCATTCAATGCGACCGGCGGCTGCGCGCCGAATTCCGCAAAATACGGCTGCAAGTACTGCAGCCACTGCGCTTCGCGCCGCGGATCGGCCCGTGCCGACGCATGGCAAAATACATTGACGTTGAAAGGCTTGCCGGTCAGCGCCTTGGTGGCCGCGATCATCGCCCGCGCCTGAGCGACGTCGACGGCGCCGATGGCGATCGACCCCAGGCCGCCGGCATTCGATATCGCCGCCGCCAGTTGCGGCGTGGATACGCCGGCCATCGGCGCCTGTACGATAGGATAAAGGCTTCCCAGGGAAGCCGGTGTCGATGTATTGCCTTGCATGATGCACCTCGCTTTAAAAACGACCGCCATCTCACTCGTTCATATTTCGAAGCCGCCGTTGAAGCGCTGCCGCAGATAATCCACCAGACAACGCACCGCGCGCGGCACCACCGGCGTCCACGGCCGGATCGCATACAGCTTTTCGCCGAAAAAACCGACCGGCCGCCAGTCCGGCAGCAGCAGCGCCAGCCGCCCCGCCCGCACGTCCTCCAGCGCCGAGAAATCCGGCAGCAGGCCGATGCCCATTTCGCCCAATACCGCTTCGCGCAGCACTTCGCTGTTGTTCGCTTTCAGCGGCCCGCTCACCGGTACGCCGATACGCCGCCCGCGTGTGCGCCCGGCGATGGATTCGAACGACCATGCATGCACGTTGCTGTCGCGCAGATACAGCAGGCAATCATGCGCGGCCAGATCGGCCGGTTGCGCCGGAATGCCGCGCCGTTGCAGATAGCCGGGCGCCGCCGTCAGCAGGGAGCGCGACTCGCACAGCTCCGTGGCCACATGCGTCTCCGGCGCCGCCTGCGTGTGCCGGATCGCCAGATCGAAACCGTCCTGCGTCAGATTGATCAAACGGTCCGTCAGTTCGATCTCGATGCGGATATCCGGATACTGGCGCAGGAAATCCGGCAACAGCGGCGCTATCCGCTGCCGCCCCAGCGCCACCGGCGCGGTCAGCCGCAACAAACCGCCCGGCGCGCCGGCCGAATCCCTGGCGCGCAAAAAACTTTGCTCGATATGCGCGAACGACGCGCGCGTATCGTCGACCAGACGCAGCCCGGCTTCGGTCAGCGTCACCGAACGCGTGGTGCGCCGCACCAGCGGCAGGCCGGCGGCACGCTCCAGCTCCTTGATCCGGGCGCTGACCGAGGCCTTGGAAATGCCCAGTTGCAAAGCCGCGCGCGTAAAATTGCGGGTTTGGGCCAGCACTGTTAACAGTTGCAGATCGGCCAACACAGCTGTAATTTCCTGCTTCATTTTAATGGACGCTTAGACGGGTCATTGTTTACATTTCCGAACAATCTGATCAGTTTATCGGGATTCCGTCTTCGCCGCGCGCTCTTTATACTGATCTGACCAAACACTCTCACGGAGATCTCATCATGACCGCATCCCATCCCATCACCATTGGCCACTGGATCAACGGCGGCCTCAGCGCGCCGCTGAGCGATCGCAAGCAGAGCGTATTCAATCCCGCTACCGGCGCGGTCAGCGGCGAGGTGCTGCTGGCCGGCCGCGGCGACGTCGATCAGGCGGTGGCCGCCGCCCGGGCGGCATTTCCGCGATGGGCCGATACGCCGCCGATACGGCGCGCGCGCATCCTGTTCCGTTTTCTGGAATTGTTGAATCAGCATAAGGATGAGCTGGCGCATCTCATTACCGCCGAACACGGCAAGGTGTTTTCCGATGCGCAGGGCGAGGTCGCGCGCGGCATCGACATCGTCGAATTCGCGTGCGGCGCGCCGCAGTTGCTGAAGGGCGATTTCAGCGACCAGGTTTCCACCGGCATGGACAACTGGACATTGCGTCAGCCGCTGGGCGTGGTGGCCGGCATCACGCCGTTCAATTTTCCGGTGATGGTGCCGATGTGGATGTTTCCGCTGGCGCTGGCGACCGGCAATACCTTTGTGCTCAAGCCCAGCCCTACCGATCCGAGCGCATCGCTGATGATGGCCGATCTGTTGAAGCGGGCGGGCCTGCCGGATGGCGTATTCAACGTGGTGCAGGGCGACAAGGAAGCGGTCGACGCGCTGCTGGAGCATCCGGACGTGCGCGCGCTGTCGTTCGTCGGCTCCACCCCGATCGCCAATTACATTTACGAAACCGGCGCGCGCCACGGCAAGCGCATCCAGGCGCTGGGCGGCGCCAAGAATCACATGGTGGTGATGCCCGACGCCGATCTGGAGCAGGCGGTCGATGCGCTGATCGGCGCCGGCTTCGGCTCCGCCGGCGAGCGCTGCATGGCGATCTCGGTGGCGGGGCTGGTGGGCGACGTCGCCGAACGCCTGCTGCCGATGCTCATCGAGCGCACCAAGGCGCTGAAAATCAAAAACGGCACTGCCGCCGACGCTGAAATGGGGCCCATCGTCAGCGCCGCCGCATTGGCGCGCATTCACGGTTATATCGGCGCCGGCGTCGACGAAGGGGCCAGCCTGCTGGTCGACGGCCGCAGCTTCAAGGGCGCCGACGCAGGCCCCGGCTGCGACCAGGGCTTCTGGACCGGCGGCACGCTGTTCGACCATGTCACGCCGGACATGCGGATCTACAAGGAAGAGATTTTCGGGCCGGTGCTGGGCTGCGTGCGGGTAGCCGATCTAGGCCATGCGATCGATTTGATCAATGCGCATGAATTCGGCAACGGCGTCAGCTGCTTCACCCGCGACGGCCACGTCGCACGCGAATTCGGCCGCCGCATCCAGATCGGCATGGTCGGCATCAACGTGCCGATTCCGGTGCCGATGGCGTGGCAGGGTTTCGGCGGCTGGAAAAGCAGCCTGTTCGGCGATACCCATGCTTACGGCGAAGAAGGCGTGCGGTTTTACACCAAACAGAAATCCATCATGCAGCGCTGGCCCGAAAGCATCGATAAAGGCGCCGAATTCGCGATGCCGACAGCCAAATAGGACGGGCCGGACCGACGCATCCTCTAAAACGAACCGAAAGGACATACGTGCCCGTCCAGCAACCGACCATTTCTTTTATTGCTCATGCATCGGCATCTCCCTTCCTGACCGCGGCATCCGCCAACGGCCGCCCGGCTCCCGCCCACACCGTCATCGACATGCCCGGCGATGACGGTCCCGACCGATGCGTCGTCGACATTCCGAAAGACATAGCCGACATCGACACCACGCTGCCGATACAAGGCCTGATGGCGGCGCTGAGAATGCCGGGTTTCCGGGAAACCATGGCGGCCCGGATCTCCCCCGTTCTGGAACAGGGATCGCGCAGCCGGCGCCTGCTCGATCGATTCGGTCATTTCACGGTGTTTCAGTTTGCGCTGGAAATCCCGCTGGGGCCGCGCGGCGTTTCCGGGAAATACGGCGTGCAGGTCAATATCGTCAAACCGGAGCTTCGTCCCGGCAATTCCGACTTCTGTCTGCAATTGTTCCCCGTCCACGATGAACTCGGCTTCGATCTGCCCAAGGCGCTGGGATCGGTCATTCCCAGGAATTGCCTGCCCGATTGGTGCGGCCTCAGCGCGCAAATCGTCCGCAACCACGGTTTCAATATTCCGATCCGCCGCGGAGAAGGCGGCGCCGGCTGGGCAGTGGGCGGCGCGGACAGCGGCGCCGAATATCTGGAAGAGTGGGTCATCCGCCCCACCGAACTGGATCTGAAATATCCCGGCACGCCAATGCAGGGCACCATCGGCCTGGAACTGGGCATGCATTTCAAATGGGCGCTGAGCAATCCCGCCTGCAAATGGGCGTTTTTGACGAACGCGACGGCCAATGCGCTGGGCGGCGCGATCGGCGCCGGCGCGGCGCTGACGTCCGGCGCTTTCCCTTCGCTGTCGATTCAGGGCGGTGCGATGGCGGCGCAACTCGTGGCGCACGGCCTGCAATACTGGAGCAACGCCCTGGCCCCGGACCAGGTATTGACGTGGGCCGGCGCCACGCTGGGCCCGGCGGACGTCAATCAGGCCCTGCCGCCCGGCGCCGACGGACGCATCACGGTCTATCCACGCTTGTGGGGGCATGTCTACGACGGCTGCTGGCGCTCCGGCGATCTGAAACAATTGGCCGACAAAGCGGTGTCCCACGCCGTGCGCGACGCCACACGGATCGCCGCCATCGAAAACGCCGAACGCGGCATCGGTGGCGCCGCCGCTCATGAAATCGACATCAACGCCAATGCCTTGCCCGTTTGGCCGGAAAGCTTATTTACCCATTAAGGCGATCCATCGGGGCGCCGTCCGAATGTTTCTCATACGCAACGTTAAAAAATAATGTATTCTCACCGAGTCGTCCGATCGGCCGCTTGCCGGCCCCCCGGATGGCTTTGATATAAAAAAACACAACATAAAACGAAATAACAAATCATGGGGGAAATGGGGTGGAAATGCGGCGAAAAAGACCGGGAAAATCCATGACGGAAATCGACATGCTCTTTGCGGTAAAGCTTGCGCACGGTTCCGACTGCTGAAATCGTCCATCATGGCGCATCGCGCCGATTACACATGCTCAGAAAGATCAAAGCGAACATACCTTCGGGATGCGCGGTCATCGCGCTGGCCGGACTTCTTTTAAGCGCCGGGATCTGGGGCTACACGATCGTACGCGTACGCGACGAGGCAGCGAACGCCGTCAACAGCGAAATCGAGAGAAACGACATCCTGACGTTCGCCCTGGAAGAACAAACCGCCCGCATCGTCAACAACATCGATCAGTTATTGCTGATCGTCAAGGATCAGGCCGAACGGCCCGGCACGCCGATCGACCTGCAACGACTGGTTGCCGCCGGCATCATCGATGTGCAACTGCATGCATTCATCGCCGTGGTCAATGCCGACGGCGACATGTTCGCTTCAACTCAACGAAACACATTAATCAATCTGAAAGAACGCGACGATTTCAAGCAGCATCTGCGCAACGCAAACAATCGTCTGCTGATCGGCAAACCGCATATCGGCCGCATTACCGGCCGGCCGACGATTCAATTCTCGCGCCGGATCAATCGGCCCAACGGGGATTTCGGCGGCATGGTCGCGATCGGCATCGATCCGCGCTTCTTTCTGCAGCTGTACGACAAACCGCGCTTGAATCGGGGCGATATCGTCGCGCTGGTCGCGCAGGACGGCATCGCGTTGGCGCGCAGCACGCCGGAGCGCGCCAGCTTCGGCCAGGAGGTCGGCAATCCGGCGCTGTTTCGGCAATTCAACGCCGCGCCCGGCATAGGCTTGCATACCATGGCCACGATCGACGGCATCGCCAGATTCATCAGCAGCCGCAAACTCGCCGATTACGATCTGATCGTCGCCGTCGGCTCCTCGGAAGACGACATAGAGGCCAAGGCCTGGCGCACATCGCTCAAATATTATGGCGTGGCCGGCCTGGAAACCGTCCTGCTTTGGCTGTTCTGCGGCATGCTGATGGTTATCGTTATGCGACAGCGCCGCTCGGAAATGCGCATCCGCAATCAGGCGTCCCTACTCGATAAGGCGCAGGACGCGATCATCGTGCGCACGCTGAAAGACCATAAAATCGTGTACTGGAACAAGGGCGCGGAACGCCTGTACGGCTGGTCGGCCGAAGAAGCCCTCGGCCAGGAAATTACCTATTTGCTGACCGGCGATCACGGCGCCAGCGAGAGCGCCACCAATGCTGCCGCTGGGAACGGCGAATGGCGCGGCGAAATCGTCCAGCGTCATAAAAACGGCAGCTTGTTTACCGTCGAAGGCCATTGGACCCTGGTGTCGGGCGAAGCCGACGAGCCGGAATCGATTTTCGAGATCAATACGAATATTTCGCACCGCAAGATCGCCGAACGGAAAATCCAGCATCTGGCCTATTACGATAGCGTTACCGGCCTGCCAAACCGCACCTATTTGCAGGACCGGCTCAGCAACGCGCTCGAACGCAGCGCGCGCACCGGCCATCCCGGCGCCTTGCTGCTGATCGATCTGGATAATTTCAAAACGCTCAACGACACGCTGGGCCATGAGCAGGGCGACCTGCTGTTGCAGGAAGTCGCCGCGCGCCTGCAAGCCAATGCGCGCCGGATCGACACCGTGGCCCGTCTGGGCGGCGACGAGTTCGTGCTGATGCTGGAAGATTTGTCGGAGCAGGAACAGACCGCCGGCAGCCAGGTCAACACGGTAGGCGAAAAAATCCTGAATGCCTTGAGCCAACCGTATGAGCTGGCCGGTTTGCTGCACCATACCAGCGCCAGCATCGGCATTACGCTGTTCTACAACAAAGAGGATCAAGTCAGCGATTTACTCAAGCGCGCCGACATGGCGATGTACCAGGCCAAGGCCGCCGGGCGCAACGCCATGCGCTTTTTCAACCCGTCGATGCAATCCTCGGTGGCGCGCCGCGCCGCGCTGGAAGCGGATTTGCGCGATGCTCTAAAACGCGACGAATTCACGATGCACTATCAGCCGCAGGTCGACTGCCACGGCCGCATCACGGGCGCCGAAGCGCTGGTGCGCTGGCGGCATCCGCGGCACGGCCTGATTGCGCCGGCGGAATTCATTCCGCTGGCGGAGGATTCCGGACTGATCTTTCCGCTCGGCCTATGGGTGCTGGAAACCGCCTGCGCGCAGTTGGCGGCGTGGGCGTCCGATCCGCTCAGCAACTGCCTGACGATGTCGGTCAACGTGAGCGCGCGGCAATTCCAGCATGCGCACTTCGTTTCCATCCTGCTGAGCGTATTGCAGCAGACCGGCGCCAACCCGCTGCGGCTGAAGCTGGAACTGACCGAAAGCCTGTTTGTCACGGATATGGAAATCGCCGCCGCCAAAATGAGCACTCTGAAGGCGCAGGGCGTCGAGTTTTCGCTGGACGATTTCGGCACCGGCTATTCGTCGCTGTCCTACCTGAAACGGCTGCCGCTGAACCAGTTGAAAATCGATCAATCCTTCGTCCGCGACATCCTGACCGACAGCAACGATTCGGCCATCGCCATCATGATCGTGGCGCTGGCGCGCAGCCTGGGACTGGAAGTCATCGCCGAAGGCGTCGAAACGGCGGAACAGCGCAACTTCCTGCTGGAGCACGGTTGCCCGCTGTATCAGGGCTATCTGTTCAGCGCGCCGGTGCCGATCGACCAATTCCGGGAATTGCTGGCGACGGATTTCACGCATAAAATTTGATGGGCATGCAATGGTGTTTGACGACGGCTGGGAGGGGATGCCAGGGATAATTTACCGGGTGGAAATAAAGATACTCCGATCCGCATGTGAATATTTTTGAAAGGTCCTTGTATACTTCGTGCGGGCAACGGTTGCATAAGCGCACTAGCGCTACGCCGCGGACGAAGGACGCCTACTGGGCAATTAGTTGACGCCAGGACATTGTTGTCATATTCCAACACGCGCAGTGACAAGCGCCCCTCTTCTTTAGCCCTAAAACCATCATAAACTCCTTATAATCCCCACATTTAGCAGAGGGAAAACCCGAATAAATTCGTTGATTTCCCCGGTTCAAGTCTTCAAGCGTTTGCCGAACATGCCCAGAAATCCTTGCCGTGGCCAGCGCCGGCTTTTTTTCTCCGACGGTCCATTCAAGCAATCGATGAAATTGCCGTTAACGCAATTACTGGGCCTGTCGTTAGCGCCATCCGTCAAACTGGCGATAAACAAGCGCATCACGGCATCACAGACCTATGAAAACAATGCACGCACGAGCAGCGGTATCGGCCACAGGAAACCTGACGTGACCCGCACCGTCGATCATTCCGGCCCGCAACGGCAGACCGCAATCCGCTTCAGCGTGGCGGCGCACGCCGCATGGGCGCCAGGTTTGCAAACCGAGGCCGCCTGGCGGGCATGGGCCGATGCCGATGCGGACTTCGCCGGCGCCGGTGAACCGCCGCTGCCGGCCATGCCGCCGATGCTGCGCCGACGCGCCAGCCCGGCCGGCAAACTGGCCTTGCAGGCCGCCTATGACGCCCTCGGAGAACGGTCGGACATTCCGGCGATATTCTGCTCGCGCCATGGCGAATGCGGCCGCGCCGCCGACCTGCTGGCCGATCTGGCGCAAGGCTTGCCGATGTCTCCCGCGTCGTTCAGTTTATCCGTGCACAACGCCGCCGCAGGACTGTTTTCGATCGCCCGTCGCGATCACGCCAACAGCCTGGCGCTGGCGGCCGGTCACAGCACCGTGGAACATGCGGCGATCGAGGCCTGCGGCCTGCTGGCCGACGGCGCGCCCGCGGTGCTGCTGGTGGCGGCCGACGGCCCATTGCCCGCGATGTATCGCGAAATGGCCGATTGCAAGGAACAATCTTTCGGCTGGGCCTGGCTGCTGCAAGCGCCGGCCGACGATGCGATCAGCCTGCGCTGGTCGCGCGCCGACGATACCGACGCCGATATCGGCGCCGATCCCGCCGGATTGCAAATCCTGCGCTTCTTTCTGCGCGGCGACACCGTGCTGCGCCGCACGGCGGATCGTCGGCAATGGACCTGGGGCCGCGATGAATGAGCCGATGGACGAGACAGCGGATAAACCCATCCCCGAGCCGGCGCGCAAGCCTGCCCACAGGCCCGAACCGTGGTTCAAGCGTCAGGCGAACCGCGTCGGCCGCGGGCTGCGCATTGCCGGCACCGGGCTCAGCTTCTTCATTTTCGGCGTCGGCGGGCTGCTGCTGCGGATGTTGCTATTTCCGCTGCTCGACATGACTGTGCGCAGCCGGCCGCTGAAGATCAAACTGGCGCGCGAGCTCATTCGCCTGTCGTTCCGCGGCTTTATCGAGCTGATGCGGCTGCTCGGGGTGCTGCGCTACGATATCCGCGGCCTGCAGCACCTGCGGCGCAATGGGCTGCTGATTCTGGCGAATCACCCCACGCTGATCGACACCGTCTTCCTGATGGCGTTTTCCCGGCACGCCGATTGCATCGTCAAAGGCGCGCTGTGGAACCATCCGGTGACGCGCGGCCCGGTGCGCAGCGCCGCTTATATCAGCAACGACAACGGCCCCGCGCTGATCGGCGAATGCATTGCATCGCTGAACAACGGGAATAATCTGATTATTTTCCCCGAAGGCACGCGCACGGCGACGGACGGCGTAATGCGTTTCAAGCGCGGCGCGGCCAACGTGGCGGTCCGCGGCCGCCGCGACATCACGCCGGTGGTGATCCGCTGCCGCCCGCCGACCCTGGCCAAGGGCGGCAAATGGTGGCAGGTGCCGCCGCGCAAAGCCAGCTTCACCATTACGGTGCAAGCAGATATCGTCATCGACGATTTTCTGCAAAACGGCGTCAGCGACATTCACGCGGCACGGCATCTGACCGACTATCTGCAAAATTATTTTATGAAAGCGACACTCGGCCATGCAGCAACTTGAAGAAGAAATAAAGCAACTGATTATCGATGTGCTGCAACTTGAAGACATGCAGGCATCCGATATCGCCACCGACGCGCCGCTGTTCGGCGACGGCCTCGGCCTCGACTCGATCGATGCGCTGGAACTCGGCGTCGCGCTGCAGAAACGCTACGGCATCACGCTGTCGGCCAATTCCGAAGAAACTCGCGCCCATTTCCGATCGGTGGCGACGCTCGCCGCGATGCTGACGGCTCAACAGGAGGCACGCCAATGACCGATTATTTATCTTCGTCCCCTTCGTCGGCGTCAGCGTCTGGCTCCGCTTCCGCCCCGACCCTGAGCAGCGGGATGAGCAAGGCGGAAATCGGCGTCTGGGTCGGCGATCTGCTGCACGACATGTTCGAACTCGATCCGGCATCGATCGCGCCCGACGCGGATCTGTACCGGGATCTCGATATCGATTCCATCGACGCGGTCGATATCGTCGTCAAGCTGAACCAGTTGACCGGCAAGCGCATCCAGCCGGAAGTCTTCCGCAGCGTGCGCACGGTACGCGACGTGGTCGACGTGCTGGCCGCGCTGCTGGAGGAGAAGTCGACATAAAGCGCGCCGCCCTCCCCGCCGCCAGGCTTGTCGCCAACGCCGCCGCGATATTGATCACGCTGCTGTACCCGCTGCTGATCTGGTTCGGTCACGACCGCATCGAACCGCGCGCTCTGGCGATGGTGTTGATCGCCGCCGCGCTGACGCGTCTGCTGCTGCTCAAGATCAGCGGCGTCGCGCGCTTGGGGCTGCTGATCGCGCTGGCGCTGGCCGCTGCCGCGATCTGGCATAACGCGCTGTTGCCGCTGAAACTGTATCCGGTCGCGGTCAATGCCGCGTTTCTCGGCGTGTTCGGTTACAGCCTGCTGGCGCCGCCTACCGCGATCGAACGCATCGCGCGCGGCCGCGGTCCGGCGCTGCCGCCGTTCGCGGTCGCCTATACCCGGCGCGTGACGCAGGTGTGGTGCGGCTTCTTTGCGCTCAACGGCGGTATTGCGCTGGCCACGGCGCTGTGGGCGCCGGCCGCGGTCTGGTCGCTGTATACCGGCGTGGTGTCCTATGTGCTGATGGGATTGCTGTTGGCCATCGAATACCTGGTGCGGATCCAGGTCAAAAAACGTCATCATGCATAAGGCCGCCGATATGCTGCGCCTGCCGTATGCCGCCTGCGCCGCCGACGCTACCGTTGCCTATCGCGACGGACAGGCGCTCGACAATCGGCGCTTTCGTGCATGCACCGCCGCCTGGCATGATTTTCTGGCCGCGCGTCCGGGACGCAAATTCGCGCTGTTCATCAACGACAGCTTCGATTTTTCCACTGCGCTGTACGGTGCGTGGCTGGCCGGCAAGACCGTCTACCTGCCCGGCGACGCACTGCACGCGACCTGCGTGTCGCTGAGCGCCGGCGTCGACGGCTTTCTCGGCGATTTCGACGCCGAATGGTCGCCGCTGACGTTGCCGCCGACGTTGCCGCTCACGTTGCCCATCTCGCAGAGCGATGCCGGCGTCTCCGATACCCCTGCCCTCGTTCAAACGCTGGACCCCGATTTCGACGGCCTGGTCGTATATACATCCGGCAGCAGCGGCGATGCGCAGGCGATCCCGAAACGGCTGTCGCAATTGGCGTCCGAAGTGGCGACGCTGGAGCAATTGTTCGGCGCCGGTCTCGGCGACGCCGACGTGCTGGCGACGGTGTCGCATCAACATATCTATGGTTTGCTGTTCAAGGTATTGTGGCCGCTGGCGGCGCAACGCCCGTTGCATGTGCGCAGCGCGGCGTTTCTGGAGGAGCTGCTGCCGCATATGCGGAGCCGGCCCTGCCTGCTGGTGTCCAGTCCGGCGCATTTGAAACGTTTTCCCGATCGCGCAATAGATGTCGCGGACAGCGCCATGCAATTGCGGGCGGTGTTTTCTTCCGGCGGCCCGCTCTCCGCCGAAGCCGCCGAAGCGACCCGGGCCTTGCTCGGCGTCGCGCCGATCGAAATTTACGGCAGTTCCGAAACCGGCGGCATTGCAGCGCGCAGCCGCGACGAGCCGAACCCCGGCAGCGACAACGACAGTTGGACCCCCATGCCCGGCGTGCAGTGGCGTGTGGATGCCGCCGACGGGCTGCTGGAAGTGCGCTCGCCGCATCTGCGCGATACGCGGTGGCTGCGCATGGCCGACCGCGCCGCCGTCGCCAGCGCCGCCGACGGCCAGACACGCTTTGTGCTGCAAGGCCGCGCCGATCGCATCGTCAAACTGGAAGAAAAAAGAATTTCACTGGACGCGATGGAACGCGGCCTGTGCGCGTCGCCGCTGGTGACCGAGGCGCGGGTCGTTCTGCACGCATCGGGCAAAACGCGCACCGGCATGGCCGCATTCGTCGTCCTCAGCGACAGCGGGCGCGCCATATTGAACGGTGACGGCAAACCTGCGCTCGACCGGCAATTGCGCGCGCTGCTTGCCGCCGCCGTCGAAGCCATCGCACTGCCGCGCCGTTGGCGTTATCTGGATCGTTTTCCCGTCAATGCACAGGGCAAAACCACGCAGGCGGAGTTATCGGCGCTGCTGGCGTCGGCGCCGGCGCGCCCGACCATGCCGGAAATCGCATCGCTGCAACGCGGACCGGGCGAAGATCCGCACCGCGTCGAACTGGCATTGCGCATTCCCGCCGATCTGTTGTATTTCGACGGCCACTTCGGCGACACGCCGATCCTGCCCGGCGTCGTGCAACTGGATTGGGCGATCGCTTTCGGCCGCCGCTATTTCGATATGCCGCCGCTGTTCGGCGGCGTGCATGCGCTCAAATTTCAACAGGTGATCGCGCCGGAGTCCACGGTGATGCTCGAACTGCAATACGACGCAGCGAAAACATCCCTGAGTTTCCGCATGCATTCGGCCGCCGGGCAGCACGCCAGCGGCCGCATCGCCTTCGTGCCAGCTGTAGCGGCTGTGCAAGCTGTGCAAGCTGCGTCGGCGGCGGCGCCAAAGGCCAAGGCCGGCAGCCATGTTTAAGGCCTGCGCGGTGATCCCGGTCTACAACCATCAGCATGCGATCGGGGCCGTCGTGGCGGCGGTGCTGGCGCGACAGGTGCATTGCATCCTGGTCGACGACGCCAGCGATGCCGAATGCGCCGCGACTCTGGCAGCGCTCGCCGCCGAGTCGCCGTCGCAGGTCACGCTGCTGCGCCACAGCGTCAATCAGGGCAAGGGCGGCGCCGTGCTGAGCGGGTTCGAACGCGCGGCCGCGCTGGGCTATACCCACGCTTTGCAGATCGATGCCGACGGCCAGCACGATACTGGCGATATCCCGCGCTTTCTCGCTATCGCCGAGACGTATCCGGAGCAACTGATCTCCGGCTGTCCGCAATACGACGCCAGCGTGCCGAAGCTGCGGCTGTATGCGCGTTATCTGACGCATGTATGGATCTGGATCAATACGCTGTCGCTGGCGATTACCGATTCGATGTGCGGCTTTCGCGTGTATCCGCTGGCGCCGACGATGGCGCTGCACCGCCGCCACCACCTCGGCCGGCACATGGATTTCGACAGCGATGTGGTGGTGCGGCTGTACTGGTCCGGCCTGCATGTGATCAATGTGCCGACCCGGGTCCGCTATCCGACCGATGGCGTGTCGCATTTCCGCATGGTGCTGGACAATGCGCTGATCTCGCGCCTGCATGCGCGGCATTTCCTCGGCATGCTGCCGCGCATCCCGCGCCTGATCCTGCGCCACTTCGGCCGCCGCCTGCCGCATACGCTGACCGATGCGCGCAGCGCCGCAACCGGCGATAGAGAGCAGCCATGACGCGGCGCACGGCGCACTGGGCGCGGATCAACGAAAGCACCTTCGCCGGCGGCATGCGGCTGATGTTCCTTATTTACCGCAAGCTCGGACGCTGGCCGTTCCGGCTGACGCTGTATCCGGTCATCGCGTGGTACGTGCTGACCAAGCCGGCGGCGCGCCGCGCCTCTGCCGCATTCCTGCGGCAGGTCCGCCGCGCCGATCCCGCCTGCGGCATCCCGTCCGGCTGGTCCGGCGCGATGCGCCATTTCGCGTCTTTCGGCGAAAGCATTCTGGACAAGATGACGGTATGGGGCGGCCTGTTCCCGCTGGATTCGGTCAAGCTGTTCGGACAAGAGCATCTGGCCGCCGAGATGGCGGCGGGCCGCGGCGCGCTGCTGATCTGCACCCACCTGGGCAATCTGGAATTGTGCCGCGTCATGTCGCGCCGCAGCATGCCGCTGAAGATGACGGTGCTGGTGCATACCCGGCACGCCGCGGCGTTCAACCGGCTGCTGGCCCAATTGTCGCCGCACAGCACGCTCAATCTGATGCAGGTGACCGAGATGTCGCCGGCCACCGCGATCATCCTCAGCGAACGCGTCGCGCGCGGAGAATTCGTGGTGATCGCCGGCGATCGCATTCCGGTGGCCGCCAAGCCCCGCGTCGCCGTCGCGCCGTTTCTGGGCCGTCCCGCGCCGTTTCCGGTCGGGCCGTACGTGCTGGCGAGTCTGTTGCAATGTCCGGTATATTTGATGTTTTCACAACGCACCCGGGACGGCGCGGAATTGCATTTCGAACCCTTTCGCGAGCGCATCGTGCTGCCGCGCAAGGCGCGCGAACAAAGCTTTGCCGCGCTGACCGCGGACTACGCGCGCCGACTGCAATACCATTGCCTGCTGACGCCGCTGCAATGGTTTAATTTTTACGACTTCTGGCAAATGCCGGAAGCGGATGCAGAACCCCCGAAAGTCTCCGATGAATCACATTAACACCGCCGAATTTGCCGCCCCCGACGTCGCCACCGTCGTCTTCGATCGCAATCGCTTGCGCATCGAAGACATCACCGCCATCGCCGCCGGCCGCGCATCGGTCGCGCTGTCGGGCGACGCTGCCTTCCGCGCGGCGATCACGCGCGGCGCCGATTTCCTGGACCGGCTGCTGCGCGAAGACGGCGTCATCTACGGGGTCACCACCGGCTATGGCGATTCCTGCACCACCGTCGTGCCGCCGGAACTGATCGGCGAGCTGCCGCATCATCTGTACACCTATCACGGCTGCGGACTCGGCGACTATTTCGACGCGCCGCAAGTGCGCGCGATCCTGGCCACGCGGCTGGCTTCGCTGTGCAAGGGCTATTCCGGCGTCAGCATCGGGCTGCTGGAGCAAATCGCCTTGTTGCTGCAACACGATCTGCTGCCGCTGATGCCGTCGGAGGGATCGGTCGGCGACAGCGGCGATCTGACGCCGCTGTCGTATCTGGCCGCGGTGCTGTGCGGCGAACGCGAGGTCTGGCGCGACCGGCAGCGCATGCCGGCCGCACAGGCGCTGGCCGAGGCCGGTTTGACCGCGCTGCGGTTGCGGCCGAAGGAAGGCCTGGCGATCATGAACGGCACCGCCGTGATGACCGCGCTGGCCTGCATCGCCTACCAACGGGCGGATTATCTGACCAGACTGGCCACGCGCATCACGGCGATGGCCAGCTTTGCGCTGGACGGCAACGCCCATCATTTCGACGAAACGCTGTTTTCGGTCAAACCTCACGCCGGGCAGCAACAGATCGCCGCGTGGCTGCGGCTGGATCTGGATTGCGAACAAGCGCACCGCAATGAAAAGCGTCTGCAGGACCGCTATTCGATCCGCTGCGCGCCGCATGTCATCGGCGTGCTGGCCGACGCGTTGCCGTGGATGCGCAGTTCGATCGAGAACGAGCTCAACAGCGCCAACGACAATCCGATCATCGACGCCGAAAACGAGCGCATTTTGCACGGCGGCCATTTCTATGGCGGCCACATTGCGTTCGCGATGGACAGCATGAAGAACGCGGTCGCCAATATCGCCGATCTGCTCGACCGCCAGATGGCGCTGCTGGTCGACACCCGCTACAACAACGGCCTGCCGCCGAATCTGTCGGCCGCCACCGGTCCCCGGGCGGCCATCAATCACGGTCTGAAAGCCTTGCAGATCAGCGTGTCGGCGTGGACCGCCGAGGCGCTGAAACTGACCATGCCGGCGTCGGTTTTCTCGCGTTCCACCGAATGCCACAACCAGGACAAGGTCAGCATGGGCACCATCGCCGCGCGCGATTGCCTGCGCGTGATGACGCTGACCGACCAGGTGGCCGCGGCGCTGCTGATCGCGGTGCGCCAGGGCGTCGCGCTGCGCGCCGCGCTGCCGGGAGCGGTGTCGCCGGACGATTTGCCCGGCGGTCGCTTGGCCGCGATGCAGCGCGCCCTGGCTGCAGACATTGCGACGATCGAGGAAGACCGGATGCTGGAGCCGGAGCTGCGCCGCCTGCTGGAACAGATCGCCGCGCGCAAATGGGCGCTGTATGAAGCGTAACGACTCTTCCAATACGCCGCCGGGCTGGCGCGCCGAGATCGCATTGCAGGTTCAGTTCTTCGACCTGGACCCGATGGAAATTGTCTGGCACGGCCGCTACGCGCAATATCTGGAAACCGCCCGCTGCGCGTTGTTCGAACAGCTCGATTACAACTATCCGCAGATGAAGGCGTCGGGCTATGCATGGCCGATCATCGATCTGCATCTGCGCTATATCGCGCCGGCCAAATTCATGCAGCGCCTCACCGTGCGCGCCACCATCGTCGAATGGCAGAACCGCCTGAAGATCGACTATCTTATCAGCGACGCCGACAGCGGCCGCCGCCTCACGCGCGCCAGTTCGGTGCAGGTTGCCGTCGATCTCGCCAGCGGCGAAATGTGTTTCGCTTCGCCGCCGGTCCTGCTGCAAAAACTGGGAATAGAGCCATGATTCAACGTACTTCACTGCGCGTCGCGCTAACGACTGCCGTGCTGCTGTTCGGCGCGGCCGGACCGGTCGACGCCGACGCCGCCGCGCCGGTCGCGCAGATTCAGGCGCTGTTGGCGAAGCCCGACGTCATGTGCGGCCGCTTCGATCAAACCAAGCAACTGGTCGGCATCAAGAAACCTCTGGCGTCGAACGGGCGTTTTTGCGTCGTGGCCGGCAAGGGCGTGCTGTGGCGCACCCTGCAGCCCTTTCCCGCCACACTGCGCCTGAGCAAGGACGAAATCGTGCAAATGCAGGGCGACCGCGTCGCAATGCGGCTCGACGCCAAGCAGGAGCCGGTGGTCAGGATGATCAACAGTGTGCTGTTTTCGCTGCTGGCGGGCGACCTGGGCCAGCTCGACAAACTGTTCGACATCGACGGCGGCATTCAAGGCAAACAGTGGAAAGTCACGCTCAATGCGCATGAAGCGGCGCTGGCCAAAGCCATCGGCGCGATTACGCTGGAAGGCAGCGCTTATGTGAAAAAAGTCACGATGAGCGAAGCCGGCGGCGATCGCACCGAGATCCTGTTTTCCGATATCCATAGCGGACCGCAGGCGCTGAGCGCCGAGGACGGAGCCGCGTTTGCGCAATAACCCCGGTTCCCGGCAACGGCTGGCGGCGGCGCTGTGGCTGCTGGTGGCGATGTTGCTGCTCGGCCATAACGGCTATTTGTGGCTGGTGCAGCGGATCGCGCCGAATACCGACATCCTGGCCTTGCTGCCGGCGCAGCAGCAGGATCCGGTCAAGCAGCAGGCCTTCGACCATATGGTCGACGCCGCGCAGCAACGGCTGGTGGTGCTGGTCGGCGCGTCCGACTGGCCGCAGGCGGTGCGCGCCGCCGATGCCTATCGGGCGGTCGCCGCGAGCCGCCCCGATTTGCTGACGCCGGCCGATGCCGCGTCGGACCAGGTTCAGCGCGACTGGCTGGCGCCGTTTGCCGGCAGCCGCTTCGACCTGCTGACGCCGCAACAACGCCAGGCATTGCACACCGAACCCGCGAGCTATTGGACGCAGCGCGGCCTGAGCGGTTTGTACGGCGCCTTCGGCGGTCCCAAGCTGGGCGCATGGCAGGACGATCCGTTCGGCCTGTTCGGCGACTGGGTGCAGGCGCGCGCACGGGAAACGCCGGTGCGGCCGCGCGACGGCAAGCTGTTCGTCGAAGCCGGCGGCCGCTCGTATGTGGTGCTACTGATGACGCTGCGTCAGCCGGCTTTCTCGATGTCGGCGCAGCAGGCCGTGATGCCGCTGCTGAACCGGGCCAAGGCCGCCGCCGAAGCGGCGCCGGGCATCGAAATCATCAGCGCCGGCGTCGTGCTGCACGCGGCAGCGGCCAGCGCTCAGGCCAGCGGCGAAATGTCGACCATCGGCATCGGCTCGCTGCTCGGTATCGTGCTGATGATGTGGCTCAGCTTCCGCTCATTGAAGCCGATCGCGCTGATCGCGGCGTCGATCGCGGTCGGTTGCCTGGGCGCCTTGTCGCTATGCTGGCTGCTGTTCGGTCAGATCCATTTGCTGACGCTGGTGTTCGGCGCCA
Source organism: Herbaspirillum sp. (assembly GCA_028292625.1). GTDB lineage: Bacteria > Pseudomonadota > Gammaproteobacteria > Burkholderiales > Burkholderiaceae_D > Herbaspirillum. The sequence goes on along the minus strand of JAQGLY010000056.1, from coordinate 90,993 downwards.
GTCTGATCGGCATCGCGCAGGACTATGGCATTTATTTTCTGTGCAGCCGCCTGCGCGCGGACGGGCAGGCCGGCGGCGACCGCCGCAATCTGCTGGTTCGCATCTGGCCCGGGCTATGCCTGACGCTGGCCGCCGCGCTGATCGGCTATCTGGGACTGGCGTTGACGCCGTTTCCCGGACTGCGGCAGATGGCGGTGTTTTCCGGCGTCGGCCTGATCTTTGCATGGCTGACGGTGTTGTGCTGGTTTCCCATATTCGCCACCGGCGGCAGCCTGCGCGCCAGCCGCCCCGCACTGGCTTTCGGCGCCAGCCGCGCCGGTTGGCCGCGACTGCAACGCAATCGCGCCAGCCTGTCGGCGCTACTGCTGTTTGCGCTGGCGGCGGCGATCGGCATCGCCCGGCTGCACGTCAGCGACGACATCCGTTCGCTGCAAACGCCGCCGCCGGCGCTGCTGGCCGATCAGATCAAATTGAGCAAACTGCTGGATGCGCCGACGCCGGTGCAGTTTTATCTGGTGCGCGCCGATTCCATCGAACAATTGCTGCAGCGGGAAGAAGCGCTGCAACCCCGTTTGCAAACGCTGATCGATCAACAAGTCATCAGCGGTTATCAGGCCATTTCAAGCTGGACGCCGTCGATCGCGCGCCAACGGGAAGACGGCGCTCTGGCGCGCACCGCGCTGCTGGCCGACGGCGGCCCTTTGGCCGCGATCGCGCAACAGATCGGCGAAGGTCCGGACTGGATCGCCGGCTTGCGCGCGCATCTGGCCGCGCAGCAAAACCTGCTGACGCCGGAAGCCTTCCTGCGCACGCCGGCCGGCGAACCGTGGCGCCATTTATGGCTGGGCAACGTCGGCGGCCAATACGCCAGCATCGTGGCGCTGCGCGGCTTGAACGATTACGCGAATCTGCCGCTGCTGGCGCGGCAGGCCGATCCGGAGCACGGCGTGCAATGGGTCGACAAGGTCAATGAAATATCAGGTGTACTGGGCAGTTATCGCCGCTACATGGGGTGGGTGACGGCGGGCGCGTACGCGGCGATTTTCGTGCTGCTGTTTTTGCGCTACCGCCAGTCGGCATGGCGCGTGCTATTGCCGCCGGCGCTAGCGAGCATCGCGGCGCTGGCGATGCTCGGTCTGCTCGGCCTGCCGCTGCAGCTGTTTCATGTGTTGGCTTTGATGCTGATCCTGGGCCTGGGCGTCGATTATGGTATTTTCCTGCAGGAAGCGCCGGACCGGCACGACCGCTTCGCCTGGCTTGCCGTCGGCCTGTCCGCGGTCAGCGCGCTGCTGGCGTTCGGGCTGCTGGCCTTGAGTAAGACGCCGCCGCTGCACGCGTTCGGCATCACGATGCTGATCGGCATGGCCAGCGTCTGGCTGATCGCGCCCTGCACCGCACCGGTTTCGGATGTTCAACAAACAGAAGCACCCAAGAAAGACCGGCATGACTGAACGTTGCGAAGTACTTATCATCGGCGCCGGCCCGGCCGGCGCGGTGGCCGCGGCCCTGTTGCGACAGCAGGGCCGTCACGTGGTCATGCTGGAGCGCGAGCAGTTTCCGCGTTTCTCGATCGGCGAAAGCCTGCTGCCGCAAAGCATGCAATACATCGAACAGGCCGGCATGCTGCGGGCGGTGGTCGAAGCCGGCTTCCAGTACAAGAACGGCGCGGCCTTCGTGCGCGGCGACCAATATACCTCCTTCGACTTCCGCGACAAGCATTCGCCCGGCTGGGGCACGACCTATCAAGTGCAGCGCGCCGGCTTCGATCTGCTGCTGGCGACCCAAGCGGCGCGCCAGGGGGCCGATCTGCGTTACCGGCACCAGGTGCTGGCGGCCGATTTCTCCGGCGCCGCGGCGCAGCTCACCGTCGCGGATCCGGACGGCATCGCCTATCGCATCGAAGCCGGTTTCGTGCTCGACGCCAGCGGCTTCGGACGCGTACTGCCGCGGCTGCTGGATCTGGAGCAGCCATCGAATTTTCCGGTGCGCGGCGCGATTTTCACGCACATCGCGGACGGCATCGACGATCCCCAATTCGATCGCAACAAGATCCGCATCTGCGTTCATCCGGAACATTGCGATGTCTGGTACTGGCTGATCCCGTTCGCCAACGGGCGCTGCTCGATCGGCGTGGTCGCCGAGCAGTCCTTTCTCGCGCAATTCCAAGGCAACGAAACGGAGCGGCTGCAGGCGCTGGTCGATGCCGAGCCGACGCAGCGGCGGCTACTGGCCAATGCGCAATGGGATACGCCGGCGCGCCAGATCGTCGGCTATGCATCGAACGTCAAGTCCCTGTGGGGCAAGGGTTACGCCCTGCTCGGCAATGCCGGTGAATTCCTCGATCCGGTATTTTCTTCCGGCGTCACCATCGCGATGAAATCGGCGAGCCTGGCGGCGGCTTGCCTGCAACGCCAGCTGGACGGCGCCGAACCGGATTGGGAAAGCGAGTTCGCCATCCCGCTCAAAAAGGGCGTCGACACCTTTCGTACATTTGTCGAATCCTGGTACGCAGGCAATTTTCAGGACGTCATTTTTCATGAGCATCAGCAAGACGACATCCGCCGCATGATCTCGTCGATTCTGGCGGGTTATGCATGGGACGTCAGCAATCCGTATGTCAGCGAAAGCCGCCGCCGGCTGGCCGCGCTGGAGAGCATATGCAAACCGCGTTGATCGCAGCATCCAGGCGCGCATTAGCGGCATTGGCGGCCGCCGCCGCGCTGGCCGGCTGCGCCATCGCGCCGTCCGCGCCGGCGCCGGTCGCCCGGCTGGGACTGCAACTGCCGCCGGCCTCGCTGGGACAGTCGCTCAGCCTGCAGCAACATCTGACCGTGGAACGCGCCGGCCGCACCGACGAGCTCGACACCGCGCTGGAAATCGACGCACAGCAATTGACGCTGGTCGGACTGGCGCTCGGCCAGCGCGTGATGACGGTGCAGTACGACGGCAAGGAATTGAAAACCTGGCGCCATTTCATGCTGCCGGCGCAGGTGCGCGGCGAGGACGTGCTGGAAGACCTGCAATTGACGCTGTGGCCGGCGCCGGCGATCCGCGCGGCGCTGCCGCGGGGCTGGCAATTGCAGGATAGCGCCGACGGCGCCGGCATGCGCCGCACGCTGTCGTTCGAACAGCAGCCGATCACGGTGATCGCCTATCCGACCGCGCAGCGCTGGGGCGGCCAGGTGGTGCTGACCAATCTGCGCTATCACTACCGGCTGACCATCACGTCGGCGCCCGATCCATCATGATTTATCTGAACCGGCTCGGCATGCTGTGCGCCATCGGCGCCGATCACGATGCGATCGCCGCGGCGATGTTCGCCGGACGCAGCGGCCTGTCGCTGGACAGCCGCCATCTGCCGGAGCTGGCGCTGCCGCTCGGCAGCATCGCACAGCCCGATAGCGCACTGCCGACGGCGGATCATCTGCCCTTGCGCGAACGCAGCCGCAACAGCCGGCTGGCGCTGGCGGCGCTGGCGCAGATCCGTCCGGCGGTGGATGCGGCCATCGCGCATTACGGCCCCGACCGTGTCGGCGTCGTGATCGGCGCCAGCACCTCCGGCATCGCCGAGGCCGAAGCGGCGATGCGCCGCTATCGGGCCGACGGCCGGCTGCCGCCCGATTTTCATTACGGACAACAGGAACTGGGATCGCCGGCGGCGGCCCTGGCGCTGACGCTGGGCATAGGAGGGCCGGCCTATACCCATTCCAGCGCCTGCGCGTCCAGCGCGAAGGCGATGGCCAGCGCGGCGCGGCTGCTCAACATGGGGCTATGCGACGCCATCGTCACCGGCGGCGTCGATACGCTGAGCGCATTCACCATCGCCGGATTTCATGCGCTGGAATCGGTCAGCCGCACGCGTTGCCAGCCGCTCAGCGCCAACCGCAACGGCATCAACATCGGCGAAGGCGCCGCGCTGTTTCTGATGAGCCGCGACGAGGCGACGGTCGCTTTGCGCGGCTGGGGCGAGTCGTCCGATGCGCATCATATTTCGGCGCCGGATCCGAGCGGCCACGGCGCCACGCTGGCGATACGGCAGGCCTTGCAGCGCGCCGGCGTCGAGGCGGCCGAGATCGATTACATCAATCTGCACGGCACCGCGACGCGGCAGAACGACGCCATGGAATGCGCCGTGGTCGACGCGCTGTTCGGGGCACGGGTCGCGGTCAGCTCGACCAAGCCGCTGACCGGCCATGCGCTGGGCGCGGCCAGCGCGATCGAAGCCGGGCTGTGCTGGCTGGCGATGCAGGACCGTAATCCGCAAGGCGCGCTGCCGCCGCATCTGTGGGACGGCGCGGCGGATCCGGAGCTGCCCGTATTGAATATCGTGACGCCCGGCCAAAGGCTGGGACGGCCGCTGCGCCTGGCGCTGAGCAATTCGTTCGCGTTCGGCGGCGCCAATGCGGCCTTGATTTTTGGGAGGCAATAATGGATGCGCACAAGCTGCGAACAGCCGGGATTCCGCCGGTCGCCGATCTGGTGCCGCATACGGCCACCATGCTGCTGCTGGATCGTGTCGTCGCCGTCGGCGAGGATACCCTGCAAGCCGAGGTCCGCATCACGCCGCAGACGCTGTTTGCCGGGCCCGACGGCGTCGGCAGCTGGATCGGCATCGAATACATGGCGCAGGCCGTCGCCGCCTGCGCGGGATACCGGCGCTACCGGGAAGGATGCGCCGAAACCGTCAAGATCGGTTTCCTGCTCGGCAGCCGGCGCTATACTGCAAGCCGCGATCGTTTTCCGCTGGGCAGCACACTCCATATTCACGTACAACAATTGCTGCAGGCCGAGAATGGATTAGGGTCGTTCGAATGCTTCATCGACGACGGCGCGCAACGCGTCGCCAGCGCCACGCTGACCGTGTTCCAGCCGAACGACCCGCAGGCATTTTTTAACGAGGGTTCCGTATGAATAAAACGGTTTTGGTGACCGGTTCCAGCCGGGGCATCGGCAAAGCGATTGCGCTGCGCCTGGCGCGCGACGGTTTCGACCTCGTGCTACATTGCCATTCCCGGCGCGACGCCGCCGATGAGGCGGCGCAGGCGATCGCCGCGCTGGGACGGCAGGCGCGCGTATTGCAGTTCGATATCGGCCGGCGCGAGGAAACCGCCGAAGTCCTGCTGGCCGACGTCGAACGGCACGGCTGTTATTACGGCATCGTTTGCAATGCCGGCATCGCGCGCGACAACGCCTTTCCGATGATGTCCGGCGAGGACTGGGACAGCGTGCTGAAAACCAATCTGGACGGCTTTTACAATGTGCTGCAGCCGCTGGTGATGCCGCTGGTGCAGCGGCGCCTGCCGGGCCGCATCGTGACCCTGGCGTCGGTATCCGGCCTGGTCGGCAATCGCGGCCAGGTCAATTACAGCGCCGCCAAAGCCGGCATCATCGGCGCCACCAAGGCGCTGGCGCTGGAACTGGCGAAACGGCAGATCACCGTCAACTGCGTCGCGCCCGGCGTGATCCAGACCGACATGCTGGAGAGCGCGCCCATGGATGAGATCCTGAAAATGATTCCGGTGCGCCGCGTCGGCCAGCCGGAGGAAGTGGCGGCCGCGGTCGCCTTTCTGATGGGAGACGACGCGGCCTACATTACGCGCCAGGTGATTTCGGTTAATGGAGGGCTGGCATGACGGCACACACAAGCGCGCGCACCCGCACCGAACGCCGGGTCGCGGTCACCGGCATGGCCGGCATCAGCCCGCTCGGCTGCAACTGGGACGACATCGGCGAACGCCTGCGCAGCTATCGCAATGCGGTGGTGCGCATGAACGATTGGGATGAATATCAGGGCCTGCATACCCGGCTCGGCGCGCCTGCCGCCGCATTTTCCCTATCGGACCGCTACAACCGCAAAACCACGCGCGCCATGGGACGCGTCGCGCTGATGGCCACGCGCGCCAGCGAACTGGCGCTGATCGACGCCGGCCTGCTGGACGATCCGCTGCTGACCGGGGGCATGCTCGGCATCGCCTACGGATCGTCGGCCGGCACGCCGAAAGCGATCGGCGACTTCAGCCTGATGTTTCTGGAAAAGACCACCAAGAACATCAACGCCACCACCTACATCAAAATGATGTCGCATACCGCCGCCGTTAACATGGGCGTGTTTTTCGGGGTCACCGGCCGCATCGTCACTACCTCCAGCGCCTGCACCTCGGGCAGCCAGGGCATCGGTTATGCATTCGAAGCGATCCGCAGCGGCCGCCAGATCGCGATGATCGCCGGCGGCGCCGAAGAACTGTGCGCCACCGAAGCCGCGGTATTCGATACGCTGTACGCCACTAGCGTGCGCAACGATACCCCGGACCTGACGCCGAATCCATTCGACGCGCAGCGCGACGGCCTGGTCATCGGCGAAGGCGCCGGCACGCTGATTCTGGAAGATCTGGAGCATGCGCGTGCGCGCGGCGCAAAGATCTATGCCGAAATCGTCGGCTTCGGCACCAACAGCGACGGCTGCCACGTCACCAATCCGAATGCCCCGACCATGCGCATCGCGATCGAACTGGCGCTGGCCGACGCCGGACTGCCGCCATCGGCGATCGCTTATGTGAATGCGCACGGCACCGGCACGCAACAGGGCGACGTCGCCGAATCGCATGCCACCGCGCAGGTGTTCGGCGCCAACACGCCGATCAGTTCGCTGAAAAGTTATATGGGACACACGCTGGGCGCGTGCGGCGCGCTGGAAGCCTGGCTCAGCATCGAAATGATGCACCGGCAATGGTTCGCGCCGACCATCAACCTGAAAAACGTGGACCCGCAGTGCGCGGACCTGGATTACATCGTCGACGCGGGCCGCGTGCTGGACGGCGAATACGTGATGTCGAATAATTTCGCTTTCGGCGGCATCAACACTTCATTGATTTTCAAACGGTATGCATCCTGAGAAAGAAGGAAGTCTGGCGACGTAAAAAAAGCGTGTCTCCTTGCGGAACACGCTTTTTTTTCATCGGGACAAACAGACCGGCGTTTTACGGCCGGCCGTACTTTGCATCGAAGTCCGGGATCAACGCTCCGACAACGCATCCACCACGCACAAGGCCGTCATATTGACGATACGCCGCACGGTGGCCGACGGCGTCAGGATATGCACCGGCTTGGCGCAGCCCAGCAGGATCGGGCCAATCGCCACGCCGTTGCCGGACGTGGTTTTCAACAGGTTGTACGCGATGTTGGCCGATTCGATACCCGGCATCACCAACAGATTGGCGTCGCCGGTCAATGTCGAGTTCGGCATTTGCTTGCGCAGCAGGCAGTTGTCGAGCGCGGCGTCGCCATGCATTTCGCCGTCGACTTCCAGGTCCGGCCGCTGTTCGCGCAGCAGGCCCAGCACATTGCGCATCTTGACGGCCGATTCGCTGTTGCTGGAACCGAAGTTCGAATGCGACAGCAACGCCGCGCGTGGCTTGAGGCCGAAGCGCAGCATTTCGTCGGCGGCCATCCCGGTGATGTCCGCCAATTGCTGCGCGGTCGGGTTTTCGTTGACGTGCGTATCGACCAGCACCAATTGACGATCGCTCAGGATCAGCGCGTTCATCGCGGCGTACACGTTCACGCCGTCGCGCTTGCCCAACACCTGATCGATGTAATGCAAATGCAGTTGCGTGGTGCCGAAGGTACCGCAAATCATGCCGTCGGCATGGCCCTTGTGGATCGCCATCGCGCCGATCAGCGTGTGGCGGCGGCGCATTTCCACGCGCGCGTACTGCTCGGTGACGCCCTTGCGGTCGGTCATCGCGAGATAGGTTTCCCAGTAATCGCGATAACGCTCGTCGAAATCCGGATTGATGACCTCGAAATCGCGGCCCGGCTCCAGTCGCAGGCCGAAGCGCTTGATGCGTTGTTCCAGCACCGCGGGACGTCCGACCAGTGTTGGCCGCGCCAGCTTTTCGTCGACCACCACCTGCACCGCGCGCAGCACGCGCTCTTCTTCGCCTTCGGCATAGATGATGCGTTTGCGTTCGATCGGCGCCTTTTTGGCGATCTGGAACATCGGCCGCATGAAGGTGCCGCTGCGGTAGACGAACTGCTGCAGGCGATCGATATACGCTTCCATGTCCTGGATCGGACGGGCCGCGACGCCGGATGTTTCGGCGGCGCGCGCGACGGCGGGCGCGATCTTGATCATCAGGCGCGGATCGAACGGCTTCGGAATGATGAATTCCGGACCGAAGGCCATATTGCTGATGCCGTAGGTGGTGGCGACGATATCGGATTGCTCGGCCTGCGCCAGATCGGCGATCGCGTGCACCGCGGCGATTTCCATTTCGCGGGTGATCGTGGTCGCGCCGGAATCCAGCGCGCCGCGGAAGATGTACGGAAAGCACAGTACGTTGTTGACCTGATTCGGATAGTCGGACCGGCCGGTGGCGATGATCGCGTCGTCGCGGATGGCCTTGACTTCTTCCGGTGAAATCTCAGGCACCGGATTGGCCAGCGCCAGCACCAGCGGACGCGGCGCCATCGCCCTGACCATGTCGGCTTTCAATACGCCGGCGGCCGACAGCCCGAGGAAAATGTCCGCGCCCGGAATCACGTCGGCCAGCGTGCGCGCGTCGGTGTCCTGCATGAAACGTTCCTTGTCCGGATCCATCAGCTCGGTGCGGCCCTTGTAGACGACGCCCGCCAGATCGGTCACATAAATATTCTTTAGCGGAAAGCCCAGATCGAGGATCAGATCCAGGCAGGCCAGCGCCGCCGCGCCGGCTCCGGAGACCACCAGCTTGCATTCGTTGATCGACTTGCCGACCAGCTTCAGGCCGTTCAGGATCGCCGCGCCGACGATGATCGCGGTGCCGTGCTGATCGTCGTGGAATACCGGAATCTTCATCCGGTCGCGCAGCTTGCGCTCGATATAGAAGCACTCCGGCGCCTTGATGTCTTCCAGATTGACGCCGCCGAACGTCGGTTCCAGCGCGGCGATGATGTCGCACCGCTTGTCCGGATCGGTTTCGTTGATTTCGATATCGAAGACGTCGATGCCGGCGAATTTCTTGAACAGCACGCCCTTGCCTTCCATCACCGGCTTGGAGGCCAGCGCGCCGATGTTGCCCAGGCCCAGCACGGCGGTGCCGTTGGTGATGACCGCGACCAGATTGCCGCGGGCGGTATATTTGAATGCATTGGCCGGATCGGCCACAATCTCTTCGCAGGCCGACGCGACGCCAGGCGAATACGCCAGCGACAGATCGTGCTGATTGCTCAATTGCTTGGTGGGGGTGACGCTGATTTTGCCCGGGGTCGGAAACTCGTGGTATTCCAAGGCGGCCTGGCGCAGTTGCTGGCGCATCTGCTCTTTTACATCGATGATCGAATCCATACTATACGTTCTCTTTTCAGTGACCGGGGAAACGCAGATTTTACCAGAGTCCTCGGTCCGAATGCCGCCCGGCTTCGATAACACGTGCCTTGCAGCGCAGCAAAATTGCGCGAATCGAAGCCCCCGCCGGTCCGCAAATCAACTTGCCGGGCGCTTCCTTATGTACAATCGTCGCCATGACCGAATTCGATCTGATCGCCCGCTATTTCACCCGTCCCGCCGCGCCTGCCGGCCGCGTCGCGCTCGGCATCGGCGACGACTGCGCATTGCTCAATCCGACGCCTGGCATGCAATTGGCGATTTCTTCCGACATGCTGGTGGAAGACCGTCATTTCTTCCGCGGCGCCGATCCGCTGGCGCTGGGACACAAGTGTCTGGCCGTCAACTTATCGGACCTGGCGGCGATGGGCGCGCAGCCGCTGGCGTTTACGCTGGCGCTGGCGCTGCCGGAGGCGCGCGCCGAATGGCTGGCGCCATTTTCGGAAGGTTTGCTGGCGCTGGCCGACCGCCACGACTGCCCGCTGATCGGCGGCGACACCACCAAGGGACCGCTGACCATTAGCATCACTGTCTTCGGCGAAACGCCGGTCGGCGGCGCGTTGCGCCGCGATGCGGCCCGGATCGGCGACGATGTCTGGGTTTCCGGCAGTTTGGGCGACGCGCGGCTGGCGCTGGCCGGCTACCGGCAGGAAGTGGCGCTGGATGCACAGACTCAGCAACTGGCGGGCGAGCGCATGCATCGGCCGCAGCCCCGCGTGGCGTTGGGGCTGGCGCTGCGCGGCGTCGCCCATGCCGCCATCGATGTGTCGGATGGGCTCAACGGCGATCTGGGGCATATTTTGCAACGCTCGGGCGTGGGCGCGTTAGTCAATGTCGACGCGTTGCCGCCCGGTCCGATGCTGCAACAACAGGATCGTGCACTGCAACATCGCTTCACGCTGGCGGGCGGCGACGATTACGAACTTTGCTTCACCGCGGCCGCCGATCGCCGTGAAGCCGTCATGCGCGCCGCCGCCGGCTGCGGCGTGGCGGTCACCCGCATCGGCAGCATCGAACAGGCCCCCGGCTTGCGGCTGCAAGCCGGCGACGGCTCGGCGCTGGCCCTTTCCTTTCCCTCTTTCGACCATTTTTCCTGATGATGCAAGCCAGCGACCCTCCTGTCACTTCCCCGAAGGCGAAATCGCCCCGCCCCGGTCCGCGTTTCATGCTGGCGCATCCCGCGCACTGGATCGCCCAAGGTTTCGGCAGCGGCCTGTCGCCGATCATGCCCGGCACTTCCGGCACCCTGCTCGGCTGGGTGTCGTTCGTGGTGCTGAGCGGGCGCTGGCCGGAGCTGTTTTCGCCGACCAATTGGCTGATCGTCGTCGCCGCCGGGTTTCTGCTCGGCATCGGCGTGTGCGCCAAGACCGGCCGCGATCTGCAGGCGCCCGATCACGGCAGCATGGTATGGGATGAAATCGTTGCGTTCTGGCTGGTGCTGGCGCTGGTCACTCCGGCAGATCTGAAGACGCAGTGCCTGGCGTTTATCTGCTTTCGCTTCTTCGATATGGTCAAGCCGCCGCCGATCGCCTATTTCGACCGTCGCTACAAAGGCGGTTTTGGTGTAATGTGGGACGACATCGTCGCGGCGTTTTATACCCTGCTGATATTTGCTTTATGGCGTACCTTGATTTAGGAGACCGCAATGGATGCCGGCACGCATCAAAAAATTCTCGATCTGTCCGCCAGCGTCGGACAACTGCTGAAAACCAAACGCCTGCTGCTGACGACGGCCGAGTCCTGCACCGGCGGCGGCGTGGCGCAGGCGATCACCGACATCCCCGGCTCATCGGAATGGTTCGATTGCGGCTTTATCACGTATTCGAATGCGGCCAAAAATGAATTGCTGAATATTTCCGAAGCGCTGCTCGCGCAGCACGGCGCGGTCAGCGAAGAAATCGCCGCGGCGATGGCCGAAGGCGCGCTGGCCAACAGCAGCGCCGACGTGGCTTTGTCGACCACCGGCATCGCCGGTCCCGGCGGCGCGGTGCCGGGCAAGCCGGTCGGCACGGTATGCTTCGGCTGGGTGGTCGGCGACGTCACGCATACCGAACGCCTGGTGTTCAGCGGCGACCGCGCAGCGGTGCGTGCGCAGTCGGTATTGCATGCGCTGCAAGGATTGCAGCGTTATCTCGAAAATCGTTCCTGAAGAAAACCCGGAAGATCCGGATCAGACCTGCGCCGCGGCGTTGATCGCGTTGCGCGTTTCCAGCGCGACGCGGCGCGCGGCATCGGCGAACTGCGCCAGATCGCCTTGTTTCGCCGCATACAGAACCGCGCGCGACGAATTGATCATCAGGCCGTATCCGCCGGCGGCGCGCCCCGCCTTGACGGTCGCGATCACATCGCCGCCCTGGGCGCCGATCCCCGGCACCAGCAGCGGCATATCGCCGACGATCGCACGAACTTTCGCCAGCTCTTCCGGAAAGGTCGCTCCGATCACCAGTCCGCATTGGCCATTCCTGTTCCATTTCTCTGCCACCAAGCGCGCCAGATGCAGATACAGCGGCACCCCGTCCACATTCAGGAATTGCAGATCGGAACCGCCGGCATTGGACGTGCGGCACAGCACGATAGCGCCGCGGTCTTTCCATTCCAGATATGGCTCGCATGAATCGAATCCCATATACGGGCTGAGCGTGACCGCGTCGGCCTGGTAGCGTTCAAAGGCTTCGCGCGCATATTGTTCCGCGGTGGCGCCGATATCGCCGCGCTTGGCGTCGAGCACGATCGGCATCGCGGGATAGGTTTCCCGTATGTATCGGCACAAGGCCTCGAGCTGATCTTCGGCGCGCAGCGCGGAAAAATAGGCAATTTGCGGTTTGAACGCGCACACCGCATCGGCGGTGGCGTCTATCATCGCCTTGCAAAAATTGAAAATCGCATCCGGTTTGCCTTGCAATTCGGCCGGGAACCTGGCGATGTCCGGATCCAGCCCGACGCACAGCATCGAATCGCTTGCGGCCCATGCGGCGTTTAATTTTTGAATGAAAGTCACGATCGGCCTTATAAACTGAAAACAGACATGCCTTGCGGCAGGCTTGCATCGAAATGTCGGAATTGCGCAATTGTAACTTGTCCGCTGCCGCCGACTATTGCATGATAGCGCTTCGAGTTGTGTCCCCTATACGACTGCCCAGGAGAGAACGACATGAAAAAATGGTCTTTATGGCTGGCCTGCCTCCTCACCGCCATCACGCTCAGCGGTTGCGGCTACAACGAATTCCAAACCAAGGATGAAGCCACCAAAGCGGCCTGGAGCGAAGTCGTCAATCAATATCAGCGGCGCGCCGATCTGATTCCGAATCTGGTCAATACGGTCAAGGGCTATGCTTCCCACGAAAGGGAGACGCTGGAAGCCGTCACCCGCGCACGAGCCGCCGCCACCAGCTTCCAGATCACGCCGGAGGTGTTGAACAATCCGGAGGCCTTCGCCAAGTTCCAGCAGGTGCAGGGCCAGTTGTCTTCGGCGCTGTCGCGCCTGATGGCGGTGTCGGAAAATTATCCGCAGCTGAAAGCGGATACCTCCTTCCGCGATTTGCAATCGCAGCTGGAAGGCACCGAAAACCGGATCACCGTGGCCCGCCAGCGTTATATCGTCGCGGTGCGGGACTATAACGTGCTGGCGCGCAGCTTCCCGAGCAATCTGACCGCCAAGGTGATGGGCTATGCAGTGAAGCCTTCGTTTACGGTTGAAAACGAAAAGGCGGTTTCCACCGCGCCGACCGTCAATTTCGGTAAATAAACGGATGCCGCAAATGTCCGCCATGGCGCCGCTATTGCCGATGCCGTTCAGGCGCGCGCTGGCCGCGCTGTTGCTGGCTCTGCTCGGCGCGCTGGCGCCGGTCTGCGGCGTCGCCTTCGCGCAGAACCCCGCGCCGGGAGCGGCCTCCGGCTTTGTCGCCGTCCCGCCGCTGGCCGGCCGCGTCAACGATCACGCCAACATGCTCAGCGCCGCCCAGCGCGCCTCGCTGGAACAAGTGCTGGCCGACTACGAAACGCGCACCGGCAGCCAGATCGTCATCCTGCTGGTCGACTCCACCGCGCCGGAAGCGATCGAACAATACGGAATCCGCGTGGCCGACACCTGGAAACCCGGCCGCGCCAAAATCGACGACGGCGTGATCCTGATCGTCGCCAAGGATAATCCCAAGGCCTTGCGCCGGCTGCGCATCGAAGCCGGACGCGGCGTGCAAGGTTCGCTGACCGATGCGCAATCCAAGCGCGTGCTGGAAGATGTCATCGCTCCGCATTTCCGGCAAAACGATTTTTACGGCGGCCTGAGCGCCGGCGTGGCGGCGCTGGCGGCATTGCTGGACAAGGAAGATCTGCCGGTCGCGGCGCGTACGTCGTCCGCAGACGCCGCGACCGGGGTCGGCGATCTGCTCGGCAATCTGTTGCCGATCCTGCTGTTCTTCGCTTTTGCGATCGGCATGATGCTCCTCAGAGGGACGCGCGGCGCCGGCGCCGGCAATCGCCTCAACGACAACCACTGGGGCAACGCGGCCGGCGTCATTATCGGCAGCATATTGAGTCAGAGCGGGCGCGGCGGCGGCGGTTTTGGTGGAGGCGGCGGTGGCAGCGGCGGCGGATTTTCCGGCGGCGGCGGCGGTTTCGACGGCGGCGGCGCCTCGGGGGACTGGTAAATGAATATGGCTCTGCGACTCTGGCGTCACCTCACCACCACGCAACGCGCAGCGCGGCGCGCTTTTCCGCACTCGTCACTGCAGGCGATCCAGGCCGCCATTGGCGCCGGCGAAATGACGCATCGCGCGGAGGTGCGGGTCATCATCGAGGCGGCGCTCACGCCCGGCTCCATTTTGCAGAGCGTTTCCGCGCGGCAGCGCGCCGTCGCGCTGTTTACGCATTACCGGATTTGGGATACCGAAGAAAACTGCGGTCTGCTGCTCTACATCAATCTGGCCGATCACAAGGTCGAGATCGTCGCCGATCGTGGCGTCAATCGGGTCGTCGCCACCCATGAATGGCAAGCGGTATGCCAAACCATTACGTCGGGATTTGCCGCCGGCTCCTATCACGACAGTGTGCCGGCGGCGCTGACGCAATTGAATGCGCTGTTGGCCCGGCATTATCCGCAGAGCGGCGAACAGCATAATCAGTTATCGGACAAGCCGCTCCTGCTATAGCGGCCGCGGACATGAATTCACATCAGCCGCGATCGTAGACCCACTGCAGCAAGGCATCCTGCGCCGCCTGGCCGTTGATCGCATTCTGGTGGTTGATCAAAAACACCACCGCATAATATTTACCCGAGGACGCCAGCACATAACCGGCGATTGCGCGGACATTGTTCAGCGTGCCGGTCTTGATATGCGCCTGCCCCGCCACATCCTGGTTTTTCAGACGCCTGCGCATGGTGCCGTCGTAACCGACCAGCGGCAGCGACGACACGAATTCCGGCATGGTCGGCGCGCCGAATGCCGATACCAGCAGCCGCGCCAGCGACCCCGCCGACACCCGGCCCACGCGCGACAATCCTGCGCCGTTATCGAGCACCAATTCGGGCGCGGCGATCGATTTCGACGCCAGCCATTCTCCGACCACCCGGCCGCCCGTGACCGTATCGGCGGGCCGGTCCGGCGCGTCGGCGCCGACGTTGGCGGCAATGGTCAGCAGCACCTGGCGCGCCATCACGTTATTGCTGTATTTATTGATATCGCGAATCACTTCCGGCAGCGCCGGCGATTGCCATTCGGCGATCTGCCGCGCATCCGGCGGGACCACGCCCGCGGTGACCTTGCCGTCGAAGCTGCCGCCCAGATCGCGCCACATCTGGCGGAAGACGTCGCCGAAAAATTCGCTGCCGGTCATGGTGTATGGATGCAGATACCAGGTCTGCTCGCCGCACGCGGCCGGGTAGACGCCGCTGAAGATCAGCGATTTCTCGTCGGAGGCTTCCTGCACCTTGCTCTGCCAGTCGCCGCACTCGCCCGCGCCAAGCGCCGGCGCACGCACGGCGAAATCGGCCAGCGGCGGATCCAGCGTGACCTTGGTCGCACCGCCCTCGCCATCCGGCTTGAAACGCACCGTCAGCGTTTTGAAATTCAACAGCAGCGCATCGGGGCCGGCGTTGTAAGGCTTGCTCGGATCGCCGTCGAATTGGGCCGCGTCGTAAAACTCGGGCGCAAACATGCTGCGATCGAGCATCAGGTTGCCGCGGATATCGCGAATTCCGGCGGCCCTGATCTGGCGCAGAAACAGCCAGAAATTTTCAATCACCAGCTTTGGATCGCCGCCGCCCTTGATCATCAGATCGCCGTTCAATACATCGCCGCTCTGCACGCCGCCGGCATAGGCGCGGGTTTTCCATCGGAAGGTCGGGCCCAGCAATTCCAACGCCGCATCGGTGGTGATCAGTTTCATCACCGATGCCGGATTCAAGGGCAAATCGGGGTTGTCGGCCACCAGCCGGCGCCCCTTGGGCGACGCTTCCTGCACGTAAATGCCGACGGCGCCGGAAGGGATACCGGCGCGTTTAAGCGCGGCGCTCACGACCGATGGCGGCTCTTGCGCCGCAACATGGCTTGTCGCAAAAAGACTGGCCAAGACTAGCAAAAATGAGGGGAACAGGCGGAAAGAAGAGGGAAATCGCATCGGGAATCTTCAAAAAGGATTCCCGCGATTATTACATGGCGCATCCGGGGCGACGCCGGACACTCCTCATTTATATTGGAAAAACGATGCAGGGGAAATGCATAACGTCACGGTGACGCACGGCGCGATCCGGCCGGACCGAACTTCCGCGCCGGCATCCGGCGTCAATGCAAAGCAGCCCGGATCAGATCAGGACCGGCAGGAGTTCCACCACCAGCAACGCCATCAGCATGCCGACTATCGCACCCACGGCGCGCACTGAATTGCGCAACAATCGCGAACCGCAGTGGACTTCGCTGACCAGCAGCGCGCCCGCGAGAGTCATTGGCAGAAATAATGCGAGATTGTCCATGAAAATCCGGGTCATGATGGTCTCCTTGTCGCTTTTGTGCGCTCGCCGGATCATCCGGCAATACGCGGAAGCCTTGTGACTGCGCACCTTCGCGCAGATAACGTTTGTTTTTTTGAGTATATGCCTGGCAACATCAAACACAAGTTATTGCTGTAATTATCGATGTTGCCTTGCAGCATTGCTGCCGGTGGTTTATTGAATTTACATGCATGATCAAGAGACATTATTCGATTGACCCCCTGTCGAAGCCCGGCGTAAAATCCGCTCGTTTTTATTTTATGGAGTCCCATTCATGGGCACTTGTTCGAGCGACAGTTGTTGCCGGTTTCTCTCCGGCGCCGCCTCGGCAAGGTAACGCAGGTTTCTCTCCTGCCGTCATCCTGCCCCAAGGCGGATGATGGCATCCGGTGTTTCGATCGCTGCGGCGCATCGCGCAAGCACCGTATTCCACCAGACAATTCGTATTCGTAACGCATCGTTGCCGCGCCGCGAGGCGCTGTCATTGGATCGCGCTATCGCTGCCGCTGTATCTGCGGCGCTTTCGCGGCGCGCGCAATACCGCTCGATGCCCGGGACCGGACCGCCAACAACCGGGAGCACCGCATGAATCCTAAGCTGTTGAAAGAAACTTTCGCCCGTCTCGTCCACAGCCACGGCCTGGACCGCCATTTCAGGCGTCTGCGCATCGACATGTTCCGCAGCGCGCCGCTGAACCGGGACCGGGACGTCCCTGCTGCGCTCGCGCAGCGCCTCCTCGCGGCTTCGGCTGCGCCTCCCGGCCGGCTGCTGCACGACCTGGGCACGCGCGCCGACGGCCTGACCGAACGGGAAGCCGACGCCATCCGCGCCACGTCGGGACTCAATCAGGCGGGACAGGAAGCCCCGCTGCCCTGGCCGCGCCATCTCTGGCATTGCTACAGAAATCCGTTCAATCTGCTGCTGACCGTGCTGGCGTTGGTGTCATATGGCACCGAGGATCCGGTAGCAGCCGCCATTATCGGCAGCATGGTGGTGCTGTCGACGCTGATGCGCTTCATTCAGGAAGCGCGTTCCAACAATGCCGCCGACAAACTCAAAGCCATGGTGAGCAACACGGCCACCGTGCTGCGTGCCGATCCGGCCGCGCCCATCGCCGGCGAGGCATTGCGCCATTTCGATGTCACGCTGCATCCGCAAGGGGCGCGCCGGATCGAAGTCCCCATCAGGCAATTGGTGCCGGGCGACATCGTGTCGTTGTCGGCCGGCGACATGATTCCGGCCGATCTGCGTGTGCTGTCGGCCAAGGATCTGTTCGTCAACCAGGCCGCGATGACGGGCGAATCGCTGCCGGCCGAGAAATTCGCCGAGCATGGCAATGCGGCTGCCGATGCCGCCCATCCGCTGGAACTGGATAATCTTTGCTTCATGGGGACCAATGTGGTCAGCGGATCGGCCGCGCCGTCGTGGTTGCCACCGGCAAGCAAACCTATTTCGGCGCATTGGCCGAGCGCGTCACCGCCAACGAGCGCTCCCCCAATGCGTTCGAAGTGGGCGTCAATAAAATCAGCTGGCTGCTGATCCGCTTCATGCTGGTGATGACACCGGTGGTATTTCTGATCAACGGGCTGACCAAGAACGATTGGGTCGAAGCGTTTCTGTTCGCGGTGTCGATCGCCGTCGGCCTGACGCCGGAAATGCTGCCGATGATCGTCACCTCGACCTTGGCCAAGGGCGCGGTCGTCATGTCGCGCAAGAAGGTCATCGTCAAACGGCTGGATGCGATCCATAATTTCGGCGCGATGGACGTGCTGTGCACCGATAAGACCGGCACCCTGACGCAGGACAAAATCGCGCTGGAACGCCATACCGACATCTTCGGCAAGGTCGACGGCGGCGTGCTGCAATATGCTTATCTGAACAGCTTTTATCAAACCGGACTGAAAAACCTGCTCGACGTGGCCGTGCTGGACCATGCCGAACTGCAAGGCGGCACGGCCGCCGCCATCACGGCCAGCCATCGCAAGGTCGATGAAATTCCGTTCGACTTTCAGCGCCGCCGCATGTCGGTGGTCGTCAGCGAATGCGAGCGGCGCCATCAATTGATTTGCAAGGGCGCGGTTGAGGAGATACTCGGCGTATGCGGCAGCGCAAGACGCGACGGCGAAATGGTCGCGCTGACGCCGGCGCTGCTGGCCGATATCGAGCGCGCCACCGCCGCGCTGAACGCCGAAGGCCTGCGCGTGGTCGCCGTGGCGGCCAAAGACCTGCCGCCTTCCAAGGAGGTCTATGGCGTGGCCGACGAAGCGGAGCTGGTGCTGATCGGCTACATCGCCTTTCTCGATCCGCCGAAAGAATCGACCCGGCCCGCGCTGGAAGCGCTGCGCGCGCGCGGCGTCACGGTCAAAATCCTGACCGGCGATAACCGGCTGGTGGCCGCGAAAATATGCCGCGAGGTCGGGCTGGAAATCGACGGCCTGCTGACCGGGGCGGAAGTCGCGAACATGAGCGATGCGCAATTGACGGCGGCGCTCGATCGCGTCACCGTCTTCGCCAAACTCAGTCCGACGGATAAGGAACGCATCGTTGTCGCCTTGCGCGATAAAGGGCATGTGGTCGGATTCATGGGCGACGGCATTAACGATGCGCCGGCGCTGCGCGCAGCCGATATCGGCATTTCGGTCGACACCGCCGTCGACATCGCGAAGGAGGCCGCCGACATCATTCTGCTGGAAAAAAGTCTGATGGTGCTCGCGCAAGGGGTGACCGAAGGCCGCAGAACCTTTTCCAACATGCTGAAATACATCAAGATGACCGCCAGCTCCAATTTCGGCAACGTCTTCTCGGTGCTGGTCGCCAGCGCCTTTTTACCTTTTTTGCCGATGCTGCCCTTGCATCTGCTGGTGCAGAATTTACTGTATGACGTGTCGCAAATGACCATTCCGTTCGACAATGTCGATGAGGAATTCCTGCAGGCGCCGCAGCGCTGGAATCCCGACGAGGTCGGGCGCTTCATGCTGTTTTTCGGGCCGACCAGTTCGATATTCGATATCTGCACGTTCGCGCTGATGTGGTTCGTTTTCGGCGCCGTTTCGCAGGAACATCAAACCCTGTTCCAATCCGGCTGGTTCGTCGAAGGCTTGCTGTCGCAAACGCTGATTGTGCATATGATCCGCACCCGCAAGATTCCCTTTTTCCAGAGCCGGGCAGCGTGGCCGCTGATCGTCATGACCACGGCCATCATGCTGATCGGGCTGTGGCTGCCGATGTCGCCGCTGGCCGGCTACTTCAAATTCCAGACCCTGCCATTGAGTTACTTTCCGTGGCTGGTCGCCATCCTGCTGGGATATGCGGTATTGACGCAGCTGATGAAAACCTGGTACGCCCGCCGTTTCGGCTGGCAATAAGGAGCGCCGCCTGTTTGCGGCGGCCAATCCCGGTCGCCGCCGTCAGGCAATCAGCCCGGCAGCGATGTTGATCGACAGCCCCACAATGGCGGCATTGAAGAAAAAGCTCATCACCGCTTGCGCCATCACGACCATGCGCATGGGCCGTGTCATCAAGGCGATATCCGCGGTCTGCATCGCCACGGCGATAGTGAACGAAAAATACAGAAAATCCCAATAATGCGGATCACTTATGTCATCCGGGAAACGCAGCGGCAGCGCATTGTCCGGCGCGCGATAATACATGCGCGCGTAATGCAGCGTAAATACGGTGCCCATCAACAGCCAGGACCCCAAGACAGTCAGCACCGTAAAGGAGTAACGCATCGCTTTACCGCCTGCGCCGCTGCCTGCGGCGAGCTCGAAAACGATGGCGCCCAGACTGACCAAGACGGCCGCGCAAATGGTGACCAGGACCACATACGCCCCCTCGTCCTCCACTTCCGCCAGCCGCTGCACCCGTCCCGTATTGGAGCGCAGCATGACGATCCAGATCAGCGCCATGTACAGCCAGGTCATCACATTCCAGCCGATCAGCAGATGCATGGCCACGCTGCGCGCCGGCGCCGTCAGCCCGGTTATGATGCCGGCCGCCAACGCAATCAATAGTCGCGAATGCAAACGGTACAGGGATTGGAAATATGACATACGGTCGCTTATCTGAAGAGAGGTCAATCGGAATGCACACGGTTTTTACCGGCGCGCTTGGCGACGTACATGGCGGCGTCGGCGCGGCTCATCAAGCCGTCCGGCGTGGTGGTATCGCCCCCCTCGAACGTCGCCACGCCTATGCTCACGCTGACCGATACGGTCGCCGCGGTCAGCCCGAACGGCTGGCGCAGCGCGAGCAAAATCTTTTCTGCCACATCGGCGGCCTCGGACTTGCACGACAGGTTTTCCAGAATGATCGTGAATTCATCGCCGGCCAGCCGCGCCACGGTATCGATATTACGCACCTCATGCCGAACTCGCGCCGCCAGCATGCACAGCATTTCATCACCAGCCTCATGCCCGTATGTATCGTTGATCTCTTTGAAGCCATCGATATCCAGGAATAACAGGGCGATCATTTCATCTCGCCGCACCGCGTCCGCCATCGCTTCGGGCAGTTTTTGCGCAAACGCGCGACGGTTCAGCAAGCCCGTCAGCATATCGATAAACGCCAGCGATTCCAGCGACGAACGCAGCGACTGACGTTCGGTAATGTCGTGCAGGAATGCAATGAACATCGGACCGGCGCGCCGTTCGACATACCCGATCACCAGTTCGACCGGCAGTTCGCTGCCGTCGCGCCGCAGGGCATTGAGTTCAATCCGTTTATTGATCAGCGCGCCCTTGCGCGATTCCAGAAAGCGGCACATCCCCTGCAAATGATTCTCGCGCGACGCTTCCGGCACGATCAAATTATGCATGAGTTGACCGATCGCTTCGTCACGACGCCATCCGAACAACAGCTCGGCTTGCCGGTTCCACTCGATGATAAGGCTGTTTTCGTCGATCGCAATGAAGGCATCGCTGGCGTTCTGCAAAATGGCGCGCAGTTCGTTTTCGCTTTCCTGCAGCAGCAGTTTGCCGTCCTGCTGCACGTCCAGCGCCTGGCGCAGCGCGGTGGCGGTTTGCTTCAACTGGCGGGTGCGCTCGGCCACATGGGATTCCAGATTTTCATTGAGCGTCGCGGCTTCCGTCCGATAGCGGCGTTCGCGCCCCAGCATGGCGGTCAACGCCGACGACAGACGCGAGATTTCGGAATACGATTGCACCTCCGGCAAGCGGTCTTCGCCGCCGTCGACGTTGCGCATTTCGATCGCCGTGGTCAACGCATCGAGCGGCGCCGCCAGTCTGCGCGCGATCAGCATCGAACCAAGCGCCAGCAACAGGGCGATCAACCCGCCCGCGATCAGCAACTGCTCTTCCAGCCGCCGAAAATCGGCCATCGCCAGCCGCTGGGGCTGGCGCGCCAGGATCGACCAGTTCAGGCCCCCACCGCCGACGCGCAGCCCGGTGCGGACATAGGCGGTGATATAGGGGGTGTCGTCTTCCCATTTTTCCACCAGCGCGCCGGCTTTTCCGCTGCGCGCCAGACTCAGGCTCGCCGATCCGATCTTCTGTTCTTCCAGGCGATCCGGCCCGAACAACACTACGTTGTCGTCGCGCACGACCAGAATGTCCGTATGGTCGTGATTTTCGCTGGCCTGCAGCAAAGCGGTGGCGATCGAACGCGCCGAATTCCAGCTCAGATGGGCGCCGAGCACACCCCGATAGACGCCTTGCTCATCGAAAATCGGTAATGCAACATCGACGAAACCCCACCACTCCCTCGCATGCTGCAACGGCGGGCTGCCCGGCGGCGCGGGCCGGTAATCGCCCAGATACAAGGCCTTGCTCCCGGCCACGAACCATGGTCTTTCGGCGGTGTTGCGTCCTTCCAGCATGGCGCGGGTGCCGGCGATCACGGTCCCTCCGGGATCGGTCACGCCGATCCATGCATAATCCATGGATTCGTTTTGCGTCTGATTGAGCAGGGTGCGCAAGGCCGCCGGATCGGCGCCATGGCGCACTATTGCGCGCCGCGCCAGATCCTTGATGCCATGCATGCGTTCCCTCATGCCCTCGTCGAGCTCGTCGCGCACGCGCCCGGCCAATTGCCGCAGCCGGTTTTCCGCTTCATCGCGGGCATGATTTCTGGCGAAGCGATCGACCACCGCCAGCAATGACAATGTCGTCGCCAGCACGGCCGCCAGGGCGCCGATCGCTATCCACGACGACAGGCGCAGTTGCGGCCATATGACATTTTTTCTCAAAAGTACCCTCTTATGTGGTATCTCGCCTAGGAAACGCCGCTTCCTTGGCATTTCTTCAACTTAATCAGATAAGCCTTCCGCCGACTGCACCCCTTGTTGAGCAGCAATTATGACCTATCTGTAAAAAAATATCGCTTCCCACGCCGGGACCGCCAGAACGGCGCTGTCGGCTAACATATAGAATGAGTTCTAAAATATGAACACTTCAAAAAGGATCTTATGCCGCTTCACATCACCAGCCAATTCGATGCCGGCGCCATTACCGTTCTGCGCGCCGACGCCGCCGACGATATCGAACTGCATCTACGTAAGGACAATGCCGCCGAATTCGCGCAATGGTTTTACTTCCGTCTGCAAGGCGCGCGCGGTCAGCCATGCACCATACGTTTTTCCAATGCGGGACAAGCCACTTATCCGCGCGGCTGGGAAAATTATCGCGCCGTCGCCAGCTACGACCGGGAAACCTGGTTCCGCGTTCCCACCGTTTACGACGGCAAGCAAT
The DNA here is from genome assembly GCA_028292625.1 of Herbaspirillum sp. Taxonomy (GTDB): domain Bacteria; phylum Pseudomonadota; class Gammaproteobacteria; order Burkholderiales; family Burkholderiaceae_D; genus Herbaspirillum. The sequence continues at coordinate 67,937 of JAQGLY010000056.1, read as the reverse complement.
TGATCGTCAGCCACACGCCTGAATACGATAGCGTGTATTACGCCTATTTCGAGCCGTATTCCTGGGAACGCCATCTGGCGCTGATCGCGCGCGCGGAACGATCGCCGCTGACGCGCAGCGAGCTCCTGACCCGCACCGTCGATGGACGCGACTTGAATCTGCTGCGCATCGGAGATCCGGCGGCGGCAAAAAAAATCTGGGTGATCGCGCGTCAGCATCCGGGCGAAACCATGGCGGAATGGTTTGTCGAAGGCATGCTCGACGCATTGCTCGATGGCGCCGATCCGCTGGCCCGCGCGCTGCTGCGGGACGCCGTGTTTTACGTGGTTCCGAACATGAATCCGGACGGATCGGTGCGCGGCAACCTGCGCACCAACGCCGCCGGCGCGAATTTGAATCGCGAATGGATGGCGCCGAACCCCGCCAGCTCTCCGGAGGTTTTCGCGGTTCGGCAAAAAATCCACGATACCGGCTGCGATCTGTTTTTGGACGTGCACGGCGACGAGACATTGCCTTACATTTTCGCCGCCGGCGGCGAGATGCTGGACACCTTCGATGCCCGCCAGGCGGAACAACAGAAGCGCTTCATCGAACACTACAAGCTGGCCAGCCCCGACTTCCAGGACAAGGTCGGCTATCCGATCGGCCGCTATACCGAGGATGCGCTGAAGCTGGCGTCCAAATATATCGGCCATACGTTCAAATGCGTATCGCTGACGCTGGAATTGCCGTTCAAGGACAACGCCGATCTGCCCGATGCGCAGACCGGCTGGAGCGGGGCCCGCAGCGCCAGATTGGGACGTGCGGTGTTATTGCCGATTTACCACGGCATCGCGGCGCAGACCGGCGTTCTTTAGGGCCTGTTCACGCGCGCCCGCCGCTCCCCGCCCTGGCTTTGACCACGATAGTGCATGTGGTGCCGGCGATCAGGACGCGTCCCGCCGGCATCTGGTCGATATGTATCCGCACCGGGACGCGCTGCGCCAGGCGCACCCAGTTGAACGTCGGATTCACGTCGGCCAGCAGTTCGCGGCCGGAATTCGCATCGCGATCCGTGATGCCGTGCGCCATGCTTTCAATATGGCCACGCATCACTTTGTCGTCTCCCAGCACGGTTATTTCGACCGGATCGTTCTGCTTCATCATCGACAGCTTGTTTTCTTCGAAATAGCCCACGGCATAAAATGTATCGCTGCTGATAATGGCAAGCGTCGGCGCACCGGCCGCGGCGAAACTGCCGGCAAAGACATCCAGATTGGTGACGTAGCCCGTTGCCGGCGCCCGCACCACGGTCCGCTCCAGATCGATTTTCGCGATATTGCGTGCGGCCAAGGCTGCCTGATATTGCGCCTCGGCGGCGGTTACGGCGTCAGCCTCTTTGCCGCGGTGAGCCTGCTCCGATTTCCGCGCGGACAACACGGCTTCGGCTTGCGCCAGCGCTTCGGCATAGCGGGCGCGGTCGATCGTGAACAATACGTCGCCTTTATGCACCAGTTGATTGTCGCGTACCGCAACGTCGATCACATTGCCCGAAACATCCGCGCTGACATTGACGACATCGGCCTTGATACGGCCATCGCGGGTCCACGGGCTTTGCATGTACCGGTCCCAGGCCGTCTTGCCTATCCACAACGCGGCAAGCAGCAGCAGCGCCGTAATCAGAAAGCGGACTATTCCAGTGAATAGGGTTTTCATTTATTCTTCCGTCAAAATTTTAAATGGTGAGACCGGCTTCATGGCCGGTACAGGCAGATGATGGCGCCGCCGAAGATCGCGACAAAAATACAAAGCCGCGCCAGCGCCGGATGCCATAGCCGCCGATAAAATCCCAGCACTCCGAATAGCGCGTTCGATAAGAAAAGCGCGGCGAGGCATGCCAGAAACAGCGGCAGCAGCGTGGGGAACTGCACGCCGAAAAGAATAAATTCACGCGGCAAGACGTTCTCCTTCGGATGTGAGCTCGGGCATTTTCGTGAGCTGCTCATGATCGAGCATCAATGTGTACAGGGAATGCAGATCGGCAATGGCGATGTTCAGGCGCGCCATGCGTTCCGGGGCGGCGCCAAGCATGGTCTCGCGCACCAGGCGCCCCGATTTCTGTATCGCTTCCATGACGTCGCCGCGGCTACGCGCTGTCGGCGAGCGCAAGAATGCGGCGATGCGCACGACGCAGTCTTGCAACGCAGCCCGCACGTCGGTCGAAGGCGCATTGAGGATCGCGTTGCGCATCTCGATGACCGCATGTCCCAGCTCCAGCAGTGTCAGCGCCTGGCCGACGACAGACCTGGTCGCCGCATCCGGCGCCGGTCCGGCCGCGGCATTCAACTGATTCAGCAGATCGCGGATGCGGTTGTCGAATCTGTGCGGCGATTGCGGCCGCGCCGACGTGCAGGTGCGCAGCGCCTCGCGCCATAAAGCCGCGGCGATGTCATCTTTTTGTCCCACCGTATGCTTCGGCAGTACCAGCACGAATACCACCCATGCGAGCGATCCGCCCAATAAGAATGCGATGGCGTTATTCATGACCGCTGCAGGGTCTACCCGCGTCGCGTTTTCAGGAATGACCGTCTGCGCCAGGACGAGCGCGAACCCCACGCCGGTTCCCGCGTATTTGGGAATTGCCATCAGATAAGCGCCGAGCATCGCAAACGGCGCAATGCATAACACCAGCATCGGAAAGCCATCGGCATGCACGGCCAGGAAAAAATCGCAGATAAATGCGGCTGGCGCGCCGATCGCGAATCCGGTCACGATCTGGCGAAGCATCTGGCCAGGATTCGGGGAGGACGTCGCCAACGCCGCGAATACGACGGCCATCAACATCGCCATGCCTGCATACGGCCAGGCAAGGTAGTACCATGCCCCGGCCAGAATCAAGACGGCCATCGTCACGCGCAGGCCGCTTGCAAAAACCATGGGAAATGGCGTTCCGGGCGCATAGCCGTGAAAGACCCGGTATGGCAGCCGTTTCTTCTGCATCAGCGCGAAATAGACGACCTGGAAGTCGTAGACGTTTTTTGCAAAACGTTCCAGCAGTTCGATGATGGTGTCGAGACCGATACGTTCTTCCGAAGAGATTTCTCCATGAATCATTTCTTTTCGCAGGCGCCGGGCACGCTCTTTGATAGGCACGCGGGTCGCCTCTGTGCGTCCTTCGGCGGCATCCGCGGTCAGCGCGCTTAAAAGAATTCCGCACATCGCCTCGGTCAGCGCCGTCACCATCGCCGACGAGTTCCGGCGCATCCGATCCAGCAAGCGGTGCAGTGTATAAAACGTCGTCAGCGCCGACATGAACGCCGTATTGAATGCCTGCAGATCGCGCGACTCGCCATAAGTGTGAGCGGCTTCGAAAAAAGCGGCGGAACGCGTGGTTTCAAGGGCGGCCACATCCGCCGCGAAGCGCAGATGCAGCAACTCCGCTTGCGCCGGCGTCAATCGGTTTTCCAGCGTGTCGCGGCACAAGGCGATGAAGCGCTGGTAGCATCCCTTTACCGCATGCGTTGCCTGCTCGCTTTGATGGCGCGGAAACAGCGCGTCGCTGATAAAGGCCGAGCAAAGTATTCCCAAACCGACTTCCGTGACCCGCGTGATCGCCAGCGTAAATATATGGGCCGGCTGGCCGACGGCGGCAATGGCAATCATGCAGGCGGTATATCCGGCCAGCAAGAATCCATACGACTTCAAGTTGCGGAACACCGCCGCGCCGCAGGTGCATAAGCCGACCCAGATGGCCACGCAGACGAACAGCAACGGCGCGGCTTGCGGCAGCAGCGCCACCAGGACCACGGCGACGCCGCAGCCGACCAGGGTGCCGATGATTCTGAAAAACGCTTTCTCCAGCACCATTCCACTGCCGGGCAAGGCGAGAATAAATACGGTGGTGACCGAGGTCGATGGAGAATCCAGTTGCAGGCGATAAGCCAGCCACAGGGTGGCAAAGGCCGTGATCAATACCTTGACGACGAACAACCATCTGGGGCCCTCCGTCTTGCGCCAATCCGCGAGCGCGGCCACGATCAACGTCACCACGGGAATCGGACCGGCGCCTTGGGCCAGTCTCAGCTTTTTATCGGGAGCGGGTTTCATGATGCAATCCAGGCGGAAATTCAGCCTTTCAAATTGCGTAGTTGCCGTACCAGCATGTCTTGCAACTGTTGCAGTTCGTCCGCGCTAAACCCGTCGTAGGCGCACATGGTGCTGTTCCAGACCAGCGGCAGCGCCGTTTCGATCAGCTCGCGCCCCTCTTCCGTCAACGAAATCATGACCGACCTTCTGTCCCCCGGTCTTGCTCCCCGGGTAATCAAGCCGCGCGCCTCCAGTTCATTGCAGACCCGTGTCAGATTTGCCGGCTTCTCATGGCATGCCAGCCCCAATGCCGAGGCCGTCGAGGTCTCATCCTCGGATCCGTACAACACGGACAGCACAATGTAATTGCCGTCGTGCAGATGGTGATCTTTCAGCGCCGCATTACTCACATCGCGCATGGTCTTCTGAATGTGATGGGTCAGTCGCATGAGCCGCATCGGTTCAAGCGGAAATTCCGGAATTCGACGCTTGAGTTGTTGCATCCGCTTTTCGGTCGATTCAAAAATATCCACTTGGCCTCCTTTGAAATCACGGCAAATTATTCAGCAGCGAATAATACACTAATGAACAATACATTTCTGAATCAAACGCTTTTTATACCGGCATCGCAGCAGGGTCCGCGGGGTGAGGCAAGAAAGAGCTTCCCATGTCACTGCCTGGACTGAATTTATCAACTGGCGCGGGATCAAATATCTGGCAATATTTTCCAATTCAAGGACTCAAAATGACTACCTCGGAAAACAAAGGCACTGCCCTGATTACTGGCGCATCTTCCGGCATAGGCGCCATTTACGCCGACCGTCTGGCGCGCCGCGGCTACGATCTGATTTTGGTGGCGCGCGACCGTCCGCGGCTAGACGCGATCGCCGCAGAACTGGTGGTCAAGACCGGCCGCACGATCAGCATTCTTCAGGCCGATCTCGGCGTCGGCGCCGAACTTGGCCTGGTCGAACAGCGTCTGCGCGACGACAGCAGCATCACCATGCTGGTCAACAATGCCGGCCGCGGCGCGACGAAAAGCCTGATCGATTCATCGCTGGAAGAACTGGACTCGCTGATCGCAATCAATGTCCATGCGGTGACCCGCCTGACCCGCGCCGTGGCGCCCGGCCTGGTGGCGCGCGGCAAGGGCGGCATCATCAATATCGCCTCGATGGTGGCGCTGGCGCCGGAAGTCCTGAACGGCGTGTATTCGGCCAGCAAAAGCTATGTGATGGTGCTGACGCAATCGCTGGACCACGAATTGAAGGACAAAGGCATCCAGGTGCAAGCGGTACTGCCGGGCGCCATCGGCACGCCGTTCTGGGACCACGCCGGCTTGCCCGTCTCGAATTTGCCGAACGCCATCGTGATGACCGCCGACGATCTGGTCGATGCGGCGCTGGCCGGCTTCGATCAGGGTGAACTGGTGACGATTCCTTCACTGCCGGATGTTGCCGACTGGGAAAAATTCGAGGCCGCGCGCATCGCGCTCGGGCCGAATCTGTCCCACACCAAACCGGCTGCCCGTTACACCGGGGTCAAAAGCGCTTGAAAACATGGCCCGGCCGACGAGCGGCGTCGGCCGGGTAGCTGCGCTGCGCCGGGCGCGGCCCGGCTCATCGATACGCCCCGCGAATTAGTCGTCACTATTAAATATATTGGACGCTATCAATTCCGTCTCTAATACTCCATCAGGTTCAGGCCACTGCAATGACCTAGCGCCAGCAGCAGCCCGAACGTCCCCCGAGCGCCGGTCAAACGGCGCGCATCGCCCGCCGTTACATCAATTCGCTAATCTTTAAACAGGAGCACTACGATGTCCGGATTTCCCAAGACCACAACCTCCCGCCGCCGCGCCTTTGCAGCCCTGCTGCCATTTATCCTGTGGGCTGCCGTCGGCAGCGCACATGGCGCCACGCTGGAGGAGATCAAGAAGCGCGGTTACATTATCGTCGCGACCGAAGACGACTACCGTCCGTTCGAGTTCGTGCAGGACGGCAAACCCACCGGCTTCGATAACGAGATGGTCGATGCGCTGCAAAAGTACGCGCCGTTCAAGGTCCAGCATGAGATTCTGCCCTTTACCGGAATCCTGGCAGGCGTGGTCACGGGCAAATACGACATCGCCATTACCGGCGCCGTCATGACGCTGGAGCGGATGCAGTCGCTCGATTTCGTCAGTCCGATCGCCGACGCCACGGACTACTATGTCAAGCGCAAGAGCGACGACTCGATCAAGTCGATCAAGGACTTGAGCGGCAAGACGGTGGGGGTGCAGGCCGGCAGCGCCCAACTGGCGCACCTGACCCAGCTGCAGGCAGCGATTGAGAAGGCGGGCGGCAAGATGGGCAAGATCGTCCAGTACGCCTCCTATCCCGAGGCTTACCAGGACTTGGCGATCGGCCGCACCGACTACGTCGTCAATACCATCATCAATCTGACCACGCTGGTGCAAGAGAAGCCGGCGGTTTTCGCGCTGGGTCAACCTGTCGCCGCCAAGTCCGTCGCCGCCTGGTCGGTCAAGAAAGGCAATGCCGACCTGCTCGCGTACATGAACGAATTCGTCGCCAAGCAGAAAGCCAACGGCACGGTGCCCGCGCTGCAGAAGAAGTGGTTCGGCCAGGCGTTCGACTTGCCTGTGACATTCAAGCCCGAGTTCTGATCGCCGAGAGCGGCGCCGGCACCGTCCGGCGCCGCCCGAATCCAGAACCGGCCCATCAAGCCCTGACCTTCAAGGACCTATTGAAATGAGCATCGACCCCACATCGCCCGAGAGCGAACGGCAAGCGCATCGCGCCCGCTACGAGGCACTGCGTGCCGCGGGCCAAGGCGAGTCCGCGCGCGCACTGCCGCCGCTGACCGATCGCGGACATACGCTGCCGGACGACGCCGTGCTGCACCGCGAACATCTGCCCGGCGGCTGGTACTGGACCACGCGGCTGGCGCGCGGCGAAGCGCTACGCATCGTCAACACCGCAGGCACATCGGCGGTGTCGATGGTGGCCTGGTGCGAGGCGGATCCATCGGAGCGCCTGAACACTGCCGACACGATGAAGGTGCAATGGTGCACCGGACTGCGCAAGGGCCGTATTCTCTATACCGAAATGGGGCGCGTAGCGTTGTCGATGATCGAAGACACCTCGGGCGCGCACGACCCGCTGGTCGGTCCGACCACGCAAGCGTCGATGGCCGCCAAACTCGGCCCCGGCGTTGCACGCAATTCCCGCGATAACTTCCTCGCCGCAGCGGCCAAACTCGGCCTTTCGCGCCGCGACGTCCCGCTGTGCGTGAATTTTTTTGCTCCCGTGGGCATCGCCGAAGACGGCCGCTTCATCTGGCGTTCCGGCCAACGCGCGCCCGGCGACTTTGTCGACCTGCGCGCCGAAATGGATCTCTGGGTGGTGCTTTCCAATGCCGGCCATCCGCTCGACCCCGAGCTGCGCGCGCTGCCGGAGGCTATCGATGTGCTGCGCTTTGCGGCGCCGCCGCCCGGCGACAACGACGCATGCCGCCATGCCTGCGGCGAGGCCGAGCTTGCGTTCGAATTAACTGAGCGGCATGTGCGCCGCGGGAGCAAATCATGAATACAAAACGGGATGTCGGCGCCGCGCTGCTCGACGTGGTGATTCCCGCCCGCTCGCCCTGGTCGCATGTGCTGCGCCGCGGACAGACGATGCGCCTGATCGATCTGGAAGGCCAGCAGGCGGTCGACGCTCTGTTCTACGCGGCCGACGACACCGCTCAGCGCTACAGCGCGCAGGACACCGTGCGCGAGCAAGGCTCCGCATACATCGGACTGGGCACGCGGCTGATGTCGAACGAGGGTCTGGTGATGGCGCGCATCGTCGAGGACAGTTCGGGCCGGCACGACACCCTGGCCGGCTGCTGCTCCTGCGAGAGCAACGCGGTGCGGTTCGGCGAAAGCGCCCGCTACCAGCATGCGTGCCGGGAGAACTTCGTGCTCGAAGTCGGCCGCTACGGCATGGGCAAGCGCGACATCGTGCCCAACGTCAATTTCTTCATGAACGTGCCGATCGACGACGCCGGCAATTTCGCCGTGCTCGACGGCATCTCGCCACCTGGCAGTTATATCGATATGGTGGCGGAGATGGACCTGCTCTGCGTTTTTTCCAATTGCCCTCAGATCAACAATCCTTCCAACGACTTCAATCCCACGCCGGTACGCGTACTGATCTGGGATGCAGCGCCTCAACCCGCATAAGAATAACCATCCATGACTCCATCGAAACTCAACCAACTCGACGCCTGGCAGGCCGCTGAACTCCTGGCGCGGCGTGAGCTGCGCGCCGCCGATCTGGTGCGCGCCTGTCTCGACCGCGTTGCCGCACGCGACGACCAGGTGCAGGCCTTCGCGCATATCGACCCCGACGCCGCGCTGGCGCAGGCGCACGCGCTCGACAATGGGCCGCTGCGTGGGCCGCTGCACGGACTGCCGCTCGGCGTGAAGGATCTGTTCGATACCGCCGACCTGCCCACCGCTTACGGTTCGCCGATCTACACCGGCAGCCGTCCGCTGGCCGATGCGGCCGCCGTTGCGCTGTGCCGGGAGGCCGGCGCGCTGGTGTTGGGCAAGACCGTCACCACCGAGTTCGCCTACTTCCAGCCGGGGCCTACGCGCAATCCCCACGACCTTGCGCACACGCCCGGCGGCTCGTCGAGCGGCTCGGCCGCTGCCGTCGCCGACCACATGCTGCCGCTGGCGCTGGGTACGCAAACGGCCGGTTCCGTGATCCGCCCGGCGGCCTATTGCGGCGTGGTCGGCTACAAGCCGAGTTGGGGCCGGGTGCCGCGCGCCGGCGTGAAAAGCCTGTCGGAGACACTCGATACCATCGGCGGTTTCGGACGTAGCGTGCGTGACGTAGCGCTGCTCGGCTCGGTGCTGACCGGCGACGCCAGGCTGCGCGGGGACCTCGCCGCTGCCGCGCCGCACATCGGTCTGTGCCGTACCGCGGACTGGCCGCAGGCCGATGCGGATATGCAGCGCGTATGGACCGAGGCAACGGTCGCGCTGGCGCCGCACGCCGCCGCCATGACCGATATCGGACTGCCCGATGACGCCGATCTGGTGGCGTTGCAGAAAGCGGTGATGGCCTTTGAGATGTCGCGCGCGTTGAGCTACGAACGGCTGCATCATCACGACCGCCTGAGCCCGCGCCTGCGTGCCCTTTTCGACGAAGGCGTCGCGATCCCGGGGGTGGAACATGCGGCCAACGTGGCGCGCGCGGAAGTGGCGAAGCGGCGCATCGATGCCTTGTTCGATCGCGTCGACTTCCTGCTGGCGCCGAGCGCCACCGGCGAAGCCCCGCTCGGCGTCGAAGCGACCGGCGATCCGCTGTTTTGCCGCGGCTGGACGCTGCTGGGACTGCCCTGCGTGCACCTGCCGTTTGCGCGCGGCAGCCACGGTCTGCCGATCGGCCTGCAATTGGTGGGCCGCTGGGGCGACGACCACCGCCTGCTGGCCAATGCGCAATGGGTACACGAAAGGCTCGCGCGATGACCGCTGACGTTGAACCCAATGGAAGTCATCGGATACATGTTCATCTCGAAAATTCGACAAGCAAGCCCCGGCCCTTTTGGCTGACCCCCGAACTCATTGAAGCCGCCCAGCTGAGCAACCCGGGGCTGGAGGACGACGTGCGTTTTACGGTCAATACCGACCTGGAAGAAATCGACCTGAGATTGTCGACCGCAACCGTACTGGTGACTTCTTCCGGCGTCATCGGCGATCCTCGTTTTCCGCGCCGGACCTTGGCCGAAGCCGCCCCGCGGCTCAAATTCATTCATCTTATCGACGCGGGCGTGGAGGATGTGATGCCGCTGGACTGGTTGCCGCCGAACGTGCAGCTGACCAACAATAGCGGTGTGCATGTCGCCAAAGCGCGCGAGTTTCTCATCATGTCTTTGCTGGCGCTCAACGCGCGCCTTCCGGAAATCGTCTGGAATCAGCGGCAGGCGCGCTGGGACCAGATTTTTACGCCGCTGATCCGGGGCAAGTCTCTGCTTGTCATCGGTCTTGGCGACCTGGGACAAGCCGCGGTGGCCGCGGGGCAGATCCTCGGCTTGAGGATTTCCGGCGTCCGGCGTTCCGGAAAAAGCGTGCCCGGTGTCGAGCAAGTCTATCCGCCCAGCCAGTTGCACGATGCGCTCAGGCAGGCCGACTTTATCGTCATCGCCACGCCGCTCACCGCCGAAACCCGGAATCTGGTCGACCGCGCGGCGCTGGAAGCCGCAAAGCCGGGGGCCGGGCTGATCAATATCGGCCGCGCCGGCGTTCTGGATCACGAGGCGCTCGTCGAGCTTCTCAATCGGGGCCATCTGAATAACGCGATCCTGGACGTGCTGCCGGGCGAACCGCTGCCCTCCTCGTCAGCGCTCTGGTCCACGCCCAATCTGATGATCAATCCGCACGTCGGCGCGGACGATCCGACCAGCTATATGACCGAAACCATGCAACTGGTTTTCGGGAATTTGCGGCGCCATCTTGCGGGGCTGCCGCTGGAAAATCTGGTGGATGCAGGAAAGGGATATTAGCGTCGCAACAAAACAGTGCACAGCCGGCGGCTTGATGCCGTCGCGCAGGCCAGAACTATCGCCATAAGCTTCAGTCACAGTTTTTCCGGCAACTACGTTCTCCGGAAAGAACGTCTGAAGGTTAGCGATGTACAAAAGCAATCCGCCGTCACAGCCGCCAGTACAGCAGCACCGGACCGGTTTCGTTCAGGTACGGGGCGCGCGCGAACATAACCTGAAAAACGTCGATCTGGCGATCCCGCGTGATGCCTTGGTGGTTTTTACAGGCGTGTCCGGTTCCGGCAAATCCTCGCTCGCATTCGGCACCCTGTATGCCGAGGCGCAGCGACGCTATCTGGAATCCGTGTCGCCCTATGCGCGCCGCCTGTTCCATCAAATGCCGGTGCCGGAGGTCGACGAAATCACTGGCCTGCCGCCGGCCGTCGCACTACAGCAGCAGCGCGGCTCGCCGACCACGCGCTCGTCGGTCGGCAGCGTCACCACGCTATCCAATTCCCTGCGCATGCTGTATTCGCGCGCCGGCGACTACCCGGCCCGACAGCCGTTGCTGTATGCCGAATCGTTTTCACCCAACACTGCCGAAGGCGCGTGCCCGCGCTGTCACGGACTGGGACGCGTATACGAAGTCACCGAACAATCGATGGTGCCGGATGACACCCTGACGATTCGGGAGCGCGCCATCGCCGCGTGGCCCACCGCATGGCATGGCCAGAACCTGCGCGACATCCTGGTCACTCTCGGCTACGACGTCGACACGCCATGGCGCGAGATGTCGAAGAAAGATCGCAAATGGATTTTGTTTACCGACGAGCAGCCGGTGGTGCCGGTGTATGCCGGCTTCACGCCGGCCGAGGTCAGACAGGCGCTGAAGCGCAAGGAGGAACCCAGCTATCAGGGCACGTTCACCAGCGCACGAAAGTATGTGCTGCAGACATTTGCGAACACCGAAAGCGCGTCGATGAAAAAGCGCGCCGCGCAATACATGGTCAGCAACGACTGCCCGCTTTGTCACGGAAAACGGCTGCGTTCGGAGTCGCTGTCGGTGACATTCGGCGGCCATGATATTGCCGAGATCTCGCGCTTGTCGCTGAAGCAGCTGGCGGAAATCTTCAAGCCCTTCGCGGCCGGCGCTTCAGGTAACCCGCCAGAGAATCAAACAGGCAAGCAGGCAGCGGATGCGAAAAACCATCCGGAAAAGCAAATCGTGAAACAGCGCATCGCGGCCGATCTGATCGCCCGTCTGGACGTACTGCTGGAACTGGGACTGGGTTATCTGACGCTGGAGCGCAGCACGCCGACCTTGTCGCCGGGAGAGTTGCAGCGGCTGCGGCTCGGCACCCAGGTGCGCTCCAATCTGTTCGGCGTCGTGTATGTGCTGGACGAGCCCTCCGCCGGCCTGCATCCGGCCGATACCGAAGCATTGCTGCGTGCACTGGAGCGCCTGAAGGTCTCCGGCAATTCGCTGTTCGTGGTCGAGCATTCGCTGGATGTTATCCGGCATGCGGATTGGATTGTGGACGTGGGCCCCTCCGCCGGCGAAAACGGCGGTCACATTTTGTATAGCGGTGTGCCGGCAAACCTGCAATCGGTAGCGGCATCGCAAACCGGGCGTTATCTGTTTGCGCGCGGCCCGCTGCCGCCCAGAACGCCCCGCACCCCGGTTGGCTTTCTGAAACTGCGGCAGGTCACGCGCAATAATCTGGATAATCTGGATGTCGATTTTCCGCTTGGCGTGTTGACCAGCGTGACCGGCGTGTCCGGTTCCGGCAAGTCCAGCCTGGTCAGTCAGGTGCTGGTGGATCTGGTGACGCAGGCACTTGGCCAGACGCTGGAAAAGGAGCCGGACGAAGAAAGCGAGGAATATGTCGCCGCCATTGTTTCCGGCGGCCGGATCGCCGAGGGACGGGAGAAGATCAAACGTCTGATACGCGTCGATCAAAAACCGATCGGGCGAACCCCGCGCTCCAATCTTGCGACATACACCGGTCTGTTCGATCACGTGCGGCGCATATTTGCCGCCACCAAGACCGCCCGCGCGCGCCGCTACGGCGCCGGTCATTTTTCCTTCAATGTGGCGAAAGGCCGCTGCCCGACCTGCGCAGGCGAAGGCTCGGTCATGGTCGAACTGTTGTTTTTGCCTAGCGTGTACGCGCCCTGCCCGGCCTGCCATGGCGCGCGGTATAGCGAAAATACACTGAAAATTAAATACCGCGGCCAGAATATCGCCGATGTACTCAGCATGACCGTCGATACCGCCTCAGCGTTTTTCGCTGATGAGCCGCAGGTGCAGCGCTCACTGAGCATGTTGCAGGAAGTGGGTCTGGGTTATCTTCGGCTGGGCCAGCCGGCGACCGAATTATCCGGCGGTGAAGCGCAGCGCATCAAGCTGGCGACCGAGTTGCAGCGCGCCAGGCGCGGCGACTTGCTGTACGTGCTGGATGAGCCGACTACCGGCCTGCATCCGGCCGACGTCGAAAAGCTGATCGCGCAATTGCATACCTTGTCGGACGCCGGCAATACCGTGATCGTGGTGGAACACGATATGCGGGTGATTGCCGCGAGCGACTGGGTAATCGATATCGGACCGGGCGCCGGCGATGAAGGCGGTACGGTGGTGGCGTCGGGCTCGCCGGCGGATCTGGTCAAATCGAAGCGCAGCCGGACTGCGCCTTATCTGGAACGGTTTTTATCTGGGCAGAATGAATAAACATGGTGCGGAGGATAGGTGGTTCCTGGGTCGGCTATGGCCTGTTTTCCCTTCCGCCGGCCTTTGCCTGAATTGAGCGAACCGCCGTCTGTACCGCATTGAGAAGTTCACCTTTTGTAGTCAAGTCCTCGGCCGGTATTCCACAACGTTCCGCCTCGGCCCTGTGTTGTGGGTCGGCGTCGTCCTCTTGCTCTTCCCGAACCGTGAGCGATTTTCTAATCGCGTATTCCAGGATTTTCAAGCGCTCGATTAACCGAGCGATGGTGGTTTCATTAATATTTTCCAAGATGTTTCTGCCAGATAGCCATTGAATGGTCAGTCTATACTGAACTGCAAACCAGCTCTGGTTTGAACGCTCGTTTTTGGGCTGATACCAGGCTCTGATACAACTCTTTCAAACTAGGTCCTTGCACGTTTGAGACGACCGGTCATATAATGATCGCCATGAATGCACGCCGCACCGAAGATTTCCGCCAAAAACTGCTTGAAGCAGGCGTCACGCTATTTGCCGAGAAGGGTTATCACGGCACAGGCGTGAAGGACATCGTCGAGCGCGCCGGGGTTCCGAAGGGTTCGTTCTACAACTACTTCGACAGCAAGGAGGCGTTCGGCGCGGCGATTCTGCGCCACTATGCCGACGACCAGGCAGCCGAGTGGAAACAATATTCGCGTGAAGCGGATTCACCCGACCCGCTGCTCGCCCTGCGCAGCATCTATGAGCGAATCACCGCCGATTACGAGGCTTGCGAAGATCGTTGCGGTTGCCTGCTCGGCAACTTCGCCGGCGAGATCGCGCAGTCGAGCGAGCTGTGCCGCGATGCCGCGCGCCATACGGTCGAGGAATGGCGCGTCGGATTTGCCGACTACCTTCGCCGCGGGCAGGACTATGGGGCCGTACGGCGCGATATTCCGGCTGACGCGATGGCCGACCTGTTCTGGAACGCATGGGAAGGCAGTCTGTTGCGCATGAAGCTGGAAGACTCGGTCGAGCCGCTGAAAACCTGCGTGCATTCGATGTTCGATCTGTTCTTCAAATCCACACCCTGAGCGTCGCGGTTCGCACGGCGGCGCGTGTGTCCCGATCCCGATCCCGATGCTCTTTATTTCATCCCGGTTAAGACGACCGGTCATATTGACTTAGTAATAGAGGATGCCATGCAAAATTTCACTTTCCACAATCCGACCAAAATCATTTTCGGCGCAGGCCAGATCGCCGCGCTTGACGCGGAAGTGCCGCGTGAGGCGCGCGTGCTGATCACCTCCGGCGGCGGCAGCATCAAGAGCAACGGCGTGCTCGCGCAGGTGCAGGCGGCGCTGGGTGACCGCGTGTCGTTCGTGTTCGGCGGCATCGAACCGAATCCAACTTACGAAACCCTGATGGAAGCGGTCGCGCTCGCACGCGAGAAGAACATCGACTTCCTGCTTGCGGTCGGCGGCGGCTCGGTGATTGACGGTACGAAATTCATCGCGGCCGCGTTGAAGTTCGACGGCGAACCGTGGGACATCCTGGCCAAGCAGACCCCCGTGCACGATGCAGTGCCGTTCGGCAGCGTGCTGACGCTGCCCGCAACCGGTTCGGAGATGAACAATGGCAGCGTCGTCAGCTACCGTGCGAAGGGCGACAAATTGTTCTTTACGAGCGACGCCACCTATCCGGTTTTCTCGGTGCTCGACCCGACGACGACCTATTCATTGCCGCCGCGGCAAATCGCCAACGGCGTGGTCGATGCGTTCGTCCATATCGTCGAACAATACCTTACCTACCCGGTCGAAGCAAAGGTGCAGGACCGCTTTGCAGAAGGATTGCTCATCACGCTGACCGAAGTCGGCCCGCAAGCGCTCGCGGAACCGCACAACTACGATGTCCGCGCCAACCTGATGTGGACTGCGACCTTGGCGCTCAACGGCCTGATCGGCTCGGGCGTGCCGCAGGACTGGGCGACGCATATGCTCGGTCACGAGCTTACCGCGCTGCACGGACTGGATCACGCGCAAACGCTCGCGATCGTGCTGCCGGCGATGCTCACCGTGCGCCGCGAACAGAAGCGTGGGAAGCTGCTGCAGTACGCCGAGCGCGTGTGGAACATCACGCAAGGCACCGAAGACGAGCGCATCACCGCGGCGATCGCTGCGACGCGCGAGTTCTTCGAACGGATGACCGTCGCGACGCGTCTGAGCGACTATCAGATCGGCGACGGCTCGATTGACACCTTGATCGCGAAACTGACAGAACACGGTATGACGGCATTGGGCGAAGACGGCGACGTGACGCCCGAAATCAGCCGCCAGGTCTATCAGCTTGCGGTTTGACGCTGTGTTGTTCGCTTAACTTTTCATTGGGAGTTTTATCATGCAGATTGGATTTATAGGGCTGGGCTCGATGGGCGCCGCGATTGCGATGAACCTGGTCGAGTCGGGGCACGACGTGCGCGTTTTCAACCGTAACCCGGCACGCGCCGAACCGCTGCGCAAAGCAGGCGCCACGGTGGCGGCCAGTCCGGCGCAGGCCGCGCATGGTGCCGAAGTCGTGTTCACGATGGTGTCCGACGACGCCGCGCTCACCTCGGTTACGCTCGGCGAGGCGGGTATCGTTGCGGGCCTGAAACCGGGTGCGCTGCATATTTCGATGAGCACGATCAGCGTAGCGGCAGCACAAGAACTCGCCGCCAGGCATCGTGAAGCCGGCCTGGGCTTCGTCTCGGCGCCGGTGTTCGGCCGTCCCGATGCGGCGGCATCGCGCAAGCTCTTCATCATGGCCGCCGGCGCGGACGAGTATCTGAGCGTGGCAAAGCCGCTGCTTGAACAGCTCGGGCAGTCGGTCGGTATCGTCGGCGCCGAGCCGTCGCAGGCGAACCTGGTGAAGCTGATTGGCAATTTTATGTTGTCCGTGGTCATCGAGACCCTGGGCGAAGCATGCGGGGTGGCGGGCAAGGCGGGGATAGACCCGATGCACCTCATCGATCTGCTGACCAACGCGACCTTCAACGCGCCGCCGTACAAGATCTATGGTCCGTTGATCGCATCGCAGCGCTTCCAGCCGGCCGGTTTCGCGCTGCCGCTCGGCCAGAAAGACAACCGCCTGATGCTGGCGGCCGCCGAAGCGCTTGGCGTTCCGCTGCCGCTGGCGAGCCTCGTTCACGATCGCTTCCTCGCGGTGCGTTCGCAAGGCATTGGTGCTGAACACGACTGGTCCGCGATGGCGCTTTGCGCATTGGGCGACGCGGGATTGGTCAAGCAGGCTTAAGGCGTCCGAGCGCTCCGGCGGTGCATGGTGTTGAGTGACGCCATGCACCGCTATTGCCATTCCACGATCCAATCGCCGAACCTTATTCAACTCCTTAAATTTCAACATTTCGGGCAAAGAATTCAGTCCCGGCTCATTGACGTGTCAGGGGCGCTCTCGGCGTTCATTCATGTCGCTCCCTGTGCTCCGCACGGTGCGCTCGATTCGACGGTCTGGAAGGAGCCATAACAAGGCCACCAAAACGTATATCGCCTGTGCGATCCATTGTTGGAAAAATGTGGAGATGATTGCGATCAGATAGAGTAGTGGCGACAGCTTGCCCTTGAGGTCCGCTCCCACGGCTTGGGTCAGTAATGAATCGTGGCCGTGTTCTCGCATCAGCGCCCACTGCAAGATCCAATACGCGATAGCCGCCATCAAAAGCACTACTCCGTATAGAGCAGTCGGCACCGGCGCAAAGTGGTTCTCACCCATCCAGCCGGTTGCGAATGGAATGAGCGACAACCAGAACAACAGATGTGAGTTCGCCCACAGAATGGCACCATTCACGCGCTGTGCGGCATGCAGCATGTGGTGGTGATTGTTCCAGTAAATGCCAATGTAAACGAAACTCAATATGTAGCTGAGGAATACCGGCCACAATGGCCACAATGCGGCGAAGTCCGCGCCATGCGGAACCTTCATCTCCAATACCATGATGGTAATGATGATTGCCAGCACACCATCACTGAACGCTTCTAGTCGACGTGTATCCATCCTCCGCCCCGTTATAAAGTCCGGGTCAGCCTAACACGGAAGTTGAGCAGGCTACGCAAGACGGCATCCGCACCTTCTTCTGTGTCAACACGGCCAGTCCGCGAAATGGTTTTGATCAGCTGGTGAGTTGATCCAGCCAGGGAAAATCGCTTCTAAAAACATGACGATAGAGCTAGAGTAAGGCGCATAGTGCCCGGTGCTGCATTGAAGCCGAAACATGCTGCAAAGTGCGGCCCTTTTTGACCGATAAGCTGGACAGCTGGTGGCATGCAAATCCGTTCCTGACGGTTGTGAACTTCCACTGCAC
Organism: Herbaspirillum sp.; assembly: GCA_028292625.1. Classification (GTDB taxonomy): domain Bacteria; phylum Pseudomonadota; class Gammaproteobacteria; order Burkholderiales; family Burkholderiaceae_D; genus Herbaspirillum. The sequence goes on along the minus strand of JAQGLY010000056.1, from coordinate 50,303 downwards.
TGCAACTCTAATGAGGCGTCAATGAACTCAGCCGTCTTACGCCGATTGACCAGGAGCCAGCCATGTCAGATGTAACGCCAATCCGCGATCCCAAGACCCCCGCGAATCCTCTCCGGCGTTTGGCTACCGCTCCCGCCACCACAACTTAGGTCCATAGCGACCACAACCATGGAGACCAAGCGATGAACACCATCAAGACAACAGACGGCATTGACATTTTCTACAAGGACTGGGGAGCTGGACAGCCAATAGTGTTCTCGCACGGCTGGCCGCTGAGCGCTGACGACTGGGACGCCCAGATGATGTTTTTCTTGAATCGCGGCTTTCGCGTCATCGCGCACGATCGCCGGGGTCACGGGCGTTCAACCCAGTCGGACGACGGCCACGACATGGATCATTATGCCGATGATCTCGCGGCTCTTACCGCGCATCTGGATTTGAAGAACGCCATTCACGTCGGCCACTCCACCGGGGGCGGTGAGGTTGCGCATTATTTGGCGCGTCACGGCGAGAGTCGCGTGGCCAAGGCTGTGCTTATCAGCGCCGTGACACCGCTTATGGTCAGGACAGCCGCGAATCCGGAAGGTCTTCCCAAGGACATCTTCGATGGATTCCAGGAGCAGGTAGCCAAGAACCGGTCGCAGTTTTACCTCGACGTCGCCGGGGGCCCGTTCTACGGCTATAACCGGCCGGGCGCCAAAACGTCCGAAGGGGTGATCCGGAACTGGTGGCGCCAGGCAATGGAAGGAGGCGCCAAGGCTCACTACGATGGCATTGTGGCCTTTTCCCAGACAGATTTTACCGAGGACCTACAGAAGATCTCGGTCCCGACACTGGTGATGCATGGCGACGATGATCAGATCGTCCCCTATGCCGACTCGGCGCCGCTGAGCGCCAAATTGCTGAAAAATGGCGCGTTGAAAACCTACAAAGGCTTCCCGCACGGTATGCCCACCACGGAAGCCGAAACGATCAACGCTGATATCTTGGCGTTCATCAAGTCCTAAGCCGTCGGGTATCCCAGCGAATCTTTTCAGATATGGGCGGCTCCTGACGTTAGTCATAAGCCGCCAGGTTCAGCCAGTCCGATAAACCAGTGGGAGTGATGACATGCGAAACTTATCTGCCTTATTGGCCTTGAGCGCTTCGCTCATATCCGTATCCGCCGCAGCGGCGGTCCACGCATTTCCCGAGGGTTTCAAGACACAGACGATCGCCACCAACGGTGCGAAGATTTACGTCAGAGTCGGCGGCCACGGACCGGCGGTCGTGTTGCTGCACGGCTACGGCGAGACTGGAGACATGTGGGAGCCGCTCGCCGCCAAACTGGCCAGCGATCACACAGTGATCGTGCCGGATCTGCGCGGAATGGGGCTCTCGGATCACCCCGCAGGGGGCTATGACAAGAAGAACGAAGGACGCGACGTCTCTGGTGTGCTAGACGCACTTCAGATCGGCAAGGTCGAGGTTGTCGCCCATGACATCGGCAACATGGTTGCTTACGCCTTCGCGGCCGACAATCCCGGGCGAGTGACCAAGCTCGTTTTGATGGATGCGCCGCTTCCAGGTATCGGTCCGTGGGATGAAATCCTGAAAAGCCCGCTGCTCTGGCACTTCCGCTTTGGCGGTCCGGACATGGAGCGACTGGTCAAAGGACGTGAGCGCATTTACCTCGATCGTTTCTGGAATGAATTCTCCGCCGACTCCAAGCACTTCGACGAAGCTTCGCGTCGCCACTACGCCGCACTCTATGCTTTGCCTGGCGCGATGCACTCTGGCTTCGAGCAATTCCATGCCTTTGATCAGGATGCGATCGACAACAAGGCGTTTCTCGCAAAGGGGCCGTTACCGATGCCGGTCCTTGCCATTGGTGGCGAAAAATCATTCGGACCGACGATGGCGACCGTGGCCCACGCCGCCGCAACAAATGTCACCGGTGTCGTGATCCCCCACTCCGGTCACTGGCTGATGGAAGAGCAACCCAAGGCGACGGTCTCTGCTATCGCCGACTTCCTTCGTTAAGCAGCATCATATCGACGCTCTGCGCGTTCTTGGCCAGCATCCAGGAAACATACGACGAAGCCAGTTAGCCAACCAACACACGCCCTTGCTCCATCCGTAGAAGTCCAGAGTTCAGAGATAAATGAATTCCGACAATATTCCGACAACAGACTTTATTCTCGCCTGACAGACTTTAATGTTCTTCAACAACCCCTTGAAAAATCAACACCTCGCCCCTATACTTAGCACTCGCTACGACAGAGTGCTAACAAGCCGTCCAACCGCTTGCGAGTCCTGTCCTGCTTAGATTATTCGGCATTGCGTCATCAAGCGGTCTTATTCCGTCGGCATATTAGCCGGCTCAATGCGACTTCTATGGCCGCCGTCGCGGATACCTTGTTTCACCTTTGCACTTAATTATTCATAACCTATTGAATTAAAGGAGTTTTTTATGGGTCTTCGTCCATTACACGACCGCGTTATCGTTAAACGTCTCGATCAGGAAACAAAAACCGCATCGGGTATCGTGCTGCCGGACGCCGCTGCTGAAAAGCCGGACCAAGGTAAGGTTCTAGCCGTCGGCAATGGCAAAATCCTGGAAAACGGCAACGTTCGCCCGCTGGCTGTCAAAGTCGGCGACCTGGTTCTGTTCGGCAAATACGCCGGCCAATCGGTCAAGGTCGATGGCGATGAACTGCTGGTTATGCGCGAAGAAGATTTGTTCGCCGTCGTCGAGAAGTAATTACTCCGGACCGGCCCGCCCGCCCTCAGCGCGGCAGCGGGCCGGTTCTGCTTTATTTAAATTGTATTCAGGAGAATAAAACATGGCAGCAAAGCAAGTAATTTTCGGCGACGAAGCACGCGCCAAGATCGTCAACGGCGTCAACATCCTGGCTAACGCCGTGAAGGTCACACTGGGTCCCAAGGGCCGCAATGTGATTCTGGAACGCAGCTTCGGCGCGCCTACCGTCACCAAGGACGGCGTTTCGGTCGCTAAAGAAATCGAACTGAAAGACAAGCTGGAAAACATGGGCGCGCAGTTGGTCAAGGAAGTCGCTTCCAAGACCTCCGACAACGCCGGTGACGGCACCACTACCGCGACCGTGCTGGCGCAAGCCATCGTGCGCGAAGGCTTCAAGTACGTTGCAGCCGGTTTCAACCCGACCGATCTGAAGCGCGGCATCGACAAGGCGGTCGTCGCCATCGTCGCCGAAATCAAGAATCTGTCGAAGCCGACTACCACCAACAAGGAAATCGCCCAGGTCGGTTCGATCTCCGCTAACTCCGATACCGATATCGGCGACATCATTGCCAAGGCAATGGACAAGGTCGGCAAGGAAGGCGTGATTACCGTCGAAGACGGCAAATCGCTGGAAAACGAACTGGACATCGTCGAAGGCATGCAATTCGACCGCGGCTATCTGTCGCCGTACTTCATCAACAATCAGGAAAAGCAGATCGTCGCGCTGGAACAGCCTTACATCCTGCTGTTCGACAAAAAGATCTCGAACATCCGCGATCTGCTGCCGGTGCTGGAACAAGTCGCCAAGTCGGGCCGTCCACTGCTGATCGTGGCGGAAGATGTCGAAGGCGAAGCGCTGGCGACACTGGTGGTCAACAACATCCGCGGCATCCTGAAGACAGCCGCCGTCAAGGCGCCTGGTTTCGGCGATCGCCGTAAAGCCATGCTGGAAGACATCGCGATTTTGACCGGCGGTCAAGTCATCGCTGAAGAAGTCGGCCTGACGCTGGAAAAAGTGACGCTGGAACAATTGGGCCAGGCAACACGCATCGAAATCGGCAAGGAAAACACCACCATCATCGACGGCATCGGCGCACCCGAGCTGATCAATGGCCGTGTGGCGCAAATCCGCGCGCAAATCGCGGAAGCCACTTCGGACTACGATCGCGAAAAACTGCAGGAACGCGTTGCCAAGCTGGCAGGCGGTGTGGCGTTGATCAAGGTCGGCGCCGCCACCGAAGTCGAAATGAAGGAAAAGAAAGCACGCGTTGAAGATGCTCTGCATGCAACACGCGCAGCGGTCGAAGAAGGCGTTGTGCCCGGCGGCGGCGTTGCTCTGCTGCGCGCTCGCGCTGCGGTCAAGGGTCTGAAAGGCGACAATCCGGATCAGGAAGCCGGCATCAAGATCGTGCTGCGCGCTATCGAAGAGCCTCTGCGTCAAATCGTGTTCAACGCCGGCGGCGAGCCATCGGTGGTGATCGCGGCAGTTCTGGCCGGTAGCGGCAACTACGGTTACAACGCCGCAGACGGCACTTACGGCGACCTGGTCGAACTGGGCGTGCTGGATCCAGCCAAGGTGACTCGCTCGGCATTGCAAAATGCGGCGTCGGTCGCCAGCCTGATCCTGACTACCGATGCACTGGTGGCCGAATCGCCTGACGACAAGGCAACTGGCGGCGGCATGCCAGGCGGCATGGACGGCATGGGCGGTATGGGTGGCATGGGCGGCATGATGTAATTGCCGATCCCGGCCCGGCTTCGAAGTGAAGCCACTGCATGACAAAAACCTCGCAGCGATGCGAGGTTTTTTTATGTCGATTCGCTGTTTGCCACCACTTTGTCACTGTTTCGGCGACACGCCTTCTATATTCATTTTTTGCATATAGAAATTTTAAAATTGAAGTTCCTCTCATAACGAAACCACCCTAAAATCGTCCTTTAATAAAAATTCAGGCAGCCCCTGCGCCCAGTCGACTTTCGATTGCGACCGATTCGAGGCTGCCTTTTCATTTATCCATGATAGAAATCCAGGGAGTATCGCAGCGCTTTCACGGCGTGCATGGAACGATCGAGGCCGTGCGCGACGTCAACCTTTCCATTCGCAAAGGCGAAATCTTCGGCATTATCGGGCGCAGCGGCGCCGGCAAAAGCACGCTGGTGCGCGCCATCAATCTGCTCAACCGTCCCGGCGCGGGCCGCATCGCGGTCGACGGCAAGGATCTGACCACGCTGTCGTCCGCCGCGCTGCGCGATGCGCGGCGTGAAATCGGCATGATTTTCCAGCACTTCAATCTGCTCTCCTCGCGCACCGTGGCCGGCAATATCGCGCTGCCGCTGGAACTGGCCGGATTGCCCAAAGCCGACATCGCCGCGCGCGTCGCCGCCCTGCTCGATCTGGTCGGCCTGCATGCGCAACGCCATCGCTATCCCGCGCAAATTTCCGGCGGCCAGAAACAGCGTGTCGGCATCGCCCGCGCGCTGGCCAACAATCCCAAGGTGCTGTTGTCGGACGAGGCGACTTCCGCGCTGGATCCGGAAACCACACGTTCGATTCTGGAACTGCTGCGGAAAATCAATCGCGAACTCGGCCTGACCATTGTCCTGATCACGCATCAAATGGAAGTCGTCAAAGAAATCTGCGACCGCGTGGCCGTGATGGACGCCGGCGAAATCATCGAGCACGGCGAAGTCATCGACATCTTCCGCTTGCCGAAACACGCGGTCACGCGCGCACTGATCGGCGACGTGATCTCACAGGACTTGCCCAAAGGCGTGCTCAAACGCCTGCGCGAACGGCTGGCCAAAAGCGAAGCCGGCGCCGGGACGGATCATCTTTTCCGGTTGGCGTTTACCGGCGCCGGGGTGGATCAGCCGCTGCTGTCGGAAGTGGTGCGCAAGTTCAATCTGGATTTCAGTATCCTGCACGGCCAGATCGAGGAAATCCAGGGACAGGCGTTCGGTTCGCTGGCGATCCTGGCCAACGGCAGCGCGTCCGGCATCGCTGCCGCGATGGCGTATTTGCGGGAACAGAATGTCGTGGTCGAGGAGTTGAACCATGTCATCTGAAATGTTGAACCTGTTTTTATCGTCGTTCGGCGAAACCCTGATGATGGTCGGCATCTCCGGCGTGCTGGGCGCGGCGCTTGGGGTGCCGATGGGTATTTTCCTGTATCTGACCGACGACGGCGGGGTCAAGCCGCATCCGCTGAGCAATCGCATCGTCGGCATCGTGGTCAACGCCGTGCGTTCGACGCCTTTCATCATTCTGCTGGTGGCGGTGATTCCGCTGACGCGTTTTTTTGTCGGGTCGTCGATCGGCACCGCGGCGGCCATCGTGCCGCTGACGATTGCCGCCGCGCCGTTCGTCGCGCGGCTGGTGGAAACCGCATTGCGCGAAGTCGATCGCGGGCTGGTCGAAGCGGCGCAGGCGATGGGCGCGACCACCTGGCAAATCGTCTACAAGGTATTGGTGCCGGAAGCCTTCGCCGGCATCGTCGCCGGACTGACCATCACCTTCGTCAGCCTGGTCGGCTATTCGGCGATGGCGGGGGCCATTGGCGGCGGCGGGCTGGGCGATCTGGGCATCCGTTACGGGTACCAGCGCTTCCTGCCCGAAGTGATGTTGATGGTGGTGCTGATCCTGATCGTTTTTGTGCAATTGGTCCAAACTCTGGGCGACGCACTGGTGCGCCGCCTGAGCCATCGTTGAAATCATCCGTTTCAGCGAGGGTTTAACCCCGGCCGTTACCACGGCAAACAATAAAGAGGAAAAGAAATGAATCGTCGCCCATTATTGCAAATCGCCGCCGGCCTCGGCATGGCCGCCGCTCTGATCTCCGCTCCCGCGCTGGCGCAGGATAAAACCATCAAGATCGGCGCCACCGGCGGTCCGCATGCGGAGATCCTGGAGCAGGTCAAGAAGATCGCCGCCAAGGACGGCCTGAATTTGCAGATCGTGGAATTCAGCGATTACGTTCAGCCGAATGCCGCGCTGGCGGCCGGCGATCTGGATGCCAACAGCTATCAGCACCAGCCGTATCTGGATGCGCAGATCAGGGATCGCGGTTACAAATTCGTCAGCGTCGGCACGACCGTCACCTTTCCGATGGGCGTGTATTCGAAAAAAATCAAGGCGCTGAAAGACCTGAAAACCGGCGCGCGCGTCGGCGTGCCCAACGATCCCACCAATGGCGGCCGCGGGCTGCTACTGTTGCAGGCGCAAGGTTTGTTCAAGTTGAAAGCCGATGCCGGACTGAGCGCCACACCGCTGGACATCGTCGATAATCCGAAGAAAATCAGGATTGTCGAAATCGACGCTGCGCAGCTGCCGCGCTCGCTCGACGATCTGGACGCCGCGGCGATCAACGGCAACTACGCCGAGTCGGCCGGGCTGAGTCCGATCAAGGATGCGATTGCGATGGAAGCGGCAAAAGGGCCTTACGTGAATGTGATCGCGGTGCGCGGCAAGGACAAGGATCAACCGTGGGTCGCCAAGCTGCTCAAGGCTTATCACAGTCCCGAAATCAAAAAATTCGTTGCCGACAAATATAAGAATTCGGTGATCGTTTCCTGGTAGCGGCAAGAAAAAATCCCGCCTGTTTTTTATGCCGGCTTCGGTAAGTTCAGATCGCGGTCTGCGTCCATTCAGCGACGGTACGGCGGCTGCCATCCCGCCGCAAGGTTTCCAGCGCGCGGATCAACGCGGTACGGAACACCGCATTGCGCGGCAAATCGTCGCCGAATATGCGCTCTATCCGCAGCAGCCTATCGACGACGTGCGTTGCATCTTCTTGCGCCGTCGTGCGCAAGCTGTCGGCCATCGCATCCTTTACATCGGTGACCGCTCCGTTTTTATCGACGCCGCCGGCATAATGCATCCACGCCGCGACCGCCAGCGCCGCGAACTGCACCGAACGGCCTTTCTCCAGATTGTTGCGTACGGTATCGAGCAGACGCTGCGGCAATTTTTGCGAACCGTCCGCGACGATCCGATCGCAGCGATATGCCAGATGCGGATTGGTCAAACGCGCCAGCACCTGCGCCTTGTACGCCGTAAGGTCGTAGACGGCCGGCTGCGGCAATGCCGGCGCCGCTTCCTCATCGAGAAAGCGCCGGAGCAGCGTCGCGCTGGCGGGATCGGCCATGGTCTGGCCGATATGCTCGTCGCCGGCCCCATGGCCCAGGTATCCCAGCATCGAACAGGCGGCGTCGAACAAGCGCAGTTTCATTTGTTCGTAAGGCACGGTATCGGCAACCAATTCGGCGCCCCCGGCTTCCCACTGCGGCCGCCCAGCGGCGAAATTGTCTTCTATCACCCATCGCTTGAACGGCTCGGCCGACACCGCCGCCGCATCCTCCATGCCGATCAGTGTGCGCACCTCCGCCAGCGCCGCCGCGTCCGCCGGATAGGCCAGACGCTCGGCCACGCTGGATGGAAACGCCACATTGCGCGCGATCCAGTGCGCGGTGTCGTGATCGCTGCGTTCGGCAAAGGCAATGACCAGATTCTTCAGTATGACGCCGTTGCGCGGCAAATCGTCGCAGCACAGGATCGTGATCGGCTCTCCGTGAACCAGCCGCCGCGCACGCAGTCCCGCGACCAGGGTGCCGACGATGCTGACCGGCACCATCGGATGCTCCAGATCGTGCACGATGTCCTGATGCGCGAGATCGAGTTCGCCGGTCAACGGATGCCGGCAATAGCCGTTTTCTCCGACCGTCAGCGATACCAGTTTGATCGGCGGCTGCGCCATCAGATACGGCAGGCGGGTTGCATCCTCCGGCGCAAACACCAAGTCGTGCAGGCAGGCGATCAATGTCGCGGTGCTGGCCTGCGGTCCTTGTTCCAGCACCGTATACAGTCCGTTTTGCGCCAGCAGCAGATCGCGCGCCTGCCGATGATGCAGATTGGCGCCGATAATGCCCCAGTCGCCGGGCGCGGCGGCCAGCGCCAGTTCGGTGTAGAGCGCTTGATGGGCGCGGTGGAAAACGCCGCAGCCTATATGAATGATGCCGGGAACCAGCACATCCGGATTGTAGCGGGGCAGCATTGCCGGCGGCAGTTTGGAAAGCCTGCGGAGTGATAAAAGTTTGGGCATATTTACCTGCTCGGAAAAAGCTTCGAAAACTCAGAATACTTTATGACCGGGCAAGCGCATACAAGTGCCCGAATAAGCGTCAGTCGTCGCGGCGATCCAGATAATCCCGATCCGCCTGATCGGCCTGTTCCGCCTGTTCCTCGCGATCCTGCTGTTCCTGCGTCCGCGATGCTTCGTAGTCGGCAATCAGCGCAGCCCGGCTGTGGGGAGTTTCCAGGCTGATGCGGCCCAGGGCGCCGGTGCGGTAATCCTGCAGTAGGGTATGCGCCGCTTTTTCCAGATCGACCATGCCGCCGCGCAGCACGAAACCGCGCCGTTTCGCCACACCTTCGACCACCGCCACGCCGTCGAAGCCTTCGGCGCCCGGATCCAGGCCATAGCGCGCTTTCAACAGTTCAGGATAACGCAGCAGCAATTGCCCGCCCAGATAAACGGCCACTTCCTCCTCGATCAGCGCATTGGTGCCGATCGCGTGGCTGGCGGCCAGCATCAGGCCATCGCTCGGCAATGCGATCTTCGGCCACAACATGCCAGGGGTGTCGATCAGCACCATATTGTTGTTCAAATACAGGCGCTGCTGAACCTTGGTGACGGCCGGCTCGTCGCCGACGGCGGCCACGCGCTTTTTCAGCAGGGCGTTCATCAGCGTCGATTTGCCGACGTTCGGAATCCCCATGATCATCATGCGCAGAGGCTTCAGCGCGGTGCCGCGATGCGGCGCCAGCGCCAGGCACAGCTTGGGTATCTTGGCGACGTCGGAAGGCTTCTTGCAGCTCAGCGCAACGGCGTTGACGTTCTTTTGCGCATTGTAGTAAGCGATCCATGCCGCCGTGGCGGCCGGATCGGCCAGATCGCTTTTATTCAGGATTTTGAGACAGGGCCGCTGACGGAACACGCGCAACTGCTCGATCATCGGATTGCAACTTGCCTGCGGCAGCCGGCCGTCGAGCACCTCGATGACGAGGTCGACCTTTTCCATTGCTTCCGCCGCTTTCTTGCGGGCGGCGTTCATATGACCCGGAAACCATTGTATGGACATGCGAATTTTCTTTTCTGCGGTTAAGGCGCTATTTTACGCGCCTGCGGCCGATTCGCCGGCAAAAAGAAGACGGCGGGGCCGTCTGTCGCATTTTTCCGCTTTTATTGCGTTTTAGCGGGTCGATGCCGTCGGAATGCGGGCGCCGCTCATTGCGCGGACCTGACGACGTCGATATAGCGCGCAACCAGAAACAAAGCGCCCAGATAAACCGCGCTGATGAATCCGAACGCCAGCATATTGCGTAGATCCCATTCGGTAACGCTATGCAGGATCACACCCATCACCGCGACGCCGACCAATGCGCCGATCTGGCGATTGGCGTTCAGCGTGGCGGCGGCGCTGTTGGCATGCTTGCGCCCGGCCACCTGCATGACCGCGGTGGTCATCGCCGGAATCGCGACGCTGATGCCGAAGTTGGCCAACGCAATCCCCAGCGCAAAAAGCCAGTACGGCGTTTGCGGCGTGAGTCCGGTCAGCAGGGCCGCGAACAAGGCCCCGCCGCTCAATCCGGCCAGCATCGGCAAACGCGGACCGCGACGGGCGGTGAGGCGGCCCGACCATAGATTGCCGATGAAAATCATCACCATCATCGGCAGCAGCTCAAGGCCGGTCTGTAATGCATCGTCGCCGCGCGCCTGTTGTAAAAACAGACTGATGTAGAACAATAGTCCGTAGACGCCGAAATTGATCAGAAATCCGATGCCATTGGCGGCGGCGAATTGCGGCGTGGCGAACAGATCGCGCGGCAGCAGCGCCGCGGGGCCGCCGCGTCGTTCGCGGCGGACCAGCATGCACGCCGCGGCGGCGGCCAGCACTGCCGCGCCGATGATCGGCGGCGAGGTCCAGCCGTAGGCCGGTCCCTGGATCAACGCGAAGCTCAATGCGCTGAGCATGATCACGCCCAGCACATGACTCAACATGGTCAGTTCGCGCGGATGTTTGGGCATGGCGGGAATCATTTTACGCGCCATGAACAGGCCGATCAGCCCGATCGGGACATTGATCAAAAACACGCTGCGCCAGCCGAAGGCATGAATCAGCACGCCGCCGACCAGCGGACCGATCACCGCCGCGCAGCTGACCGTGGCCGACCAGATTCCCAGCATGCGGGCACGCACGCGGTCGTCTTCGTAAATATGGGTGAGCAGACTTAAGGAACTGGGCATGAAAAACGCGGCGCCCACGCCTTGCAACAAGCGTGCGGCAACCAGCGTCGGGCCGTTGACCGCCGCGCCGCACAACAGCGACGCCGAGACGAACAGCAGCAAACCCAGCAAATAGATATTTTTAGCGCCGAAACGATCGGCCAGCGCACCGCCGACCAGCAGCATTGCGGCGAACGTCAGCGTGTAGCCGTCGATGATCCAGACCAGCATCGACAGCGGCGTCGATAAACTCTGCTCGATAGACGACAAGCCCACATTGACCACCGTGACGTCGAGCATCGCCATCACAAAACCGATTGCCAGCGTGATCAGCGGCAGCAGTCCCTTTCTTGGTGCATGCGCGACATGGGCGGCGGGCGCCGCGGGGACTACAGGGGCAGCCGGGGCGCCCCCGGCCAGATTGGGACACTGAGCAGACATGCACGCCTCTTTCCAACTTGGAAAATATACAAGGCGTTATTCTATGTCAGCCAGCACTTTTAAGTGCGCGACCACACTGCGGCCGAGCGCGGACAGGTTGTAGCCGCCTTCGAGGCAACTGACGATGCGGCCTTTGGCATACAGCCTGGCGACGTCGACGATCTGCCGGGTCATCCATGCATAATCGGCTTCCACCAGCCGCATCTGCGCCAGATCGTCCTCGCGATGGGCATCGAAACCGGCGGAAATAAAAATCAGCTCCGGCTTGAACGCATGCAGCGCCGGCAGCCATTGTTCGGTGACCAGCTTGCGCACCACGTCGCCTTCGGAAAATGCCGGAACCGGCACGTTGACCCAGCGATGACTGACCGGATCGGGCGGCGTATGCGGATAAAACGGATGCTGGTAAAAACTCGCCATCAGCACGCGCGGTTCGTTGATGAAGGCGGCCGCGGTGCCGTTGCCGTGATGCACGTCGAAATCGATGATGGCGACGCGCTCCAGGCCATAGACGTCGAGCGCATGGCGGACCGCAATGGCGACGTTGTTGAACAGGCAGAAACCCATCGATGTCGATGGCGTCGCATGATGGCCGGGCGGCCGGATCGCGCAAAATGCGTTGTCGATCTCTCCGGCCATCACCGCGTCGGTCGCGGCGATCGCGGCGCCGGCGGCGCGCAATGCGGCGTTCCAGCTATGCGCGTTGAGCATGGTGTCGGGATCCAGCGAATAGTAGGCGTCGCCGGAGCGCTGCAATTCCTCGACGTGGTCGCGCACCTCGGCGATCACCTCGGGCGTATGCACTCTGGCGATCTCCTCCAGCTCCGCCAGCGGCGCTTCGCGGCGTTCCAGGAATTGGTCGATGCGGCTGGCGATCAATTGATCTTCGATCGCCTGCAGGCGGGCCGGTGATTCGGGGTGCCAACTGCCCATTTCATGGCGTTGGCAGTCTTCATGGGTAAAGATAGCTGTTGTCATGTTAATCGCTCGCCTGGTCTCCGAAAAAGATAGTGTACCTGTATTCAGAACGCGCGTTCCTTGTCGCAGGACAGGCCGCGCGGACCTTTTCGCGGTGGGCAGGTCCGGCCTATACGGTATACTCCGCCTGCTTCCGATCCGCATCCGGCGCGTCGGCGCTTCCGAATACCGCCTTTATCGATGCCCATGCCCTATTTCGCTCCTGCCCTGCTGCGCAAGTTCGCGCCACGTTCCCTGCTGATCTCCGCGCTGTGCTTCGGTTTCGGCATCTCCGCCGCATCGCATGCCGACAGCAATGTCCGCGACCTGCCGAAAGGCCGCCAGATAACGGAGCGTAAAACAGCATCCAAAAAGACTCAAAAGAAAGCAGAAAAAAAGGTCAAGGCGGCCGCCCCCGACGACAGCGAATTCGTCAATTTCGCGCAATGGAAGGATGTCAGCGCGTTCATCGACGACATGGTCGCCAGAGACGGTTTCGACCGCGCGGAACTGAACAAGATGTTCAGCAAGACCCAGTATGTCGATACCGCAATCAAACTGATGAGGCCGGCGCCGCCGGGACGGCCGAAGAACTGGACCGCTTACCGCTTGCGTTTTGTCGATCCGGTGCGGATCAATGGCGGCATGCAATTCTGGAACCAGTACGAAAAGGAATTGACGCGCGCCGAAATCGAATACGGTGTGCCGGCCGAGATCATCGTCGCCATTATCGGCGTCGAAACCATTTACGGCAGCAATACCGGCAATTTCCGCGTGATGGATACGCTGACCACGCTGGCCTTCGATTATCCGGATACGCCTACGCGCGATGCGCGCATGCAATTTTTCCGCGGGGAACTGGAAAGCCTGTTGTTGTTCGCTCGCGAATCGCATATCGATCCGTTTTCATTGCAGGGCTCCTATGCCGGCGCCATCGGTCTGCCGCAGTTCATGCCCAGCAGCATCCGGCAATACGCGGTCGATTTCGACGGCAAGGGCAACATCGATTTGCGCAATTCGCCGGTCGACGCCATCGGCAGCGTCGCGCATTTCCTGAGCGCGCACGGCTGGCGGCGCGGCCTGCCGCTGGTGTATTCGATCCCGATCGGCGATACCGCCACCGATGCGCAAACCGTACAGAGCATGCTCGCCAAAGGCCTCGAAGCAACTTATTCGCTCGATGAAATCCAGGCCTTGGGGCTGACGCCGAACATCGATCCGGACGCGGCCGGACTGAAATTCGGATTGATCGACCTGCAAAACGCCAACGGACCGACCGAGTACTGGCTGGGGTCCGATAATTTCTTTGCGATCACCAAATACAACCGCAGTTTCTTTTACGCGATGTCGGTAGTCGATCTGAGCCGCGAGATACGCGCCGCGCACGCACACTGAGGGCTAGGGTCTGTGAACATTTAAGCGCGAGAACAAAAAATCCCGTCGCACTCACCGCCTCCCTGCTGGCTGCAGCAGATGTCAACACGCCCTAGCTAGCGCGCATCACCTGCATGAAGGTATCGATTTTGCGCGTGGTTGCTTCTTGCGTGGTGGCGTTGCTCTGATCCATGCAGATACCGAAGTAGAAGATCATCACGATCTCGGCTAGCGCATCGACAGGCATGCTTGTCTTTTCAGCCGCGAGATTATTGGCGATACCTTGTTTTAGCCAGGCTTGGGACTCTTGCAAGATCAGTTGTGCCTGCGCAGGCAACATCGCCACTTCGCGGATTGAGTTCACGCAGAAACAGCCCTTCTGCTCGGGCGTGCAGGCCCAGCCCAGCTTGAGGAGGCGTTCGATATTGTCCCAGCCCAGAGGTTCGGCGGTGAGCCAGTCCTTTTGCCGCATGCCGCTCGCGTAGTGGCGCAGGCTGGACAGGAACAAGTCTTCCTTGTCCTCGAATTCGGAATACAGCCCTGATTTATTGACGCCGGTTGCCTGTTCCAGGTCCTGCAAACTGGTGTCCGCGTAGCCGTGTTGCCAAAACACCTGGATCGCCTTGTCGAGCACACCCTCGCGGCTGAAGTTTCTTTTTCGTCCCATGTGTGGATTATACAAGGCTGAGACTGGGTGGCAGTCAAGCGCGGCCTACAGACCATGGATCTGCTGGCAGCGCCAGCCGCAGAGAAAATCCAGCGAATTCCTATTGCGGTTGCAGGAGGGAGTCGTTGAGTTGCACCACAAATTCAAATTCGTTCGGACCGACGTTGTTACGTAGCGGCTTGGCGGTTTCGACCAGCACTTCATCAGTGTCTGTGGCCAGCACTGCCATCGTTTCGTCAATGAACGTGGCCAGAGGCATGGCGCGCGGCTCATCCTTGCTGTTGAGCATATCGGTTTGCACCCAAGGAGGCGCTATTTCCAGCACCGACACCGAAGTGTCCTTCAGTTTGTAGCGCAGCGACAGAGAATACGAATGCAACGCGGCCTTGGTGGACGAGTACAACGCACTGATCGCTAGCGGTACAAAAGCAAGCGCCGACGAGACATTGATTATAGTGGCTGAAGGTTGACGCTTCAGGTGTTCGATCAGTGCGGACGTCATGCGGATCGGACCGTACAGGTTGGTGGTGATCGTGGACGTCAGCAGCTCATCGTCGACGGTGCCAGATGCGTCGTCGATCTGCATGATGCCCGCATTGTTGATCAACACATTCAGCGCCGGGAAGCGGGTGGTGACTTCGGTAGCGACCGCGGCGATGCTGGCCGGGTCATTGACATTCAGCAGTACCGACTGCATACCGGGATTGGCCTGCGTGACTTCAGCCAGCAGATTGGAGCGGCGGCCGGAGATGATGATCTGGTTACCCGCCTTGTGCAAGGCTTCCGCCAAGGCGCGACCGATGCCGGAAGTGCCGCCAGTAATGAGAATTGTGTTGCCGCTTAATTTCATAATGAACCCTTTAAGTTTGACAGGCGGAAGCGTACTTGAACTGCTCGGTTCATTATATGGGCGACGCTGCGTGAATTCAAGATTTTAGAACTAAACGGTTCAAATAAATCAGCAAAGAGTTAACAGCCCTTCGCCAACCTAGGGCCGCGGCGATCATTTCTGCTCGGCCTTGATTACCTGAGGGTCGATCTGCACCGTGTCGTCATTGGCGCCAAGCCAAATTTGCCCATCCTGAATCGAACATTGCAATTGCATGCTGCGTTGCGCCAGCGCGGCCAGTTTCTGGCTGGCTTCCGCATCGATATGGATCACGGTCAGATTTCTGGCGCGTTCTACCCGGCTGCCCGTCTGTTTCCACCAGATATCGGCGGTGCTGCTGTAGCTGTACACGACCACGTGCGCCGCGCGTCCGCAGGCCTTGAGAATCCGCTTGTCGTCGGGTTGCCCGACTTCTATCCATAAATCGATGGCGCCGGTCAGGTCCTTCAACCACAGATCGGGCTCCTCGACGTCGGACAGACCCTTGCCGAACGCCAACGCCGGATCGGCATGAAGGGCGAACGCCAGCACGCGAATCATCATCCGCTCGTCTGTTTCGGACGGGTGACGCGCAATGGTCAGCGGATGGCTTTGGTAATAGTGGCGGTCCATATCCGAAATTTGCAGTTCGGCTTTGAAGATGGTTGCTTTGAGAGCCATATAAATGAGATGCGGAGTCAGATGCGAAGTGAAAGCGCAACGCCGGCGAAAACGCCGCCGATGCGCGAAGAGCTGAAGAATAGCCGACTTGCGCTACGAAATGGGCGTTCATGCGACAATTCCGTTTTCTTTTGATCGTGCGCGGCGTTGCCGCGTCCGGCCCGGCTTCCCACCACCATGTCCGATACCATTCTTGCCGCCACCGACGTCGACGATCCAGCCCTGCGCGACTGCGCCGCCTTCGTCGCTACCCGGGCCTGGCTGGAACACGCGGTCATCGGACTGAATTTGTGTCCATTCGCCAAGGCGGTGTTCAATCGACGCCAAATCCGTTATCGGATCAGCGCGGCATCCGATACAGATACCCTGTTCAATGAGTTGTGCGACGAATTGCAGTTATTGGCGGCGGCGGATCCCGAGGCGATCGATACCACGCTGCTGATTCATCCGGACGTGCTTCGGGATTTTCTCGAATACAACGATTTTCTGGCGTTGGCGGATCACGCAATCCGCATTTTTGGCCTGGAAGGCACGATTCAGATCGCCAGTTTCCATCCAAAGTATCAATTTGACAACACTTTGCCGGATGACATCGAAAATTATACGAACCGTTCGCCTTATCCGATGCTGCACCTTTTACGTGAGCGAAGCATAGAGCAGGCGGTAGCGGGCATAGCGGATGCCGATAGTATTGTCGAACGGAATAAAGATACGCTGCGCCGGCTGGGCCTACTGGGATGGCAGGCGCTGCCCCTTATTGCCGCCCCCCAATAATTGCTGGTAAATCCCCATATATAATTAAAAGCAACTTTGATAATATAGGATGGTATCGAAGTGAAGTATAAAAATCCCATTTGGTTCACAACTAAAAACATGAAATCAGCTTATTTTTTACCCTTTTTTAACAGCTGACGTGATATATTTCTTTTTTGCAACTTTGATAACGTTGTTGTTCATCAACTTATATACCCGGTTAAAATAGTTGCGTAATAAAAAAACAATAATGTTCTGACAATTTTGCCGAATCGGAACCTGTCCAATAGCACGCCATTACGGAATGACTTGAACATGAATACATCAACTGACGACGACACACAAAGCACCGCTGCAAGAGAAATCCTATACGACCCGGATCGTCTGCTGGATGCCCTGATTGAAAAATTGCATTTGAAAAACGACGCGGCACTGTCGCGTGCGCTGGAAGTCGCACCGCCGGTGATCAGCAAGATCCGCCATCGCCGACTGCCGGTGGGCGCGTCGCTGTTGATCCGGATGCACGAAGTCAGCGATTTGTCGATTCGCGATCTGCGCATCCTGATGGGCGACCGCCGCGAAAAATATCGTATCAGCGACAAGCAGTTTAAACCGAAATCCGACTATAAAGACGAAGTGGCGGGATGAACAAAAAAAGACGGTACGCATAACGCCACCGTCTTTCTTTACAATCCCGCTGCGGGCTCAGGCCGGAAACACACCCGTGGACAAATAACGGTCGCCACGGTCGCAGACGATGAAGACTATCGTCGCGTTTTCCACGGTGCGTGATAAGCGTAATGCGACTTCACAGGCGCCGGCGGAGGAAATGCCGCAGAAAATCCCTTCTTCGATGGCCATCTTGCGCGCCATGTGCTCGGCATTGGACTGGCTGACATATTCGATCTGATCGACCCGCGCATTGTCGTAAATCTTCGGCATATACGCGGCCGGCCATTTGCGTATGCCCGGAATCTGCGAGCCCTCTTCCGGTTGCGCGCCAACGATCTGAATGCTGGAATTCTGCTCTTTCAGATATCGCGAAACTCCCATGATGGTGCCGGTCGTTCCCATGGCGCTGACAAAATGCGTGATCGCGCCGCCAGTGTCGCGCCAGATCTCGGGGCCGGTGGTTTCGTAATGCGCCAGCGGATTATCCGGATTGGCGAATTGATCCAGAATGATGCCTTCGCCTTTTCCTTCCATTTGCTCGGCCAGATCGCGCGCGTATTCCATGCCGCCCGTTTTCGGCGTCAGCACGATTTTGGCGCCGTAGGCGGCCATGCTTTGACGCCGCTCTTCGCTCAGGTTTTCCGGCATCAGCAAAATCATCTTGTAGCCGCGCATCGCTGCGACCATCGCCAGCGCGATGCCGGTATTGCCGCTGGTGGCTTCAATCAAGGTATCGCCGGGCTTGATGCGGCCGCGTTCTTCGGCTTTCAGAATCATCGACAGCGCCGGCCTGTCCTTGACTGAACCGGCCGGGTTGTTGCCTTCCATCTTGCCTAGAATGACGTTATTGCGCCGCTTCACCTCGTCGCCGTCCAGGCGTTTGAGTTGAATCAGCGGCGTATTGCCAATGGTGTCTTCGATTGTCAGGTAAGGCATGATTTGATCGGTATCTCTGTCATAACGGAGCATCATTCTAATATGACTGGGGATAACGCGTATATGCCGCAGCGCTCCGGAGCGGATTCAGCCGGCTAGCCGGCTGAATGGATTAACAGGCTTAACCGGCCTTTTTCGGCGGTGTTTTCGCCGCGGCCGGCTTGGCCCCGCCGCCGGCCATGTTTTTACCGTCCACCGTCAAACCCGCGGCGGACAGACGCGCCGCACTTTTCGGTCCGATGCCGGCAACGCGCTCCTGCAGATCGTTCCAGTCCTTGAAATTGCCGCCCTTTTTGCGGGCCTCCAGGATGTGGCCGGACATCGCGGGCCCGATGCCCTTGACGCTTCCCAGCGCAGCCTGATCGGCCTTGTTGACGTCGACCTGGGCCAGCGCAAAGCCGATACCGGCGATCACCGCGAGCAACGCGATCGATAGATGTTTGAACAGTTGTTTGAACATGGGGGCAATTCCTTTCGCAAAGTGTGAGGCGCCGGATCGAACTTGGCGCTGCAACAGCACTGGATGGCAAAAGGCTGCAGAACTGGAACAGCAGGCTGGCGGCGGGACGCCGAAGAGAAAACCGCATCGGTCGGACGCCAGGATTTGCGTCCGATCGATGCTGCAACGCTGCTGGCGTTACAGCGTGCAAGACTAAATCGATCAGCCGGAAATGGCAAGTTCATCCCTACTGACCGTAGCGGTACCCAGCTTGCCGACCACGATGCCGCCGGCCCGATTGGCCATGTGCACCGCATCGATCAGAGGGAAGCCCGCGCCCAGCATCACCGCCATGGTGGCGATCACGGTATCGCCGGCGCCCGAGACGTCGAACACTTCCCGCGCGACCGCGGGAATGGTGATCATGCCGGCCTCGCTGAATAGCGTCATGCCCTCTTCCGAGCGCGTCAACAGCAGCGCTTCCAGATCCAGCGACTGCATCAGCGCGCGCGCTTTGCGTTCCAGCTCCTGTTCGCTTTTCCAGCTGCCAATGATACGAGTCAATTCCGATTTGTTCGGTGTCAACAGCGAGGCGCCCTTGTAAGGCGAGAAATCGTCGCCCTTCGGATCGACCAGAATGCGCTTGCCGCGCTGTTTCGCGCCGGCGATCATCTCGGCGACATTCACCAGGCTGCCTTTGGCGTAATCGGACAACACCACGACATCGTAATCGTCAAGCACCGCGTTGAAACGCGTGAGCTTGTCGCGCAGTACGGTGTCGGTCGGCGGTTCCTCGAAATCGACGCGCAGCAATTGTTGCTGACGACCAATGACGCGCAGTTTGATAATGGTGGAAATCGCCGGATCGTAAACCAGATAGCTGGCGACCCCCAGTTCGGTCAACATGTCGTCGACGGTCTTGCCAGCCTCGTCCTGACCGACCACGCCCAGCAAGCCGGTGGTGGCGCCCAGCGTGGCGATATTGCGCGCCACGTTGGCCGCGCCGCCCAGCCGTTCCTCGCGCCGCTCGATGCGCACCACCGGCACCGGGGCTTCCGGCGAGATGCGGTTGACCTCGCCGAACCAGTAGCGGTCCAGCATGACGTCGCCGACCACCAGAATGCGTGCCTGGTCGAAACGCGTCAGATCGATTTTGGGGGCGGCGGCGCTCATGCATTGGCCTTGGTCAGGATGGAACGGCCGATGCCGTGATATTCAAAACCCGCCGCCGAGATGACGCTCGGCTCGAACAGATTGCGGCCGTCGAAAATCAACGGCGATTTCAACAGTTTCTTCAACGCCGCGAAATCGGGGCTGCGGAAGGCTTTCCATTCCGTGACGATGACTAGCGCGTCGGCGTCGGGCAGCGCATCCTGCGGGCTGGCGGCGAAGCGGATCCGCGCGAAAGCTTCCGGCTCTTCGGCGAAATCCAGTTTCAACACACGGCGCGCCTCATCCATCGCCACCGGGTCGTACACTGCGACACTGGCGCCGCGGCGCAGCAGTTCACCCAGCAATACGCGCGACGACGCTTCCCGCATATCGTCGGTGTTAGGTTTGAACGCCAGCCCCCACACCGCGAAATGCCTGCCGGCCAGGTCCTCGCCGAAGCGGGCCGCGATCTTGTCGCCCAGTACGTGTTTTTGCCGATGGTTGACCTGCTCGACCGCGCGCAGGATCAGCAGGTCCTGGCCGTACGCGCGCGCGGTACGTTCCAGCGCCTGCACATCCTTTGGAAAACAGGATCCGCCGTATCCGCATCCCGCATACAGAAAGCTATGGCCGATGCGCGGATCGGACCCGATGCCGTGGCGCACCGCTTCGATGTCGACGCCGACGCAATCGGCCAGATTGGCCAGTTCGTTCATGAACGAGATGCGCGTGGCCAGCATCGCATTGGCCGCATATTTGGTGAACTCGGCGGAACGCACGTCCATCCAGTAGGTCCGTTCGTGATTGCGGTTGAACGGCGCATACAGCGTTTTCATCATGTCGTGCGCCCTGCGCCCCGCCGGCGTATCGTCGCATCCGATCACGATGCGGTCGGGCCGCATGAAATCCTCGACGGCGGCGCCTTCTTTCAGGAACTCCGGATTCGACACCACCGAGAACTCGCTTTGGCCGCCCTGCTGTGCCTCGATGACGGCGGCGCGCACTTTATCGGCGGTGCCGACCGGCACGGTCGATTTGTCGACGATCACCTTGAATCCCTGCATGTGCGCGCCGATGTTGCGCGCGGCCGCCAGCACGTATTGCAGATCGGCGGAGCCGTCTTCGTCCGGCGGCGTGCCGACCGCGATGAACTGCACGTCGCCGTGCGCGACGCTGGCGGCGACATCGGTGGAAAACCGCAGACGGCCGGCGGCGCGATTGCGCGCGACGATATCTTCCAGCCCCGGCTCATGAATCGGAATGCCGCCGCCATTGAGCAGATCGATTTTGCGTTGATCCACATCCAGACAAAAAACATCGTTGCCGAGCTCGGCCAGACAGGCGCCTGTCACCAGTCCGACATAACCTGTACCAATAATCGTTATTTTCATGTGTTAACCGTCAATTCTAAGAAATCTCTAAAATGAAACCCGGGAAGCGCCGCCGCCTAATTCATCACGTTCAGTTCTTCCGTTCTGCGCGGCGGATAGGTTTCCCATTGGCTGCAACCCGGACATTGCCAGTAAAACTGGCGGGCCTTGAAACCGCAATGCGAGCATTGATAGCGCGCCAGTTTTTGCGTGTACCCGTGGACCAGCGTTTTAACCAGCGTCAACTCCGGCTGGCCTTCGGCCGGCGCGCTCATCAAACGTGCTTCCAGGAATTTATCGAGAGCCAGCAGCGTCGGCGTGCGGCGCAGTTCTTCGCTGACCAGTTGATTGGCCGCCTCCACGCCGTCCAGCTCCAGCACGCTTTGAAAAGCGACCTCCAGCAAATCGATCGAAGGCGCTTCCGCCAGATAGGCGCGCATCAGATTGATGCCCTCGCGCGTGCGGCCCGCGCGTTGATGACCGTCCATCAGGCGTTTTGCGACCAGCGCCACGTGCGGCACGCTCTGATGCTCGACGCGGCGCCAGACGGCCAGCGCGCCCTCGACATCGTCTTTCAGCAGAAAGGCGTCGCCCAGCAGCATGGTGGCGCGCACGCTCTTGCGATCGGCGGCCAGGGCCTTTTCCAGCAAGGCGACTGCGGCGTCGACATGGGTGCGCACCAGCTCGTCCTGCGCCAGTTCGCAATAGAACTGGGCGATTTCGCGCTGGCGGCCGCCGGCGCCGGATTGCTGCAGACTTTGCGCCGCTTCGATCGCCCGCTGCCATTCTTTCTCGCGCTGGTAGATTTCCAGCAGCGCGCGGCCGGCCGCGGCGTTGTATGCGGTGCCTATCAGATAGTTGAAGTTTTCTTCGGCGCGATCGAGCAAACCGGCTTTCAGATAATCCTGGCCCAATTCGAACTGCGCCTGAGTACGCTGTTCCTGCGGCAGATCCGAGCGCGCCAGCAGGTTCTGGTGGACCCGGATCGCGCGTTCGGTTTCGCCGCGGCGGCGGAACAGATTGCCGAGCGCGAAATGCAGATCGACGGTTTCGGGGTCCAGTATAACGATTTCGATGAAGGCGTCGATCGCCTTGTCCGGTTGCTCGTTCAGCAGAAAATTGAGCCCCTTGAAATAGCCGCGCGGCAAAGTGCGCGACTCCGAAACCAGTTGATTGATGTCGACGCGCGCGGCCAGCCAGCCAAGACCGAAAAATACCGGAATGCCGAGCAACCACCAAAATTCGAATTCCATAGACGCTCTGTCCGATCAGGGAAAGTAGTGCGAGCCGGGCACGATGTCCGGCAACGGCGGCTGGGTTTGCGCGCGCAACTCGGCTTCGCGTTCTTTCTGCAGCGCCGCCAGCGCCTTTCTAAGCCGGGCGGCTTCGCGCCGGTGGCGGAACACGCTGGGCGTCATCGCCATAATACCGAGCAGAGCGCCGATGGCAAAACAGACCAGCAGGATCAACGCCAGCGGATCGGTGCGTTGATACCCGAGGAAAAAATTAAGGGCAACCAGATGGGTGTTTTTCAACGCCAGCCCAAAGAATGCGAGAAACAGAATAATCGCGATGACTCTGGAAATCATTTTCATGGCGCGGGTCCTTTTAAGGAAGGCGGGATATCGCCTCGATTGGCAGCAAATGCGAAATTGTACGTGAAAAGAAATGCCCACCAAAGCAACCATGGGTTTAAACCCTAAAAAACCCGTGGAACGGGGGCTTGGCTAACGCCTATGGGCGAAAAAAAACGGCATCCGGAGACGCCGTTTTTCATTTTTTACAGCTGCTTGCAATAACTTAGTCTTCCTTGATCGGTTGACCCACCATCACGTCCACCCGTTCGCGCAAGGCCTTGCCCGGCTTGAAATGAGGCACCCGTCTTTCGGGCACCATCACCTCGTCGCCGGACTTCGGATTGCGCCCGATACGAGGCGGTCGGCGATTGAGCGCAAAACTGCCAAAACCACGTATTTCGATGCGCTGACCGGCGGACAAAGCCTCCACCATCGCATCGAGTATCGTTTTGACCGCATAATCCGCATCCTTGGCTACCAGTTGCGGATAACGCTCGGCCAGGCGGGCTATCAGCTCCGACTTTGTCATTCAGCGCTCGACAATCAGTTCTTGTTATCGAACTTGGCCTTCAACAAGGCGCCCAGGCTGGTCGTGCCGGAAGCGGCATTGGAGTCGGTGGTCGACATCTTTTGCATCGCTTCCTGGGTTTCGACATTGTCTTTCGCCTTGATCGACAATTGAATGCCGCGTGCCTTGCGATCGATATTGATCACCAGCGCTTCGACGGTGTCGCCGACTTTCAGGTGCGTACCGGCATCTTCGACGCGATCGCGCGAGATTTCGGAAGCGCGCAGATAGCCTTCGACTTCATCCGACAACTGGATCACTGCGCCCTTAGGCTCGACCGACTTGACCGTGCCGGTAACCAGCGCGCCCTTGTCGTTCATTGCAGCGTAGTTGTTGAACGGATCGCCTTCGAGCTGCTTGACGCCCAGCGAAACGCGTTCGCGTTCGACGTCGATCGCCAGCACGACTGCTTCCAGTTCGTCGCCCTTCTTGAAGCGGCGCACGGCTTCTTCGCCGGTTTCCGTCCAGGACAGATCGGACAAATGCACCAGGCCGTCGATATTGCCGGCCAGGCCGATGAACACGCCGAAGTCGGTGATCGATTTGATCGCGCCCTTGACCTTGTCGCCCTTCTTGTGGGTCACTGCGAAGTCGTCCCAAGGATTGGCCTTGCACTGCTTCATGCCCAGACTGATACGGCGGCGTTCTTCGTCGATTTCCAGAACCATGACTTCGACTTCATCGCCCAGTTGCACGATTTTGTTCGGCGCCACGTTCTTGTTGGTCCAGTCCATTTCGGAGACGTGCACCAGGCCTTCGATACCTTGTTCGACTTCAACGAATGCGCCATAGTCGGTCAGGTTGGTGACCTTGCCGAACAGACGGGTGCCTTGCGGATAGCGACGCGACAGACCGGTCCATGGATCGTCGCCCAGTTGCTTCACGCCCAGCGAAACGCGATTCTTCTCTTGATCGTATTTCAGAACCTTGGCGGTGATTTCCTGGCCGACGGTCAGCACTTCGGACGGGTGACGCACGCGACGCCATGCCAGATCGGTGATGTGCAACAGGCCGTCGATACCGCCCAGATCCACGAATGCGCCATAGTCGGTGATGTTTTTGACGATACCGTTGACCACGGTGCCTTCTTTCAGCGTTTCCATCAGCTTCTGACGCTCTTCGCCCATCGATGCTTCGATGACGGCGCGGCGCGACAGCACGACGTTGTTACGCTTGCGGTCAAGCTTGATGACCTTGAATTCCAGAGTCTTGCCTTCGAACGGCGTGGTGTCCTTGACCGGACGGGTATCGACCAGCGAACCCGGCAGGAAGGCGCGAATGCCGTTGGTCAGAACGGTCAGGCCGCCCTTGACCTTGCCGTTGACAGTACCGATGACGATCTCGCCGGACTCCATCGCTTTTTCCAGCGAGAGCCACGATGCCAGACGCTTGGCCTTGTCGCGCGACAGGATGGTGTCGCCGAAACCGTTTTCCAGCGATTCGATCGCGACGGAGATGAAATCGCCGACGTTGACTTCGAGTTCGCCGTTGTCATTTTTAAATTCTTCGATTGGAATGAAGGCTTCCGACTTCAGGCCGGCGTTGACGATAACGAAGTTATGGTCGAGGCGGACGACTTCAGCGGAAATGACTTCACCAGAACGCATATCCTGACGCGATAGCGATTCTTCAAAAAGGGCCGCGAAACTGTCGGGGCCGGTGGAACCTTGGTTAAGAATGGTCGTTGTAGACATGTGATTTGAGAGTTGGCCGATATATTTTTTCAGTATGCATCGGCAACAACGCCGGCGCAGAAATATAAGGGGTTAGGTTGTTCAATACCCGACAAGACTTTGCGTCCGGCCGGGCGACGGTTTGCTGCTGTTTCTATACTGCCGCGTACCAACCGAGTACCTGACGCACCGCCTGTTCGACGGTCATTTCGGAGGTATCCAGCAAATGCGCACCCTCTGCCGGTCTGAGCGGAGCGGAGCTGCGATTGATATCCCGCGCGTCCCGTTCCTTCAAATCGTTTAAAAGGTCGTGAATATTAGCAGAAAAACCCTTCGCAATCAATTGCTTATATCGCCTTTCGGCCCTGCGCTCGGCGCTTGCGGTCAAAAACACTTTCAGCGGCGCGTCGGGGAAAATCACCGTCCCCATATCGCGCCCGTCCGCCACCAGGCCGGGGGCGGTGCGAAAGCCCAATTGCAGCTCGACCAGCGCCTGCCGTACGGTGGGCAGCGCGGCGATTCTGGACGCGTTGTTGCCGACTTCTTCGGCGCGAATGGCTTGGCTGACGTCGTCGTCTCCCAGCAACACCTTGTCGCCGGCAAAACGGCACGGCAGCCGTTGCGCCAGCCGGCCCAGCGTCGCCGGGTCGTCCAGCTCGGCGCCGCTGCGCATCGCCGACAGCGCCGTCAGCCGGTACAAGGCACCCGAGTCCAGATAGTGAAAGGCGAGTTCCTGGGCCACCAGCTGCGCCACGGTGCCCTTTCCGGAGGCGGTCGGGCCGTCAATCGTAATGACGGGGATGCGTTGTGACGTCATGGGTTTTCCGTTTTTTTTTAAAATAAATGCGTGCAACGATGCGGACCGGCCGCGGCGTCAGATCAATGTCTGCCGGGCAATGCCGGCAAATGCGGAAAAATAATCGGGGAAGGTCTTGGCGACGCATTTCGGGTCGTTGATGCGGATCCGGTTGCCCCGCCGCGCCGCGCCATCCAGCGACGCCAGCGAAAAACACATCGCCATGCGGTGATCGTCGTAGGTGTCGATGGTGGCCGCCTGCAACTGCCCGGCCGGCGGCACGATGGTCAGGTAATCGTCGCCTTCTACCACGGTGGCGCCGAGCTTGCGCAATTCGGTCGCCATCGCCGCCAGCCGGTCGGTTTCCTTGACGCGCCAGCTGCCGATATTGCGCAGCGTGCTCGGCCCGTCCGCATACAGCGCGGCGACGGCGATGGTCATCGCGGCGTCGGGAATATGGTTGAAATCGGCGTCGATCGCCTTCAGCGGGCCGTTCGACGCCGCTTCCAGCCAGTGGTCGCCCATCGCGATCGTCACACCCATCCGTTGCAGCGCCTCCACAAAATGCACGTCGCCCTGAATGCTGTCCCGTCCGACGCCTTCGACCCGCACCGGACCGCCGGCGATGGCGCCCGCCGCCAGGAAATACGATGCCGACGAGGCGTCGCCTTCCACGTGAATGCTGCCCGGGCTGCGGTAACACTGGTCCGGCTGCACCGTGAATTTCTGCCAGCCGTCGCGCTCGACGGTCACACCGAAGCGGCGTATCAAATTCAGCGTGATCTCGATATACGGTTTGGAAATCAGTTCGCCGATCACCTCGATCGTCACGGCGCGCTCCTGGCTGATCAAGGGCGCCGCCATCAGCAGCGCGGTCAGATATTGGCTGGAGACATTGCCGCGCACGCGCAGCGTGTCACCGTTGAACTGGCCGCGGCGGATATGCAGCGGCGGAAAGCCCTGCGCGCCGGTGTATTCGATGCGCATGCCGACGCCGTTGAGCGCATCGACCAGGTCGGCGATCGGCCGCTCATGCATGCGCGCCACGCCGTGCAGGGTGTAATCGCCGCCGATCACCGCCAGCGCCGCCGTCAGCGGGCGGATCGCGGTGCCGGCATTGCCCATGAACAGATCGGCCTGATGCACCGGCAGCACGCCTTGGACGCCGTGCACGGTGTAGTCCTGCGTGCCTTCGGTCTGCTCCCATTTGACGCCCAATTGCTGCAGGGCCATCAGCATCACCAGCGTATCGTCGGACGCCAGCAATTCCAGAATGCGGGTGGAGCCGCCGGCCAGCGCAGCCAGCAGCAGCGTGCGGTTGGAGATGCTTTTGGAACCGGGCAGGCGTACCGTCCCCTGCGCATGCGCGGTCGGTTCCAGATCGATATGGCGCGGATAAGATTGTTTCATCGCAATGGGTGGGGGCGGGTTGATATTAGGTGAATGACAACTTGCAACGAAAAGCGTTGCATCGGCGGTTTGCAAACACATTGCAGACTTCGCATTGCAGAATTATTTAGCGCCTTCTTCCGGCTTTTCCATTGCGGCGCCCCATGTATGCCGGGCCTGCTGCGCATTGGCGAACATGGCGTGCAATTGCGCGCCGTCGCCGGCCGCCAGCGCTGCCCGCATGCGCTGCAATTGCGCCATGTAGCCGTCCAGTTCGTGCAGCAGCGCCGGTTGGTTGGCCAGCGCGATGTCGCGCCACATTTCCGGCGATGAGGCGGCGATCCGGGTGAAATCGCGGAATCCGCTGGCCGCATACTGAAACAGCACGTCGGCATGCGGCTGCCGGGTCATGTCGTCGACCAGCGCAAACGCCAGCAGATGCGGCAGATGACTGACCGCCGCGAAGACGCGGTCGTGCTCCTGCGGCATCAGATGGTGGATCTCGGCGCCGCACAGCCGCCATGCCTGCGCCACCCGTTCGACCTGCTCGGAAGTATTTTCCGGCAGCGCGGTCAACACCACTTTCTTGCCCTGGTACAAACCGGCCAGCGCCGCTTCCGGGCCGTTGCGTTCGCCGCCCGCAATCGGATGGCCGGGCACGAATTGCGCAACCCGGTCGCCCAGCGCCTCGCGCGCCGCCTGCACCACATCGGATTTGGTGCTGCCGGCATCGGTGACCACGGTATGCGGCTGCAAATGCGGCGCAATGCCGCGCAAAATCGCGGCGGTCTGCGCCACCGGCGCGGCGATCAGCACCAGATCGGCATCCCGCACCGCGTCCGCCGCCGAAGCGGCGGCGCTGTCGATAATGCCGAGTTCGCAGGCACGCTGTATCGCGGCTGCGCTGCGGCCGACGCCGACGATGCGTTCGACCGCGCCGGATTTTTTCAAACCCAGCGCAAAGGAACCGCCGATCAGTCCGACGCCGAATACCGCTATTTTTTTAAATACGACAGCCACGATGCGCTCAGCCCAATATGGTTTTCAATGCATGCAGAAATGCCGCGTTTTCTTCCGGCAGGCCGATAGTGACGCGCAGCCATTTCGACAAGCCGTAATTGGCCAGCGGACGCGCGATGACGCCTCTTTTCAGCAACGCCAGATTGACGCGGGCGCCGGCGGCGTCGTCGTCGCCGACCTGCACCATCACGAAATTGCCGAACGACGACAGATAGGGCAGTTTCATTTCGTCGAACGCCTTGGTCAGCGCCTGATAACCCGCCGCGTTCACAGAAGCGCTGCGCGCCAAAAACTCACTGTCGGCCAGCGCCGCCACCGCGGCGGCCTGCGCCAGCGAATTGACATTGAACGGCTGCCGGATGCGGTTGAGCAAATCGGTAATGCCGGGCTGCGCAATCGCGTAGCCGATGCGCAAACCGGCCAGACCGTAGGCCTTGGATAAAGTACGCGAAACCAGCAGATTCGGATATTTGGCGACCCATGCGATCGCGTCGTAACGCAGCTCGGCAGGCAGGTAATCGGTGTACGCTTCGTCGAGCACGACAACGACATGCTCCGGCACTTTCCGCAGGAACGCTTCGAGCTCGGCGGCCGGCGCGAAAGTACCGGTCGGATTGTTCGGATTGGCGATGTAAATCAGCCGGGTATCGTCCGCGACGGCGGCCGCCATCGCTTGCAGATCGTGACCGTATTGCCGCGACGGCACCACGATCGCGCGCGCGCCGGCGGCCTGGGTCGCCAGCGCATACACCAGAAAAGCATATTCGGAAAATACGACGGACTGGCCCGGTTGCACGAACGCGTGCGCCGCCAGCTCCAGAATGTCGTTACTGCCGTTGCCCAGCGTGATCCAGTCCTCGGGCACATTGTGCTTGCGGGTGATCGCCGCTTTCAGCTCGAAACCGTTGGAGTCCGGATAGCGGCCGATATCGGCGACCGCCCGTTGCATCGCGTCGCGCGCCGACTGCGGCATGCCCAGCGGGTTTTCGTTGGACGCCAGTTTGACGATGTCGGATTCTTTCAAACCGAATTCGCGCGCGACTTCCGCAATCGGTTTGCCGCCCTGGTATGGAGCAATCGCGCGCACATATTCCGGACCGAATTTAACTGCCATTTTGCACTTTCAAAAATCATTGTAAATTGAGGGCCGACGATCGACGTCGAACCCCCGCCGCCGGCCTTACAAACTGGACGGATACGAGCCGAGCAATTTGAAAAACGCCGCGTTTGTCTTGAGTTCGGCCAGCGCCTCCGCCACTTTTTCGTCGGCCGCGTGACCTTCGAGGTCGACATAGAAATAATAATCCCATGCGCCCATGCGCGCCGGACGCGACTCGAAACGGGTCATCGAGACGCCGTGCCTGGCCAGCGGAGCCAGCATTTTATACACCGCGCCGGCCTGATTCGGCACCGACAGTACGATCGAGGTCTGGTCGTGCGACGACGGCGCGGTCTGCAGGCGGCCGATCACGGCGAAACGGGTGCGGTTGTGCGGATCGTCCTGGATGTGCGCATTGACCACTTGCAGACCGTAAGTCTGCGCGGCTATGTCGCCGGCGATGGCGGCCACGCCGGGATCCTCGCCGGCCATGCGCGCCGCTTCCGCATTCGACGCCACCGCATCGCGGCCCAGCGTCGGATAATGCTCCTTGAGCCAGCCGTCGCATTGCGCCAGCGCCTGCGAATGGGCGCAGATGCGCTTGACGCCGTCCATCGCGCCGGACTTGGTCATCAGGCTGTGATGAATCGGGATCGAGATTTCACCGCTGATGGTCAGCGTGGTCTGCAACAGCAGATCGAGCGTGCGGTTGATCACGCCTTCGGACGAATTCTCGATCGGCACCACGCCGAAATCGGCGGTGCCGGCCTCGACGTCGCGGAACACCTGATCGATGGTGCCGCAAGGCGCGCCGGCAATCGCGTGGCCGAACTGGCGGAACACCGCCTGTTCGCTGAAGGTGCCCTGCGGTCCCAGATAGGCGACGGTCAGGCGTTTTTCCAACGCGCGGCAAGCCGACATGACTTCGCGAAAAATGGTTTGCAGGTCGACGCCGGGCAACGGGCCCGGATTGCCCTCGGCCACTTTGCGTAGCACTTGCGCCTCGCGTTCCGGACGGAACACCGGCGCGCCGGTTTCAGCCTTGACGTGGCCGACTTCCTGCGCCACGCGGGCGCGCTGGTTCAGCAATTCGATCAATTGCGCGTCGATCGCGTCGATTTTCTCGCGCAGGGGCTGCAATTTCTGTTCACTCATGATGACGCGACCTTTCTGAAGAATAGCGCCGCCGGACGGCATACTCGGCGCTCGCCTGCCGCTGGGATCGACAGCCGCGGCCCGGCGTTGCGAATTTAATGACTTTTTTCGAATGCCTGCAGATAGGCGACCAGCGCCTGCACGCCCTCCAGCGGCATCGCGTTGTAGATCGATGCGCGCATGCCGCCGACGGACTTGTGGCCCTTCAATTGCAGCAGGCCGGCTTTGGCCGCGCCGGCGAGAAATGCTTCATTAAGCGATTCGTCGCGCAGGAAAAACGGAACGTTCATGCGCGAACGCGCATCCTTGGCGATGCGCGTGGCATAGAAATCGGTGCTGTCCAGATAGCCGTACAGCAGTTCGGCTTTTTCGATGTTGCGTTGCTCCATCGCCGCCACGCCACCCTGCCGCTTGAGCCATTGGAATACCAGGCCGGCGATATAAATGCCGTAAGTCGGCGGGGTGTTGTACATCGATTCGTTGTCGGCCACGATCTTCCAGTTGAAGGCGGTCGGGCAGATCGCGGCGGCATGGCCGAGCAGGCCTTCGCGCACGATCACGATGGTCAGTCCGGCCGGTCCGATATTCTTTTGCGCCCCGGCGTAGATCACGCCGTATTGGCTGACGTCGATCTGGCGCGACAGGATATGCGATGACATATCGGCCACCAGGGGCGCGCCGCCGGTTTCGGCCGCCACATCAGGTACGAAATGATATTCGACGCCGTCGATGGTTTCATTGGTGCACAGATGGACGTAAGCCGCATCGGGCGACAGGCGCCAGGTAGCGCGCTCCGGAATCGACGCGAAATGCTGCGCCGCGGAACTGGCTGCTTCATTGACCTTGCAATAGCGCCGCGCTTCCTTGATCGACTTCGTGGACCAGGAACCGGTATTGACGTAATCGGCCGTCGCGCGGCTCAAATCGCCGCCCGTCAGCCGGCCGGCCAGATTTATCGGGATCAATGCGTTTTCAGCCAGCGCGCCCCCCTGCATGAATAGTATCCGGTAGTTGCCGGGCACGTTCAGCAAGTCGCGCAGATCGTCTCTGGCGGCATTGATGATCGATGAAAATTCCTTGCCGCGATGGCTCATTTCCATCACCGACATGCCGCTGCCATGCCAGTCGAGCATTTCGTCGGCAGCTTGTTGCAATACTTGTTTCGGCAGAACGGCCGGGCCGGCGGAAAAATTGTAAATCATCACGGGTACGCAAAAAATTATCGAAGACAATCAGGTAAAAACGCCAATGCGGCAACCCGAACGGCCGCCTCATCGGCGTTACTTTTCTTACTGCTGTTGCTACGCTTGCTTTCCGGTCCGCCGTCAACGGCGGACCCTTGCCTCATTTATTCGGCGACGTCGTCGCCCGCCTCGTCCGCCGCATTGTCCGCTTTATCGGCAGGCGGCGCATCGCCTTCGACCGCGTCGCCGGCTTCGGCATCGATCTTTTCTTCCTCGACGTCGCTTTCCATCACCCGCTGCAGACCGCTGAGCTTGGTTCCGCCCTCCACCGCGATCAAGGTCACGCCCTGTGTGGCGCGGCCCATTTCGCGGATCTCGGAAACGCGGGTGCGGATCAGCACGCCGCCGGTCGTGATCAGCATGATCTCATGATGCGCATCGACCAGCGTGGCCGCCACCACTTTGCCATTGCGTTCGCTGGTCTGAATCGCAATCATGCCCTTGGTGCCGCGGCCATGGCGCGTGTATTCGCCGATCGGCGTGCGCTTGCCGAAACCGTTCTCGGTCGCCGTCAGCACCGACTGCTGCTCGTTTTCCGCGACCAGCAACGCAATCACCTGCTGCCCGTCGTCCAGATTCATGCCGCGCACACCGCGCGCGGTGCGGCCCATCGGACGCACGTCGTTTTCGTCGAAGCGCACGGCCTTGCCCGAGTCGGAGAACAGCATCACGTCGTGGCTGCCGTCGGTCAGCGCGGCGCCGATCAGGAAATCGCCTTCGTCCAGATCGACCGCGATAATGCCGGCCTTGCGCGGATTGCTGAAATCCGACAACGGGGTCTTTTTCACGGTGCCCAGGCTGGTCGCCATGAAGATATAGCGGTCTTCAGGGAAAACGCGGTTGTCGCCCGACAGCGGCAGGATCACCGTGACCTTTTCGCCGTCCTGCAACGGGAACATGTTGACGATAGGCTTGCCGCGCGAATTGCGCGAACCTTGCGGCACTTCCCATACCTTCAGCCAGTACAGACGGCCGCGGTTGGAGAAACAGAGGATGTAATCGTGGGTGTTGGCGACGAACAGCTGGTCGATCCAGTCTTCGTCCTTGGTCGCCATCGCCTGCTTGCCGCGGCCGCCGCGTTTTTGCGCGCGGTATTCGGAAATCGGCTGCGACTTCATGTAACCGGTATGCGACAGGGTGACCACCATGTCCTGCGGCGTGATCAGATCTTCGGTGCCCAGATCGGTGGCGTTCAATTCGATTTGCGAACGGCGCTCGTCCTTCTTGCCGATGCCGTACTCGTTCTTCGCCGCGGTCATTTCGTCGACGATGATGGCCGTGACGCGTTCCGGTTTTGCCAGGATATCCAGCAAATCGGCGATTTCGCTCATCACGTCCTTGTACTCGTTGACGATCTTGTCCTGTTCCATGCCGGTCAGGCGTTGCAGGCGCATCTGCAGGATTTCCTGCGCTTGGGTATCGGACAGTTTGTACAGACCGTCCTGCTGCAGGCCGTAATGCACCGGCAGATTGTCGGGCCGGAATGCGGCCATGTCGAGCACGGCACCGTCTTCGCCGGTACGCGCCAGCATCGCGCGCACCGTCGCCGAATCCCACGCGCGCGTCATCAATTCGTCCTTGGCCACCGGCGGCGTCGGCGCCGCGCGGATGATGGCGATGAAATCGTCGATATTGGCCAGCGCGACGGCCAGGCCTTCCAGCACGTGGCCGCGTTCGCGCGCCTTGCGCAATTCGAATACGGTGCGGCGCGTGACCACTTCGCGGCGATGCGACAGGAAGCAGCTCAGCATGTCCTTCAGATTGAGCAGCTTCGGCTGGCCGTCGACCAGCGCCACCATGTTCATGCCGAAGGTGTCCTGCAACTGCGTCTGCTTGTACAGATTGTTCAGCACGACTTCGGCCACTTCGCCGCGCTTGAGTTCGATCACCACGCGCATGCCGGATTTGTCGGATTCGTCGCGCAGATCGGAAATGCCATCCAGCTTTTTGTCGCGCACCAGTTCGGCGATACGCTCCAGCAATACCTTTTTGTTTACCTGATACGGCAATTCATCGACGATGATCGCGGTGCGGCTTTCCTTGCCGAATTCTTCGAAATGGGTCTTGGCGCGCATCACCACGCGGCCGCGGCCGGTGCGATAACCGTCGCGCACGCCGGAGACGCCGTAAATGATGCCGGCGGTCGGGAAATCGGGAGCGGGGATGATTTCGATCAGTTCATCGATCGAGCATTGGGGATTGCGCAGCACATGCAATGCGCCGTCGATCACTTCGGTCAGGTTGTGCGGCGGAATATTGGTCGCCATGCCGACGGCGATGCCGGACGAACCGTTGATCAGCAGATTCGGAATGCGGGTCGGCAATACCGACGGTTCCTTTTCCTTGCCGTCGTAGTTCGGGACGAAATCGACGGTTTCCTTATCCAGATCGGCCAGCAATTCGCCGGCGATCTTGTCCAGCCTGCACTCGGTATACCGCATCGCCGCCGCGCCGTCGCCGTCGATCGAGCCGAAATTGCCCTGCCCGTCGACCAGCATGTAGCGCAGCGAAAACGGTTGCGCCATGCGCACCAGCGTGTCGTAAATCGAAGCGTCGCCGTGCGGGTGGTACTTGCCCATGGTTTCGCCGACCACGCGCGCGCACTTCACACAGGGACGGTTCCAGACGTTGTTCATTTCGTGCATCGCAAACAGCACGCGGCGGTGCACCGGCTTCAATCCATCCCGCACATCCGGCAGCGCGCGGCCCACGATCACGCTCATCGCGTAATCGAGGTAGCTCTTGCGCATCTCTTCTTCGAGGGAAATAGGGATTGTTTCTTTAGCGAATTGATCCATTGGCAAGGCTGAGGGTCTTCATTGTGGTTGACGCATAGTCCCCCTGCCGATCCTGCGATCCTGTGAATCAGGAACGCTCGCTTCTATTTGGCGTGGCAAAGGGATGCGTAAGCCGGTGATTTTAGCATGAGCGCCTTTCCATTCAGCGATCCGGCTCGTCCGCGTCGGAACATCGCCGCCGATCGTGTTTCCACATGTCGTGAAATGACGGATTAGTTCCCCGAAACTCGCGTTTTCCAATAAATTCCGTAGGACGCGTTCGGAGGGGATGAAAACGCGTTGCAATAAAACAACGAAGGGCCAAAAACGCGAGTGTGCCTATTTGGCAAACTTCGCCGAATCTCTTGCCTGTGGCAGAATAGTGCCTAGTTCATTACATGTGAATCATGCCTATGTTTTACATGTAACGGTCTGAATGGCGTGGTACCATCCGTTTTTTTTGATGTCGTATATTTTGTAGCGCAGTTTATCTGCGGATATCTCACCCGAGAGGAGAAACATGAACAAATTAGTAAAGCTCGTCTTCGCTGCGTCCG
Source organism: Herbaspirillum sp. (assembly GCA_028292625.1). GTDB lineage: Bacteria > Pseudomonadota > Gammaproteobacteria > Burkholderiales > Burkholderiaceae_D > Herbaspirillum. Next base: position 15,113 of record JAQGLY010000056.1, on the reverse strand, counting down.
CAGTCGTCGCATTCTCAGCCCAAGCTCAAACAGACATCCAAGCCAAGAAGCCATACAGCGCCTATTCGCAAGATAGCCGCGGCAATGTCGTTCGCAGCGGTACAGGCCTGTGCTGGCGCGACGGGTACTGGACACCTGCCGACGGTGATTGCGAAACTAAACCTGCTGCTCCTGTGGTCGCTGCCGCTCCTGCCGAAGCTCCACCACCTGCTCCTGTGGCAGCTCCGACATCCGAAAAAGTCACTTTCGCCGCCGATGCATTCTTTGACTTCGACAAGGCAGTTCTGAAGCCTGAAGGCAAGTCGAAACTGAATGAACTGGTTTCCCATCTGTCGGACCTGAACCTTGAAGTCATCATCGCCGTCGGTCATACCGATTCGATCGGTAAAGATGCCTACAACCAGAAGCTGTCGGTTCGCCGCGCAGAAGCTGTGAAGGCATATCTGGTTTCGAAGGGTGTTGAAGCCAACCGCGTCTACACTGAAGGCAAGGGCGAAAAACAACCTGTCGCCACCAACAAGACAGCAGCCGGCCGTGCGAAGAACCGCCGCGTTGAAATCGAAGTTGTCGGCACACGCAAGTAATCGACCGAGATTCGGTTCGAATGAAACCCCGCTTCGGCGGGGTTTTTTTTCGTCTTTTTTTTGATTTTTTTCTTCGTTTCAGGGTCCGATCTTTGCATGGCCGCATGCCGAACCCGGTCCGCTTGCTCTACTTTCAGTTATTATTCTGTCTATGAATGCAGACCCTTTAGAACTTCAAAAATTTAGCGAGCTCGCGCACCGCTGGTGGGATACAGGCTCCGAATTCCGCCCCTTGCATGAGATCAATCCTCTGCGCCTGGAATGGATCAACGCGCGCGCGCCGCTGGCCGGCAAACGCGCGATCGACGTCGGCTGCGGCGGCGGCATCCTGAGCGAATCGATGGCGCGCAAAGGCGCCGACGTCACCGGCATCGATCTTTCCGACAAGGCGCTGAAAGTGGCCGATCTGCATAGCCTCGAATCCGGCATCCAGGTGCGCTATGAAAAAATCGCCGCCGAAGACATGGCCGCGCGCGAAGCCGGCGCCTACGACGTCGTCACCTGCAAGGAAATGCTGGAACACGTTCCGGACCCAGCCTCGATCGTGCGCGCCTGCGGCGCACTGGTCAAACCCGGCGGACATGTTTTCTTCTCGACGCTGAACCGTAATCCGAAAGCTTATCTGTTCGCCATTCTGGGCGCCGAATATCTGCTCCGGCTGCTGCCGCGCGGCACCCACGATTACGCCAAATTCATCACGCCGGCGGAGCTTTCCCGTTTCATCCGCGAAACCGGCTTGGAGCTGGAAGGGCTGAAAGGCCTGAGCTATAACCCGCTGACCAAAATCTATTCCCTGAATCGAGACACCAGCGTCAACTACATGGTTGCGTGCCGCAAGCCTGCCCAATGACTTCAACCATGCAGACGCGGCTGATCCCGCCGCGCGCCGTCCTGTTCGATCTGGACGGCACCCTGGCCGATACCGCCCCCGATCTGGCGCAAGCGGTCAATAAGCTCCTGCTGGAGCGCAGCCTGCCGCCCGCGGCTTACGAACAACTGCGTCCGGTGGCCTCCGCCGGTGCGCGCGGGCTGATCGGCGTCGCGTTCGGCCTCGCCCCGGGAGAAGACGGGTATGAACCGCTGCGCGTGCAATTCCTCGCCAATTATCTGGCCGATATCGCCGATGGCAGCACGCTGTTCGACGGCATCCCGGCGCTGCTGGCGGCACTGGAAAGCAACGGGATCGGCTGGGGCATCGTCACCAACAAGGCCGCGTATCTGACCGACGTACTGGTTCCGAAAATCGGCCTGGGCCATGCTGCCTGCGTGATATCCGGCGACACTACGGGCCATCCCAAGCCGCATCCGGCGCCGTTACTGGAAGCCGCGCGCCGGCTGGAGTTGGCGCCGCATGACTGCTGGTACGTAGGCGACGATCTGCGCGATATCACGGCCGGCAAAGCGGCCGGCATGCCTACCATCGCCGCGGCATGGGGTTATTGCGGGCATGTCGCGCCGACCGCCTGGCAAGCCGACCACGTCATCGATGTACCGCTGGATCTGCTGCGGTTGCTGAATTTGCCCGCCCTTTGATACGGGAAGCCGGTCGGCCGGCAGACGCCCGGCCGGCAGTCATTACCCGGTCCGTCGTCGGCAACTATGTTCGATTCGACAATAAACCGCTAGACTTGCCCCATTGATTTCAAGCGTAGACAACAACTACTTAATGCATGATCGGCTAAGCCGGAAATTGCATTGATGCCAGGAGCGACCCCGTGCCCATCCCAACCCGGATTTCCCACACACTCGCGCAGCGCGCCTGGTTGCGCAAATCCTTGCGCTGGATCGCGATCGTTGCCGCGGCCTTATTGGTGCTGGCGTTCATCAGCTGGCTTGCGCTGCCCCACTTCGTCAAAAAAATCGCGGTCGAGCAAATCGATCAGCAACTCGGCCGCAAGGCTGAAATCGGCGACGTCAGCTTCAATCCCTTCATTCTGAAACTGACGATATCCGATTTCACGCTATTCGAACCGGATCGCACCACTCCCGCCGTCACCGTCAAAACTCTGATTGTCAACGCCTCGTCGACTTCGCTGGTGCGCCGCGCCCTGGTGCTGGACGCAGGCCAGGTCATCGCGCCGAAAGTGCATTTGATCCGCACCAGCGCCGACGGCATCGGACGCTACAATTTCTCCGACATCATCGACCGCATTCTGGCGAAGCCGAAAAACGACAATCCGACGCCGCCGTTCCTGCTGGCCAACCTGCAGTTGCAAAACGGGGAAATCCATTTCGAAGACAAAGTCACCAACAAGCAGATCGATATCACCGCCCTCACCCTGGGCGCGCCGGTGATATCGAACCTGCCGTCCAGAATCGATACCTACGTGCAACCCTATGCATCGGCCGTCATCAACGGCGCCAAGTTCGAACTGAAAGGCCGCAGCAAACCGTTCGCCGACAATCTGGAAACCGCGCTGGCGATCGATCTCGAACAGCTCGATCTGCCCGGCTATGTGCCGTTTTCGCCGGTGGCGCTGCCGGTCAAACTGCGCAGCGGCAAGCTCAGCACCCAGCTCGATCTGCGCTTTTCCCGCGCCAAGGAAGTGCCGGAGATCCTGTTGTCCGGCGATGTCAGGCTGGATAACCTGAACCTCGCCGACAATCGCGACGCGCCGCTGCTGACCAGCCGCAGCGTGCAGGCCAAAATCAAACAGATCAACCTGCTCGGCGGCAGCAGCGTCATCGATGCATTGACCATAGACACACCTGAAGTCTGGGCCGGTTTCGACCAGCAGAATGTGCTGAACTGGCTGCGGCTGGGCGCGGCGCCCGCGGCCAAGCCGGTTGCGACGGCCCCGTCGCCGGCCGCGCCGAAAGCCGCCGCGCCTACGCTGCTATTGACCCAGCTGACCGTACGCAACGGCACCGTCAACTGGTACGACGCTTACAACGCCTCGCCGCGCCTTGATACGCAACTGACGCATCTCGACATCGATGCGCAACGGCTGTCCACCGCCGCCGGCGCCGCGCCCGCCGCCATCAAACTCAGCGCCGCCGAAGCCGGCGGCGGCAATCTGAAAGTCAATGCGCAGGTCGCGCCGGCCACAGCCGTCGTCGATGCCGACGTCAGTCTGGATGGGCTGGGGCTGGGACGCTATCAGCCGTACCTCAATAAGGTGCTGACCGCCGGCATGGACGGCAAATTATCGCTGCACGCCAAAATCGGCGTGGCCGGCAGCCAGCTCAAACTCAGCGGGCTGAACCTCAATCTCGACGACCTCAAACTGACCGGCAAAGCCAAGGCGGACGGCGCGGTCACCGTCAAATCGATCGCGCTGTCGAACGGCGCCGCCGATACCGGCGCACGCCAGTTTCACGCCGACGCATTGCGCATCAATGGCTTGAATGCCGATGTCAAACGCGATACCCATGGCAAATTGAATCTGCAGCAGTTTTTGGTGCAAAGCGCGCCGCCCACACGCCCTGCCGCGACACGCGCCTCCGCGTCCGTCAAAACCACGCCGCAAGCCAGCGCCAAGGCGCCTGCCGAGTGGCAAGCCAGCCTCGGCGAATTCGCCATTTCGGATAGCACCATCGCTTATCAGGATCAATCCGTCATCCCGGCATTGAGCGTACGCGCCGAATCCCTGAAAGCGACGGTGAACAATCTCTCCACCGCACTCGACCAACCGCTCAAAGTCGCGCTGGAAGCCACATTCAACAAAAACGGCAAGCTGACCATCGCCGGCGGCGCCGCGCCGCAATTCAAAACCGTCGGCCTGGACGTCAACGCCGACCGCATTTCGATCGCGCCGTTTCAGCCGTACTTCAGCGACTACGTCAATATCGTGCTGCGGCGCGGCCTGTTCAGCGCCAAAGGCAAGCTGACCGTGGCGCCCCCGATGAAAGGGCAAACCCTGGGCATTGCGTACGCCGGCGCGGTACACCTGACCGACTTCGACTTGCAGGACAAGACCCTCAATACCGACTTCCTGCGCTGGCGCGCACTGGACCTGACCGGCATCGACGCTCGCATCGGCAAAGGCACGCCGCAGATCGGCATCGGCAAAATAGCGCTGAACACTTTCTATGCGCGCGCGATTCTGTCGCCCGAAGGCCAACTGAATCTGAAAAACATCATGGTGTCGAAAGACGCGCCGCCAGCCGCCGCGGGCGCAAAAATGGGACCCGCAACAGGAGCCGCAACGGAACAACCTAAAACCAAGGGCAAGGAAACCGTCTCGGCCGCGCCCGTCACCGCCGCCGCGCCCGATCCCAACGCCCCCATCATCCACGTCGGCCAGACCGTGCTGTCCGAAGGCAACATCAACTTCACCGACAACTTCGTCAAGCCGAACTACACCGCCAACATGACCGGCATGAACGGCAGCATCGGCAGCATCGCGTCGGACAAGCCGCAGCCCGCCGCCATTGAGCTCAAAGGCAAGATCGACAACGACGCGCCGCTGGCCATCTCCGGCACGCTGAACCCGCTGTTCAAGCCGATGTTCCTGGACATCAAGGCCAGCACCAACGGCGTCGAACTGACCCGCATGACGCCGTATGCGGCCAAATACGCCGGCTACCCCATCATCAAGGGCAAGCTGTCGATGGACGTCTCGTACAAAATCGAGAACGAACAATTGGTCGCGCAAAACGACGTGCGCATCGACCAGCTCACCTTTGGCGACCGCGTCGACAGTCCCGACGCCACCAAACTGCCGGTCATGCTGGCCGTCGCGCTGCTGAAGGACCGCAACGGCCAGATCAATCTGAACCTGCCGGTCTCCGGATCGCTGAACGACCCGCAGTTCTCGGTAGGCGGCATCATCGGGCGCATCATCGTCAACCTGATCGTCAAAGTCGTCACCTCGCCTTTCGCGCTGCTCAACTCGGTCTTCGGCGGCGGCGGCGAGCAAGAACTCGGCTACGTGGAATTCGCCCCCGGCGCCGCCACGCTGACCAGCGCCACGGAAAAGAAACTCGACACGCTATCCAAGGCGCTGACCGACCGTCCGGCGCTAAAACTCGAGGTCATCGGCCGCGTCGATCCGGCCGCCGACACCAACGGCCTGCGCCGCGCCGCGCTGGACGACAAGATCAGGCAATTGAAGCAAAGCGACACCAAAAGCCAGGAGCCGGTCAACATCAACGACGCCGACCGCGCCAAATACCTGGAAGCCGCCTACAAAGATGAGAAATTCGCCAAACCGAAAAACGCGATCGGCTTCGCCAAATCGCTGCCGCCGGACGAAATGGAACGCCTGATCCTGGAAAACACCAAGGTCGCCCCCGAAGACCTGCGCGAGCTGGCGCTGCACCGGGCGGATGCGGTTGGCAAATATTTGCAGGAGAACGATAAGATTCCGCGCGACCGGATTTATCTGGTCGCGCCGAAATTGACTGCCGAAGGAATCCAGGACAAGGGCGCTCCGACACGGGTGGATTTCTCGCTGAAATAAGCTGAAATCAACGCGCCGCCCTGCTCTCGCAAAGTCCCGGACCCCGCGGCCCTACACGCCGGCTTTGGACGGGATGGCCGAATGGCCCGCGCCTGTCACTTCAAACTTGCTTTCCGGCTGCATGCGGAAAGCCAGCAACATCCCTATGGCCAAAAAGATGATGCTGCCCAGGAATGGCAATTCCCAGTTGCCGAAGCGGTCGATCAGAAAACCCGCCAATACCGGGGAAATAATCGCGGCCAGCGCAGAACCCGTATTCATCATGCCGCTTGCGGTGCCTGCGAATTCCGGCGCAATGTCCATCGGCACGGCCCATATCGGTCCGATCATCATTTCCAGAAAGAAGAAGCCGGAGCTGAGGCACAAGATCGATATGTAAACGTTATGGGAGAACATGAGCGGCAGCAGCGAAAAAAGCGTGAACAACATGCACAGGGAGATCATGTAGCTTCTGGATATCTTCAGATTGCCGGTGCGCCTTAACAACTTGTCGCTGACGATGCCGCCCAAAGTGTCGCCGATCACACCCGCAAAAAAGACGCTGGCAGCGAAGAACGCGGATTTCTTGATGTCCAGATCGTAGCTATGCAAAAAGTACTGCGGAATCCAGCTCAGGAACAACCAAAGCGTCCAGCCGTAACAGAAATACACGATGGTGACCGGGAGCATCCGCTTGAACAGCGGTCCCCACGGGATCTGCGGCTTGATCTTTTTTTGCGGCGGCATGGCCGCCAGTTCTTCCGCCGTCATGCGCGGGTGTTTCGCAGGATCTTCGGTAAATACGAAAGCCCATGCAAGAATCCACAACAGGCTTAGCCCCCCGCAGACATAGAAAGAAGTCCGCCATCCGTATTGCACCATGATGAATACGACAATCGGAGGCGCCACTGCATTGCCGATGCGCGCAAAAGCATGCGTAATGCCCTGTGCGAATCCCCGATTTCCCTTGGGGATCCAACGCGCCATTGCCGTGGTTGCGGCAGGGAACGTGGCGCCTTCGCCCAACCCCAGCAGCAAGCGCGCCAGCAGCATTGAGGTCAAGCCGCCGGCAAAGCCGGTCAGAAGCGTCGCGACGGCCCATAAAATGCCGCAGTAAATCAGGGTGCGCTTGGCGCCGAATTTATCGCTGACCAGGCCGCCGATGACTTGGAAGACCAGGTAAGGATAAGCAAATGCGGAAAAGACAAGGCCGATCTCGGTTTTGGAAAGATTGAATTCCTTGCCGAATCCGGCTGCGGCCGTACTCACGTTCACGCGATCGAGATAGGTGATGAAGTACATCAGGCACAGCATTAATAGGACGACGGTGGTCGCGCGAAAACGTAAGCGTTTCATGGTTGGTGGTCTCCAATATATACATTCATCTGGCTGGAAAGGCATTACGACCTTTTTGGGCGCCTCCGGTCATCTATGTGACGTTAGGAGATTCGTACAGCATCGCCCGCCCTTTTTTAGTTACTGCGTATTGCGTACCCTAAACTTCTACACTGCATCTTGTGCGGCTTCGCGCATCAACACCGCCTTTTCCTGCAAAAATTTGTCGATCTCCTGCTCCGAATAGCCAAGCTCAAGCAGCACTTCATGGGTGTGCTGGCCGAGTAGCGGCGCGGCGCGCAGCGAGTTGTCGCGGCCCCCGGAAAACCGGATTGGCAAGCCCAGGCTCTTGACCTTTCCTGCGGTCGGATGTTCCGTCTCCACGATCATGTCGCGCGCGATGGCCTGCGGATGCGCTAGCGCTTCCGGGATTTCCAGCACCGCCCCGGCCGGCAGGCCTGCCGCATCGAACAAGGTCACCCATTCTTCGGTGGTGCGGGTCACGAGGCGATCGGCCAGTATGCGCACCAGCTCTTCACGGTTTTGCATCCGCGCCGCATTATTGACGAAACGCGGATCCGATCCGAGTTCCGGCATTTTCAGCACTTCCAGCAAACGCTCGTAATTGTTCTGATTGGCGGCGCCGATATTGATCCAGCCGTCCTTGGAAGGGAAGGCCTGGTAAGGCGTGCTGGTCGAATTTGCCGATCCCATTTTCGGCAGGATGGTGCCGTCGCCAAAATAATTCGCAGCCGGCCAGTACATTTGCTGCAAACCCGCCTCGAACAGCGAGGTGTCGACCATCTGCCCCAGGCCGGTACGCTGCTTTTCCGCATATGCGGCGGCAATCCCGAGCGCCGCCAGAATGCCGGCGTTGATATCGGCCACAGGCGAACCGGCTTTGATCGGCGGCCGCCCCTCTTCGCCGGTCACGCTCATCAAGCCGCTCATGCCCTGGGCGATGAGATCGAAGCCGCCTTTGTCCGCATACGGACCGGTACGGCCGAAACCCGAGATCGAGCAATAAATCAGACCCGGATTGATTTTCTGCAATCGCTCGTAACCCAGGCCGAATTTTTCCATGGTGCCTGCGCGATAGTTCTCGGTCACGACGTCGGCATTCGCCAGCAGCCTGACCAGCACGTCACGGCCGCCCATGGTTTTAAGGTTCAATCCGATGCCGCGCTTGTTGCGGTTGACGATCATGAACGACGCCGATTCGCCGCATTCGAGAATAGGAGAAAAGCGCCGCGAATCGTCGCCGTCCGGGGTCTTTTCCACTTTGATGACGTCGGCCCCCATATCGGCCAGCATCATGCCGCAGATCGGTCCGGACATGATGTGCGTGAGTTCGATGACGCGCATGCCTGTGAGTGGTCCCGCCATTTTATTTTCTCCCTATGCCAGACGATGAAGGACTAAAACAAATCCGCCGCATAACTCACGCACCGGTCCAGACCGGGCGTTTCTTTTCCATGAACGCTTCCACGCCGATCTTGAAATCGCGGCTGCCATAGCACAGCCGCACCAGGTCTTCGCCGTTCGGTAAGCCATCGCCGACCAGGCGCCGGATCGCCTCCTTCGATGCACGCATCGTGGCCGGTGCGTTGGCGGCGAGCCTGGCGCAGATTGCGGCGGCTCTTTCGTCAAGCGCCGCCGCTTCGGCAATCTCCAGAACGAAGCCGCATTCCTTTGCCTCCTGCGCGGCGATGGTCTCCGCCAGCAGCAGCATTTTCTTTGCGCGCGCCGGACCGAAGGCGGCGAGAAGACGGGCGTTGTTCGCCATCGACAGGCAATTACCGAGCGTCCTGGCGATCGGGACGCCGAACGAGGCGGTCGGCGTGGCGATGCGGAAATCGCAGGCAGCCGCAATCGCCAGCCCCCCGCCGATTGCCCAGCCTTCGACGATGGCAAGCGTCGGTACCGGCAGCCGCTCGATCCGCGCGATCATCGCGTCTATGGTTTGTTCGTAGCGGATGCCGTCTTCGCCGCTGTCAAAGGAACGAAATTGTTCAATATCGGTGCCTGCGACAAAGGCCTCGCCGCCGGCGCCGCGAATGGTAGCGACGCGAATCTGCGGATTGCCGGCGATTTCCGTGCAGATCTTTCCCAGCGTGTCGTACATGGCCCAGGTCATTGCATTGCGCGCTTCCGGGCGATCGATCAGGATCGCGGCGACATGATTGTCGATACTCAAATGGACGTGTCCGGTACTCATGGTCAGAATCTTCCTTTCGAATAAGGTCGCGGAAATCCATGCGATGCGGCGTGGCCGACATCCGGGTGATGAAGCATTATGTATTATGAACTATGAATTTTGTATTCAATTTTAATTTATTTCAATAGTGGCAAGTCAATATTGATGAAATTAATATAACTATTTAAAAAAATTGCGTTAAATCAATCGTTTAAGGCAAGGGCTTGCCGCTTAACGATGAAGCCAGCACGCGCGCCAGATGCACCGCTTCCCGCTGCGCGCCGTCCTGGATCTGTTGCCTGCAACTGGTGCCGTCCGCCACCACGATGCTTTCGGTCCCGGCGCGACGCACTGCCGGCAATAGGGACAGTTCGGCCATCGCGACGGATGCTTGGTAGTGTTCGCGTTCATAGCCGAAGCTGCCCGCCATGCCGCAACACGACGATTCCACTACCGACACCTCGGCGTCGGGAATCCACTTCAGAACCGTCTGGACAGGCGTGAACACATTGAAGGCCTTCTGGTGGCAATGTCCATGCACCAGTATCTTGCGGCGCTGCAAGGGCTTCAGCGGAAGCTTGAGATTGCCCGCGTCTTTTTCTTTCACCAGAAATTCTTCGAACAAATAAGACGACTGCGCCAGCGCCTTGGCCTGGCTGCCGTAACCGTAGTGAAGGAACTCGTCGCGCAAGGTCAGCATGCAAGAGGGCTCAAGGCCCACGATGGGAATGCCTTTGTCCACGAATGGCATTAAAGCGTCCAGCGTTCGTTTCGCTTCCGCCTTGGCCCGATCGACCAGGCCCGCGGACAGATAGGTTCTTCCGCAACACAGGGGGCGCTCGCCGCGTATCGTATTGAAATGCACCCGATAGCCGGCAGCCTCCAGCACCGCCTGCGCCGCGCGCGCATTGTCCGGCTCCATGTAATTGTTGAAGGTGTCGACGAACAGCATCACCTCGCGGCCGGATCCGACTGCCGCCTTCGCCCCGGAAAGGAAAGCGCTGCGAAAGCGCGGAAACGATCGCTGCGGCGCCAATCCGATCAGGTGCTTTACCCCGTCGCTGAGCAAAGGAATCTTGTCGGCCAGCGCCAGCAAGCCGCCCACTGCGCCGGCATAGCGCGCATAACTGGGCATGAAGCCGACCAGGCGGTCACGCAAGCCGATGCCATGCTTGCCAACCCGGGCGGCGCGCGCCTCGATTTTTATTTTCGCCATATCGACGCCGGTCGGACAATCGCGCTTGCATCCCTTGCACGATACGCACAGATCCAGCACGTCCCGGACTTCATCGCTTGCCAGTCCCTCGCTTCCCAACTGGCCCGACAATGCCAGGCGCAGCGTATTGGCGCGGCCGCGCGTGACGTGCTTCTCGTCCCGGGTGATCCGGTAGCTCGGACACATGGTGTCGGCATCGAACTTGCGGCAATGCCCGTTGTTGTTGCACATTTCGACCAGTTTCGCCAAGCCGCCAGTGCGGTCGTCGCCTGTGCCGGGCGCGGTTTCCTCGCCGGTCATCGGATTGCGTTTGACGTTCCAGGCGGACCAGTCGAGCAGCGGAATGTGCGGCAACTCGCGATATCCCGGCGCGAACCGGAAATTGGCGGCATCGTCCATTTTCGGAGGGCGCACGATGCGGTCGGGACTGAAACGATTGGCGGGATCGAACATATCCTTGATTTCCGCAAACGCGGCATTGATTTTCGGCCCGTACTGCCACGCCACCCATTCGCCCCGGCACAAGCCGTCGCCGTGTTCGCCGGAGAACGCGCCTTTGTATTTCCGCACCAGCGCGGCGGCCGCTTCCGCGATTCCCCGCATGTCCTTCGCGCCGCCCCGGCGCATGTCGAGGATGGGACGCACATGCAGCGTGCCGACGCTGGCATGCGCATACCAGGTACCCGCCGTGCCGAATTGACGGAACACCTCGGTCAACTGGCTGGTGTATTCGGCCAGATGCGGCAAAGGCACCGCGCAGTCCTCAATGAACGATACCGGCTTGCCGTCCCCTTTCATGCTCATCATGATGTTCAGACCGGCCTTGCGGACGTCCCACAAGGCCTTTTGTTCGCCGGGATTCGGCATCTTCATCACGCAGCCCGGCAGTTGCAGATCCCCCATCAATTCATCGAGGCGCGCCAGTTTTTCCAGTTGCAGGTCCAAGTTCTGGCCGGCGAATTCCACCAGCAGAATGGCTTCCGGCTGGCCGATCAGCGCCTTTTCGACCACATTGCGAAACGCCGGATTGCCCATCGCCAGATCGATCATCGTGCGATCGACCAGTTCTACCGCGGTCGGCCCCAGCTTGACGATATGCTGCGTCAGGTCCATCGCTTTGTATAAGGACGGGAAACTGATCACGCCCAGCACCTTGTGTTCCGGCAGCGGCGCCAGCGCCAGCGTGATCTGGCGGCTGTACGCGAGCGTGCCTTCGGAACCGATCAGAATATGCGCCAGATTGGCGACGCCGTCATCCGTGTAGCTGCGCGGGTTTTGGCAGTCGAACAGATCGATGTTGTAGCCGGCCACCCGGCGCAATACCTTGGGGATGCGCTCGGCGATCTCGGCGCGCTCGCGCAGCGCGATGCGCCGCAAACCGCCGACGATACCGGCCAGCGGCGCGCCGGAGGTTTCATCCATTTCATCCAGGCGGCCGAAGCGGCCCTGCGTACCGTTTTCCAGAATGGCGTCGATGGCCAGCACGTTGTGAACCATGTTGCCGTATTCGATCGACCTTGAACCGCAGGAGTTGTTGCCGGCCATGCCCCCGATCGTGCATTGCGCGGACGTCGACACATCGACGGGAAACCACAAGCCGTGCGGCTTGAGCCACGCATTCAGGGCGTCGAGCACGAGCCCCGGCTCGACAGTGATGGTGCGCGCCAAGGGATCGAAGTCCACCACCCTGTTGAGCCATTTGCTGTTGTCGATGATCAGCGCAGCCCCGACCGTCTGGCCGCACTGGCTGCTTCCCGCACCGCGCGCAAGGATTGGTATCTGGCTGGCGCGGGCGATGTCCAGCGCCAGCGTCAGATCTTCCTGATCGCGCGGCGCCACGATACCGACCGGCATGATTTGATAAATCGATGCGTCCGTCGCATAACGACCGCGATCGGCCCGGCTGAAAAGCACATCGCCTTTCAGTTCCTTGCGCAATCGATCTTCAAGCGGCATCCTGATGCTGCCGTTCGATGGAACCAAATGTATGGGCTTGATCGACATGGGATGCGCCTCGCTTTAAATGTTTATCTCCGAAAACAGATGCGGGTAATGCCTTCCCGGCTCAACGCAATTGGAAATCGATGGGCGGCAGGCCGGCGATGCGGCCCGCAACGACGCCAGCCTTGGCCGGAAAATGCATCCCCGTATACGACCCGCCTGTCACAACGGTGCCGGCCAGAAGCGCAATGCCGCGCCGGCTGCAGTGATTGACCACCCAGCCCAGCAAGCGGCGCGGATCGCCTGCCGGATTGGCGCCGACGCCGTCAAAAATGGCCTCGCCGTCGAGGGTCAGATGCGCCAAGGGATTCTGGAAGGGAAAGTCGTCTCGATAATCGATGAAATCGCCGACAATGAGCGCACCGTGATTTTGAAAGTCCGCCAGTTGCGCCAGCGGCGGCGCTTTCGGCCAGCCTGCAATGCGGCTGGCGACAAGCTCGATGGATGCGCCCATCGTGCTGATGCTTTGCATCACCTCTTCTTCCGATATTTCGGAAGCGCGCGGCATGAAGTCGCGATCGAAACAGAAAGCGATTTCCAGCTCCAGGCCCAGCACCGGATAGTTGCGGCGCTCCACCATGCCGCCCGACCGGAATACGCCATGATGCGGCAAGGCCGCGCCCTGAATCGGTCCGTCGACGGACTTCGAACCGACCTTCCAACCGCCGATTCGGGCTTTATTCCGATCGAGGAAACATTGCTGTACCGCATAGGCGTCGTCAAAAGTCGCCGGCACCAACTCCGGCGGTACCTCGGTGGTTGAAGATGAAGCGTATGCGTTGCTGAACAGGCTTGCCAACGCGTCATGCGCCGATGTCGAAGAATCCATGGATGTCCCTATTTTGTGGCGATAGCTTAATCCCGGCTTCTCTTATCGGAAGTCAGATCATTCATTGCGGCTGCGACGCCGCTGCCGGCAAGCGGAACGCCGGCCAATTTCAAGCCCATTTCACAACCGGCCAGCGTCGCCATCAGCGACAAGTCGTTGGCTTCGCCCAGATGGCCGATACGGAACATGCCGCCCTTCATTTTCCCTAGCCCTGTTCCCAACGACATATTGAAGTTTTGATAAATGATTTTACGGATCACGTCGGCATCGAATCCGGATGGCGTCATCACGCCGGTCAATACCGGAGAATACACGGCCGGATCGGCGCATTGCACTTCCAGACCCCAGGCCTTGACCGCCGCCCGGCATGCCTTCGCCAGCCGCTGATGACGGGCGAATACATTATCCAGCCCTTCTTCCATGATCATTTCCAACGCTTCGGACAGGCCATATAGCAAATTGGTATTCGGCGTGTACGGCCAGTAGCCGCTCGCATTCATCTCGATGATTTCGCCCCAGGCCCAGAAAGCCTTCGGCAATTTTGCCGTTTTCGCGGCCGCGAGCGCTTTCTTCGAAACCGCGTTGAAGCTGATGCCGGGCGGCAGCATCAATCCTTTTTGCGACCCGGAAACGGTGACGTCGACACCCCATTCATCATGGCGGTAATCGGCCGACGCCAAGCCGGAAATCGTATCCACCAGCAACAACGCAGGGTGACCCGCCGCGTCGATCGCCTTGCGTACCGCGGCGATATCGGAGGTCACACCGGTCGAGGTTTCGTTATGCACCACGCAAACCGCCTTGATCGCGTGCTGCGCGTCTTTGCGTAGGCGCTCTTCGATCATGTCGGCCTGCACACCGCGGCGCCAGCCCTCAATGCCGGGCAATCCTATGAATTCCGGCTTCAAACCCAAGGCCTCGGCCATTTTTTGCCACAATGTCGCGAAGTGACCGGTCTCATACATTAAAACCGTATCGCCCGGACTTAAGGTATTGGTGAGCGCCGCTTCCCAAGCGCCCGTGCCCGACGCCGGGTAAATGACGACAGGCTGCTCGGTTTTGAAGATTTTTTTGATGTTGGCCAGCACCTGCAGGCCCAGGGCACCGAATTCGGGACCGCGATGATCGATGGTCGGATAACTGATCGCGCGCAGAATACGGTCGGGCACAGGGCTCGGACCGGGGATTTGCAGAAAATGGCGGCCGGCGGGATGAAAATCCAGTTTAAGCATTTGCTTCTCCGTTTGTTTGCTGGTTTTGTATTTTGAATTCAAAATACTTTAACAGAGTGAAATAAGAACGTATACTTTTTTTGGCCTCTATCTTGATCTTTCTCAAAAAGTTTGCGCGGGGAAGACGGAAAAAGCGGCTCAATGCTAAAATGACGAAAAAGTTCAAGGATTTTGAATGCAAAATGCACAATTTGGGCAATTAGAACAATTTGACCCGCAAGCGGGGGCGCCGATATCCAAGCTCGAGCGTCCCAGACTTCACGATACAGTAGTCGAGCACTTGCGGAATTTGATTGTCGAAGCGGTCCTGCCGCCCGGGACCAAGTTAAACGAAC
>JAQGLY010000021.1 GCA_028292625.1 Herbaspirillum sp. | reverse complement strand
ACGGTGCGCCTGATCGCGCATCTGCTAAGCATGCAACAACTGCGCGTGGGCATGACCAATTCCGACGGCGTGTACATCGCCGGCAAGCGCATCGACACCGGCGACTGCAGCGGACCGCGCAGCGCGCGCAACGTGCTGCTGCATCCGGATGTCGACGCCGCGGTATTCGAAACCGCGCGCGGCGGCGTATTGCGCGAAGGTCTGGGATTCGACCGCTGCAACGTCGCGGTGGTCACCAACATCGGCATGGGCGATCATCTGGGCCTGAGCTACATCAGCACCGTGGAAGATCTGGCGGTGGTCAAGCGCGTGGTGGTCGAAAACGTCGCGCCGAACGGCATGGCGGTCCTCAATGCAGCCGACCCGATGGTGGTCAAGATGGCCAATAGTTGCGCCGGTTCGGTCACCTTCTTTGCGCTCGACAAGAATCATTCCGTCATGGCGACGCATCGCGCGCAAGGGCATCGCGTGGTATATCTGGACGGCATCGCCGTGGTCGCCGCCCATGGCAACAAGGAACTGCGGCTGCCGCTGCGCAACATTCCGCTGACCCGCAACGGCACCATCGGCTTCCAGATCGAAAACGTGATGGCGGCGGTGGGATCGGCCTGGGCGCTGGGGCTGGATTGGGACCTGATCGCCGAGGGTCTGGCGAGCTTCGTCAATGACGCGGCTACCGCGCCGGGACGTTTCAACGTATTCGATTACAAAGGCGCCACCGTCATCGCCGATTACGGCCACAATCCGGATGCGATCAAGGCGCTGGTGGCGGCGGTCGACACCATGCCCGCCGGCCGCCGCTCGGTGGTCATCAGCGGCGCCGGCGACCGCCGCGATATCGATATCCGTCATCAGACCGAGTTGCTGGGCGAAGCGTTCGACGAGGTAATGCTGTATCAGGATCAATGCCAGCGCGGCCGTGCCGACGGCGAGGTATTGGCGCTGCTGCGTGAAGGCTTGCAAAACGCCAGCCGCACCACCTATACGCAGGAAATCCAGGGCGAATTTCTCGCCATCGACACGGCGCTGCAGCGTTTGCAACCGGGCGATCTGTGCTTGATTCTGGTGGATCAGGTGGAGCCGGCACTGGCGCATATCGCGCAGCGGATCGCCGAGAAGGCGGCTTAAGCCATCCCTGCGGGATGTTGAAAGCTTATAAAAAAAGCATCGGCGCCGTCAACGGCACGATGCTTTTTTATTAACCCGGTCCATAGTGACCAGGTTGGATGCTGGATCTTAGATTCAGGCAGCCAGCTTTTCGATCAGACCCATGTCCGCGCTCGACATCAGCTTGTCGATATCCACCAGAATCAGCATGCGCTCATCCAGTGTGCCCAGGCCGATCAGATAATCGGAATCGAAAGTGGTGCCCATCTCCGGCGCCGGCTTGACCTGGTCCATGGACAGTGTGATCACGTCGGATACGCTATCGACTACCATGCCGACCACGCGGCCCGAGATGTTCAGGATGATGACCACGGTGAATTGATCGTAGGTCGGCTCGCCCAGATTGAACTTGATGCGCATATCGACGATCGGCACGATGATGCCGCGCAGATTCACTACGCCCTTGATGAATTCCGGCGCATTGGCGATGCGTGTCACCGCTTCATAACCACGGATTTCCTGCACCTTCAGAATATCGATGCCGTATTCTTCCCTGCCCAGCGTGAACGCCAGAAACTCGTTTCCGGTACTGTCTTTCTTCTCGCCGAAGCCTGAAACGCTCTTTTGTGTATTTTCCAGCATGATAGGACCCCTTATTAAAATAATCAGCCAAACACCGTATCATCGCTCATATGACGGCTGGACCGCAACAACGCCGCCACGTCGATAATCAGGGCGACACCGCCGTCGCCCAGTATGGTAGCACCCGAGATGCCGGATACCTTGCGATAATTCGACTCCAGGTTTTTTACAACAATCTCCTGTTGTCCAACCAGATCGTCCACGAACAGCGCGGCTTTTCTGCCGTCCGATTCGAGAATCACCACCAGGCCCTGCGAAGGATCGGTATAGGTGGGTTCGATATGGAAAATCTGATACAGCGGAATCAGCGGCAGATACTCGCCGCGCACCTTGATGACGCGTCCCTGCCCGCTGATATCCTTGACATCGGCGGCCGCCGGCTGCAGCGATTCGACCACATAGCCGAGCGGCAGAATGTAGATTTCCTCGCCGATCCGGATCGACATGCCGTCCAGAATCGCCAGCGTCAGAGGCAGCGAAATCGAGATGGTGGTGCCGAAGCCCCTGCCCGAGCGGATGTCAACCGCGCCGCCCATGGCCATGATATTGCGTTTGACCACGTCCATGCCGACGCCGCGCCCGGAAACGTCGGTTACCTCTTCGGCGGTCGAAAAACCGGGTTCGAAAATCAATTGCCAGACCTCGGCGTCGCTCATCGAATCGGCTACCTGCATGCCTTGCTGGCGCGCCTTGTCCAGGATTTTGTCGCGCCGCAAACCGCCGCCGTCATCGCTGACTTCGATGATGATATTGCCGCCCTGATGCTCGGCCGACAAGGACAGCCGCCCGGTATCGCTCTTGCCTTCGGCCAGGCGTATTTCCGGACGCTCGATGCCGTGATCGATGCTGTTGCGCACCAGATGCGTGAGCGGATCGACGATGCGTTCGATCAGACTCTTGTCGAGTTCGGTCGCCGCGCCGTGCGTGATGAAATCGACTTTCTTTTCCAGTTTCGCGGCCAGATCGCGCACCATGCGCGGGAAACGCGAAAACACATAATCCATCGGCATCATGCGGATCGACATCACGGCTTCCTGCAGGTCGCGCGTGTTGCGGGTCAATTGCGAAACGCTGTTCAACAGGCGTTCGTTGGACACCGGATCGAGCGCATCGGTGCGCTGTTCGATCATCGCCTGGGTGATGACCAGCTCGCCGACCAGATTGATCAGCTGGTCGACCTTTTCGATGCTCACGCGAATCGACGTGGATTCGGCATTGCCGCTTTTCTCGCCGTCGCGCTTGCCGTTTTTCTTGTCGCCGGCGCCGCTTCCCCCGGCATCCTGGGCCGCACTGGACACTTCGGCGGCCGGCAGCAACGCATCGCTATCGATCTCCGGCTTGGCCGGCTCGATATCGAGCGGCACGAACGGATCGAAAAAACCGTAACCGCGCTCTTCATCGGTGGCGTGCAGCGGCACGAACGGCGCGAAGAAACCGAAACCCTGCTTTTCTTCGGTCGACAGCGGCGCACCGGCGGCCCCCAGGGCTACCGCCTGCGAAATTCTCATATCGGCGGTATCGACGATAAACGAACAGATCGCGACGATGTCGTCGATGCTGTCGGCGGTATCCAGCACATAGACCCAACGACCGTCGTCCTGCCGCTCTTTGCTGAGCGCGCCCAGCATGCTCATTTCCTGGCCCAGCGCTTCGGCATCGCGTTCGCCGATGGGCGGCAGTTCGATGCGCAGCCGGCGCAAGGTGCCTGCGGACGCGGGCAGCGGCGGTCTGAACACGACGGCTTGCGGCGCGTTGAGCGACAGCGCCTCCAGCGTCTTGCGCGTTTCGGCGACGGCAGCCTGGTCGACCGCGCTGCCGTCGCGATGCCCACCGACCATGGCCTTGAGTACGTCCTTGGCCCACAGGAACGCATCCACGTGCTTGGCGGTCAGCGGCATCTCGCCCTTGCGCAACTTGTCCAGCAGCGATTCGAGCACGTGCGTGATATCGGTCAGATCGGTCAGGCCGAAGGTCGCCGAACCGCCCTTGATCGAATGGGCGGCACGAAAAATCGCGTTCAGGACTTCGGTGTCCGGATTCGATATGTCGACAGCCAGCAGCAATTTTTCCATTTCCGCGAGGCCCTCTTCGGCTTCATCGAAAAACACTTGGAAAAATTGACTCATATCAATGGTCATTTCGGACTCCGTCAAAGGTGGTCATCGTATTTTTATCGTTTTAACCAATGACTTTTTTGACCACCTCGGTCAACCGCTGCGGATCGAAGGGCTTGACCAGCCATCCGTTGGCGCCCGCGGCTTTCCCTTTCGCCTTCATATCGTCGCTGAATTCCGTGGTCAGCATCAGGATGGGCACGCGCGCATACGACGGCAAGGTGCGCAGCGTGCGGATCAGCGTCAGTCCGTCCATGTTCGGCATGTTTTGATCGGTCAGCACCAGGTCGAATATCTGCGCCTTGGCCTTGTCCAGCGCATCCACGCCGTCCACCGCTTCGACCACGTTATAACCGGCAGCCTTCAGGCTGAACACGACCATCTGCCGCAAGGAACCCGAATCGTCTACCGCGAGAATTGTTTTCGCCATTTTTTCCACCTTCTATGCTTCGCTATCTGTCTGTTCGTATGTTGTTTACATCGCGACTGCCGGCAACGCCGGTTCACGATTCAAAACAAATCGATGTCGCCGCTGCTCATATGCGTCTGACGCACGGTTTTCCATAAACTGTTTTCCAGATTGACCAATCGCTCTTCCATGATCCGATTGATTTTCTGCAGCAATTCATACATCTCATCCATATCGCATTCCGGCACCATATCCCAGCTGCTGTTGCTGAGGAAGCCGAGCACTTCACGCAGGCCGACCACACGCCTGAGGGTGCGTTCGACCAATTGGCTTGTCATATCCTGGAATTGCAGGCCAGTGACCGCCGCGTTGACATGCGTATCGATCTGCTGCTGGCTTTGCTTGATCTGGTCGATTTGCGCCGGGGTAGCCGGCGCCTGTTGCTCGACGATCGCGGCGACGATCTTCTGCTGTGCCAAGACCACCGTGTGCAGTTGCAGAAAACTGCCGCCCAGCTTTTCGATCGCTTCGTTCAGCAAGTGATTGGTTTGCACCAGATCGGCTTCGACCTCGGTCAATTGCCGACTGCCTCCGCTGGCCACGTCGAGCAGCAATCGCTTGAATTCAAATAATACCGGTGTATTCACCATTCCCGCCTCATCATCCTGGTAGCGATATTCGCTGATGCAAATTATTTCGTGGCCGCCGGCGTCAGGCCGTCGCGCACCTCTGTCTCGTTGCTGACCGAAAGCGCGCCGCTGTCTTTTTCCACCGCGTCTTCCGCTTTCTTGTTCATGACGATGATGCTGATACGCCGGTTAATCGGGTTGAACGGATCTTCCTTGTCCAGCAGAACCGCGGACGACAGGCCCACCACGCGCAATAACTTGGATTCGTCCATGCCGCCGGCGATCAGTTCGCGGCGCGACGCATTGGCGCGATCGGCGGACAATTCCCAGTTGCTGTAGCCCTTTTCGCCGCCCTTGTAAGGCGTCGCATCGGTATGCCCGGACAGGCTGATGCGGTTGGGCACGTCGTTCAAGGTCTTGCCGATCTCCTTCAGAATCTCGCGCGTATAGGGCTGCAGGTCAGCGCTGGCCAATGCGAACATCGGCCGGTTCTTTTCGTCGACGATCTGGATCCGCAAACCTTCGGTGGTGATATCGAGCAGCAATTGATTCTTGTACTGGCGCAAGGCCGGGCTGTTGTCGATGGCCGTTTCGATCCGTTTCTTCAATTCTTTCAGGCGTGCGCTTTCGGCTTTTTCCAGTTCCATCTGGGCGGCGCGCAAATTGAAGCTTTTTTTGACGATATCGCTCTCGCTCTTCTTCAACTGCCCGTCCTGGCGGCTCAAGTCGCGCCCGCCGCCAGGCAACACGCTGGACGAGTCGCCGCTGCCGGAACCGCCGGCCATGGCCACTTTCAACGGGGTCTTGAAGTATTCCGAAATACCCTGCAAATCGCCCTTCGCAGTCGAGCCCAGCAACCACATCAACAGGAAAAACGCCATCATCGCAGTCACGAAATCGGCGTACGCGATTTTCCATGCCCCGCCGTGATGACCGCCGCCGGATTTCTTGATGCGCTTGACAATAATCGGACGTAGCCCTTCGTCTGCCATGCCGTTCCCCGATTAATAAGTTCTCATAATTTCGCCGCTTTCGACTGCTTGATATGTTCTTCCAGTTCCAGGAACGATGGACGTTCCGTGGAGAACAAGACCTTGCGTCCGAATTCGATCGATAGCGCCGGCGCATACCCGTTCAGGCTGGCCAGCAGCGTCACTTTCACGCACTGATAAATCTTGGTCGATTCGTGCAGCTTCTGTTCCAGCAAGCTCGCCAGCGGACCGACGAAGCCGTAGGCCAGCAAAATACCGAGGAAGGTGCCGACCAGCGCATTGGCGATCAGGATCCCGAGTTCGGCCGGCGGAATGCCTACCGAGGCCATCGTATGCACCACTCCCATCACCGCCGCCACGATGCCGAACGCCGGCATCGCCTCGCCCATCTTGGCGATCACATGCACCGGCACTTCGCCTTCGTGGTGATGGGTCTCGATTTCGTTGTCCATCAGGTTTTCGATCTGGAACGCATCCATGTTGCCGGACACCATCAGACGCATGTAATCGGTCATGAACTCAATCAGGTGATGGTCGCCGAGCACGCCGGGGTATTTGCTGAAGATCGGACTGATTCCCGGCTCTTCGATATCGCCTTCGATCGACATCAGGCCTTCCTTGCGCGCCTTGGTCAGTATCTCGAACAGCAGCGCCATCAATTCCATATACAGCGCTTTGGTGTAACGCGAACCCTGGAACAGGGTCGGCAGCGCCTTGATCGTCGCCTTGATCGCCTTGTTGTTGTTCCCGACCAGGAAAGCGCCGCCGGCGGCGCCGCCGATCATCAATAATTCGATCGGCTGCAGCAGGGAATGCAAATGGCCGCCCGCCAATGCAAAACCGCCGAAAACCGAAAAGAGAACTACAACATATCCGATAATAACTAACAAATTTTCACCCCTGACCTCTTTATTTATCGGTCGCCGATCCGCCTACCGATCGCACCATGCAGTCCCGCCTTGCTACTTATCGCCCTGGTAAAAAAGCGGCATCTTATCCGTTAACGGGAGAAAAGATAAAAACTTGATAATGCTTCGGAATGTATCATACGAAAAAAGGGTTTTATATGCGCCAGCCATACAGAATTGCCCCCTTATTCGACGTATTGATCGCGATATCCGGCACGATGCCGTCGATCTCGAATTCATAGCTAAGCAACAAGCTGCCCGGCCGCATTTCGGCGCTGGCCTTGCTCCACAGCGCCGTCATCGCCACCGGCGATAAATACGCGAACACCACGTCGTATTGCGCGAAATCGAGGCGCATGTAATCGCCCAGCGCAAATTGCGCGCGGCTGCCGGTGCACAATGCGCGCAGGCGGCTGATCAGCCACGGCAGCGGCGCGATCTCGATGCCGCTGAACGCGCCCTGCGGATGGCGGCCTGCCAGGCTCAGCACCAGACCGCCGAGTCCGCTGCCGATATCGATCAGGCGTACCGGCCCGGATGAGGGCAACAGACCCTCAACCGCGCGCCAGGTAGTGGCGAGGGACGGGTAATACGGGACTTGGGTGCGGAAAGTGCTCCAGAACAGGAGCAGGAAAAACAGGAAGCCGCCCAGGAAAACCGACGGCGGCAAATGCAGGCCGCCGACCAGCAGCGTCGCCGCCGGAAACAATAATTGAATCGGCAGCCACCAGCGCGCCAATCCGGCGCGGCGGCTGAGCGCGGCTGCGATCGCGCCTTGCAGTAAAGCATCGGCCAGAGGGGGAATGGCAAGCGACGTCGACGCCGTCCAGCCCCATTCGAGCAATAGCGCCAGCAGCAGCGCGGCGCCCTGCAGTAATAAAGCCTGAACCGCCGGCGCCCGGATCAGCGGACGCGCTACGGACATGCGGGCGCCTGGCGCTTGCCTGGGCGGAAAATGGGATTCAAATCGGTGCGGCGCAAATCAAGCAATAAGACCGGACTACGGCCTTACGCCATTTCGGCCAAGACGGCTTCCAGCGCGGCGTCGCGCGCTTTTTTCGTTTTACCGGCACGCGACGGCATGTGGCACAAACCGCAGACGTAATCCTGGTGCAGGTCGAGGCGATGGACCACGAAATGGCCGGTGCAGCAACGGCAAGGTTTGGTCGTCAGCATTTTGCTTTCGAAAAAACGCACCAGCGTCCACGCGCGGGTCAGCGACAGCACCGGCTCATCGTCGTCCTGGTTGCGGCCCAACTGTTCCAAATACAATTTGTACGCCTTCATCACGGCTTCAATACCGACGATGCGGGCGTGTTCAACCAGGTATTTATGAATATTGATGAACAGCGACGAATGGATATTCGGTTGCCAAGTGATGAACCAGTCGGTGGAGAACGGCAGCATACCCTTGGGTGGCGACATGCCCTTCAATTCCTTATACAGTTTCAGCAGGCGCTCCCGGGACAGGGAGGTTTCGGACTCGAGCAATTGCAGGCGTGCGCCGAGCTGGATCAATTCGATCGCCAGCTGGATTTCCTGCGCTTCGGTAATCACACTTTTCTTGCCCATAGCCACCCTTGCCAACGATCTGCCGCCTGGTAAACCGATGTCATTATGATAATAACGCCGGCAATAATGTCAACGGCCGCTCCCTGTAAAGGGAGCAGCCGTTGATGGAAAACAATACTGCAAACTCTGTAATGCGCTTTTGACGGCCTGGTGTGCTAGACGATCTCTTCGATCGGCTGGCCTGCCATAAGGATGGCGGCATGCGCGTGCGCCAAGCCTTTTTCCTTATTGTAATTAGTCAACATGCCGAGGATAGCGCCGTCGTCGAAACGAAAACGCGTCAACATCATGTTGTTGGCCGCCAGCTTGAGTATCTGCGCATTGCTCAAGCCCTTGATCAGTTCGGCGATTTCATCGCTGATCCCCAGACGGAAAATCGCGGTTGCCTTATCCGAGCGTATCATTTGCTGCGCCAGCATCAAATAACCCAGATTGGCATCCCGCACTTCCGACATCATGTCTTTGTTGTCCATTTCACACCCCTATTGCCAAGTACATGCAGCCGTCCGAGACCCAAAACGCTTTTCGCGATATGCGGAAATAATTTAGTTACACACGCTTACATCAGTATGTCATTTTGATCCGTGAGTCCTATAGCTCCAACAAGTATCGCTCTGTTCTTTTTGTACGCGATTGTCTTGGAGTATTGTAAGTGTTTTTCCTACAAAATTAATTTCCTAAGAGAATTAAATTTTTGTAATTTTGAAGAATGAACGCCAGCAAGGGCTAGCGAGGAGATAATTGCTTACTGGAAATTTTTTATTTTATTGCGCCAAAGTAAGAATCAGAAGAAAAGGGGTGATAAATTTTTGTAAAAGGAGCGCTTCCGCGTTGCCTACACGATACAGGGAAGCACCTTACAAATTTTACTATTCCACGATGCCAAAATATGACTTTTTGTCACAATTGAAGATCACGATTATTTCTATTTTGCAGGAATGACTTTTAACACAAAAGGATGCACGACAACCCCTTCCGTGGTCGACCAATTGCCGGTCAACGTCGCGCCATCGTAAGCCCCATCCCACAGACCGGAGACATCCTGGCCGTTCGCGGACTCCTCCATCGACAAAGCGTCCTCCTCGAACTCTCCCGCCAGTTGTATCTTCTGGGTGTGGCCGAATATGAAGTAGCTCCCTTCCAGCGTCCCGCTTTCGCCCGGTTTCAAATGCAATTCCATTTGAATTTGCGCGCCGCCCAGCGTGCCGCGCAGGATGGCCGGGTTGGCAAACAGTTTCGCCAGTGGATGCCTGACGGCCGGCGCGGCATCCGCCGTATCCGGGTCCGCACCGGCAGCGGTCTGCATCGTCAAGGAACAACAAATCATTGCCGCCAGAGACCAGCGAATGCCGTGTCTAATATAAAGTTGAATTCTGTCGCGCATTTACGCCGCTCCCCAGAGATCGTGCGCGTCCGCTGCGGTGACGACAACGTCGACGAATTCGCCGGCCACCAGTTTCCGGTGCGGCTCGTACGGCGCCTTAACGTAGACCACGCCGTCGATTTCAGGCGCGTCCGCATAGGAACGTCCAACACCGCTACCATTGCGGTCGACCTGATCCAGCAACACGCGCAGGGTCTTGCCGACCTTGGCCTGCAAGCGCCGTTTGGAAATCTCTTCCTGCAACAGCATCACGCGGCCGCGGCGCTCCTCCCGCACTTCTTCCGGCACCGGATCGGGCAGTTCGTTGGCGGTCGCGCCCGCCACCGGCGAATAGGCGAAGCAGCCCAATCGGTCGATCTGCGCTTCCTGCAGGAAATCCAGCAGATAGTCGAATTCGGCGTCAGTCTCGCCGGGAAAGCCGGCGATGAAGGTTGAGCGGATCGTAATGTCCGGACACATCGCACGCCACGCCTGAATCCGGTCCAGGTTTTTCTCGCCGCTGGCGGGACGCTTCATCCGTTTCAGCACGTCCGGATGCGCGTGTTGCAGCGGCACATCCAGATACGGCAGGATTTTCCCCTGCTCCATTAACGGGATGATCTGATCGACGTGCGGATACGGATAGACATAGTGCAGACGTATCCAGGCGCCGTATTGCGCAGCCAGTTCGCCCAGCGCCCCCACCAGCTGCGTCATATGCGTTTTGATCGGCGTGCCGTTCCAGAAGCCGGTGCGGAATTTGACGTCGACGCCGTAGGCGCTGGTGTCCTGCGAAATGACCAGCAACTCCTTAACGCCGGCCTTGAACAGATTTTCCGCTTCCAGCATCACGTCGGCGATCTGACGCGACACCAGATCGCCGCGCATCGATGGAATGATGCAGAAACTGCAGCGGTGATTGCAGCCTTCGGAAATTTTCAGATAGGCGTAATGTTTCGGCGTCAGCTTGACGCCCTGCGGCGGCACCAGATCGATAAACGGCGCGTGCGGTTTCGGCAGATGCTTGTGCACGGCGAACATGACTTCGCCGACCGCGTGCGGGCCGGTAACTTCCAGCACTTTCGGATGGATGGCTTGAATCATGTCATTGCCGTCGGCGTCTTTCTTGGCGCCCAGGCAGCCGGTGACGATGACGCGGCCGTTTTCGCTCAAGGCCTCGCCGATCGCATCCAGCGACTCCTGCACCGCGGCGTCGATGAAACCGCAGGTATTGACGATCACCAGATCCGCGCCCTGATACGACTTGGCCGTATCGTAGCCCTCGGCCCGCAGTTGCGTCAGAATCTGCTCGGAATCGACCAGCGCCTTGGGGCAGCCCAATGAAACAAAGCCGACTTTCGGCGCTGGCGCGGCATTGGCGGGAGCGGTGGCTGAAGCAAGGGCTGAGGCGGATTCAATGTGCATGTTCGAGTAGGCAAACGCAGGAAAGGCGCTATTGTACCCTCCGGCCGCCAGGCGAACCATGGATACCGCACAGACCGCGGAAACAAAGAAAAGGATCGGGGCGCCTCGGGCCGCCGGCAAGGCCGCCGGCCGGCGCGAAGCAAAGGCAATTTATTTTTTCGGCGGTTCCGGCGGAATGAAGGGAAAGGCGCCAAACAGGTTCTTCGACTGACTTTGCATTTGCTCCTGCATCTGCAAAAAGAGGCTCTTGCTTTGCTCTATATAGTTGCTCATCATGCCTTGCATCATCGGCCCCTGCACATTCATGAACTGCGTCCACATTTCGGGGCTGAAGGGCTTGCCTTCGATAAAGCCCTTGGAGTTTTCGCTGAGCTTGTTTTGAATATCGATAAACGTCTGGATGTTCTTCTCCAGGTAAGATCCCATCATGCCCTGCATCGCATGCCCGTAATAGCGGATGATTTGCGACAACGCCGCGCTGGAAAACATCGGCGCGCCGTGGGACTCCTCTTCCAGAATGATCTGCAGCAGGATGCTGCGTGTCAGATCGTCGCCGTTCTTGGCGTCGACTACGGCAAATGCTTCGTTATCCAGCACCAGTTGCTTGACATCGGTCAATGTAATGTACGAACTGGTTTGAGTATCGTATAGACGACGGTTCGGATATTTTTTAATCAGTCGTTCAGATACCTTGGTAGCACTATTCATCTGACATCCTAAAGGTTTGCGCTGCAAAGCATGCGCCGGAGCATGCGATATTGTTGCCTCATAAATTGCATAAAAAGCGTGATACAGGCGCCAGTATAGACAACACCGGCGCCGGCTGCCCTATCCCATATGCAGACCACCGTTCAACGAAAAATCCGAACCGGTCGCATAACCGCCTTCGTCCGACGCAATCCACGCCACAATCGATGCAATTTCCTCCGGTTCGCCGAGGCGCTTGAGCGGAATGCCTGCAATGATCTTATCCAGTACCTCGGGACGGATGGAGCGCACCATATCGGTGCCGATATAGCCCGGCGACACCGTATTGACCGTCACGCCTTTGGTCGCCACTTCCTGCGCCAGAGACATGGTGAAGCCATGGATGCCCGCTTTTGCCGTCGAGTAATTGGTTTGACCGAACTGCCCTTTCTGGCCGTTGACCGACGAAATATTGATGATGCGTCCCCAGTTGCGCGTCACCATGCCTTCGATCACTTGCTTGGTCACATTGAACAGCGAGTTCAAATTCGTCTCGATCACCGCATCCCAGTCCGATTTCGTCATTTTGCGAAACTGGCCATCACGCGTGATGCCCGCATTATTCACCAGAATGTCGATTCCACCGATTTCCTCTCTGACTTTCCTGAATGCTGCTTCAGTCGATTCCCAGTTCGACACATTGCCCTCGGACGCATGGATATCGAAATCCTTGGCGCGCATATCGGCCAGCCATTTATCCTTGCGCGTCGAATTCGGGCCGCAACCGGCCACCACCGTATAACCCTCCTTGCACAGCCGCGTACAAATCGGTGTTCCAATACCACCCATTCCACCCGTTACATAAGCGATTCGTTTTGTCATGGCAGTCTCCTCTAGTTTAAACAATTAAAACACGCCACTTGCCAATCCGACAACACGAATCGAACACACCGAGCGAATCAGTCGACGCAGTGTGGTTAGCCGGCCTTTACCAGTACATAACGCCCTGGCGCCGGCTCGATTACCGGGTATTTCACCGCGCCAGCCGCCCTCGGCGGCGCAATTCGTTTGCCGGCATGCTGTGCAAGAAACGCGATCCATTCGGGCCACCAGCTGCCGGGATGCTCGGTGGCGCCTTGCAGCCAGCCGTCCGCATCGACGCCTTGCGCCGGATGGGTCCAGTAACTGCGTTTATTTTTGGAGGGGGCATTGATCACCCCGGCAATATGCCCGGCCGCGCCGAGCACGAATCGGTTCAACTCCGGCTTGCCGAGGTTGAGCAGAGTGGTCGAAGCGTAAGCCGTTTTCCAAGGCACGATGTGATCGTCGCGCGACGCGAAAATGAAGGTCGGCGCATCGATGCGGCGCAAATCGATCGGCGTGCCGCTCAGATCCAGACGTCCGGGATCCTTCAGCGCGTTTTCCAGATACATGCGGCGCAGGTAATAGCAAAACATCGGGCCCGGCAAATTGGTGCTGTCCGCATTCCAGTACAGCAGATCCAGCGCAGTCGGCGCCATGCCCTTCAAATAATTGGATTCGACGTAGTTCCACATCAGGTCGTTCGGACGCAGACTGGAGAACGCGGCGGCAAAATCGCGGCCGGCCATCAGGCCGCCTTTGCCGATCAGGGTTTCCCTGAGCGCGACCTGCATTTCGTCGATGTACACGTCGATCGCGCCGGTATCCGAAAAATCCAGGAACGACGTCAGCAAGGTAATGGAGGCCACCGGCTTTTCGCCGCGCGCATATAGCGCCGCCAGCGCGCACGACAGTATCGTGCCGCCGACGCAGAATCCCAATGCATTGATCTGCTTGCGTTTGGAAATTTCCTGTACCGCATGGATCGCGGCGACCGCGACCTGTTCGACATAATCGTTCCATGTCGCCTCTTGCACCGATGCGTCGGCATTGCACCACGACACCAGAAACACCTGATGGCCCTGCTCCAGCGCGTAACGCACCAGCGAATTGTGCGGCTGCAGATCCAGGATGTAAAACTTGTTGATGCAGGGCGGCACGATCAACAGCGGAGTTTCAAATACCTTGGTCGTCAGCGGCTTGTATTGAATCAGCTGGAACAAGGCATTTTCGAAGACCACCGATCCCTCGGTCGCGGCGACGTCCCTGCCGACTTCGAATGCGCTCTCGTCGGTCAGCGAAATATGGCCTTTTTGCAGGTCGGCCAGCATCTGCATCATGCCCTGCGTCAGGCTCTGGCCCTTGGTGTCGATGATTTTTCGTTGCGCTTCCGGATTGGTCGCCAGAAAATTGGCCGGAGACATGGCGTCGACCAATTGCTGGACTGAAAACTGAATTCGCTGGCGGATTTTTTCTGGCGCATCGACCGCCTCGGCAATGGCATTCAGAAAACGGGCGTTCAGCTGATATGCGGCGGCGTGAAAAATCGATAGCGGATTGGCGTTCCATTCGGCCGTGGACAGACGGCGGTCGACGACCGGCGGCGGGCGCTGCATCAGCATGTCGTGCTGCAATGCAGCAAATTCGCGCAGGTAGTCGTTTTGCAGCGCCAGCATTTTGCCGGCGTCGAGCTTGATGTCGAACGCCTTGGATACGGCGTCGAATGCATTGGCCTCCCCGGACGAGCTGGGGAACGGAGCGGAAAACTGCGCCAGCCATCCTTTAAGGAAAAAATTTGATTGATCCGGATGTGTGCTCACAGCGTGGTTTTCGCGTATCGTTCTAGTTTCTCTACGTATGGATGCGCTATGTATATCGTCGCAATCGCATGGCTCTATGTGGTCTTCATGATGTCCATTACCGAGCGTACCCCCATTGCCGGCTTGATGACATTTTTGCTATATGGTGTGTTACCGTTGTCAATCATTTTATACCTGATGGATACGCCGCGGCGCAAGCGGAATCGACAAACGGCGCAAAAATTACGCACGGCTGCGGCGGCCGAGATCGCATCCGACTCGCCGGTTGTCGCGGCCGATCCCGGTGGCAACGAACCGCGGTAAAAACCTGTTAATAATCGAGCGGAGAATGCGAACGCACCGCCGATACAGATGTCATGTAAAGAATTGTTTGCGCTACTTGTATTGTTCCGGCATTGCGATATCTTGGCGTCACGTTTTCGTCGCGATATTTGAAGCCGCGTTTTAATTGATCTGTTAAAAAGAAGGAAAGCTCATGCAAAAATCTTGCCGTACCGTACTCAAAACCATTACCGGCATCGCTGTCGTCTCCATCTGCGCCAGCGCAAGTGCAGCGGACTGGCGCTCCATCGGCAGCACCAACGCCGGCGAACTATTGATCGACGCTGCATCCCTTGAGCAACACGGCGACATCAGGCAAGCGTGGTCGATGTGGAATTTCAAGGAAGCGCGCAAAAACAACGAAGCCGGCTTTCCGACACTGAAGTCGTATAAGGACTTGCAACTCTACAATTGCAAGGACAAGACCATGCGTTTATCCAAGGAAATCATTTTTGCGGAGGCGAACGGCATGGGCGACAGCCGCGATCATTCCGACGCACTGGCCAATAGTGCTTTTGCCAAGCCGGCCGAGCACACCGTGGCTGCAGCCATGCTTGAACAGGTGTGCGCGGCGGATATGACCAAGCCGTAAAAACAGCGGCGCACGGCTGCGGCTTCCTTCATCATCGGACTGAGGATGCCGTCGCCGATTTGAGTTCATCGGAATAATCCGAATTTTCGACTCTCTTCAAGTCCTCAGGCGATCCAGATCAGCGACGCAAACCGTCCGGTAACGCCATCCCGCCGATATGAGTAGAAATGCTCGGCGTCCACGACAGTGCAGAAACCGCCGCCGTATACCTGCTCGACGCCGGCCTCCGCCAGCGCCAATCTTGCCAGGCTATAGATATCCGCCAGATATTTGCCGGCGGCGCCCGCGATCGGCGCAAAGGCGCGATCGTGACGGACGTCGCGCGTCAAATAGGCCGCGCGCACATCCTCTCCCACCTCGAACCGGTCGGGCCCGATGGCCGGACCCAGCCAGGCCGTGATTTCTCCGGCGCCGGCGGCCCGCATCGCCGCGACGGTATTTTCAAGCACACCCGCCGCCAACCCGCGCCAGCCTGCATGCGCGGCGCCGACCACCGCGCCCGCCCGGTCGCAAAACAATACCGGCAAGCAATCGGCCGTCAGAATCGCGCATACGGCGCCGGAACCCACCGCAATGCTGGCGTCGGCGCGCGGAACATCGGTAAGGTGCGCGGCATTGACCACCGTCGCGCCATGTATTTGCGTCAGCCACGCCGGCTCCGCTGGTAACTCCGCCCGCAGCAGTGCGCGATTGCGCGCGACCGACTCGGCGGCATCGCCGACATGCAGACCCAGATTGAAACCGCCGCCGCCCGCTCCGTCGTCATAAGGAGCGAGGCTGTATCCGCCGCTGCGCAAAGTTGTCAACACCGCAACTCCAGCAGGCAGATCAGGCCAATCCGGGCGCAGCGCTTGCATTAGTCGGCTCCCGCGCTCACCGCCGCGATATCGATGCCGGCCCGCTTGAGCAGGTCGGCGAAATCGGCCGGCAAGCCTGCCGTCCACTCGCGCTGCTTCCCGCTCCCCGGATGAATCAGGCCGAGGCGCCATGCATGCAGCGCCTGATGCGGAAAGGTCGAGCTCAGATGGGCCTTGCCGTACAAGGCATCGCCGACCAGCGCAAACCCCAGCGACTGCATATGCACCCGGATCTGATGGGTGCGGCCGGTTTCAAGCCGGCAGCGCACCAGACTGACGGCCTTGCCATCGATGATGCCGGTCGCCAGCCTTTCATAGTGAGTGATCGCCGATTTGGCGCTGAGACTTTCGGATACCGCCATCTTGATCCGGTCGCGCGGATGACGCGCCATTGCCGCGTCGATGGTTCCGTTCAACTGCGGCGTGCCCCACACCAGCGCCACATACTGACGTTTGACGGTGCGTGCCTGCAACTGCCGCACCAGATCGGTCTGCGCGATCAGCGACTTCGCCACCACCATCAGGCCGCTGGTGTCCTTGTCCAGCCGGTGCACAATGCCGGCCCGCGGCACGCCGCCCAGCGCCGGATGAAGGTGCAGCAATCCATTGAGCAAGGTGCCGGACCAATTGCCGGCGGCGGGATGCACGACCAGACCGGCCGGCTTATTGACGACCATGAGCGCCCCGTCTTCATGCACAATGTCCAGCGCCATGGCTTCCGGCTTGAACGCTTCGTCCTCCGGAGCGGCCTGCGGTGAAATGACCACCGTTTCATCGCCGAACACCGTGCTTTTGGCGCGCGCCGTCACGCCGTCGACCAGTACATGACCGCTTTCTATCCATTGCTGGATGCGGCCGCGCGAATATTGCCCCACCAGCGACGACAATACCTTATCCAGACGCACGCCGCAGTCGGCCGGCGTCAAACGCAGCGTAATGCTGGCCAGGGCCGAAGACGCGGCAGCGATGCCTTCCAGCGCCTCGTCGTCGCCGTCCTCGGTGCTCAAATCGGGTTCCGACAGGTTTTTCGCCATACCGGGCGTAGTTAATGACATCAGAGCAAGTCCCATCAGCTATAATCGTTCAATTGGTTTTTTCCATCCGTATTCTTGTAAAATTCATGCCAAAATATCTATCGAAACTTATCACCATCGCTTTCGTGTTTTCTTTATCGGCATGCGGGCTGTTGCCGGACAAAATCGATGAAACCGCAAACTGGTCCGCTGCCAGATTATACTCGGAGGCCAAGGACGAACTGAATACGGCGGGCTACGACAAGGCCATCGAGTATTATCAGAAACTCGAATCGCGTTATCCGTTCGGCACTTATGCGCAGCAGGCCCAGATGGATATCGCCTACGCCTATTACCGTCAGGCCGACCAGCCGCAAGCAATCGCCGCCATCGAGCGCTTCATCAAGCTGCACCCGAACCATCCCAACGTCGACTATATGTATTACCTGCGCGGGCTGGTGTACTTCAATGACCGCACCAGCATCTTCGACTTCCTGACCAAGGAAGACTCGACCGAGCGCGATCCGAAATCGGTGCGCGATGCCTTCGACTCGTTCAAGGTGCTGGCGGAGCGTTTCCCGGACAGCAGCTACACGCCGGATGCGATTGCCCGCATGAAATACCTGGTCAACTCGATGGCGCAATACGATGTGCACGTCGCCGAATACTATTATCGGCGCGGCGCCTATGTCGCGGCGGCCAACCGGGCGCAGGCGGCGATCAAGGAATACCCGGACGCTCCCGCTGTCGAACAAGCCGTGTTCATCCTGATGAACTCCTACGGCGCGATGGGCCAGACCCAATTGCACGACGATACGGCGCGCATCTTCAAGCTGAATTATCCGAACAGCCTCTATCCTTCCGGCGGCCCGGTCAAGGAAAAGCCATGGTGGAAGATCTGGTAAAAACCGCTTGAACGGACCCGCCAGGGTCTGCCTTCCGCAAAGACGGCGCACGTTCCACACCAGCAGCCCCCGGCTTTACACCGGGGGCTGTTTGTTTTTACAGTCTGGTTCTCTTCCTGCTTTCCTACAGACAGATACCGGCCCATCCGCAACCCGTCGTAATCGACGGTTTGTCATCATGCCCGCTTCGCGGTAGCATTACTTTCCCAAAAGAAATATTCACAGAAAAACGATTATTAACCGGCAAGCAAGATCGGTTCATCCCGAAGAGAAAGACCATTCATGGAAGTCGCGCGCTCCGGATGCCAGAACGGTAGTTTTACCAAAACCTCATTCAACACCGACCCGGTGCAAGCCGTCGCCACCGTGCGCGCCTGTTCGCCCGAGCGCGCGCCCATCCCCTCGCAAATAGCCAGCATGCAATCCGTTGGAAGAGCGTATGCGCGCAAACAGACGCTGTCGCCATCGCCGATATCGTCATCGTCGGCCTCGCCGATGCCGTCGCCGCTGGCCGTCAAGCGGCGGCACGCATCCCCGCTCGCAACGCGCCATGCAGCGACAGCATGGAAACGGGATCGCCTCAGGCTGGCATTGCACCCTGCCCAGCCGGCAATGCCCAGGCAAGATTTCCTGGTCAAAGAGCAACTGCGCAATCTGCAGGGCGCCTGCATCAATTTATCCCGCCAGATTTCAGGTATCGGCGAGCACGGCGAAGGCGAGCGCAAATATGCGCATGCCAAGCAGGCGCTCGACCGGCTGAGCCGGGCTCTGTCCAAACACATGGAGCGATTGCCGAAATCGGGCGGCGCAATCGATCAAGGCACCAAAGGCGGCATGATCGCCGTCGATCTCGACGAGGCCATTCATGGCCTGTACACCGCGCTTGCGTATCTGCTCAAGGCTGGCAAACAAAATGCGATCGACAGCTCGCTGATGCGGGAAGCCAGCCAATGGGCGAGCGATCCGATGACCTGGCTCACCAATGCGGGCATGTCGCACGGAACGGCCGATATCGCGCTGACCACGCTGGTGTCGGTGGCGCTGGCGCCCTTCGCGCTGATGGCCTTGCACGCCGGCATCGGCGAGCTGACGGATTCGATACGGCACGGCAAAGCGCTCGAAGCCGAGCTGATTCAAACCAGAACATTTCTCGAATCGCTGGGAAGCGTTTTGCAATCGGCGCGCATGCAGAGCGAGGATGCGCCGCCTGTGTCAGATTCGGTACGGCATATGCTTGCGGCGTCTCAAGCGGCGTACGAACAACGTGAGGCCGATCTGGTGCGCGCGGAGCGGAAAAACCGTGAGAACGGCTATATCGGCGCCTGTTCCGCGCTATCCGGCGGCGCCATCGCTTCCAAGGCAACGCTGGAAGTCACCGCCAAAATCGCCTACGCCGCGGCCGCCAGCGCGCCGGCGGCAACCGTCGCGGGAACGTTGGGAACGATGGTGCTCGGCCCATTGGCGGCCACCGGCGCGGTGGGCCTGGCCGCCGTGATGGTGCGCAAGTCGAACCAGGCCAAAAGCTTTTTCAATACCGCCTTCAAGCAAACCGTACGCCGTCTCGCATTGCTCGTGCCGCGCAGCCATCCGAAGGAACGGATCAACATATACAAGCAATTCCTGCACACCAAGCTGGACCAGAGAAAAACGTTCTTTCATCGCTATGCGAGGGATAACCGCCGATTCCTGGTCGGCTGCCTGCTGTATGCCGGCAGCACGCTGGGCACCGCCGGCCTGACCGCCGCGGCGCTATTAGGCGCGGGCGTCGCCATCGGACCGCTGGGTCTGGGTCTGTTGATAGGCGTCGGCGTGATCGGCGGCCTCGTCATGGGGCGATACTCGTTCCAGTTTCTGCAGGGTCACGGCCGTCAGCATCGATATGAAAACTATGCCATCGGCGACGATCCGGAGCTGGACCGCCACTTCCTGAGCACGCTGGAAGCCTCGGTGCACCGTCGCCTGCCGCTCAATCCCGCGATCGGCCTCAGCCTGCGCGCCGGCTTTTACGAGCAGGCATCGAAACGTGAAGAAATACGACAGGATTTT
Source organism: Herbaspirillum sp. (assembly GCA_028292625.1). GTDB lineage: Bacteria > Pseudomonadota > Gammaproteobacteria > Burkholderiales > Burkholderiaceae_D > Herbaspirillum. The sequence continues at coordinate 33,104 of JAQGLY010000021.1, read as the reverse complement.
CTCGGCCGGGTCGCAACGGACCTGGGCCGGCGCTATGACGGCATGTACAGCTATTCGACCGACAGCGAAAAAATCCGCGGCAAACGCAACGGCCCGCCCACCGCCGGCAAGACGATACGCAACATGGCGTTAAAACGGTATGAAGGGGCGATCGGCCGATGGCGCGCGGGAAAATCGTATCTGGGCGTGTTGCTGCGCACGCAGAGACGCGACAAGGCAAAAGCGGCGGCCCAGGATTCACTGCGCACGGCCAGGCGCCATCTGAACATCGATAGCCTGTACGACTGGCTGCAGGAATTGGGAAATTACCCGGAACAAATCAAGATGATGCGCGACAGCCTTGGCGCGCAAACCGCCTATTTGCAGGAAAAAATGGATACGCGCCTGGCGATCTATGCGTTAAGCAACGATATCTCGCTGGAAATGCTGAGCAGGGATCTGACGCCGGATCGCCCGTCGCCGCCGGCCGGTGACGTCGCCGCCGGCGACGGTCACGACGCTGCGCTGATGAACATCGTGCTGGACCGGCTGGCCGAGCCGCTGGCGCGCGATATGGTCATGCTGAATCAGGCAAAAACGCTGCATGCGCAATTGCAGGCAGCCGGCGGCGGCGCCATCCCGGAAAACCGGATGGCGAAAATGCTCGCGCAATTCCTGAGCTTGCAGCTCGGCAAGCCTTACGATGCGGCAGCCGAACCGCCCGACATCAGGCAAAGCCGTTTCAGACTGGCCGATTATTATCTGAACAATGCGCCCGGCCGACACCGCGACCTGCGCGGCTTGCTGATCGACGCCGAGTTGCAGGCAAGCCGCCTGAATCCCCGCAGCTCATTCAATATCGGCAACCCCAACCGGCGCTGACAACGCACCGGCCCCGTCTGTCAATCGGCCACGCGCCTGCGGAACATCCACAAATTTTCGGTAGACGCGTCCGGCGCATAGGCGTACCCCTCCAGATCGAAGGCTTTCAGCTTTTCAGGCGTCTTGACTGCATGCAAGGCCGCATAACGCGCCATCAGTCCACGCGCCCGCTTCGCATAAAAAGAAATGATCTTGTATTGGCCGCCCTTCCAGTCCTGAAACACCGGCGTCAGCACTTTTGCCTGCAGCGCCTTGGGACGCACCACCTTGAAATATTCCTCGGAAGCCAGATTGATCAGCGTTTTGGATTTGTGCGCGCTCAACGCCGCATTCAGCGACAGGGTCACATCGTCGCCCCAGAACGCATACAAATCCTTGCCTGCCGGGTTCGCCAAACGCGTGCCCATTTCCAGCCGATAAGGCTGCATCAAATCCAGCGGCCGCAGCGCGCCATACAAGCCCGACAAAATGCGCATATGCGATTGCACGTAATCGAGTTGCTTGCCGTTCAACGTCGCCGCATGCAAGCCTTCATAGACATCGCCGTTAAACGCCAATACCGCCTGTTTTGCATTTTTTTGCGTAAATTTTTTTGACCAGCTCGCGTAACGGTCCGCGTTCAAGGCCGCCAGCGGGTCGGAAATATGCATCAGGCTGCCGATCTGCGCCGGCGACAGCGCACGTAAATGTTTGATCAGCTCTGCCGAACGGGCGATGAACTCAGGTTGCGTATGCAGATCGGTAGTCGGTGCGCTTTCATAATCCAGCGATTTGGCAGGAGATAAAACAATCAGCATAAGGTACCTGTAATGGAGGGCAAGTAAACGGGCGTGGCGGGATAGCAAACGGGCAATGATACCGAAATCCCGCGCGACCGTCCGGGCCGGCTGCATGGTCAAAACCGCAAGTCGACCGTGCGGCGGACGCGAATTTGAAATATGATCGCGCTAATCCCTTTACTCCGCCGATGATGACCACGCCACCGAACCCGCAACGCCTCGTACTCGACACCAATGTCTGCCTCGATTTATTCGTGTTCCGCGATCCGCGCTGGGCGGGGCTGTTGCAGGCGATGCAGGACGGTCGCGCCCAAGCGGTGACCCGCGCGGATTGCCGGATGGAATGGCAACGGGTGCTGGACTATCCTCATCTGAAAGTCGATTTTGCGCAGAAAATGCATCTGATCGAGGAATTCGACGCCTTGATCGACTGCGTGGAGCCGCCGACCGCGCTGGACATGATTAAACTGCCGCAATGCACCGATCGCGACGATCAGAAATTTCTGGAACTGGCCTTGCAGGTGCGCGCGGATTTATTGATTACCAAAGATAAAGCCTTATTGAAGCTCGCCAAAAAAACCGCGCGCGCGGGTCTGTTTACCATCATCGCGCCGCAAGCCTGGACGCCGCCCGGCGGCTGAAAGACCGCTTGCCGGTTTGACGTCTCGCCGATGCGGTATTCGGCCTTTAACATTCAGAGATCGATGAAAACCATGCCCTCTGCCATCAAGCAATCCGCCACCGCCGTTCCCTCCAATGGCGCCGTGGTCAATCCCGTCTCCAAATTACCGCGCGTCGGCACCACTATATTCACGCTGATGTCGGCGCTGGCCGTCGAGAAAAACGCCGTCAATCTGGGACAGGGATTTCCCGATTTCGATTGCGACCCGGCGCTGGTCGATGCGGTCGCCGCCGCGATGCGCGCAGGTCTGAATCAATATCCGCCTATGCCCGGCATTGCGCAGCTGCGCAATGCCGTCGCGCACAAAATCCAGTCGCTGTACGGCCACGATGTCGATCCGTCCGACGAAATCACGATCACCGCCGGCGCCACTCAGGGCATTTTGACGTCGATACTGTGCTGCGTGCATGCCGGCGACGAAGTCATCGTCATCGAACCTTCGTATGACAGTTACGTGCCGGCGATCGAACTGGCCGGCGGCGTGCCGGTGTTCGTGCAAATGCGGGTAGGACCGGGCGGCTATTCAGTACCTTGGGACGAGGTCGCCGCCGCCGTATCTCCCAAAACGCGGCTGATGATTGTCAATACGCCGCACAATCCGACCGGCACGGTATTGCAGCAGCAGGATATCGCCGCGCTGGCCGACATCGTGCGCGGCACCGATATCCTGATTCTGGCCGATGAAGTGTATGAACACATGGTGTACGACGGCGCGCGGCACGAATCCCTATGCCGTTATCCGGAACTGGCCGCGCGCACCTTCGTCAATTCCAGCTTCGGCAAGACCTTTCACGTGACCGGCTGGAAAGTCGGCTATGTCGCCGCGCCGGCCGCGCTGACCGCGGAATTCAGGAAAGTGCATCAGTTCAATGTGTTTACCGTCAATACGCCGGTGCAGCATGGCCTGGCCGCATATCTGGCCGATCCGGCGCCGTACCGCGATCTGCCGGCGTTTTACCAGCGCAAACGCGATTTGTTTCGCGACGGCTTGAAACATACCCGTTTCAAATTGCTGCGTTGCGAAGGCACTTATTTCCAGTGCGTCGATTACAGCGCCATTTCGGATTTGCCGGAGGCCGAATTTGCACGCTGGCTGACCGCCGAGATCGGCGTCGCCGCGATTCCGGTATCGGCGTTTTACAACACGCCCAAGGAGTCGGGCATCGTCCGTTTTTCCTTTTCAAAAAAAGAGGAAACCTTGCGTCTGGCGCTGGATCGGCTGGCCAAACTATAAAGAAGGATTTCCGCGATAATACGCGTTTCCGTTTACGGAATTGAAGCGTTTAACAGCAGGCAACCCTTCATCCTCACGCCAAGGAGATTCAATGATCGACGTTTACAGCTGGCCCACCCCGAATGGCCATAAAGTGCACATCATGCTGGAAGAATGCGGCTTCGAATACAAGGCGCACCCGATCAACATCGGTAACGGCGACCAGTTCGGCGCAGCGTTTCTGGCCATTTCGCCCAACAATAAAATCCCGGCCATCGTCGATAGCGACGGCCCCGACGGCGCACCGATTTCGATGTTCGAATCGGGCGCCATCCTGATCTACCTGGCCGGCAAAGCCGGGAAATTCCTGGGCGCCACCGATCGCGAAAAATACCTCACACTGCAATGGCTGATGTTTCAAATGGGCGGACTGGGGCCGATGCTGGGCCAGGCGCATCACTTCCGCCTGTATGCGCCGGAAAAAATCGCCTATGCGATCGACCGCTACACCAATGAAGCCAAGCGGCTGTATGGCGTGCTGGACAAGCAACTGGCGAAAACCGAATGGCTGGCCGGCGACAATTACACCATCGCCGATATCGCCAACTTCCCATGGACGCGCTCCCACGAAAATCAGGGCGTCGATCTGGCCGACTTCCCGCATGTGAAGCGCTGGTTCGATGCAATGAACGACCGTCCGGCCGTCCAGCGCGGCGTTACCGTGCTGGCGCATCTGCGCAAACCGCTGATCGATGACAAGAGCAAGGACATGCTGTTCGGTAAACAGCAGTATCAGAAACGCTGATGACAGACGCATCGGACACCGGCGACAAGGACAGCGTCGATGCGGCCATCGCACCGCCGGTTCGCGTTGCCGCGCCTGCCCGTTCGTTTCACAATCTGCCGCCGGTGCCCGAGAACGAAGTCGAGATCAGCGCCATTCGCGCGCAAGGCGCCGGCGGGCAGAATGTCAACAAGGTTTCCAGCGCGGTGCATCTGCGGTTTGCGATTGCCGCCTCTTCGCTGCCGGCGCAAATCAAGGAACGTCTATTCGCGCTCAGCGACCAGCGCATCACCAAGGATGGCGTGATCGTCATCAAATCCCAAGTCCATCGCAGCCAGGAAAAAAACCGCGCGGACGCGCTGCAGAAACTGAATGCGATCATCGCCGGCGTCGCGCTGGCGCCGAAAGCGCGTCGGCCGACCAGACCGACGCGCAGTTCGCAAACCAAAAGAATGGATGGAAAAACGCAGCGCGGGCAAGTCAAAACCATGCGCGGCAAGGTAAAAATTTAAAAACCGAGAATTCAGGGATAGCGCCGCACAATCGCCTCGGCCACGCACACCGGCTTGCGGCCCCCTTCGTATTCGATCGTCACTTCCCATTCCATCTGTGCGCCGCCGGCGATATCCTCGACCGCCAGCAGCTTGAAACGTCCCCGCACTTTGCGCCCCACCGGCAGCACCGCCGGGAAACGCACGCGGTTCAGACCGTAATTGACCAGCATGCGGACGCCGCTCATGCTGATCGATTCCGCCAGGAATTTGGGCAGTAAAGCCAGCGTCAGAAAGCCGTGCGCGACGGTGCCGCCGTAAGGCAATTCGCGCCGGCTGCGTTCGACGTCGACATGAATCCATTGCTGGTCGCCGGTGGCTTCGGCAAAACGATCGACGCGCGCCTGGTCGATTTCCAGCCAGTCGGATACCGCGACTTCCCGGCCTATCATTTCCTTCAAGTGCGCGAAACTCGCGATTTCAAGCATTGCGTGACTCCACGTTCAAGCCGGCATGGCCTTGTTGTCATTGAGATTGATAAAGCCCCTGATCAGCCGGTAGGCTTTCCATACCCACGCCACGGTACATACCAGCCAGCCCAGCGGGATCAGGAAGAACGTGAAGAAAAAAATGACGCCGAGCGCCATCCACACCAGATACCACCAGAACGAGCGTATCTGCCAGCTGTGATGCGAACGCACGAAGGTGCCGTCGGCATCGCCGCGTTTAACATAATTGATGATCAGAGGAATAAACGAAAACAGGCCCAGTGAAAAAACCAGGCTGAGCGCATGAAAAACATACAACCACCAGACCAGCGACTTTTGCGATTGCAATGGAGCGTCGAGTACGAGTTCACCAGCCATGTTCAATCTCCTTAAGTGGACAAACACTCAGACGGATTCTACCCGCACAGCGTTCCCCATTATTCGAACAAACTCAGGATACCGTCCAGCCCGACGAAATTCAACGCAATATCGGCTTGCGCCCGCACCACCGGCTTGGCGCGGAACGCCACCGACAGGCCGGATATGCCCATCATCGCCAGATCGTTGGCGCCGTCGCCCATGACGATCGCCTGCCGCGGTAAACAGCCCAGTTCGGCGCAGACCCGTTCCACGGTGCGTTTTTTTTCTTCCGCATCGACAATTCCGCCGAGCACGCGCCCGGTCAGCTTGCCGGCGTCGATTTCCAGCACATTGGCATGCGTGTAATCGAGTTGCAAACGCTGCTTCATCCTGTCGGTAAAAAAGGTAAATCCGCCGGACACCAGCAGCGTCTTCAAACCGGCCGCCCGCACCGCCGTCAGCATCGCCTGCGCGCCCATGGACAAGGCCAGCCGTTCATCATAGACCCGCTGCAAGGCCGTCGCATCCAGTCCTTTCAACAAGGCGACGCGGCGCGTCAGACTCTCGCCGAAGGCAATCTCGCCGCGCATCGCCGCTTCGGTAATCGCCGCCACCTGCGGTTTCAGGCCTTGCATGTCGGCGATTTCGTCTATGCATTCGATGGTGATCAGCGTCGAGTCCATATCCATCGCCAGCAATTTGAAATCGCTCAAACGCCGTTGCGGATCGACCAGCGCGTAATCGAGCTGCGCCGCCAGACAGGCGGCGTCCAGTTGCGCCAGATCGGGCCCCGACAATTGCACGCCGGCGACGCGCCACGCGCGCGGGCCGATCGCGACCGGCTCTCCGGCGCCGGCCAATGCGGCGATCCGGCCGATCAGCGCCGGATCGGGCCGCAGGCCTTGCAAAATCAAATTCATGGTCGCCATTCAATCAGTTCCAAAGAAAATAAATGAAAAGGGAAAATCCACAGCCGCGAACAGCGTCATCCCAGCAAAGCCCGTATCGTCGCCTTGATCTGCCCCACCCTGGCCGCCAGGTCAGGCATGTTCACGGTGATGCGCAGCTTGTCCTGTCCGTTGAGTTTGATGTGACGATTTTTCTGGATCAATTCGATGATGCGCATCGCGTCGATCGGCGGATTGGGCACGAACTGCAGAACCGCCGCATCGGCGTGCGCATCGATCTTGATGATGCCCGCCGGCTCCGCCGCCAGCCGCAGCCGATGCGTTTCGACCAGCGCCTTGGCGACGTCCGGCATTTTGCCGAAGCGATCGATCAATTCTTCCTGCAGATCGTCGATCGCTTCCTGCGTCTTGCCGTTGGCGAAGCGCTTGTACAGCGACAGCCGTTCGTGCACGTCGCCGCAGTAATCGCTGGGCAGCAGCGCCGGTACGTGCAGATTGATTTCGGTGGTCGACGACAGCGGCGCCGCCAGATCCGGCTCCTTTCCGTTCTTCAGCGCGCGCACCGCTTCGTTGAGCATATCGGAATACATCTGGAAACCGATCTCATGCATTTCACCGGATTGGTGATCGCCGAGCACTTCACCGGCGCCGCGGATTTCCAGATCGTGCATCGCCAGATAAAAGCCGCTGCCCAGTTCCTCCATCTGCTGGATCGCTTCCAGACGCCGCTGCGCCTGTTTCGCCAGCCCCTGCACATCGTGCACCAGCAGATAGGCGTAGGCCTGATGGTGCGAACGGCCGACCCGGCCGCGCAACTGATGCAATTGCGCCAGGCCGAACTTATCGGCGCGATGCATGACGATGGTATTGGCGGTCGGCACATCGATGCCGGTTTCGATGATGGTGGTGCACAACAGAATATTGAAGCGCTGCGCGACGAAATCGCGCATCACCTTTTCCAGATCCCGTTCGTGCATCTGGCCGTGCGCGACCCCGATGCGGGCTTCCGGCAACAGCGCTTCCAGCATCGCCTTGCGGTTTTCGATGGTGCTGACTTCGTTATGCAGGAAATAGACCTGGCCGCCGCGCTTGAGTTCGCGCAGACAGGCTTCGCGGATCACGGATTCGCCTTCGCTGCGCACGAAGGTCTTGATCGCCAGGCGCTTTTGCGGCGCGGTGGCGATGATGGAAAACTCGCGCAAGCCTTCCAGCGCCATGCCCAGCGTGCGCGGGATCGGCGTGGCCGTCAGCGTCAGCACGTCGACTTCTGCGCGCAGCGCCTTCAGCGTTTCCTTCTGGCGCACGCCGAAGCGGTGTTCCTCGTCGATGATCACCAGTCCCAGACGTTCGAATTTGATGTCGTCCGACAGCAGCTTGTGGGTGCCGATCACGATATCGAGCGTGCCGTCGGCCATGCCCTTGATCGCCTGCGTCACCTCCTTGCCGGAACGGAATCGGGACAGCTCCGCGATCTTCACCGGCCAATCGGCGAAACGATCGGCGAAGGTCTGCGCATGCTGCTCCGCCAGCAGCGTGGTCGGCGCCAGGATCGCCACCTGCTTGCCGCCCAGCACCGCCACGAACGCGGCGCGCAGCGCCACTTCGGTCTTGCCGAAACCGACGTCGCCGCAGATCAGCCGGTCCATCGGCGTGCCGCTGGTCATATCCTTGATCACCGCATTGATCGCGGCGGCCTGATCGGGCGTTTCCTCGAAACCGAAACTTTCCGAAAAAGCCTGGTAATCATGCGGAGAATAGGCGAACGCATGCCCCGTCCGCGCCGCCCGCCGCGCATACAGATTCAACAGCTCGGCGGCGGTGTCGCGCACCTGCTGCGCCGCACGCCGCTTGGCCTTTTCCCATTGGCCGGAACCCAGCGCATGCAGCGGCGCGTCGTCCGGCGAGGCGCCCGAATAGCGCGAAATGACATGCAGTTGCGAGACCGGCACATACAGCTTGGTTTCCTTCGCATATTCCAAATGCAGGAATTCGGTCTCGCCTTCGCCCAGATCCATCCCGATCAGACCCATATAGCGCCCGATGCCGTGCGTGGCGTGCACCACCGGATCGCCGATCTTGAGTTCGGACAGATCGCGCACCATGGCTTCGACTTCGCTTGCGCCCTCTTGCCGCTTGCGTCCGATGCGGCGGCCGGAACCGGCATACAGCTCGGTCTCGGTAATGAACGCCACCGGATCGTCGCCGGCCAGCTCGAAACCGGCCTGCAGCGGCGCCACGCCCAGCGCCAGCTCGGCGCCGGACGTACGGAAGTCGGCGAAACCGTCGACCGCCGCCAGATTGAGCCCGTATTCGCCGAAATACTGCTGCAGCGTTTCGCGCCGTCCGTTCGATTCCGCGCAGATCATGACGCGCCGTCCGCCTTGCAGCAGATAAGCGCGCAAATTGCTCAGCGGATCGTCGAGGCGGCGATTGACCGCGATATTGGGGAGCGGCGCGGACAGTTCGGACGCCTCATCGTTCTTTTGGATCACCCAGCGGCCGTACGGCTTGAGCGCGGCGTAGAAATCCTCATCGCGCAGAAACAGGCTTTCGGGCGGCAGCAGCGGCCGTTCTCGGTCCGATTTCAGGAAGGCGTAGCGGGAACGGGTATCGGTCCAGAAACGGCTTATCGCCTGATCGATTTCGCCTACCAGCGCAAAGCTGATGTCGGCGGGCAGATAATCGAACAGCGTCACGGTGTGCTCGAAAAACAGCGGCAGATAATATTCGATGCCTGCCGACGCGATGCCGTTGCCGATGTCCTTGTAGATCGCCGAACGCGACGGATCGCCCTCGAAACGTTCGCGCCAGCGGCTGCGGAACGCCGTGCGCGCAGCCTCGTCCATCGGAAATTCGCGGCCCGGCAGCAAGCGCACCTCCTGCACCGGATACAGCGAACGCTGGGTATCGGCGTCGAAAGTGCGGATGGTCTCGATGATGTCGCCGAACAGATCGAGCCGGTATGGCAGCGCCGAGCCCATCGCGAAGATATCGATCAAGCCGCCGCGCACCGAATATTCGCCGGGCGACATGACCTGCGCGACGTTGGCGTAGCCGGCCAGCGTCAATTGCGCCTTGAGCCGCGCTTCGTCGAGCTTTTCGCCCTTTTTGAAAAAGAAGGTGTAGGCCGCCAGAAACGCCGGCGGCGCCATCCGCACCAGCGCGGTGGTGGCGGGCACGATCAGCACATCGCATTGGCCGTTCTGCGCCTCGTACAGCGTCGCCAGCCGCTCCGACACCAGATCCTGATGCGGCGAAAAAGCGTCGTACGGTAACGTTTCCCAATCCGGCAGCAAATGGCAACGCAGCGCGGCCCCGCCGTCGCCGCTGCCGTCGAACCACGGAATTTCCGATTGCAGCCGCTGCGCATCGGCGGCGTTGGCGACCACCACGGCCAGCATGCGTCCCTGCGCTTTGAGCGCGATCGCCGCCCGCGCCAGCGCATAGGCGTCGGCCGAACCGTGCAATGCCGGCAATGCAAAGCGCGCGCCCGGTTTAGGGATGGACTTTTCTAAGTCGAAAGACATTCAAACTCGTTTCTTCAATGACGTCGCCGGCTTCGGCAATGCGGTTGCGGATACCTTGCAATTGGGCGGCAAATCAGGCTTCGGAAAAACCACCGGACAGCGGATTTGGCAGTTAAAATTCAGGCTCGCATTATAAACGAAGGCCGGTAACGCACAGAGGGCATGGTAAAGACTGCGCCGCCGCTCAATCGCCGAATTATTCCCAATCGACTCCTCAGCCATGAATCCTCCCCGCCGCTTTGCCCTGATTCCCGCCGCCGGCATCGGCGCGCGCGTCGGCGCCGCCTGTCCGAAACAATATCTGCCGCTGGCCGGCAAGGCCATGCTGCGGCACAGTCTGGATATATTTGCCGCATCGGAGCTGATCGACCGCACCTTCGTCGTGGTCGGCGCCGACGATCCCTATATCGGGCCGCTGATGGCCGCGGCGCCGCACCTGAACACCCGCGTCATCGTGGTCGCCGTCGGCGCGGCCACGCGGCAGGAATCCGTTCGCAACGGCTTGCGCGCGATGCGCGCCTATCTCGATGAAGACGATTGGGTATTGGTGCACGACGCCGCGCGGCCCGGCCTGGACGCCGACCTGCTCACGCAGTTGACGCAGGCGCTGCACGGCGATCCGGTCGGCGGCCTGCTGGCGCTGCCGGTGGTCGATACCGTCAAACGCAGCGCCGGCGGCCGGGCGCACGAAACCGTGCCGCGCACCGATCTATGGACCGCCCAGACGCCGCAAATGTTTCGCTACCAATTGCTGGTCAATGCGCTGGACCAGGCGCCGCTGCAGGCGATCACCGACGATGCCAGCGCCATCGAAATGCTGGGCCTGCATCCGAAACTGGTGCCCGGCAGCCCGCGCAATTTCAAAATCACGCTGCCGCAGGATATGCTGCTGGCAGAACATTTACTGAAAGAAACTTCGCCGTGAGCACTCCTACCGCCAGCCCTCCCTTTCCCTTCCGCATCGGCCAGGGCTACGACTGCCACGCACTGGTCGCCGGCCGCAAACTCATCATCGGCGGCGTCGATATTCCCCATGCGACCGGCCTGAAAGGGCATTCCGACGCCGACGTACTGTTGCACGCGATTATCGACGCGCTGTTCGGCGCGGCCGCCCTGGGCGATATCGGCCGCCATTTCCCCGATACCGACAGCCGCTTCGCCGGCGCGGATTCGCGTCAATTGCTGCGCGAGGCCGCCAAACGGATCAGCGCGGCCGGTTTTCGCATCGGCAATATTGACGCCACCATCATTGCCCAGGCGCCCAAAATGGCGCCGCATATCGACCAGATGGTGGCCAATATCGCGGCCGACCTGGAATTAAGATTTCCACAGGTCAATATCAAGGCCAAAACCAACGAAAAAATGGGGTGGTTGGGACGTGAAGAAGGCATTGACACAGAGGCAGTTGTACTCATTTATCAAGAAAACGCATAAATCGATATAAAAATTGTTTCGTGCCGAATTTATCTTGTATAATTCAACAATCGTTAAGATTCCAGCTAGAAGAGCGGTATTAGTCTGTCATTCCTGTCTTGGTTTTAAACGATATAACGGGCATCTGCCCAAATTAACTGAAATAGGAATTGCAATGGCAACTGGTATCGTAAAGTGGTTCAATGATTCGAAGGGCTTCGGCTTTATCACTCCTGACGAAGGCGGCGAAGATTTGTTCGCTCACTTCTCGGCTATCCAATCGAGCGGTTTCAAATCTCTTCAAGAAAACCAACGTGTTTCCTTCGAAGTGACTACCGGTCCTAAGGGTAAGCAAGCTTCAAACATTCAGCCTATCTAAGCTGACGCGTCACAAGCTTCCATGAAAATCCTCGGTAACCCCGGGGATTTTTTTCGTCTATCGGGTCTATCGGTTTGGAGCTACTGCGCGGCCCAATCTTGGGGACTGCGATGCTCGCCGTACAAAAAGTACGGCTGCGCTTCTCCTCCCCAACCTTGGACCGCTCGCTACGCTCCAAACCGATAGACGGTATGGTGGGGCGCCATGAAAATACTGCGCGGCCCAATCTTGGGGACTGCGACGCTCACCGTACGAAAGTACGGCTGCGCTTCTCCTCCCCAACCTTGGACCGCTCGCTACGCTCCAAACCGATAGACGGTATGGTGGGGCGCCATGAAAAAACGGACGTAAAAAAAGCGCGCATTTGATGCACGCTTTTTTGCAAATATCCCCGCCATTTCAGATTTAAATTTCTTCGTATAGCGGCAGCGTTAGGAATTCCGCGAAACTATCGGCGGTCGACATTTGCTCGAAGATGTCCGCGGCGCGGTCGTATGATGGACTATTGCCCGCCACCGCTTTCACTTTTGCCAATTCCTCGGGAATCATTGCGCGCACCATCTCCGCGGTGACTTTGCGCTTGTCTTCCAGCACGCCCTTGTCGCTGCGTATCCATTGCCAGACTTGCGCGCGGCTGATTTCGGCGGTGGCGGCGTCTTCCATCAGATTGTGAATCGGCACGCAGCCGTTGCCGTCCAGCCAGGCGCCCAGGTAGTGAATGACTACATTGATGTTGTAACGCTATCCGGTTTCGGTGTTCGGCGCTTCCGGGTTGAAGTTCAATAGATCGGAGGCGCTGACGCTGATGTCGGGACGCTGCTTTTCGATCTGGTTCGGTTTGTCGCCCAACACTTTCTTGAATTCGGTCATCGCCAGTTCGACCAGGCCTGGATGCGCGACCCAGCCGCCATCGTAGCCGTCGGTCGCATCGCGCGCCTTGTCTACGCGCACGCCTTCCATGGCGATGCCGTTCTTTTCCGGATCGTTGTTGATCGGGATCAGCGCCGCCATGCCGCCGATGGCCGGCGCGTTGCGGCGGTGGCAGGTTTTCAGCAGCAGCAGCGCATACGAGCGCATGAACGGCGCCGTCATCGTCACCTTGGCGCGGTCGGCCAGACAGAATTCCTTGTCCAGCTTGAATTTCTTGATGCACGAGAAAATGTAATCCCAACGGCCGGCGTTCAGGCCCGCGCTGTGTTCGCGCAGTTCGTACAGGATTTCATCCATTTCGAATGCGGCGGTAATGGTCTCGATCAGCACAGTCGCCTTGATCGTGCCCTGCGGCAAACCGAGTTCGTTTTGCGTCATCACAAAGATGTCGTTCCACAGCCGCGCTTCCAGATAGGACTCCATCTTCGGCAAATAGAAATACGGGCCCGCGCCGCGCGCCAGCAGTTCCTTGGCGTTATGAAACATGAATAGGGCAAAATCGAAGATGCCGCCGGACACGCGCTTGCCGTCGAGCGTCACATGCTTTTCATCCAGATGCCAGCCGCGCGGACGCACGACCAGTGTCGCGACCTTGTCGTTGAGCTTATAGGTCTTGCCGTTCCGTTCCAGCGAGATGGTCTTGCGAATCGCGTCGCGCAAATTGATCTGGCCGGCAATCTGATTGCTCCAGACCGGCGAATTCGAATCCTCGAAGTCGGTCATGTAGGCATCCGCGCCCGAATTGAAAGCGTTGATCACCATCTTGCGATCGACCGGACCGGTGATTTCGACGCGCCGGCATTCCAGCGCTTTCGGAATCGGCGCGATGGTCCAGTCGCCGCTGCGGATCGCGGCGGTTTCCGCCGGAAAGTCGGGGCGCTCACCGGCGTCCAGGCGCTTGACGCGCTGGGCGCGCAGGGCCAGCAGTTCCTGCCGGCGCGACCCGAATGCGCGACTCAACTTGGCCACCAGCGCCAATGCTTCCGGCGTCAGGATTTCTTCGTATCCCGCGGCGATCGCACCGCTTATTTTCATGCCCTCCGGCAATGTCAGCTTACTCATTTGCTTCTCCTTGTCGGTAAATGAAATTCCGCAAAACTTATCAATCTTTCAACAATCTATCCCAGCAATGAGAGGGAACCAAAGCGTTCGTTCACATTCACGTCAGTATATAGAGATGCAATTCGTTTCAAATGCATCCTTTTGGCAATTTATTTTTGCGTTTAAGTGACAAGCGAACCGAGCACGCGGAACGCCGGAAAGGCGGCTGTACCATCCGCGCCGAGCGATCCGCTGCTTTTTCATATTGATATGGGCTTCCATGGATCAATTCAAGCAAATTTCCACTTTTGTCGATGTCATCGCACGCGGCAGCTTATCGGCGGCCGCCCGCGCCGAGGGCGTTGCGCCGGCGATGATCGGACGCCGGCTCGATGCCCTGGAATTGCGGCTGGGCGTCAAACTGCTGCAGCGTACGACGCGCAAGATTGCGCTGACCAACGAGGGCAGCGCCTTCCTCGAGCAATGCCAGCGCATTCTGGCCGACCTGGATGAGGCCGAGGCCTCGGTCTCCGCACGCAGCGCCAAAGCCAACGGCCATTTGCTGATCTCCGCGCCGGCCGGATTCGGCCGTCAGCATGTGGCGCCGCTGTTGCCGTCATTTCTCAGCGAACATCGCGAGGTGACGCTCACGCTCAATCTGAACGACCGCATGGTCGACCTGATCGGCGAAGGTATCGACGTGGCGGTCCGCATCGCCGAACTGAACGATTCCAATCTGGTCAGCGTCAAGCTGGCCGACAACCGCCGCGTCATCGTCGCCGCGCCGGCCTATCTGCGCCGTTATGGCATACCGGAAACGCCGCAAGACCTGAGCGATCACAACTGCCTGGCGATCAGCGGCGAAAACAGCCAGCGCGGCTGGACCCTGCGTCAGAACGGCAGGAATCTGGTGATCAAGCCCGGCGGCAACATGGTCTGCAACGACGGCGAAGTGCTGCACGATTGGGCGCTCAACGGCAAGGGCCTGGCATGGCGCTCGATGTGGGAAGTCGGCAGCGCGATCGAAGCCGGCTCGCTGGTCACCGTGCTGGATCGCTATGCCGCGCCCGGCAACGCCATCTATGCGGTATTCGCGCAGCGCCGCCATCTGCCGCTGCGCATACGGGCGCTGGTCGACTTCCTGCGCCGCACCTACGCCCACCCGGATTATTGGCGTACCCGCAGGGCGCCGTGACCCCGTCAATGCGGCGCGGCGCCACCCAGATAGGCGGCTCGCACCGCCGGATCGTTCTTCAGCTTTTCGGCCGGACCGTGTACCGAAATACGCCCGTTTTCCAGCACATAGCCGTAATCGGCCACGTTCAGCGCGGCGGCGGCGAATTGCTCGACCAGCAGCATCGTCACGCCGCTGTCCTTTAGGCGGGAGATAATTCGAAAAACTTCTTCCACCAGAATCGGCGCCAGCCCCATCGACGGCTCGTCCAGCAAGATGACTTCCGGCTTGAGCATGACCGCGCGCGCCATCGCCAGCATCTGCTGTTCGCCGCCGGACAGGGTGCCGGCCCATTGCGTGCGCCGCTCCTTCAGACGCGGAAACAGTTCCAGCGCCTGCTCCAGATCGTGCGCGATATCGCCGCGCGGACGCGAACCGGTGAAACGCGGAAATGCGCCCAGCAACAGATTGTCGTTCACGCTCATCGTCGCGAATACGCGGCGGCCTTCCGGCGAATGCGCCAGCCCGGCGCGCGCGATCTTGTGCGCCTCCAGGCCGGTGACGTCCTTGCCGCCCAGCACGACACTGCCGCTGCGCGGCTTGAGCATGCCGGATATGGCGCGCATGGTGGTGGTTTTCCCGGCGCCGTTGGAGCCGATCAGCGTCACCACCTTGCCCTTCGGCACGGTCAGCGAAATCCCGTGCAACACCTCAACCTTGCCGTAAGCGGCATGCAAATCCGAAATAGCCAGCATGTCAGGACTCCTTCACGATGGCGTTGAAACCGGACGCGCCGCCGACCGCCACGAGCGCGGGTGCAGGCGCGGTTTCCACCGCCACGCTGCCGCCCAGATAGGCTTCGATCACTTTTTCGTCGGCCTGCACCGCGGCCGGCTTGCCTTCGGCGATTTTCTGACCGAAATCGAGCACCGTCACCGTGTCGCAAATCGACATGACGACATCCATGTGATGTTCGATCAGGACAATCGTGATGCCGGCTTGCCTGATCTTCCTGATGATCGCGATCAGTTCCTTGATGTCCGGCGTAGTCAGCCCGGCCGCCGGCTCGTCGAGCAGCAACAGGGTGGGGTTCAGGCCCAGCGCGCGGCCTATTTCCAGCAGGCGCTGCTTGCCGTACGGCAGGTTGCGCGCCTCTTCATCGGCCAGATCGCCCAAGCCGACGAATTGCAGAATGCTGGCAGCCAGCGCGCGCGCCGCTTCTTCCTCGCGCCGATAGCGTGGCGTATGCAACATCACGTCGCCGATATTGCTGGCAAACGTATGGTGCAAGCCGACCAGCACGTTTTCGGTGGCGGTCATTTCGCCGAACAACTGCACGTTCTGAAACGTGCGCGCAATCCCGCCCAACGCGATGGCCGACGGCGTCGAACCGGAAATGCGCTTGCCGTCGAACGCCACTTCGCCGCCGGACGGCGGATAAATGCCGGTCAGCACATTCATCATCGTGCTCTTGCCGGAACCGTTGGGCCCGATCAGGCCGTGCACCGAACCCTGCGCAATGTTCAGATCGACGAGATTCAAGGCTTTCAGACCGCCGAACTGCATCAGCACCTGCTTGGCCGCCAACAAGATGCCGCCGCCGGCAGTGGCCGGCACCGCGGCGGCCCACGCATTTTTCTGTTCGCCGACGACTTCATCCTGCGCCACATTGCGATCCTTGGGCCACATCTTCCCGATCAGATTCCGGACGAATCCGACCACGCCGTCCTGCAGATAATAGACCACGAACAAGGTCATCAGGCCGAAAATGGTCAGCCGCCAATCGGTGATGTTTTCCAGCTGGTAGGAGAAAATCCCCATCGCCACCAGCGCGAACACCGGTACCAGCACATCCCGCGGCGCCCGGTGTTTGCCCAGCAACAGGTAGGTGCCGGTCAGCACAGCCGCCACCGCCGCGGTGATGGCGATGATGCGGAACAGTTCGATATCGGACAGCAGACTCGGCAGCAACACCACGATGGCGGCGCCGATGAGCGGGCCGCTGCGCGTTTTACGCCCGCCCATGATCACCGCCAGCAGGAACAGAATGGTCAATTCGAAGTTATAGGTATTCGGGGAAATGTATTCTTCCGAATAGGCATACAGGCTGCCGGCCAGCCCGGCCAGCGCGGCGCTGATCACGAACGCAAAGACTTTATAGCGATAGACCGACACGCCCATGCAGTCCGATGCAATCGGGCTGTCGCGCAAGGCCTGAAAAGCGCGGCCCAGATGCGATTTGAGAATGCGATTGACCACCACCAGCGAGAAGGCCATCAGCACCGCCACCAGATAGAAGTATTCGACCTCATTGAGCCTGGCCCCCCCGAAAGTCGGCTTCGGCACCTTGATTCCCATCGGTCCGTCGGTCAGGAAGGTCATTTCGTTGATCAGGATCTGCACGATGGTGCCGAACGCGAGCGTCACCATCGCCAGATATGGCCCGGTCACCCGCAATGCCGGCAAGGCCAGAATCGCGCCGAACAGGGCGGTCACGGCAAGGCTGGCCGGCGCCGCAATCAGAAACGGCAGTCCCAGCTTGAAATACAGCACGCCGGTGGTGTACGAACCAATCCCGAACAAGGCGGCATGGCCCAGCGACACCTGGCCGGTATAGCCGACCACGATATCCAGGCCGAACAGCAGAATCGCATAAATCAGAATCGTTTCGACCAAATGCAGATAATAAGGATTGGTGACAAACAGCGGCAGCACCGCCAGCACCAGCACGCCGACTGCGAACGGCAGTACTTCCTTCAACAGTTTTTGATTCATGCTCAGACCTTTTTGATCGCAGTTTTCCCGAACAGGCCCGCAGGCTTCACTGCCAGCACCAGCAACAACAGCACCAGGCCCGGCACTTCCTTGTAGCCGGTGGAGATATAAAAACCGGTCACTGTCTCGGCAATACCCAGGATCAGCCCGCCGACGATGGCGCCCATGCCCGACGTCAGACCGCCGATGATCGCCACCGCGAAAGCCTTCAGTCCCAACGATGCGCCCATGGTGGCGCCGGTCAGCGTCAACGGCGCCACCAGCACGCCGGCAAACGCGGCCGTAGCCGACGACAGCGCATAGGAGAAGGTGATCACCGCGCTGGTATTGATGCCCATCAGTCCTGCGGCGTCGCGATCGTTGGAGGTGGCCACGACGGCCTTTCCGTAAATCGATTTACGGTTGAACAATTCCACCGCCAGCATCATGCCCAGCGCGCCGAGCACCACCACCACCTGCATCGGCTGCACGTTGGCGCCGAAGATCTGAAACGGAGCGGCCGACAGTGGCGACGGGAACGGCAGATCGTCCTTGCCCCAGATATTTTCAGCGATGTTTCTAAAGATGATCGCCAGTGCGATGGTGGACATGATCCAGCCGAATTCGGATTTGATTTTGATGGCGGGCCGCACGCCTATCCATTCCACCACCATCCCCTGCAATCCGCCGAACACCAGCACCAGCGGAATCATCAGCCAATAATTCAGATAGGGACCGCCGTGAATCGTGCCGATCAGGCTCAGCCCCACCAGCGAGCCGAGCATCAGCGCCTCTCCCTGCCCGAAATTCAAGGTGCCGGAGGTGGCGAACGTCAATTGATAACCGAAGGCGATCACCGCGTAAATCATTCCCAGCGCGATGCCGCTGATCACAAGCTGTAACAGGATGTCCATTTTCTCACCCGTGCAAAAAAGCCAGCCCCCGAATCACAGAGACTGGCCCGATTTTCATGACCGAAACGGAACGCTTTTAATTCGCCAGCAGAATGCGGCCGCTTTTGACGACGCCCATATGCACCAGGTTAGGCTTGATCGCCTCATGGTCGTCATGGGAGAACGGTTTGTCATAGGTGGTCACAACGCCCTCTACTTTGGTGGACAGATTTTCCAGCGCTTCGCGCACTTTCGGCCCGTCGGTGGTGCCGGCCTGCTTGATCGCGGCAGCCAGCAGCAAGACGGAATCGTAACCCTGCGCAGCCGACACGGCCGATGGCATGCGATCGACTTTATACGCCTTTTGATAAGTCTCGATGAAGGCTTTGCGCTTCGGCGTATCGCCTTGCTGGATGAAAGTCTGCGGCATCTTCGCGCCATCGCCGTTCTTGCCCGCGTTGTCGATGAAGTTACCCATCGACAGCGGCCAGCTGCCGACGATAGGCACATGCCAATTCAGTTTTTCCATGCCGTTGGCGATTTGCGCCAGTTCGGGGCCGATGCCGTAGGTCAGCAGGACTTGCGCGCCGCCCTGCTTGGCCTTCAGCAACTGCGCCGTCATGTCGACGTCCTTGATATTGTATTTTTCAACGGCGACCGGCTTGATGCCCTTGGCCGCCAGCGCCTTTTCCAGATCTTCGCGGCCCAGCTGACCGTAGTTGGTCGAATCGGCCAGAATCGCGACCTTGGTGAATTTCTGTTTGGTGATCGCTTCCTCGACGATCATTGCCGACTGGATCGTATCGTTGGCGGAGGTGCGGAAGACGTAGTTGTCCTTGAACTCAGGCGCTACGAATTGCTTGGTGATGACGCTGCCTGTGGCAACGTTGTTGATGACCGGAATCTTCGCTTCCTGATAGAAACGCTGACCCGCCAGCGCCACCCCGGTGTTGGCGAATCCAACGGTCGCCACCACTTTTTCCTTGTTGATCAATTCTTGCGCGACTTGCACCCCGCGCTCGTTCTTGGCTTCGTCGTCGCGCTCGACCAATTGCAGTGGACGGCCCAGCACGCCGCCCTTCGAATTGATGTCCTGCATCGCCAGTTTGGCGCCGTCTCGCATCGACACGCCCATAGGGGCCGAGCCGCCGGTATACGGTCCCGATACCCCGATTTTGATCGGATCGGCCGCCATTGCGGAAAACGAGGCCAGCAGCGCGGCCGCCAACAGTGTGCGTTTAATGAAAGTCATGTCTTCTCCTCCGGTTTTATTATTTATCGACCTATGGCCGGTGCTGATTTTATAACGCGTACTGACCGCGCTTGTTACGGTATCCGGCCATTTTTCTGCTGCAGTGCGGTGTGTTTTGTCTTAAACACCACAACGATCATGTTCCCCGCACCTTGCTTGAAACTTACAAAGCGGCGCCTTCTTGTCCGTCGAGTAATAGTTGGCGGATCCGGTCCGGCAGCGGCGTCGATTTCTTTTCCGCAAAGTTGATCCACACCACTTTGGCCGCCCCCTCCGCATACACGGCGGTGGGCTGATCGGAACGCCGGATTTCATACGCGGTTTCAATGCTGGAGCGTCCCAACGCGCCGACGTAAATCGCCACTTCGACCGTGCCGGGATAGCGCAGTTGCTGCAGAAAGTTACAGCTTGCATTGACCAGCACAGGCCCCTCCAAATCCGATATCTGCGGCGCACGCAATTGCGCCAGCCATTCGACGCGCGCCTGCTCCATATAACGGAAATAAACCGTATTGTTGACGTGCCCGAACGCATCCATATCGCCCCAGCGAATCGGCATGCTGGCGGTGAATGCCGGCGTCTTTTCTAACATAGCGTTTCCTTCCGTCAGTTTAAAAATTTTGCACAGCAAGGATAGATATTTTCATTGAAAACTGTCGCTTCGCCGCGAATCGGAGACCCGGCGAAGACATCGTCGCATCGGAGCTGTCGGGGAAATCGCAAGCGGTTTGACAAAATCACCTAAAATAAGCCCCCCTGCTGCATTCGTTCGTGCAAAAATAAGCGGCAAAAGAACGATCGTGCATAAAATATATAACGAGGCAAATATACATGAATCAACCCACCCCTGCGGCCACCCCCCTCATCGAACAATTCGGTCCGCGCGAAGCGATGGAATACGACGTGGTGGTGGTCGGCGGCGGCCCTGCCGGTTTGTCGGCGGCGATCCGTCTGAAACAGCTGGCGGCGGAAAAAGGCGGTGAGATCAGTGTTTGCGTGCTGGAAAAAGGCGGCGAACTCGGCGCGCACATCATGTCGGGCGCGGTGATGGATCCGAAAGCGCTCACCGAATTGTTCCCCGACTGGAAGCAGCGCGGCGCTCCGCTCAATACCGCGGTCACCGAGGACCGCTTCCTGTTCCTGACCGCCGGCAAGGCATTTAAAACGCCGGCCTGGATGCTGCCGGAGTGTCTTCTGAATCACGGCAATTACATCGTTTCCCTCGCTAACGTGGTGCGCTGGCTGGGGCGCGAGGCCGAGGCGCTGGGCGTCGAAGTCTTCCCGGGCTTTCCGGCCGCCGAAATTCTGTATAACGGCGACGGCAGCGTCAAGGGCGTCGCCACCGGCAATATGGGCGTCGATCGCGCCGGCCAGCCCAAGGCCGACTTCCAGCTCGGCATGGAGTTGCATGCCAAATACACCTTGTTCGCCGAAGGGGCGCGCGGCAATCTCGGCAAGCAGCTGATCGCGCAGTACCAACTCGATCAGGGCAAGGATCCCCAAACCTACGGCATCGGCATCAAGGAGCTGTGGGAAATCGACCCGAAACTGCATCAGCCGGGGCTGGTGGTGCATACCGCCGGCTGGCCGCTCGACAGCAAGACCTACGGCGGCTCCTTCCTGTATCACATGGAAGACAACCAGGTCGCGGTCGGCTATATCGTCGGCCTGGCTTACGAAAACCCGTACCTGTCGCCGTTCGAGGAATTTCAGCGTTACAAGACCCACCCGGAAATCCGCCGTTTTTTCGAAGGCGGCAAACGCATTTCGTACGGCGCGCGCGCGATCACTGCCGGCGGTTTGCAATCGCTGCCGAAACTGAGCTTCGCCGGCGGCGCGCTGATCGGCTGCGACGCCGGCACGCTGAACGTCAGCCGCATCAAGGGCAGTCACGCCGCGATCAAATCCGGCATGCTGGCGGCGGAGGCCGCATTCGATGCGATCGCGGCGGGCCGCCGGTCCGACGAGCTGAGCGCTTACGGCAGCGCATTCGAACGCTCCTGGCTGCACGAGGAACTGCATAAGGCGCGCAACGTCAAGCCGTGGCTGAGCAAAGGCATGTACGCGGGCGCATTGATGGTCGGGATCGATCAGATGCTGTTGCGCGGCAAGGCGCCGTGGACGCTGCATCATGCGAACGCCGATCACACCTGCATGAAGCCGGCCGCCGATTGCACGCCGATCGCGTATCCGAAACCGGACGGCAAACTGACCTTTGACAAATTGTCGTCGGTGTTCATTTCCAATACCAATCATGCCGAAGACCAGCCGGTGCATCTGACGCTGAAAGACGCCGGCGTGCCAGTCGCCGTCAATCTGGCGACTTACGCCGGGCCGGAAGCGCGCTACTGCCCGGCCGGGGTGTACGAATTCGTCAAGGTCGACAACGCCGACCGGCTGCAGATCAATGCGCAAAACTGCGTCCATTGCAAAACCTGCGACATCAAGGACCCGACGCAAAACATCGTTTGGGTCACGCCCGAGGGCGGCGGCGGGCCGAACTATCCGAATATGTAATCGTTTTCCCGCAGCGCAGGTGCGGCGGCGCTTGAAAAAATTTCACCCGCCAACCGCGTCGAATCATTCCAACGACCGGCGCTTTCCCCTACCATAGCGCCCTATCCGATCACGATCCAGGAAGAAGCTCATGCCCATCATCACCTGCGTGGAAGACTTGCGACTGCTAGCGAAAAAGCGGGTGCCCAAGGCTTTCTACGACTACGCCGATAGCGGCTCCTATAGCGAAAGCACCTACCGCGCCAATAGCGACGATCTGGCCGCCATCAAGCTGCGTCAGCGGGTGGCGATCGATGTCGACCACCGCTCGACCAGAACCACCATGCTCGGCCAGGATGTCGCGATGCCGGTGGCGATCGCGCCGACCGGACTGACGGGCATGCAATGGGCCAACGGTGAAATGCTGGGCGCGATCGCCGCCGAGAAATTTGGCGTGCCGTTTACGCTGTCGACAATGAGCATTTGTTCGATCGAGGATATCGACAGCGTCACCACCAAACCATTCTGGTTCCAGTTATATGTGATGCGCGACCGCGGCTTCGTGAAATCGATGATCGAGCGCGCCAAGGCCAGCAAATGCTCGGCGCTGGTATTGACGCTGGATCTGCAGATTCTGGGGCAACGCCACAAGGATCTGCGCAACGGCATGACGGTGCCGCCGCGGCTGACGCTGGCCAATATCCTGGATCTGGCCACCAAGCCGGCATGGGCGCTGCGCGCGCTGGGCGGGCGCAAGACGTTCGGCAATCTGGTCGGCCACGTCAAGAATGGCGACGACATTTCCACGCTGAGCCAATGGACCGCCAGCCAGTTCGACCCCACGCTGTGCTGGGACGACGTGGCTTGGATCAAGCAGCAATGGGGCGGCAAACTGATCCTGAAAGGCATTCTGGATGTCGAGGACGCCAAAATCGCCGCCGGCACCGGCGCCGATGCGATCATCGTCAGCAACCACGGCGGCCGGCAGCTCGACGGTGCGATCTCTTCGATCCATGCGCTGCCCGGCATCGTCGATGCGGTGGGCGACAGCATCGAAGTCTGGTTCGACGGCGGCATCCGCAGCGGACAGGACGTGTTGAAAGCGATGGCGCTGGGCGCCAAAGGCACGATGGTCGGACGCGCGTTTCTGTACGCCCTCGGCGCGATGGGCGAAGCGGGTGTCACCAAAATGCTGGATATCGTGCAGAAGGAACTCGACGTCAGTATGGCATTGACCGGCACCAAAACGATAGCCGACATCGGGCGGCATATCATTACCCGGGATCGCGCGATCTGAATCACGGCCGCCGGCGCGTGAACATGACACACGCCGGCCATTGAAAATCCCGGATATTGAGACCTCAGCCGATTTCCCGGAAACGGTGTAAACTACGGCCAGGACAGACGCATCGGCAGAGCACGCCGTTTGCGCCTGTTTTTTTATTTTCCGTATCAAACATCTCCAGGCAATGCAACGTACCGTTCTCCTACCCCTTATCGTGGCCTGTGCGCTGTTCATGGAAAACATGGACGCGACGGTGATCGCCACCTCATTGCCGGCGCTGGCGCGCGATCTGGGCCAGGATCCGCTGACGCTGAAACTGGCGATGACTTCGTATGTGGTGGGACTCGGGGTATTCATTCCGGTCAGCGGCTGGATTGCCGACCGCTTCGGCACGCGCACGGTGTTCCGTACGGCCATGGCTATCTTTCTGGCCGGTTCGCTGATGTGCGCCGTATCCGGCTCGCTCAGCGCATTCGTCACCGCCCGTTTTCTGCAGGGCTTCGGCGGCTCCATGATGGTGCCGGTCGGCCGCACCATTATTTTCCGCTCGGTACCGCGCGCCGAACTGATCAAGGCGATCAGCATGCTGACCATGCCGGCCTTGCTGGGACCCGTGATCGGACCGCCGCTGGGCGGCTTCATCACCACCTATTTCCACTGGCGCTTGATTTTTCTGATCAATGTGCCGATCTGTATTCTCGGCGTGTATCTGGCCGGCCGCTATTTCGAAAACTGGCGCGACGAACATGTCAAACCGCTGGATATTCGCGGTTTCGTCTTGTCGGGCGTCGGCAGCACTTTGCTGCTGCTCGGGATGGCGCTGGCCGACGGCGAGGTGCTGGCGACAAAATGGGCGCTATGCATGTGCGCCGCCGGCGTGGCGACACTGTATTTTTATATCAAGCACGCCCGCCACGCGCCTTTTCCGCTGCTGGACTTGAAATTATTGAGGATTCCCACCTTCCGCGCTTCGGTGCTGGGCGGTTCGCTGTTTCGGATGGGCTTCGGCGCGATGCCGTTTTTGCTGCCGATGACCTTGCAGCTCGGACTCGGCATGAATCCGTTTCATTCGGGCACGATTACCTGCGCATCGGCATTCGGCGCCATTTTCATGAAGGCCATCTGTTCCCGCGTGCTGCAGCGTTTCGGCTTCCGCCGGGTATTGATTTGGAATGCGGTCGCCGCCGCCCTGATCCTGTCGTCATACGGACTTTTCAGCATCTCCACGCCGTATCTGGTGATGCTGCTGTGCGTGCTGCTGGGCGGATCTTTTCCGTCAATGCAATTTACCTGTCTCAATACGCTCGCTTACGCCGATCTGGATAGTGCCGACGCCAGCCGCGCCACCAGTCTGGCCAGTGTGGTGCAGCAAATCTCATTGGGGATGGGCGTCACCATCAGCGCGCTGGTGGTCAATATTTCCAATCGCGCACAGGGCCATCCGACCATCGTGGCTGCCGATTTCTGGCCCGCGTTTGTCGTCGTCGGCCTGCTGTCGATTGCATCGATTCCGATGTTTCGTGAATTGGCGCCAAATGCGGGAGCGGCGGTCAGCGGACGCAAGGCGGCTTGAAGCTCAGCGCCTGATGGCCTGAATTACCGCGGTTGGCCTGCTTTGTTGAGACGGTAGGTCAAGCCTTCAACGATATCCTTGTAACCCGCCTTGCGCGCAAAATCGATCGCGGTCATGCCTTCCCGATTTTTCAGCGTCGCATCGGCGCCCTCGTCGAGCAGCAGTTTCACCGTCAGAATATGCCCGCCGCCGGCCGCCATCATGATCGGCGTGGTGCCGTTCGGCGATTCGGCGTCGATATAAGCCGACGCGTCCAGCAGCAGCGCGACGATATCGTTGTTGCCGATCGTCGATGCATAATGCAAGGCGGTCCAGCCGGGCCGATTGACTTCCGCCCCTTTCTCCAGCAGCGCCTTGACCGCGCCGACATTACCCTTGTAGGCCGCGATCATCAATGCGTTATCGCCGTTATTGGAACGCGCCTCCAGATCGACCGACGGTGCGTTGAGCAGCACCTTGAATACATTCATCGAGTCTTCGCGCAGCGCCAGAATCAGGCCGGTATCGCCGCGCTCGCCTTCGACCAGATTCGGACTCAGGCCGCGCTGCAGCAAGGAAGCGATCTTGTCCGCGTGATCGTTTTTGGCGGCGACGAAAAAATCGTCCAGCGATCCGGCCGATGCGGCGCCGGGAGACGCCGCGACGACAAACAGCAGGCTCAGCAGAAAAGCGGCGCAGCGCCGGCGTGAAAATCGGTCAGGCATGAAGAGTGTCATTGGCATCCGGAGCGGGTCTGGCGATGTTGAACAGGCGGAAAAAATTATCGGTGGTGTGGCGCGCGACTTCCTCTACCGGAATGCCGCGCAGATCGGCGATGAATTCGGCCACATGGCGCACCAGGCCGGGCTCGTTCACTTTGCCGCGATGCGGCACCGGCGCCAGATACGGCGAATCGGTTTCGATCAGCATGCGTTCGAGCGGAATCACGCGGGCGACTGCCTGCAGATCCTTGGCGCTTTTGAATGTCACGATGCCGGAAAAAGAAATATAAAACCCCAGCGCGATGGCCGCCTGCGCGACCTCCAGCGACTCGGTGAAGCAATGCATGACGCCGCCGACCCCGCCGGCTTCCGGATTGGCGCCCTCTTCCCGCATGATGCGGATCGTGTCCTCGGACGCCGAACGGGTGTGGATGATCAGCGGCTTGGCCGTTGCCCGCGACGCGCGGATATGCGTGCGGAAGCGTTCGCGCTGCCATTCGAGATCGCCGGTCAGGCGGAAGTAATCCAGCCCGGTTTCGCCGATGGCGACGATCTTCGGATCGTCTGCCAGAGCGACCAGCTGCTCGACGCTGGGCTCCGGCGTGTCTTCGTAATCGGGATGCACGCCGACCGATGCATAAATGTGCGGATAGCGATGCGCCAACTCCCTTATCTGCGGGAAATCGGGTAGATTGACGGACACGCATAAAGCGTGGCTGACCTGGTTGTCGCGCATCTTGTCGAGAATGCCGGGCAAGCGGGCAAGCAGCTCAGGAAAATTGATATGGCAATGGGAATCGATAAACATGAGCGTTATTCTAACCGCTTGGACTCTGTCCCCGCCAGTACCGATACCGGCGCAAGCGGATCTCCGATGAAAACCCGCCGACCCGGCCGCTTCCCGCAACGCAGCGTCCTGCGCATGGCCTTGGCCGCCGGCGCTGTTGCCGCAACCATGGCCGCCGCCGCGGTATGCGCCGCGCCGTCCGCCGTGCCAGCCATCGCGCCGTTGAATGCGGAAGATTGCGCCGCGATGCGGACCGCGCATGTGATCGGGGCGGATAATCCGCTGCCTTGCGAAAGGCTGGCGCGCGTGCGCTTCGCTTACGTCGACTTCGATGGCAAACAGCGGCAGGACGGCGAAATGATCGTGATGGATGCGCTGGCGCCACATGTGCAGCGCCTGATGGCGCAATTGCTGGCGGCGAAGTTTCCGCTGCATAGCGCGCTTCCGATGTCACACTATGCCGGCGATGACGCGGCATCGATGGCGGACGATAACAGCTCGGCCTTCAACGGCCGTCCGGTCACCGGCGGCGGCGGCTGGTCCAAGCATGCTTACGGCGCCGCCATCGATATCAATCCACTGCAAAATCCGTACGTCAGCCACGCCGCGAACGGCTCGCTAAGCGTCCAGCCGGCCGCCGCCGCGCCGCTCTATACCGATCGCGGCGCCGCTTCCCGTGCATCGCCGGCGGGCATGGCGGAACAGGCGGTCGCCCTGTTTGCCGATAACGGTTTTCTGATCTGGGGAGGCAGCTGGCATCAGCCGATCGACTACCAGCATTTCGAGATCGGCGAGCGGCCGTTTATCCAAAAACTGGCGCGCGATACGCCGCAGCAGGCGGCGCAGGCTTTCGATCGCTATGTCGACAGCTACCGGCATTGCATTGCGTCGAAAAAGAAAGATGCGGCGCTGCGTCAACAGTGCGCGCGGATCATCATGCAAAGCGTTCGCTGATTCACTAGGGCCTGGGTTGCGCCTTCACAACTTGCATCGCGGCGGCGATCAGGCTGCTCATGTCGCCGAGATTAGCCGGAACGATGACCGAATTGCCGGTCTTGGCCAACTGGCCGAATGCGGCGACATATTGTTCCGCCACTTTCAGATTCATCGCATCGATCCCGCCGGGTTCGAGGATGGCGGAGGCGGTGCGCCGAATGGCCTCGGCGCTGGCGGTAGCGATCGACAGGATCGCCGCGGCCTGTCCTTCGGCGCGATTGATCGATGCCTGTTTCTCCCCTTCCGACTTGGCGATCGAGGCTGCGCGTTCGCCGGTGGCGATGTTGATCTGCTCTTGCTTGCGCCCTTCGGATGCGGCAATCAGCGCCCGCTTTTCGCGTTCGGCGGTGATCTGCGCCTGCATCGCGTGCAGGATTTCCTTCGGCGGCGTCAGGTCCTTGATTTCGTAGCGCAACACCTTGACGCCCCAGTTCTGCGCGGATTCGTCGATCGCGTTGACGACGGTGGTGTTGATGTGATCGCGCTCTTCGAATGTTTTATCGAGTTCCATTCTGCCGATCACGGAGCGCAATGTGGTTTGCGCCAACTGGGTGATCGCGGCGATGTAGTTGGAGGAACCGTACGACGCGCGCATCGCATCGGTGACCTGGAAATACAGAATGCCGTCGACTTCCAGCTGGGTGTTGTCGCGCGTGATGCAAATCTGCGGCGGCACGTCGAGCGGAATTTCCTTCAATATGTGCTTGTAAGCGATGCGGTCGACAAACGGTAAAACGATATTCAGACCGGGGCCCAGCGTCGCATGGTATTTGCCCAACCGTTCGACCACCCACGCATGCTGCTGCGGCACGACTTTCACGGTTTTGACGACAAAGATGACCGCGATAATGAAAATGACCAAGGAAACGCTTCCGAACATTGCTTTCTCCCGACTGAGTAGGTGTGATAAATCTGCGTCTGGGCGCCGGCGCCTATCGATCGGCCCGCTTGTTTTTGACGGCGGCGACGATCAGCCGGCTGCCGCGGATTTCACGAATAATGAATTGCCCCGCCACCGGTTCCTCGCCCGCCTCCAGATCGACGTCCCACAACGCGCCGCGATACGGCGCCCGCGCGCTGTAAGCATCATTGACGCCGCGCCACGCGCCGATTTCTATCAGTTGGCCGATATCCATCGACACATTCGGATCCCTGGTGGCCGGACCTCGCCGCACTCTGCCGAGACGGCTGCGCCGCAGTAGAACCGTGGCGGCGATGCCGATAACGGCCGCGATGAGGAGTTGCCATTCCAGCGCCAGTCCGGCATAAGCGGCGATACCGCCGGCCGTCAGCCCCATCGCCAGCATCAGCAGATAGAAAGTCCCGGTAAACAGTTCTGCGACAATCAGTCCGCCGGCCAGCAAGACCCATATCGCCCAATTCGCCATCATTCCCATTGTCCGCTTTCCGGCCCCGTTTTTGCAGATGCCAGTCTACTCCATTACATCCGCTATCGGCATAGCGCAAAACGCCGAATTGATGCATAGCGAATGCACTGTTTTCCAATAAAAAAAGCCGATCCGGACACGCCGGATCGGCTTTCTACAAACACCCGACACGCTGCCTTGCAGCGACCGGTGAAGGTTCAAACGAGGGTCAAGCCTCCTTCGCGGCGGCGGCAGCGCCCAATTGCTTCCAGGTGTCGAGAATCGAGTCCGGATTAAGCGACATCGATCCGATGCCCTGTTCCATCAGCCATAGCGCAAAGTCGGGATGATCCGAAGGACCCTGGCCGCAGATGCCCACGTATTTGCCTTTGGCCAGGCAGGTCTTGATCACCTTGGCGGTCAGGGTCTGCACCGCGAGATCGCGCTCGTCGAAATCGGCCGCGAGCAGTTCCATGCCGGAATCGCGATCCAGCCCCAGCGTCAACTGCGTCAGATCGTTGGAGCCGATGGAGAAGCCGTCGAAATACTCCAGGAACTCCTCGGCCAGGATTGCATTGGATGGGACTTCGCACATCATGATCACGCGCAGGCCATTTTCGCCGCGACGCAAACCGTTCTTGCCGAGCAGGCCGATGACTTTTTCGGCCTGTCCCAGCGTACGGACGAACGGCACCATGATTTCGACGTTGACCAGACCCATCTCGTCGCGCACCCGCTTCATCGCCGCGCATTCCATTTCGAAGGCGCCGGAAAAATCGGCCGACAGATAACGCGCCGCGCCGCGGAAACCCAGCATCGGATTCTCTTCGTCCGGCTCGTAACGCGAACCGCCGATCAGCTTCTTGTATTCATTCGACTTGAAGTCGGACAAACGCACGATCACCGATTTCGGCCAGAACGCGGCGGCGATGGTCGCAATGCCTTCGGCCAGCTTGTCGACATAAAACGCTTTCGGCGACGCATGACCCCGGGCCACCGATTCGACGGCTTTTTTCAGATCGGCGTCGATGTTCGGATATTCCAGAATCGCGCGCGGATGGACGCCGATGTTATTGTTGATGATGAATTCGAGACGCGCCAGACCGACGCCGCTGTTCGGAATCGATTGGAAATCGAAGGCCAGTTGCGGATTGCCGATGTTCATCATCAGCTTCAGCGGCAACTTCGGCAGTTCGCCGCGTTCCACTTCGGTGATTTCGGTTTCCAGCAGACCGTCGTAAATCCGGCCTTCGTCGCCCTCGGCGCACGATACCGTCACCAGCGTGCCGTCCTTCAGCAGATCGGTCGCGTCGCCGCAACCGACCACGGCCGGCACGCCCAGTTCACGCGCGATGATCGCCGCATGGCAGGTACGGCCGCCGCGGTTGGTGACAATCGCCGCGGCCCGCTTCATGACCGGTTCCCAGTTCGGATCGGTCATATCGGCCACCAGCACGTCGCCCGGCTGCACGCGTTCCATTTCGGATGCATCGCGGATCACCCGCACCGGACCGGCGCCGATCTTCTGGCCGATCGCGCGGCCGTAAGCCAGCACATTGCCGGCGCCCTTCAGTTTGTAACGCTGCTGCGAGTCGGTATCCTTCTGCTGCGATTTGACGGTCTCGGGACGCGCCTGCAGGATGTACAGCTTGCCGTCGCGGCCGTCTTTGCCCCATTCGATGTCCATCGGGCGCTGGTAATGCTTTTCGATGATGGTCGCGTATTTCGCCAGTTCGACCACTTCGGTGTCGTTCAGCGAATAGCGATTGCGCATTTCGATAGGCACATCGACCGTTTTCACCGAACGGCCCGCCTTCGCTTCGCCGGTAAATTCCATCTTGATCAGCTTGGAGCCGATATTGCGGCGAATGATCGGCAGCTTGCCTTGTTCCAGCATCGGCTTGTGCACGTAGAACTCATCGGGATTGACCGCGCCCTGCACCACCGTTTCGCCCAGCCCGTAGCTGGAAGTGATGAACACCACGTCCTTGAATCCGGATTCGGTATCCAGCGTGAACATCACGCCGGCTGCGCCCACGTCGGAACGCACCATGCGCTGCACGCCCGCCGACAACGCCACTTCCGCATGCGTGAAGCCCTTATGCACCCGATAGGAGATAGCGCGATCGTTGTACAGGGACGCGAATACGTGTTTCATCGCTTCCAGCACGTTGTCGATGCCGACCACGTTCAGGAAGGTTTCCTGCTGTCCGGCGAAGGAAGCATCCGGCAAATCCTCGGCGGTGGCCGAAGAACGCACCGCAAACGACATCTCGGCGGTGGAATCCGCTACCAGCTTTTGGTAATACGCGGTGATTTCCTGCTCCAGGCGCGGCTGGAACGGAGTCTCGACGATCCACTGACGGATCTCGTTGCCGGCCAGGGCCAGCGCGCGCACGTCTTCGACGTCCAGTTTGCCGAGACGATCGGCGATACGCTGCGCCAACGGCGCACCGCCGTCGACACTGTGCTCCAGAAAATCGCGGAACGCCTGCGCCGTGGTCGCAAAGCCGCCCGGCACCCGTACTCCGGCGCCGGCCAACTGGCTGATCATTTCACCCAGCGAAGCGTTCTTTCCTCCGACGGACTCGACGTCGGTCATTCTCAAATGTTCAAAGGAGACGACGTAAGCAGCCCCCTGGGTAGCACCCATCTGTATTGCGTTGGACATAACAACCTCTAGTTTGATGATAAGAAATCTTCACATTTGCCTTGTCGGTGCTTGTTTTTGTTATTCTCTGTCGTTACGGCTAGAACCCAATAATCGTTGCGTGCCATTTTACATGGCTGCATCCGATTTGTTACTCCAGGTCATATTTTTTTATATTTACAGCCGACAACTATGCGCGACGCCATGACTCAACCGACCTACCCTTTGCCCCTCTCCAACCGCACTGTTTTTTTCGTTTCCGACGGGACCGGGATCACTGCCGAGACCTTCGGGCATTCCGTGCTGACGCAATTTCCGCTGCGTTTCAAGCAGGTGCGGCTGCCTTTCGTCGATACCCTGGATAAAGCCTATGACGCCACGCGCAAGATCAATGAGGCCTTCGTCAACGACGGTTGGATGCCGATTGTCTTTTCAACCCTGGTCAAGGCCGAACTATCCAAGGTGATACGGGCAGCCAAGGCCAAGCATATGGATCTGATTCAGACCTTTGTCGAACCGCTGGAACAGGAATTACAGGTCAAGGCCAGCCATACCATAGGCGGCAGTCACAACACCGCCGATTCGGAGGAATACAAAAACCGCATCGAAGCGATCAATTTTTCGCTGGCGCACGACGACGGCCAGTCGAACAAAAATCTGTCGGAGGCGGACGTGATCCTGGTCGGCGTATCGCGTTCCGGCAAAACGCCGACCAGTTTGTATCTGGCGATGCAATACGGCATCAAGGCGGCCAATTACCCGCTGATACCGGAAGATTTCCAGCGCGACAAGCTGCCGAGCGGGCTGCTGCCTTACAAGCATAAAATTTTCGGACTGACGATCGCGGCCGACCGCTTGGCGGTGGTGCGCAATGAGCGTCGGCCCGGCAGCAAATATGCCGCGCTGGAAAACTGCCGTTACGAAGTCAATGAAGCGGAAAAAATGATGCGGCGCGAAGGCATACGCTGGATGTCGTCGACGGCCAAATCGATTGAGGAAATCGCGGCGACGGTGTTGCAGGAAGTGAAGACGGAAAGCCGGGGATATTGATAAACGATATCGATTTATGTCCGCATGCGGACATAAAAAGGACATGGAAATAAACACAAATAAAAATGCCCGCTTGCGCGGGCATTTTGTATTCTGGCGGAGCGGACGGGACTCGCCTACATCCTGCAGGCCGCCGAATCGCTTGCAAGCGATTCCCTTCTCGTCCCGCCGGGAGCCGCGCAGGCGGCTCCCTCCACTCCGCAGAATGTTATGCCCGCAAGCGGACATAGAAATAAACACAAATAAAAATGCCCGCTTGCGCGGGCATTT
>JAQGLY010000092.1 GCA_028292625.1 Herbaspirillum sp. | reverse complement strand
GATCGCCGCGATGGCCGATGAAGAGCGTCATTTCTACGGTCTGCAATTCCATCCGGAAGTGACGCACACGGTGCAGGGCAAGGCCATGCTGGGCCGCTTCGTGCACGAAATCTGCGGCTGCAAGGCCGACTGGAACATGCCGGACTACATCGCCGAAGCGGTCGCATCGATTCGTCAACAAGTCGGCAGCGATGAGGTTATTCTCGGTTTATCGGGCGGCGTCGACAGCAGCGTTGCCGCGGCGCTGATCCATCGCGCCATCGGCGATCAGCTCACCTGCGTATTCGTCGATCACGGCCTGCTGCGGCTGGACGAAGGCAAGATGGTGATGGAAATGTTCGCCGGCCATCTGGGCGTCAAGGTCATTCACGTCGACGCCACCGACCAGTTCATGGGCCACCTGGCCGGCGTCACGGACCCGGAAGCCAAGCGCAAGATCATCGGACGCGAATTCGTCGAAGTATTCCAGGTCGAATCGGCCAAGCTGAAGAACGCCAGATGGCTGGCGCAGGGCACCATCTATCCGGACGTGATCGAAAGCGCGGGCAAGGGTAAAAAAGGCCACACCATCAAGAGCCACCACAACGTCGGCGGCCTGCCGGAAACATTGAATCTGCAATTGCTGGAACCGCTGCGCGAATTGTTCAAGGACGAAGTGCGCGCGCTGGGCGTCGCGCTGGGGCTGCCGCATGCGATGGTGTATCGCCATCCGTTCCCCGGCCCCGGCCTGGGCGTACGGATTCTGGGCGAAGTGAAAAAGGAATACGCCGACCTGCTGCGTCGCGCGGATGCGATTTTTATCGACGAACTGCGCAAGACCAAGGATGCCGACGGCGTATCCTGGTACGACCTGACCAGCCAGGCGTTTGCGGTGTTCCTGCCGGTCAAATCGGTGGGCGTGATGGGTGACGGCCGCACTTACGAATATGTGGTGGCGCTGCGCGCGGTGCAGACGCAGGATTTCATGACCGCGCACTGGGCGCATCTGCCGCATGAGTTGCTGGGCAAGGTGTCGAACCGCGTGATCAATGAAGTCCGCGGCATTAACCGGGTGGTGTATGACATTTCGGGGAAGCCGCCGGCGACGATTGAGTGGGAGTGATTTGAGGTTGTTCGGGGCCTCATCTGGTCTTCAAGGATGGCACATCTCTTTTGGGCGCTCCTTTGTCGCGACGTCGAGCGAATCAGCCTGCGCCGGCAGAGCACATGAATGCCCATATTTCACGACCCTGCTTTTTTCAATCTGTCCGTTTCGCTTCGATCACCTTTATGACCGGATTCGTCGCGCTCCGACGCGTTCTCCAACCGCAGGCGCATATTGTCGCTGGCGGCCGGCCCCGGTCCGAACACATAGTATTCGTCGCTCAGCGGTAGCCCTGTGTTGGCATCGATCAGTAGTGGATCGGCTGCCTTGCCGGTTGCTCGGTTGACGAGCAGAAGGGAGGCCCCTTCCGGCGAGAAATTCTCGTTGCCCCACGCGATAAAGGCCAGCAAAACGGGTTTGAACGAACGGCCGGCCTTGGTCAGGATGTATTCGTAGCGGGCCGGCCGGTCCTGATATTGACGGCGCTCCATCAGGCCCCCTTCGACCAGATCGGCAAGCCGGCGTGTGAGCATGTTGGGCGCAATCCTCAGGCTCTTTTCGAACTCGTCGAAGCGGGTCATGCCGTAAAAGGCATCGCGCATAATCAGGATGCTCCACCACTCGCCAACCTTGCCGAGACCGCGGGCAATGGGGCAGGGCATGAAAGAAAAATCTGTACGTTTCATTTTGAATTTATACCTGATCGCTTGATTCGGGGCGGCGCTGCACCACCAGTGTCGCCACCATGATTTGCACCACCGTACCGTCCTGATTTTTCGTCTCGGCGCGCATCGTCACCATGCCGCGCTTGCGGCCAGGTGTTGCCGGCGTCACCGCTACGACTTCGCCTTCAACGTGCAGGATATCACTGGGACGCACAGGTGCGGGCCAGCTCAGTTCGCATCCAGCGCCGATCATGCCGCCGGCCAGCGGGAGTCCGCCCTCGACCATCAGCTTCATCGTGATCGCCGCGGTTTGCCAGCCACTGGCGGCGAGGCCGCCGAACAGGGTGTGCTTTGCCTGCTCGGGATCGAGGTGAAACGGCTGCGGATCGTGATGCGCCGCAAAACTCTGGATCTCGGCTTGCTGCAGCTGGTAGCTGCCGGTGCTGAATGCCTGGCCGACCTGCACATCGTCGTGAAAAAGGATTTTTGCCGTGTCCATGTCTGCTCTGGTGTTATTGATGGGACGCCGCAAGTGCCGGCGCTGCGTTTGTTTCTTCCCAGCCGCCGCCTAGCGCCAGGAAGACCTGCACCTGATCGGCCGCGATCTTGCTCTCGACGCCAGCCAACGCCTGGTCAACGGCAAGCAGGCTGCGGTTCGCGTCGAGTACCGGCAGGTAGCCATGGCGGCCGGCCTGAAACAGCAGCTCCGCATCCTGCGCGGCCTTGCCGGCGTTGCGCTGCGCCGACCGCAGCAGTGCGCGGCGGTCGAGGTCACGCGCATACACCGTCAGCGCACTCTCGGTTTCACGCAAGGCCGCCAGCACTGTACCGTCGAAACGGGCATACGCCGCATCGCTCTGCGCCTGCGCGTCGCGAATCGATGCGCGCGCCTTGGCGCGGTTCGGGAACTGCCACGAGATCAGGGGTCCGAGCGAAAACTTGAACGTGTCCGCTTTCAGGAAGCTTTCCGTCAGCCCGACCGAGGCGAACGAGGCGCCCAGCGTGATTTTCGGGTAGAGCTCGGCGGTGGCCACGCCGATGCGCGCATGCGCCGACTTCAGCTCTTCTTCGGCGCGCCGGACGTCGGGCCTGCGCCGCAGGAGCTCGGCGCCGTCGCCGACGGGAATCGCTTGCTCCAGGCCGGGCGCTTGCACGCATGCTCCCTGCAGCGCAGGCATGTCCGCCGGCGGGCGTCCGGTCAGTACGGCCAGGCGATACAGCGCCA
This sequence comes from Herbaspirillum sp., assembly GCA_028292625.1. Lineage (GTDB taxonomy): Bacteria > Pseudomonadota > Gammaproteobacteria > Burkholderiales > Burkholderiaceae_D > Herbaspirillum. The sequence continues at coordinate 14,651 of JAQGLY010000092.1, read as the reverse complement.
GCTGGCGCTGCGCCTGCAGCGGCGGCAGCGAAGCACGCACTTGGTCGAGCTGTGCATCTGCGCGGCTCACATCGAACGAGATGCCGCGGCCCGCATGCTGCAGTTTCTGCACCAGTGTCCCGCTCTCGCGCTGCAGCGCGATCGAGTGTTCGGCGACGCCGATTTCGCGCTCGGTGTTACACGCCTCGAGATAGGCGCGGGTGGTCTCGGCGACCACCGTGATGCGCACGGTGTCGTACGCCGCGCGCGCCGCCGCCACATCGGCCTGCGCACTCTCGATGGCGCGCGCAACTTGGCCGAACATGTCGACTTGGTAGGACACCGATGCGCCGGCGCCATAGGTGAAGTGATTGTCCAGCGGCTTGCCGGGCCGTAATTCCTCTTCGGCCGAACGGCGGCCGAACGACGGCGCGGCCAACAGGGCGGTCTGCGGCTGGCGCGCGTCGTCGACCACGTCGAAATGCGCTACGCTGCGCGCGATATTGGCCGATGCTACGCGCAGGTCGGTATTGGCCGCCAAGGCTTGCGCGACGAGCTTGTCGAGCACCGGATCGCGGTACAACCGCCACCAGTTCGCCGGCGGCGGCTCGGGGCTGAACGCCGGCCCGCCCGCGCCGACAAATTTGCCGTTGGCGGCCGGAGTGGCGATCAGCGCCGCGGCCGGACGCTGGTAATCGGCTGTGCGCGACGCACATCCGGCCAAGGCGATGGCTGCGGCGAACAGCAGCCGATAGCGACCCCGTTTCATGATTTCGCTCCGGCGGCGCGCGGCGCCGGGGCCGGGACGACATCGACCGTCGCGCTGCGCCCGGCAATGAGCTGCATGTCCGGTGGCGCCCTGTCGATTTTGATGCGTACCGGAATGCGTTGCGCGAGCCGGATCCAGTTGAAGGTTGGCGTGACGCTGGCCAGCAGCTTGGCGCTCGACGAGCGGTCGCGATCCTCGATGGCGCCGGCAATGCTGTCGACGCGGCCGTCGAGAACGCGCCGTTCCCCCATCAGGCGGACATGCGCGGGATCGCCGACTTTGAAGCGCGCAATTTTGGTTTCTTCGAAGTAGGCGACAACGTGCGTCGATGCGCTGTCGATCAGCGCCAGTTGGGCTTTGCCGGCGGGAGCGTATTCACCCGCATGCAGCTCCAGGTTGGTGACGATGCCATCGACGCCAGCCCGTACCTCGGTGCGTTCGAGATTGAGTTTCGCCAGCGCGAGCGTAGTTTCGGCTTGGGTCAGCGCGTTGCGTAACTGATCGATCCGGGTAGTGCTTTGCTCCTTGACCTCGGCAGACACCAGCTCGCCCAGGTTCTTGTCGCGGCTGTTTTCACGGCGCGCCTGTGCGAGTTGCAGGTTCATGTTGTCGACCGCGGAGCGGGCCTGATCGAGCGCCAGCGCAAAGCGCGGTTTGTCGATCACAAACAGCAGTTGGCCGGCCTTCACGGCTTCATTGTCGTGCACATTGACCGAGGCAACCAGGCCGGAGACGTCGGGCGACACCTGCACTACATCGGCGCGCACCTTGCCATCGCGCGTCCACGGCTCTTCCTTGTAATGCAGCCACAAATAGTGCAGCATCCACAGCGCCGCCGCCGCCAATGCGGCGCTCAGCACCACCTTGCCCACGAATGCAATTTTCATATCTGCCTCAAATAATATAAACAGGAAGCGCCGTTACGATGGCCGGGAGTGCGGCGCTGACAACTCCCCATAACAGAACGTAGATAGCAAGGTCGACCAGGCTGCGATGCCACACCCAGGTGTAAAAACCGACCCGCATCAGCAACGGACGGCAAGCCAGGTGCAGGATCGCTGCCAGGATCGCGGAGAACAGCGCCGCATCGACGAACACGCCGAACATATTGATTGCTCCGATCACACTGCGTCTCCTTCTTGAAAAATGAATTTGCTGGTCGCCAGGTTGCGCCGCAAACCGGCCGCGCCGCCAAGGCCGTGCTCGCGCTGCGGCGACGGCGCGCTCGCCAGCAAGGCATGCACCACCTCGTCCAGTTCCGCCAGCGGCGGCGGGCGCGCCACGGCTGTGGCTCGGGCCAGCTGGCGCGAACGTGCAAGGAAATACGATGCGAGCTGCCGTTGCAGGTGCTGGACGCGCGGCTGGCTATCTCGCGGCAGGGCCTTTGCCGCTTCCAGCAGGTCGACCAGGTTGACGCCGATTTGCAGGTCGGCCAACGTATCGACCAGCGGCAGCCAGCGGTCCGACCTGGCCTGCGCCAGGCGGGGCGCCAGCATCGTCATGCGGTCCAACATCAGCGTGGCGAACTGCTCGCGGCGTGGGCGATGCGCGCCGGAAGACACCCGCGCCAGTTCGTTCCAGCCGGCCCGCACCAGGCGCCGGGCGCTGACATCGGGGTGGATCACGCGCACCAGTTTAGTGACCAGCATCGCGATAAGCGTACCGATGAAGGCGGCCAGGGACAGGTTGGCAAAGCCGATGAAGTCGGGACGCTGGGCCGGCTGCAAGCCGATCAGCGCCATCACCAGCAGCGCCAGTGAGAACGCGCGCAGCATATATTTGGGGATCAGCATGAAGTAGCCGATCGCCGTCAGCAGCGGCAACAGCGCCAGCGCCAGTTCGGCAAAGCCGTCTGCCTCCGGCAGCACGATGAAGACGTACACTGCCGCGATCGGGATCGCGACCAACGCCCAGGTCAGGAACACGGATTGGACGGGGGTGGGATCATCCATCGCCGCGAACAGGGTGCACAAAAGGCTGGCGATGCCGACCGCGATGATGCCGGGAGGCCATTGCAGTACCATCGCGAACGCGCCGCAGCACACGATCGTCAGCACCGCGGTCAGTCCTGACCACAAGGCCAGCACCGGGTCGGTGTGCAGGATGCGGTGGCCGGCCGCGGCAATCACATCGGCAAGGCGGGCCGACGGCCTGTGCGCGGGCGTGCGCAGCAAGCCGGCCAGTTCGTTGCAATCGCGCCAGGCGACGATCAGTTGTCCCAGCCGCAGCATCAGGTTCAGCGTGAGCAGTTCAATCTCGCTCGCTCCGGGCCCGCTCCTGGGAGTGAGCGCCGCACACGCCTGCAGCAAGGATTCGGCGCGTCCGGCGTCAACCGACTGCCCGTCGCCGACCCAGTCGCCTGCCTCGCCGAGCAAGGCTTTCAGCGCCGGCTCGAGCGCCTCGATCCCGCCCAGCGCCAGCACCCGGTCCTCCACCGCCGTGAGCAGCGGCAGCAGGGCCGCCAGTTGCTCTTCCAGCGCTCGGCTCACTTTCGAACCGGCGCGCACACGCAATGGCTCGAAGCGCCAGTTCGATGCCATCACTGTCAGCTCGCTGATGTCAGCGGCCAGCCGGCGCCGCGCGAGCCGCTCCGCATGTTCCGGCGTGCCGTGCAGCGCTCCCGCGATCCAGCCTGCCGCGTCCTTCATGGTCGCATTCAGTTTGGCCAGCATCACGCCTTCCATGCTTCGCGGGAAGATCAGGTTGTGCATCAGCGCCGCGCTGAGGACGCCGATCAGGACCTCTTCCGAACGGTACACGGCAGTATTGAACAGGTTGACCGGGTCGTCCACCAACGGCAAGGCGACCAGCGTGGTGGTATAGCCGGCAAGCACGAATGCATAGCTGCGCGGCGAGCGGTCCAGCAGCGAGATGAAGGTGCATAAGCCAACCCAGGCCGCCAGCGCCACGATCATCAATTCGGGTGCGTCGACCAGGTTGGGAATAATGACGAGCGCCGCGCCCATGCCGAGCAAGGTGCCGGCCAGGCGGTATGCCGCCACGGCCCAGATGCCGCCGCCGATGGCCGGGCGGCTAGTGATGAAGACCGTCAGCGCGGCCCACCAGGGATTGGGAAGCGCAAAACTGAACGCGACGAACAGCGCCAGCATCACCGCCAGATAGCAGTTCAAACTGAACAACAGTGCACGCGGGTTCCACATGTTTTTTCCCAGCGGACGCCAACAACAGGAGGTGATTGGCGCTTGATTTCTGATGGTGTTCGGCGTCAGCCGAGCAGTAATGAAGCCATCATAGACCAGTAACTATCAATTTGCAAGTTACTATTTTTCGCTAGGTAGTTGCAACTATCAAGATGCAGGAGGAAGTTCGGAGCCGCGCTTCCTCAATACCATCTAGTGGGAGTGAAAGAATAATATTCTTTCTTTTTTTGCAGCCAAGGGAAGAATGTTGCTCTCATTCGGCTTGGCTCATCGCCAATCTCTGAGCCAGGGAAGGGCGGAGGGAAGCTCCTCCCCTCCAGGTTCCTCTACTTCACTGCGATGACTGCAATTTCCACGGACATGAGTGGATTGTTGAGTTGCGCCGTTATGCAGGCCCGCGCCGGCAAGTTGGCCGGATCGGCCCAGGCAATCCAAACTTCGTTCATTTCGTCGCGAAAACGTATGTCAGTGACCCAGATCGTGGCTGAAACAATCTTCGACTTGTTGCTTCCCGCTGCGGCCAGTAACGCGTCGATCTTGGCCAGCACTTCGGTTGTCTGCACTGTTACAGATGCAGGCAAGGTGTCAGCAGTCATGCCGGCAACATACACCATGCCATTGGCTTCAACGGCGCCGGAAAGGAATTTGTTGGATTTGTGACGAACAATGCTCATGTGGCCCTTTCGGTGAATAAAATCATTTTTTTGCCATAAAATTGGCGGACAATCATACCGTTATCGCAATGGGTCCGACAACGGTCTTCCAGCGCCAAATAATGATCGAAACAGGCAATCAGAGCCTGCTCCCATTCGATCATCAACAGGCCAAATCCACTACTCGGCCTTGGCGCCAGAGCTCTTTACAAGTTTTCCGTACTTTTCGGCGTCTTTCCCAACAATGGCGGTGAAATCCGCCGACGTATCGCCGACGGCTTCCGCGCCGCCATTTACAAGCGCGTCACGTATCTCGGGCGACGCTAGCGCCTTGGCGATTTCCCGCTGCAGAATCGCAACGACGGCTGGCGGCGTACCCGCAGGGACAAAGTAGCCATGCCAAATGTTGGTCTCGAACCCCGGATAGACCGACGCCACCGTGGGCACACCGGGCAGAGTGAGTGACGGCTTTGAGCTGGTGACCGCGATCGCTCGCATGCGTCCGCTACGGATATAGGGAGCGGCGGAAAACACGGTCGTAATTCCGATTTGAACCTCGCCCGCCACGATCGCATTCGTCAGCGGCCCCGCTCCCTTGTACGGGATATGCACATTGTTAATTCCTGCAACGTTGTTGAGCAAGACCCCAGTCAAGTGATTGAGCGAGCCGATCCCGGTTGAGCCGTAGCTAAGGCCCCCGCGTTTCTTCGCCAGCGCAACCAACTCTTGCAAGTTGTTCGCCGGCACCGAAGGGTTTACGGTGATGATGAGCGGAAAGTTGGCGAACTCCGTGACCGGGACAAGATCCTTCAGCGTATAGCTGACCTCGGGATTCAGCGAGGGATTCACCACCACGGAATTCGTCGCATTCAACAGGGTGTAGCCGTCCGCGGCCGATCTCGCCACAAATTCGGCGGCGAGGGAACCTCCAGCGCCCCCGCGGTTGTCAACGATGACCGATTGGCCAAGTGCCTCTGTCATGCGCCTTGCGACCATGCGGCCGAGAATATCGTTGGCGCCGCCAGGCGCCGCCGCAACAATCATGCGGATGGGTTTCTTGGGGTAATCTTGACTGTGCGCAGGCCTTGAAAGAACGCTGGCCAGCATCAAAAAAACGCTGAGGGTGGCCGCCTTGACGATCGTGCTGTGATTCAACATGTGAGGTTTCTTTCCCAAAAAGTCCACCTGCGTGCTACAGGAGCAGCAGGTTGATGCGAAATGCACGAGCGCCGCGCGATACCGCGCGGCGCACCACTGGGTCAAGCAAATTGCGTGCCATCGAAATGTATTTTGAATGCAAAGATCGAAAGACGCAAGCGGAGTTTATCGCACATCTGTGGTGCATGAGCGCCGCTTTTTTGACTGCCTCCGCCCTAGGGCTTCACCTCCAATTTTGCATGCAAAATTCACATTTTTCGGATATGCTCGCATTTTCCACTAACAAAAACCAAGGACTCCAATGACTTATTCCATCATTGCCCGCTGTCCGCGCACAGGACAATTCGGTATCGGCATAGCCAGTTATTCGATTGCAATCGGTCGCTTCTGCGATGGGGCGGTCCGTGCGAACACGGGCGTCACGCTGACGCAGGGTTTTCCGAATCCGCGCAATAGCTATCTCGCCCTCAACCTGCTGGCGCAGGGGCATACCGCGGGCCAAACCTTGGCTGAACTCATCAGTAATGATCCCGAAAGCGAGCACCGCCAGATTGCGATCGTCGATCGCGAAAATAATGCGGTTGTGCATGCCGGAACCAAGCTGCGCGAGTGGGCCGGCCATCGCATCGGCAAAGGTTATGTCGCATTCGGCGACGGGCTGGCCGGGCAGCAGGTGGTGGACGCGCTCGCTGCGGGCTTCGAAGCGCTGCCGGATGCCGGACTCGACGAGCAGCTGCTTGCCGCACTGGAGGCGGCTCGGGACGCGGGCGGCATGGTCGGCGCCAAAGGCCGTCTGCCCGAGCGTTCGGCGGCCATGGTCGTCTGGGCTAACCGTACTTATAACGAAGTGGATCTGCGTGTCGATCTGCACGATAGCGCCATTACCGAATTGCGCCGAATTTACACCGACTACAAACCATCGATCGCCTACTACGAAGAGCGTGCGCGTAACCCGCGTAACGCGATTCCGTCCATGGAATTCGCCGACATGCTGAAGAAACAGAAGGAGACCGCATGACTTACTCGATCATCGCTCGCTGCCCGCGCACCGGTAAGTTCGGCGTAGGTTCAACTACCTTTTCGATGGCCTGCGGCCGCCGCTACGAGAGCGTGCGCCCCAACGTCGGCGTCAGCAAATCGCAGGCCTTCTACCTGCGATATGTCGATCCACTCGCGCTGAATATGCTCGCCCAGGGTCAGACGCCCCAGCACATCATGCGCATCCTGGAGGCTGACGATCCGGACTTCGCATACCGCCAGTTTGGCATCATCGACCGGGAGAACAACGTCGTGGCGCACACCGGCTCGGGATGCGGCCTGTGGGCCGGCCACGCGGTCGGTCCCTACTATGCCGCTTACGGCAACGGCCTGGCCGGTCCGCAGACAGTAGCGGGCATCGTTTCCGGTTTCCTCAAGGACCCCGATGCGCCGCTGGAGGATCGCCTGATGATGGCGCTGGAAGGCGGGCGCGACGCCGGAGGCCAGATGTCCAAAGGCGTCCCGCGTCCCGAGCGCTCCGCGTGGATACGCGTGGTCGATCGGCTCGACTTTCCGGAAACCGATGTCCGCGTCGACCTTCATGACAAGACCGTCGCCGAACTGCGCCGCGTGCTCGAAGAATTCAAACTCTACCGTGACTACTACAGTGCGCGCAGCGCGCATCCGTCCGATGCGATCCCGGAGGAGGATTTTGTCGCCGGTCTGAACATCGCGGCGGCATAACGGCGGTAGCGCGACGGATCGGCATCTTGCCAAGCGCCTTGCGCAAGTGGACTTGGCGATCTGGGCAATTTCCGCGGATTGCCGAATCTGTCGCGCGCTATCTGCCAGGGGCGCTATCGCACGCCGGTTAACGGGCTGGTAACGATGCCTTGGCCAACATCCGCTTCATCAATGTCTTTGACAAACACATCGCTGCGCGCTTTGGCGAGCAGTCGCGCCGTGACGTTCTTGGCGCTCGGTTTGCGCTTGGCGCCCCGAAGTGCTTCCCACCACAGTGCAGCGACCCCCGCCACGTGGGGGCAGGCCATGCTGGTTCCGCTCAGGGTGCGCAAACCACCGCCCGGCCATGCCGATGCGATATCCATGCCGGGTGCCGCCACGGAGGCAAAAATATTGGAAAAGTTGGCAACGGTATAGTTTTCGCCGGCACGTCCGACCGCCGCGACTGAAACGACATTGTCGGCCGCGGCGGGAAGGGACGCGGCGATGCGATATTCACGGTTCATTTCGCGACGACTTTCATTGCCTGCCGCCGCGACCACCAACGGGGATACGCCGAAGGCGGACTGGGCCTTCAGAACGGCCATAATGGCATCGAACATGCGCAGGTTGCCCCTGTACGCTTCCAACGCCGTTGAGGTCGCAAGATCGACGGGCCAGCCTTCCGAAGTCAATTTGACCACCATCCCCGGGAAATCGAAACCGAGCGACATGGAAATGATGTCCGCCTTCTCGTGCATCGCCCAAGTGAGCGCTTCAAAGACCATGCTCGATTGCCCTGCGCCATCATCTCCCAGCACCTTGCCGATAAGCGCGCGTTCCACTCCCCGGGCCACGCCAATGCGTTGCCCATCGATATCGCGACCGAAAATAATCCCCGAGCAGTGCGTCCCATGTCCCAGGCGGTCGCCATCGCCGTGGCCACTGAAGTCCTTCTCGATCAGACCGACGCCTGCGAAAGCAGGGTGCGTTTTGTCGATACCGGTGTCCAGAACCGCGACGGTCACGCCCATGCCTGTATAACGACTCTGGTCCGCCTTGACCGCCGCGACACCCCAGTTGGCGCTCAACTCGGCATGTTCGGAGGCTAGCGGTTGAATCAAGCGCGTGGGCATCGTTGGCGCCGCTTCGACGTGAGGGTCGGCATTGAGCTCGGCGACGGCGTGATCCGGAACGCTTTCGACCGACAGTGTCGACGGTCCTTTTCCGGTGCGGAACAATTCGACGCCTGGACCTCGGGTTCCTGCCGGGGCGGCCGCTTCGCGTTTAAGGATCACGTATCGATTCATGGTCGAACTCCTGTGCTTGTTATTCCCTGCTGCCCATGGCGAAGCCTGGCCGGCCCGCCGTCATCGCTCCAATCCGGCTTCGCACCGAACCAGTCGCTGAGAAAGTCGATAAACGCGCTTACTTTCGCCGAAAGATTCATGCGTTCAGGATAAACGGCGAATACATCGGCGACCGGTAACGTCCAGTCTTCCAATATGGGAACCAGATGGCCCGATTGCAGATGCGCCTGTACGTCCCACTCGGAACGCATCAGAATGCCGAACCCGGCCAGCGTCCACAGCAATGCGGTTTCGCCATCGTTTGTGCTTAGCGCGCCGCGGACTTTGACGGTTTCGCGCTTGCTGCCTCGCGTCAGATGCCAGGTGCCGTAGGCGGCGTCGCTTTCGCGCAGGATGATGCACTGATGCGCCTGCAAATCGTGCGGCGTGGCGGGAACGCCGGCTTTTTTCAGGTAGGCGGGCGAGGCGCATAACAGCCGCCGGTTGCCGGCAATCTTGCGCGCGACCATGCGCGAATCCGGCACCGTCCCGAACCAGATCCCGACGTCGAAGGCCTTGTCGGCCAGATTGACTGCGCGGTCGGTCAGCTCCAGTTGCACTTCCACTTCCGGATAGCGCCGCGCGAACTCGATGATGGCGGGCGCCATATGGCGCCGGCCGAATCCGAAAGTGGCGTTGACGCGCAGCAGTCCCTTCGGCACCGCGCGGCTGCTGGAAATGGCGCGCTCAAGTTCCTGCAGATCGGCCAACAGGCGGGAACCGGTCGCCAGATACAACTCTCCTTCGTGCGTCACGCTCAGCCGCCGGGTGGTGCGGTTCAGCAGTCTGACTCCCAGCCTTTTTTCCAGTTGCGACAGCCGCGAGCTGATCGCCGGCGGCGTCACGCCGAGCTCTCTGGCCAGCGCCACCAGGCTTCCCTGCTTGACGAGCTGCACGAAAAAATCCAGGTCCGAAATCGCATCCATGTAAATCGATTAGTAAGTTAAATTAAATAATAGGTGAAACGAGATTGTATTATGAACCTGGATCAAGTTGCTAAACTCTCGCCAGTCGTTGTCCGTCGATGGACAGCTGTTCAGAGGATTAAAGAAACATGGCGCACACCCTTTATCAAAAACTGGTCGATTCGCATACGGTGACCCGGCTCGATGCGCAAAACGTCCTGCTTTACGCCGACTTGCACATCATGAATGAGTACACCAGTCCGCAGGCTTTCGCCGGACTGAAGGCGCAGGGACGCGAGGTCGCGGTTCCCACCCAGCAAATGGCGGTGGTCGATCATATTATCCCCACGCATCCCGTGCAGTTCCGCGTGATTCAGGATGTGCCGTCGGCCCTGCAAGCGACCAATCTGGCGAAAAATTGCGCCGAGCACGGCATTGCGCTTTTCGATACCAACGATGCATTGCAAGGCATTGAACACGTCATCGCGCCGGAACACGGCATGATCCGGCCCGGCATGGTGGTGCTGTGCGGCGACAGCCATACCACCACATATGGCGCGCTCGGCGCCCTGGGTTTCGGCATCGGGACTTCGGAAGTCGAGCATGTCCTGGCCACCCAGACCCTGGTATATCGCGTGGCGCAGGACATGCGCATCAGAATCGATGGTTCGCTGCCTTCAGGCACCACCGCCAAAGACCTCATCATGTACATCATCAGCCGCATCGGCGCACAGGGCGCACGCGGTTATGCAGTCGAATTCGCCGGCATGGCGATCGATGAATTGTCGATCGAAGCCCGCATGACCTTATGCAACATGGCGGTCGAAGCCGGCGCTCGCGGCGCGCTGATCGCGCCCGATGCAAAGACGCTCCACTATGTGCTGGAGCGCGCAGCGGACATCGAGGGTGAAATGATCGACCGCTGCACGACGGACTGGGCCGCGTTGCGCAGCGACCCGGGCGCCCGCTTCGAGCGGGAATACCGTTTCGACGCCGCCGCTGTCGCTCCCTTTGTCACATGGGGAACCAGCCCCGATCAGGCGGTTGCGATCGACGACGCGGTGCCATTGCCGGAATCGGCCGTTGACGCCACGGCGCGCACCGCGCTCGAACAGGCTCTGCGCTATACGGGGCTCAAAAGCGGAATGGCGATGGAGGGCATCGCGGTGCAGCGCGTCTTCATCGGTTCCTGCACGAATGCGCGCATCGAAGACCTGCGGGCAGTCGCCGAGGTGGTGCGCGGACGCAAGGTGGCGTCGTCGGTGCGCGCCATGGTGGTTCCAGGGTCAGGCGCGGTGCGCCTGCAGGCAGAGCAGGAAGGCCTCGCCGCGATATTGATGGAAAGCGGCTTTGAATGGCGCCGGCCCGGCTGCTCGATGTGTCTGGCGATGAATGACGACGTGCTCGCGCCCGGCGAGCGCTGCGCATCCACCACCAACCGCAATTTTGAAGGACGTCAAGGGCGCGGCGGCATCACCCACCTGATGAGTCCGGCCATGGCCGCGGCGGCCGCGATCACCGGATATATCACCGACGTACGGAAACTGGAAACCTCTCATGTCTGATACAAAACTGATTCAAGGCATCGCTGCGCCGCTGCCGATCGCCAATCTGGATACCGACCAGATCATGCCCAAGCAATTCTTGCGCATCATCGATAAAGCCGGTCTGGATAAAGGACTGCTGTACGACCTGCGCTTCGACGAGCACGGCCAGCCGCGTGAAAATTGCGTGCTTAACCAGCCGGGCTATGCCGGTGCGGCGGTGTTGATCGGCGGCCCCAATTTCGGTTGCGGATCGAGCCGGGAACATGCGGTATGGGGTCTGCAGCAATTCGGCATCAAGGCGGTCATCGCACCGAGCTTCGGCGAGATTTTTTATGGCAACGCCATGAATAATCAACTGCTGCTGATCGTGCTTGACGAAGCGGACGTGCAGCGTATCCTGGCCGATGCGGCCGATCCATCCACCAATCGAATTGCGGTGGACCTGGAAACGATGACGGTGCGCAGCCATAGTCACCAGGCGGCTTTTTCGCTGACCGAACGCCATCGCCGCATGTTCCTGGAAGGCCTGGACATGATCGGCGCCTCGCTCACGCTCAACCAAAAGATTCTGGCGTTTTCGGCATCGCATTGGCAGCAGCGCCCTTGGCTCAAGGACGTCGCGCTCAAGACCCGGGTACGGCTCAGCATGCGGGCCAGGCATTCCGGCTGATACACAATAAGCCGGCAAAGACCGGCTTTCTCACGCAGCAGCATTTTCAGGCGGCTAAAAAGGACTGTTACGCATTGTGCGTCAGTGACAACAAATAGACCGCGCAATTTTTCTAAAGGGAGACGAAATGGAAACAACGATTATCAACCCGGCGCTAGAGCAGCAGAGTGTCTGGAACAAACTGCTCAATTACAAGGTCGGGCCGCTGCCGTTGCCGATGTACCTGGTCATCTCGCTGATCACCATCGCCGCAGCCTTGAACAAGAAGCTGCCCAACGACATTATCGTCGGCTTCGCGGTGCTGATGCTGATGGGCTTTCTGCTCGGAGAAATCGGCAGCAAAGTGCCGGTATTGAAGAGTATCGGCGGCACCGCGATCCTGTGCATGTTCGTCCCCTCGGCGATGGTAGGGTACAAAGTGATGGATCCGGAAATGCTGAAAGCCATTACAACCACCATGAAGACGGCCAATCTGCAGTATTTTTATATCGCCTGCCTGGTCGCCGGCAGTATCCTGGGCATGAACCACAAGATACTGGTGCAGGGCTTCATGCGCATGTTCATTCCGCTGCTGGTCGGCACCGCGGGCGCCGTCGCCGCCGGCATCGCGGTCGGGCTGCTGTTCGGCTACGACCCTCATCACACCTTCTTTTACATCGTCATGCCGATCGTCGGCGGCGGCATCGGCGAAGGGATTTTGCCGCTTTCCATCGCGTACTCGGAGATCCTCGGAAAGCCTCAGGCTGAACTCGTCGCCATGCTGGTTCCCGCCGCGCTGCTGGGCAACGTCGTGGCGATTCTGGCGAGCGGGCTGCTCAAGCGCATCGGCGAAAAATATCCCAGCGTCAATGGCGACGGCATCCTGATCAAGACCGGCGAAGACCGCGAACTGCTCAGAGAGCAAGGCGCCGACAAGCCGATCGATCTGAGCTTGATGGGAGCGGGTCTGCTGATCGGTTGCGCGTTTTTCATCCTGGGTTCGCTGCTTGCTCCGTATACCGGCATCCCGGGCCCGATCCTGATGATCATCAGCGCGGCCTTGCTGAAGGTGAGCAAAATCATTCCCGCGAAGATGGAACTCGGCGCGTACCAGATGTACAGGTTCATGTCGGCCAACCTGACGTTCGCGATCCTGGTGGGACTGGGCACGCTTTTCACGTCCTGGAACGATCTGGTCAAAGCCTTCACCCCCGGCTACTTCATCATTTGCGCCACCACGGTCGCGGCGATGGTTGCCTCCGGCTTTTTCGTCGGCGCCTGGCTGAAAATGTATCCGGTGGAATCCGCGATCGTCACCGCCTGCCATAGCGGCCTGGGCGGCACCGGCGACGTCGCGATCCTTTCCGCCTCGAACAGAATGGGCCTGATGCCCTTTGCGCAGATATCCACGCGCATCGGCGGCGCGGCGATGATCGTTCTGGCGACGCTGCTGATGAAGATCTTTCACTGAGCGCCTGGAGCGATACGCAACGCAAAAACGACAGCCGAGGCTGTCGTTTTTTATGCCAGGCCGGCCGCCCGGAATATCGATCTCGCGGCCGCCGCTATTGCCGACGGAAAATTGCGTCCCGGGCTCGCTTAACGCCCATTCAGCCTATCCACAATCCATGGCAAGGTAACCTGATCGAAAATCTTGCCGTCGTCCATGGTCTTGGAACGGCCCATATGACCGCCCTCGGGATTGAGCCACGCGTATTTCGGACTGCCCGATTGCAGTAGCAGCAACAAGTCGGAAAACGGATTCTGCGAGTCGTGCACGCCCCCAATCACCAGCATCGGCGGGGTGGGTTTGTCCAGCAGCGGCTTCAATGACATGGTCGGCATGAAATCGAGCATCGCCTCGACCGACGGCTGGTCCAGAATGTACAGGCGGGACGGCACGAAATCCAACAGGTATTCCTTGGTGTGCAGGGCCTTATCCTGCCAGCCGCGGCTGAAATACGCATCCACCGCGCCGCTCTGGAATACCGCGCCTTTCAGCCTGCCGGCGTTGGCATAGGCGACCCGTGCCGACCAGTAGCTGCCCCAGCTGACGCCGCGCACCACAATGCGGCTACCGTCCAGATCGCTGCGCGTGAGCAGGTAATCGATCAGGCGCGAATACATGCGCTCGGTGCCGGGGCGCCCTTGCAGCGGCGCCTCGCCGGTGCCCGGCATGTCCACCGCTACGTCGGCGATGCCCTCCTTGAGAAAGGCGCGGCCATCGTCGGCGCCGGCATCCTTCCATTCATCCACGCCGCCGATATCGAGCACGATCGGCGGTTTGGGGCCGCTGGCCGGCTTTTGCAGATACGCGACGATTTCCTTGCCCTCGAATGGAATCCGCAACACCTCGATTTTCGGTTCAAGCAGTTGTCCGTAAGCCAGGAAGGCTGCCTGCGCCTTGGCCGCGGAGCGTTTCTTGCCCGGCGAATTGGGAGACGGCCAGCGCCCGAATGCGTAATACGACCAGGCCGAATGATAATCATCGCGCGCGGCGGCGGGATTGGTGGCGAGTTCGCTTTCGGCGCGCGCCTGGTAACGGTCGCCGATGGCCATCCAGGCGGCCGCCCACTGGTCGCGATCAAGACTGCCGATATGCGACAGCGCTTCGCGCACATCATCCGGCTTCAGGCCGGTCAGAGGATAAGCGTTACGGTCGGCGCGGGCTTGCGTTTAGGCCTTCAGGTCCGGCCACGTCCGGGTCTGCCATGGTTCCTGCGCTTTGGCGTTCGAGGCCACCTACGCCGCCGCCAGGACGGTCAGCGTCATTTTTGCCG